>CAZGXV010000045.1:0-28050 GCA_964529725.1 uncultured Roseibacillus sp.
GTTCTGGCCAGTTGGTTGACACGGATGGACGAGAGTTCGGAGTCAGATATTTGACTTTTGTTGCCGGATTGCTCGCCTAGCCTAAAGGCGAAATGGGTAAGGTGCAGGTGATGTCCGAAACGTTGGCGAGCCAAGTGGCAGCCGGTGAGGGCGTCGAGCGTCCGGCAAGCGTGGTCAAGGAGTTGGTGGAAAATGCGCTCGATGCCGGCGCGAGGGAGATCGTGGTTGAGGTCCGAAAGGGAGGCATCGCTCTCATTAAGGTGCGGGACGATGGCTGTGGGATGTCGCGGGAGGATGCGGTCAAGAGTCTGGAGAGACACGCCACCAGCAAATTAAGGGCGGTTGAGGACCTTGATGGGATTCGCACTTTAGGATTCCGTGGCGAAGCAGTGCCAAGCATCGCGAGCGTGTCACGCTTTCGATTGTTGACGCGGGAAAAAGGCGCGGACTTTGGTAGCGAAATAGCGGTGACAGGCGGAACGGTCGAGGAGGTGAAGGAAGCTGGGTGCGCGGTGGGGACGGAAGTTGAGGTGAAGGACCTATTCTTCAATGTGCCTGCTCGGCGAAAATTTCTTCGGACTGAATTGACCGAGGGCGGACATGTCGAACATGAGGTCCGGATGCATGCTTTGGCTTCACCCGGAGTGCGGTTTGTTTTTCGCAAGGATGGCCGCACCGTTTTCGACGTGCCGGCTAGCAAAGATGCACGAGTAAGGATCGGTGAGTTGGATGGACGTGAATTGATGCGCTCAATGCGGGAGGTGGCTTGGACAATGCGTGGGATGACGGTGACAGGTTATGCCTTGCCTGCCGAGGGGGCGCGCAAGACCAGACGCGGACAAGCGATGTTCCTAAACGGTCGTCCAGTCGACGATCGAGTGATTTGGAAGGCTGTGGCCGACGCCTATGGCGAACGATTGGGGCGGGGGCTTTGTCCGGTCGCTTGGCTGTGGCTTGAACTGCCAGCGGGTTCGGTGGACGTCAACGTGCATCCAGCCAAAAAGGAAGTACGCTTTCACCGTCCCAGTGATGTGCGAATGCTGCTGATGGAAGCCGTATCGGCAGGACTGAAAGGGGAACGGCAAGAGGACCACGCGAGTCTTCCCAGTGAAGAATCAGAAGTCGATCTTAAGGCCGAATGGGTAGGGATTTCTATCGAGTCCGAAGAGCAGGGGGCAGGATTAACGGTGCAGACTCCTTCGGCTCGAAAAGTTTCATCAAGCCCGTCCAAACTGCCTCCATTACCTTCCCGGGAGGACTTGCAAAAGCTCGTGGCAGAAGCCCCGCAATGGTCTCGCAAAGAATTAGAACCTGTGGCGACACAAGGCTTGGAGCTGAATCAACAGGAGAAGCTCGAAGCCGTTTGCAAAGAACCGGAGGAAGGCGCTGCCAGCTTTCGAGTGGTGGGATGCTTGCAGGAGCGATTCATTATTTTAGAGGGCAAAGAGGGGCTGGTCTTACTCGATCCACGCAATGCCCGAGAACGTATTGTCTATGAGCGCTTGTTAGGCCGCAAGCAAGAGAGCCTTTCACAAGGGTTACTCGTGCCAGTTGTGCTGCATCTGGATGCAAGAGATGCCGCAGTAGTCTTTGCCAATCGCGAAAACTTCGCCGAAGCAGGGATGGATGTGGATGAGTTCGGCGGCAACACGATTCAGGTGCGCAGTGCGCCCGATTTTTTAGGAGAAGGGGAAGTCGAGGAATTGCTGTTACGACTAGTGGATGAGTTGGTCGAAAGCGAAGGCACCCGTGGAGGCCGGGCGGTCGCTTTTGAAATCTTTGCCGCTCAATTCGCCCGGGAAGGGGCGAAAGGTGAAAGAGCAAAGGTCGCCACCGCCCAAGGCTTGTTAGACTCTCTCTTTGATTGCCAGTTGCCATACTGCACCGCCGATGGACGTCCTACTCTTATCCATTATTCGACCAACGAATTAGACCGAAGATTCGGAAGACGGTGAGGTGAAATCGAGTTCACTTTGACTTCAATCATCGCAAGCGATAGCCAGTTCGAAATCTCGATTACAGAAGAGAAGGGGGTCTTTCGGATCGTGGAAGCGAGAGTGGACTGAAGAGGTGGACTGAAGAGGTTTCGAGTTGTTCTGTCGGTAAGACTGAGACAAGAGGCAGGTTACGAAAGCCCACAAAAAAGGCCCCTAGAGAGAGGCCTTTTTGAAATTTAAGAGGAGTCGGGAGGAGTTAGTATTGAGGGTACACTTGCTGAGGCTGACCTTGTTGGTTCTGCTGTTGGACGGTGTAACCGCGACCTTGCTGGAGGTCTTTGTTATTTCCAACCGCCGCTCCGCCTGCGCCACCGAGAAGACCTCCGATGGCAGCACCACGAGCCGCATTGCCGTCGCCCACATTGTTTCCGATAATGCCACCAAGAAGTGCTCCACCGGCAGCTCCAACGGCTGCATCACGCTGCAAGTTGTTCTGAGGGGCACAGTTGCTCAAGGCGAGAGCTGAGAGGGCAGCCAAAGTGGTCGTAATTGTCTTTTTCATAATTGCTTAAGATAGGTTAATCATTTTCAGGAGGCCGTCAATTTCAAATCTAGCCCACTGTCTGAGCTATGAAACCGCTTCGGTTGTCAGTTTATTCAAGATTTCTTGAATCAATCCCGGGCCCTTGTAAATGAAGCCGGTATAAAGTTGCAGAAGAGTCGCTCCAGCCGCCAGCTTGGCGAGAGCATCCTCGGCAGTCATGATTCCACCCACTCCGATGATGGGGACCTTCGCTCCGAGTTCGGCATGGAAAGCGGCGATCACTTTGGTGGAAAGTTGCGTTTCGGGCGCACCAGAGAGCCCGCCTTGCTCGTTGGCGAGGGGATGACCTTCCACTTTTTTGCGTTCAATCGTGGTATTGGTGGCGATGAGTGCATCAAGTCCGCCTTGCTGAAACACACCCGCAAGTTCACTGATGTGGTCTGGGTGTAAGTCGGGCGCGACCTTGAAAGCGATAGGGACATGGCGCCCAGTTTGCGCTTTCAGCTTCTCGCGCTCTTCTTGCAGGGCTGCCAAAAGACGTGCGGTAGGTTCAGCGGCTTGTAGGTCACGAAGACCAGGAGTATTGGGTGAGGAGAGGTTGACCGCAATGTAGTCGGCTACCGGATAGGCAGACCGAAAGGCGATTAAGTAGTCATCCAGCGCTTTCTCATTGGGTGTAATTTTGTTCTTACCAATATTGAAGCCAACGACCCCTTGGTAGCTTTGCCGATTGCGGACGTTGGCGACTCCAGCATCGATGCCCGGATTATTGAAACCCATGCGATTAATCAGTGCCTGATGCTCTGGCAGGCGAAAGAGACGCGGCTTGGGGTTTCCGGGCTGGGGTCGGGGAGTGATAGTGCCAATTTCGATGAAGGAGAATCCCAGCCGGCCAAAGGCGTCGATGGTGTTTCCCTCTTTGTCGAGGCCGGCAGCGAGGCCGACCGGGTGCTGAAACGTCAGTCCCATGCATTCGACAGGCTTGGCTGGAGGCATCTTGGGAGCAAGGGCAGCCAGTATTTTACTCTGCTCGGCTAGCCGCAGGGATGAGAGGGAAAGATGGTGAGCCTTCTCTGCATCAAGGGTGAAGAGGAGAGACTTCAGAAAGGGGTAAGTAGTGGTCAGCACGCGTGAGGAGTTTCTGCCAAACGGAATCGAAAATCCAACCTCGTTTCGAAGAGCTGAGTCAGCAAAAGACGAACACTCAACGGAATTTCTATTTGAAGAACTCGCGCAATGCTTTCTTTTCGTCGGGATGGAGGTCGGGAGCCACTTTCCAGATTAGTTCGCCTCCTTCACCAAGATCCTCAACCGCTCCGCCTTCTCGAATGCCGATTTCGCTTTTATCAATACGGTGTTCACCGTCCTGCAGCTCGAGGAGGTCTCCTGGGAGAGTGTTGGAAAGGTCACGTGACTCGAGACCCTCCATGTCGCCAGTTTTTAATTGCTCGCCTTCGGCACCCAAGACACCTGGAGCCGTGCCAGGACCGCGATTGAGACCGCCCTGCCCAGGGCCATTCTGTCCAGGCTGTGTGCCTTCTCCTTGACCCTGACCAGGGCCTTGTCCGTTGCCTTGTCATCCCGGACCTCCTTCTTCCATCAATTCGTCGAGCCACTCCTCACCTTCGCCCTGTCCCTCGTTGGGCTGGCCTTCACCACCTGCGCCTTGCATCTTTTGGGCTTGCTGGCGCATATTTTCGCGCAGCTGATCCATTTGTTCCTGAGAAAGGTTGCCGAGCTGTTGGGGGTCGATGTCGCCAAGCTGGTCTAAGAGCTCCTTGTTAGGTTTCATGGCCCCGTTATTCATCTTCTGCAGCGACTGGTCGAACTCATCGAGGAGGCGCTCGCGCGTCTCGGGGTTCATATTCTCACTGTGATTTTGCAAGGCATTGAGTGCACGTTCCGCCTTGCGGAGGTCGCGTTCCAATTCCTTGAGCTGCTGCTCGTGCGCTTCCTTTAAACTATCGGTCGCCTCAAGGGCTGAATGGTCGAACCATTCCTCTTCCGGCTGCTGACGGAGCTCTTCCACCTTCTCTTCGATCTCGTCGAGATACTCTTCATCAACCACCTCGTCCTTGCGGAGTTCATCAATGCTGGCTTGCAGCGACTGGCGATTGGCCGGTTCCTCGGGCGGGACAGCGTTGGAATCGTCCTTTGCTGAGATAGGGAGGAGAAAAGCGGCCGAGAGCAGAAGCAAGGTCGCGAGGGGAGGGATGAGAAGACGGGGCCAATTCCAACTGGTGCCATCGCTCGTTTGCTCCGCAACTTGTGGCCACGGGGCCACTCCCTGACGAGCTGCAGTGAGCGAATTATTCAAAGCCATGGCGGACTCGATACGAACAAGTGCTTTCTCCTTGGAGGTGAAGTGACGACGGGCAACGAACCACGCGATCAGTGAGACTAGAACCAACATCCCTCCTGCGACGGCAAGGGACGGGACCCAAGGGAAGACCGTCCACTCACGCCGGGCCAACATCACCAGAGCAGCCCCTACGAGACCCGCAAGGAGAAGGGGTAAGGAAAGCTTTTCCAAGAACCAGGCCCAATTGAAACGCCGCGCGGTTGCCCTCGCAACAGCGAGCCAACGTGTTTGCGCGTTTTCCTCTGCCATGGGGAGAAGTTATCGTTTTTTCGGTAAATGTCGAAGCGCTTTTCGGGCTGCCTTTTTGCACTCAAGAGCCTCCCACTGCCGCCAGCCTAGAGACCCATGGGTTGTTCGGCTTCGACCTTTCGGGGTGGGGCTTGTTCTTCCGGCACTAAGGCATAAATGGTAGTACCGATCGGCAGAGTAGCTGGATCGGCTCCGGATGCGACAGGAGTCAGTCCCTTCTCAGGATGGTTCATGAATAGAACGCGGGACGATGGACCATGTTTTTCTAAGAAGTCGGCAAGGGTGAATTTCTCGGTGAGAAGCGTATTTTTCATGACTGCTCCTCGCAAAGCAGTAGCTTCCAAATCGCGAAACTTGGGCCCATCCAAAAAACAAAGACGAGCACGCTGACGGTGATCGACAGCCTTGGAGTGGTGCCCGTCGCTATCATAGGGAGTCAGTTGCCAGCAGTTGGCTTTGCCAAAGAGATGGCCGAATTCCTGCGCCGCCATGGTATTAATCTCGTCGTTAGGAGTGGCGGCAATGAGCTGGCCGATACCGGTGAGCTCGAGATTTTCTTCCGCAAATTCGGAAAGGATATTGGCCCGGATTGCAGAGAGACCTTCCATCTTGGCAGAAGCAACTTTTTCATACTTGGTATCTAGTAGCATGACTGGATGTCCGTCATCATGGAGAGCCTTGGCCAACATGCGGGTCCATTTGTCTGCTCCCGCAAAAAGAACCCCCCGGGTCGACTTCGCCGCCACCCCCAACGCTCGGGCAAGAGGCACTGCCATTAGACCATAAATGAGAACCGTTCCGATAATGACGATGAAGGTGACCGGGACAAGCTCTTCCGCTTGCGAGGCAATCAATTGGTTGACCTTATTGTCATGGGCGGCATGAGAAAACTCGAGGGCGAAGATGGAAGCAACCGCTGCGGCTACAATTCCACGAGGCGCCAGACCAGCCAGAAACAAGTTCTCACGAAAGTTGGTTTGCTTGGAACCAATGTTGGCCAGAAGAACGGAAGCCGGACGCACAACGACGATGAGCACGGCGAGGAAAATCAATCCGGGGCCGAGGGCAGACTTCAGAGAACCGAGGTCGATGCGACCGGATAGAAGAATGAAGAGCAGTGAGATGATCAGCACCCGTAGATGCTCTTTGAACTCGAGAACTTGTTTAACCGAGACGCTCTTTTGATTGGCAAGAGCAATGCCCAGCAAGGTCACGGTCAAGAGTCCGGATTCCGCTTGGATCGCATTGGACAAAGCAAAGGATGCCGCCACCACTGCGAGCAAAAATACCGATTCGAGAAAGTCGGGGATGAGGTGATGCTTTAAGAGTTGCTCAATAATTTTCCCAAGCATGAAAGCTAACCCAAAACCAACGGCTAGAGTCAACAAAAGCGCTTTTAGAACGTCTCCAATTGCATCTTGCACTCCGGAAGCAATAGCAACTTGAAAGACCAGCACGGCAGCGATGGCCCCGATGGGATCGACTATGATGCCTTCCCACTTGACGATGGAAGCGACCTTGCGAGTCGGTTTGATAAGACGCAGAAGAGGACCGACCACAGTGGGACCAGTCACCACGAGAATGGCTCCGAGCAAGGACGCAACTGGCCAGGTCCAACCAAAAATATACTTCGCGGCGATACTGGTGAGGACTCCGGCGATGAGGACCGTGAGGGTGCAAAGTCGCCGCACCGGAGTTCCTGCCTCACGTAACTCCGAAAATTTCAAAGTGAGGCCGCCCTCGAAGAGAATGATCGCGACGAAGAGTCCCGTGATCGCGAGTAAGGTTGGCTCGGCAATGAACTCGTCGATGCGCGTGCCGGTCACTGCAGAAAGACCGAAGCCAAAAGCGAGCAACAATAGAATAGACGGCAAACGAAAGCGCCAAGCGAGCCACTGTGCGAGGATGCCCAGAGCAAGAACGGCAGCAAGATAGGTAAGGGGTGTCATGGGTGCCCCGCACTCTAAAACAACCCTCCTCCTATGCGAGGACTAATCAAGTCTGGTCGCTTGCGCGTTGGGAAGGTGAAGAAGCTCCGCGGCGACTTTTGGAATTTGAACGGTCAATGCGAAGAACCAAAAGTGAGAGCCCGAACACTTGAGTGACTCATTGAATGGGTTTTTAAGTTCCATTTCTGAGAGCACGGAGCACCAGCTCCGTTTGAGTGGTAGACAACTACCGATTGCGAGTCATCGCCCAGTGCGGTTAATCAACCTCTCAAACCTCAAAAAATGCCTCGTCCCCAAACTTTGGTGTAGACCCTAGAATTGTCGGAGCTAGTGCTCCGCGCTCCGACGTTATAAAAAAGCCGCAGAGATTTCTGCGGCTTACAGTCGTCTCACTCTTCAAGGAAGAGTGGCAACCCGTAGGGGGATCGAACCCCTATTGCCAGAATGAAAATCTGGAGTCCTAACCATTAGACGAACGGGTCACTTCGGCGGGGCGGGAAGATTGTCCGAATTCGGCCTCGTGGCAAGATATTTTTTACCGGAAAAAGGGAGAAAAATCGTCATCGCCCATTCTAGCGCGGACTGAGCACGATAAAAGCAGAAGAGGGCGCTTTCCAGCGCCCTCTTTTGAGTAAGTTAAAGAAGTTCGAACTCTCTCTACACACGCTCAGCGGGAGCCGCTCCGCGCGTATCTTGGAGAGGACTAGCGCTTCTTGCGACGAACCACTTTCTTCTTGGCTACCTTTTTCTTGGCAGCCTTTTTAGCGGTTTTCTTTTTCGCAGCTTTCTTGGCAACCTTCTTCTTAGCTACCTTTTTCTTGGCAGCTTTTTTCTTGGAGGCCTTTTTGGCTACTTTCTTTTTCGCAGCTTTCTTGGCAACTTTCTTCTTAGCTACCTTCTTTTTTGCTGCTTTCTTCGCGACCTTTTTCTTCACAGCCTTTTTCGCTGCTTTCTTGGCCACCTTCTTCTTGGCTACCTTTCTGGAAGCAGCTTTTTTTGCTGCTTTCTTGGCTACCTTTTTCTTTCTCGCTGTTTTCTTTTTCGCCATAGCTTTATGTGCTGTGAGTTCGCGCCCGAGGGCGCTTTTTTCTTCCGGAGTGAGTGTTCCGGTGGAAAGGATAAGGCTGGCGGCATCGCCGACACTGCCCGAGAAGGCATTCTGAACAAGCTCGCGCACCAGAGGAGCCATCACAGCCACTTGTTCTTTCGTTGCGGCGTAGGTGTTGGCGCGACCGCTTCGAGATGATTTAACGAGTTTCTTTTTCTCCAAGCTTTGCATCACCGAGAGGATGGTGGTGTAAGCGCGTTCTTTGCCGTCAGGGAAGAGTTCGATAATAGTAGTTACCGTGGAGGGACCGTTGCTCCAGAGCACAGAGAGGGCCTGCACTTCGAGGTCTGATGGGGCGGTGTTTTTACTCATGTTAGATGGGGGCGGTTGTATTAGTGCCTGAGAGAAAGATAAAAGGCAAGTTTAATGTATCTTAAGTAATCGGGTTTACTGGTAAGCAAGATGGGAAAGGTCGCAACGAAGAGTCTAGTAGCTAAAAAAATCAGGGACGTTTTGCAGCGGGCAATCTAGCGGGGAATACTCAAGGACTGACCGGTGACGATGACGTCACTCGTCAAGCCGTTGGCTTGCCGGATTTCATCCACGCTAACACCATACTTGCGACTGAGACCCCAAAGAGTGTCTCCGCTGGAGACAGTGTGGGCACCACCACTACTTGCCACTGGGGCTGAGGGCGCAGGTGGAGGATTGTAGGGTGCGGCAGGAGGGTTGATAGGCGTGCTCGGAATAGGCTGGTAGGGCGCGCTGTTAGAAGCGGGCACTTGCGAAGGTATCTGTGCCGTGGGAGCATAGCCTCCACCTTGTGTCGAAACGCCCGGGACGGCGTAGGGATTATTGGGATCCTGATAAGTGCCGCCAGCACCAGTTCCACCACCTGGAGCAGGAGGTGCAGTGCAACTTATGAGGAGCAGTGGCAGGCTTGTCAGAACCAAGGTCGATGTCAGAAATTTCATACGCCATTTCTTTTACAATAAAATTGGCGTGACAGAATCGTAATGTGCGTCTGCACAAACAAACGGGGGCGTAAAATAATCGGTAGAAAGTGCAATCGAGTGCCGTAGACTGTCCCTATGAGAGAAACAACTTCTCGTCGACGCTTTCTGATTGGACTAGGTGCCTCGGTTAGTTTGCCTGCCTTTGAATCATCGCGAAGCCTTATGGCTACAGCCCTACAGGGTAAGGCGTTGGCAACGACTGCCAGTGGTGCTCCGCTTCGTATGGCTTATCTTTACGTTCCGAACGGTGTCAATGTGGAGAAGTGGAAGTCGGGCGAAACTCTGGCTCCTTTGAAAAATTTGCGCGAAAATTTTTCAGTCATCGAAGGCTTGGAATGCGAAAAAGCGACCGCAGGAGGTGATGGAGGAGGTGATCATGCTCGCGGCAACGCCGCTTTCCTAACAGGAGTCAGACCTAAAAAAACGGCCGGAGCAGACATCGCCTTGGGGCAATCGGTGGACCAATTTGCGGCCGAACGTCTGGGCCAAACAACCCGTTTTCGCTCTTTGGAATTGGCCACCGATGGCGTCCGTAAATCCGGTGCATGTGATTCCGGTTATTCCTGCGCTTATCAGTATAATCTTTCTTGGCGTTCGGAGACCTTGCCGATGACGCCCGAGTCCAATCCACGTTTGCTCTTCGAACGTCTTTTTGGAAAGGGCTCTGCAAAGGAGCGGAAGGAAGGTCGCGCCCGTCGCTTGGCAAGCGAGCGTTCTATTCTCGACTTCGTCAATGAGGATGCAAAAGCCCTGCACAAAGAGTTGGGACAAGGGGACCGAATGAAGTTGGATGAGTATCTCACCAGTGTGCGTGAGATTGAGCGTCGCATTGAGCAATCGGAGAAATGGAGTTTACCAAATGTCGAAGGAGTAGAGATTCCGTCCGCGAAGCCAGAGAGCTATCGCGAGCACTTGCGCTTGATGTTCGATATGATGCTCTTGGCTTTTGAGACAGACTCGACGCGAGTCGCTACCTTTGCGCTGGCGCATGAGGGGAGCAACCGCAACTTCAATCACATCGGAGTTGCGGAGGGCCATCACTCTCTTTCCCATCATCAAAGAAAGGCGGAGAAGTTGGAGAAAATTGCGAAAATCGATTACTTCTACACCGAGCAGTTGGCATACTTTTTGGAGAAGGCTCGCAGTAAGAAAGACGTCGATGGGAAATCAATCTTGGATAACTCGATGTTTCTCTATGGGAGTGCCATTGCAGACGGTAACCGACATGCTCACCATAACTTGCCCATTGTTTTAGCTGGAGGAGGTGGTGGAGCTCTCACTCCTGGCAAGGACATAAAGCTGGCGGGTGATACGCCAATCACCAATCTCTATCTCAAGATGCTCCACGAGATGGGAGTGCCGGCCGATCGGTTTGGCGACTCCTCGGGAATCTTGAAACTGACGTAAGGCGATCACGGGGCTTGTTCTTTTTATGAAAAGAGTGTCGCTTGGGCCGTGATTTCGTTTGCCACGGTCTTGGAGGCTGTCTTGCCGGTCTACCTCTTGACGGGAGCGGGGGTTGCCTTGCGTAAATGCAAGGTGCTGACCCCCGAACTCGATGGTGGATTGCTCCGACTCGTCATTCACTTTCTCTATCCCTGCTTGATTTTGGACAAGGTTTTGGGGAATGAGCTGCTACTTGATCCGGCGGTGGTGGGATGGGGGATTGGCATGGGCTTTGGTATCATCATGCTTGGGTATGGGGTCGCTTGGACTGTGAGCCGATTGTTGGGAATGAAGAAGGGATCGGGCAGCCGGAGTTTTACCCTCGCCGGGGGATTGCAAAATTTTGGCTACACTGCGATTCCTGTTCTTGTTGCGCTCTTCGTCACCGAGCAGGCGGGAGACCGTGTGTTGGGCATTCTCTTTGTCCACAACCTCGGGGTCGATCTTGCGATTTGGGTGGTGGGCGTGATGATCCTGACGGGACAATTCCTGAAGTCGGCCAAGGTTCTCTTCAACGGTCCACTAATCGCCATCGTTCTCGGTTTGTTGGGCGTGTATTCGGGTGCCTGGAAGTTCTTCGACGCCGAACAAGGACCGCTCATTGGTGGTATCATGCGAACGGCGATGAGCTGGCTGGGTGGCTGCGCCTTTCCGATGGCACTGCTATTGATTGGAGCAACGATTGGAGACTTGTTTGGCAAAGAACGCATCATCTGGAAGGTCGCGTTTGGCGCGGTGCTGGTGCGCAATGTCGTCATGGCGTTTTTGATTCTGTGCGCGGCAAAGTATCTTCCTCTTATTACGGAGCTCAAGCAGGTGCTAGTCGTGCAGGCGAGTATGCCCGCTGCGGTGACACCCATTATCTTGGCCCGGGTCTATGGAGGGCAACCGCAAGTGGTGATGCAAGTGGTGATGGCAACCAGCCTGATGGCTCTGGTGACAATGCCTCTGGTCGTTGCTTGGGGCGTCGCGTGGGTTTTTTAAGTCCGTCGGCTTTCGGCTTTTAGAAAAGAGCGGTATTCTATTGAGTCGTTGCTTGAATCAGCTCGATTCGAAAGCGAAAGAACTGTTTGGACTCGGGAGGAAGAGGCAACTGAAGCTGATAGGTGTCACTTCCGATGTCGCTTGCTTCGATTCCTGGCACAGGCTGAAAGGGCAGAGTGAGGTCAGATTGAGTGAGGAGAGAGAAGCGAATGTCCTCACGATAGAAAGAGGGGAATTCGGTTTCGAGTTCAAGGCCTCCCTCGGATGAATGTGAGATTTTAACTAAAGGCGGGCTCAGTGGAATCGCTTGAGTGGTTGGAAAGCTGCTCGCGAGGGTGGGGTTGGTTTCTTCGAGGAGCTCTTGCAAATTGGAATACCCATCACCATCGAAGTCTGTGAAAGGGTCGGCAGGTTGCCCGAAAAAGAAGAGCTCCCACTCGTCATCGAGAGCATTGAAGTTGCTATCTACAAACTCAGGTTGCGGCACCGCGACCAACTCCGCGCTGAGAACGTCGAGTGAAGTTCCCAACTGCGAAGGGAGGTGATCGCGATCAGTGTAGGCCACCACTTGCAACTCGGCACCGACTGGCAGGGCTTCTTGGAAGAGATAGGGCGTGCCATCGTTACGGTAGAGTTCATAAGGTAACCCGCCGGAAGTGAAGAGTAAGGGGACGTGACCTTCGCGAAAGGAATCCGCACCCACGGTGAGCAGGAGGCTGGTGGTTGGCCGCGACGGAATGTCGCTAAGCAGTTGGACCAAGAGCGCATCAGCATCGGCCAATTCGGAGGCCGAGAGGGTGACGCTCCGCGAATAACCGACACCATTTTCGAAACCCGGTAGCGCGATTTGCCCGTCAACGGCGTTTGCTTGGCTGGAAAGTTGCGTGATGACTGCGCGCAGAGTGTCGAAGGGATTAGGGTAGAGTCCGGCGGCATTTCCGGGTGAGACGAAGTCAGAGAAGTAAGCAATCTGTGCGGAAAGCTTTTTCATAGCCACCATCTCGCCAGTCGGGTTGGCATTCATTTTCTTAAGAACGTTTTCATAGACCGATTGCAAGAGATGGCCGGGGACAGCTGCCGATTGTCGATTCTGCAACGCAAGCAATTCGTCGACCTCAACGAAGAAGGGTTGCCCCACTATCGCCTCTGAGGCCACTTGCGGAGCCACAGGATCCCGGAAAGCCGTGAGACTGAGCGGGCTGTTCGGCAAGGTTGCATCGCGCCGCCGAAGATACTCGCGAAAGAGCCTTTCAGTGAGGAGTAAGGCGAGACTGTCATCAGGGGTGAGAACCTCGGCCACGAGGGGTCTAGTGAAACCGAGGTAATGGTCTTGAGCCGCAGCTAACCAATCGGCGGCAGCATCAGCGGTCGAGCTGACTCCGTCGTATTCAAACGCGAATTCACCCACTGATTGATAGGGGACAGGGACCAAGCCAACCAGTTCGCGCCCGAAGGCGGAATTGACGACTGGTTGAATAGGAAAAGTCGGGCTCGTGGAGACGACTACGAACAAGTCGCGGTCGCTGGCGGGAACGTTTTCGAAAAGGGCTGTCGGTTGAGGGAATCCAGAGACCACTCGCGTCACTTCGTGGCCCAGAAGGGTACCGTCAAGGGAGTGGAGGTAAAGGTCCGCTGGTGGCTCGGATGCTCCCTCGGGATAGGGTCTACCCGGAGTGTTGAGTGCGGTAAGCGAAACCGGAGTGACGGCCAAGTCGAAGGAATTTTGCAAATTGAGAGATAGAGGAGTGGGGGGAACGCTGCCCTCATCCAGGGGGTCGGTATCGAGCAAAAGCTCGTAGAGATCGTCAACTGCATCAAGGTCCTCGTCTTTCCCTCCTTGCGGATCGAGCCCATTGGCAATCTCCACAAAATCCGGCACCCCATCTCCATCCGAATCCAAATCGCCAGGTTCTCCAAAATAGGAGTAGTCAGCCTCATAGATGGGGGACCGCCCCCCCGTGCTACTAGTGGCATAGTATTGGAGGGTAAATGGAGAGAGGGTGTCTCCCGGCGCGGAAACTGGCAAACCAGCGGTAGCGACTTGCCACGAGGTTTCGCCCGCAAAGCGATAGAAGAGCGAGGTGGTAGCGTCGGGCGAGGTGAGGACGGGCGAGATGTGAGTGGTGTATTTCCCGGAGGGAGGAGTGACGGTGACCTGCGGAGGGAGAAGCCCTACAAAGGTCTGCAGACTTAATAAAGAAACGGCATCCTCGCTCTGATTGCCAAAGAGATGAGTGGGGCTGGATTGAGGGGGAAAGGAAATCGATGAGCCCGCGCTGAGGCCACCGCTTTCGGTCGAGAAGGCCTCGGGGGTAAGCATCACGTTGCCTCCTGCAGTAATAGTGAGGCCGCTTGTCCAGTCAGGAATCTGGATGGTCTCGATTAGCTTGGCAGTTGGGTTCACGAGAGGTTCGCCATCGTAAAGAAGGGTGTTGGTTAGTGACACCTGATTGCCAGAAGCTGGGAGAGGGGTAGAGCCGATTTGCTCCCACTTGCTGCCATTAAAGTTAAAATCCAGCGATGTTGTGGCAGCTCCGCCCGTAATGGGGCCAGTTAGAAGCGACAACTTTTGGTTATCAAATCCCATGACACCAGTGATGCGATGGTCGAGGGAAGCACTCAGCTTTTGACCGGGCAGTGGAACTCCTTGGGCAGAGAGTTGATAGAACCGCCCCTGAGTTTGACCTTGGAATAGAACAAAAAAGTGATGTGGACCGACAGGGAAAATGGCCGCAATCGGTTCCTCCAGAGTATGAGGAACTTTGACCGAAAGGCTGCTACCGTTGCTTCGACTCACTTGCAGCAAGGGGTCGCCGGGCACGTAGATTAAAAGGTGGTTCAGCGCAGAACCGTCGAAGGAACCGCTGAGAAACTCCGACCCAGGCCTCACGATTAGGGTCTGCTGAATGGGCAGGGAAGTGGTCGTCGTGCGAAAGATGCGGAGTCGTTCGTTGGGACCTCGCAAAAGCGCAGCGTATTTGTCGGGGCCGCTGTCCGTGTTGCGAAAGCGGGAACCTCTTTCGGCAACCACGCTCAGGTTAAGAGTGAGGGATTCTGTGGTCGTGTTGGAGAGAGATTGGAAGAGGTGACGCTGATCTTCATTGGGAGAATTGTTCTCGCTGGTGTGAACGACAAGGTCCATCAGCGCAGGGTCATTACCGGGCAGAGGGAGGTCGAGAGCAGTCACCGTTCCCGGTCCGAGCCCGCTAGGGATGAGCTGTTCGGTGCTGCTGGCGGCAGCTGAGAGCGTGGGCTCAATCAGGACCATTTGATTAGCCTGTTTTCCAGAAAGAACGACGGCGTCTTTTCCTGCCACGCGGATGGGTCCGCAAGTGAGAGCATCGACAGACGGCAAACCACAAGGACGAGCTGGAGCCCACTGCAGACTGCCGTCGGGCAATTGAAAGGCAGCTCGATAAAGGCCTGTTGCTCGCTGGACCACGAGAGCATCGAGGTCGCCGTCGGCATCAAAGTCGCCGTAACCGGTGATATCGTCGACAGTGACAACGACTTGGCGTGAGTTGACTGCATGTAGGATTCCACAAGTCGAAAGGAAGATGAGAAAGAAACGCATGAGCTTGTTGTCGTTGAAAAATGATTAGTAGAAAGGAACGAACAGAGTGTTGGTGGGGATGGTGCGATCCACTTCTCCGTTTTCGGAAAAACGAACAAGTAGATAGATGTAAGAGTAGCCTTCTACCACGCCCTGAGAGTCAATGAGGTAGAGACCAACCTTCTTAGGGTCGTCCGGGTCGGTGGCTACGGTGATCAAGGGGTCCTCGATTTCGATAACGTCGACGCCATTGTCCGTGGTTTCATTGAGACGGAGCCTTTCTAACAAAGGTGCCACTTGGGCGACATCGCCGGAAACAAGAGGGAAATAAACGTTAGGAACCTGATAACGATAGAGAGCAAAGGGGAGCAGGGACTCGCCTTCTGGAGTTGTGAAAATATCGAAACTGTAACCGGGGAAGTCTGGTATCTGTGAGGGGCGGAACGAAGGCAAGCCATCGACAATGATGCGTCCAGATTCAACCTCGCTGCGTTCGATGTAATCTACGGAGCCAATCTTAATCATCGCAGCAGGACCAACTGTGAGGCTATCGAGGTCGATCATCTGCGCTTTCACTCCATCAATGAAGTCCTCGTCGATGGGAGGCAGGGAACGCGCAGGCCAGGGAACCTGAGGACCTGTGGGAGGACCTGACTCGGTCCAAACGAAGTTGACGATGTTGCTGGGCTCCCCGACGTCGCCCGCAGGGGAAAGAGCCTTGATGTAGAAGTGATAGTCACGCCCCGGGAGAAGGTCTAAAGTGATTTCGAACTGGCCGGGGAGGGCGGGATTGCCGAAGTTCCCCCCAATGCGCCCCGTCTGAAAGTCGCGATGCTGAACCTCATTAATCAGGTCGCCAGTCTGGACATCCTCGATGGAGATTCCGGTGCCAAAACTTCCGGTGATTCGCTGAAAGGTGTTGGCGGTCAGCTCGGGAGAGTAGACCATCTCGATGCTGGAAAGACCGTCACCAATCCCAATCAGAAAGCGCTCGACTCCATTGGGCTCACAACTCCATCGGAGCAAACCTTGTGGGGTGTTAGAGTCACCCGCATGCTCGACTTGACTCAAGAGCGGGGTCGGCATCTCAACTCGGGACTTCATGCGTATGCAGCGCACAAGAGTCATGGGAGACGGATTGCCGTGACGGTCGAAGAACTGCAAGAAATAGCAAACAACAGAGGCATGGGCAGGATGCTCGTAGTCTGTCACGGTAACCTCACTTCCGGGAAGGTTCACGACCCCTTGGTCAATCATAACCAGCGGGCCAGCATCAATGCGCTCGTATAATTTGTATTCTTGGGTCTCGGGAGTGGCGGTAAAAGTGAACTCTATCGGATTGGGTTCTCCATCAGGATCCGTGGGACTATGAAATCCATTTCCGCCACTGGAGACCCCGAAATCTTCCTCAGTGATCACTTCAATCTGGCAGACTTCAAAACAAATGCGAGAGGCTGAAGGCGGATCGGTATTTTGATAGGGTAAGCCCGCCAGCGGAAAGCGTTCGCAAACTGTTTTCCCTTCCTCGTTGCGCGCACAAATCTCGACAAAAACATTCGATTGATTGGAAATAGTTGCCGCCGGAACCCAGCGATAGCTATCCAGCGAAGTAGCGGAGGGCTTAAGCGCTTTTTGTCCAAGATTCTGCTCCCCAACGACCACGTTGTCGCTGATGACGAGAAGGTTGATTTGCAAGTGAGTGATGCCTGGGTCGGTGGCTTCTACTCTAAAAATCAACGGCACGCTCCCTTGCGGGTTACCCTCGAAGAGGTCACCTAGTTGCTGGATATTAATTCCGGTTTCAACCTCTCCAATCTTTTTAATATCGGGACAGAGAACAGAAGACGTCACCGTTCCGCCCGGCTCGAGCGGTCCTTCCCGGTCACGCAGAACCCCCCATCCAGGTGCGGAATGGCCAGAGGGAAGGTCGCCACAAGCCGTATCCAGAACTGCCTTCACGGTATACCAAAATGTTCGTCCCGCCTGGTTCGGAAGCCCCGGAGAACCGCTGCCATCGTCGATGAACTGATAGTTGGAGATGTCACTTTGATGAGGAATTTGCCCGGAGATGAGATGGGCTGCTTCTTGCACCGAGTCATTCACTTTCTCCTTCATTTCCTCAATACTTTCCCAGCGGTAAACCAGATAAAAGCTGGGCTCGGGAATCGTCTCGGGCGCGTTCCACTCGACGGCGAGGTGGGTGTCGCCGGTCTCGCTGGCCGTGTCGTAGTGATAATCATTGCTGACCTCGACTGCGACAGGGACCAAGGGCGGGTGACGGTGACAAAAGGTCACGAGGGTTCCGTCTGAAATCGCCGCCGGACGACCCAAGATATCGAGACTAGCAATATAGTAATAAAGTTGCTCTCCATCTTGAAACTTCGGCTTGTTCTCCGCTTGGGCACGATTGTCATCGAGGATAAAGTAAGGCTCTCGGAAATCGGGATCAGCTCCACCATCGAGTGGAATAAGGGCCGCTTCGCTTGGGGTCAGCAGTTGGGTGGGAAGAACGGGTAAAAGGTGCACCTGCTGCACCCGGTCCGCGTTATTGGAAAGATAGTCTTGCAGCTCCGAGGGCGTCGGAGGGGTAATGTCATGGTCATTGGCTTCCGCAAACGCCTTCTCCATACGGTAAACTCCATAACCATAAGTGAGTGGAGTGTCGCGTTTCAGCTCATCGGGCACACCCCAACGCAAGGCGACGTTGAGATGGCCCTGAGGAGACTCATCGGGAATCACTACCGGAGGCCCCGGGGCGGCAATGGAGGTGACATTGTTGCGGTCGAGAATCACGCGCCCAATCACTTGCGAATAGGCCACTCCGGGAGAATGACCGCCGTCAGGCTGGGCCCGAACTTCGAAGGTCGAAACCGCATCTGGCATCGGAACCAGCACCCCAGTGCCGAGAGCGGTCGCGACCGCAGGTTCGGTGCGAGAAAGAAAATAGAGCCGATTGAAAAACTCCGGCTCCGTGGCAGCGGTCTGGAGAAGGGCGGAAAGTTGACTTCCAAGAGAAAGCCCCGAGGAAGGCATCAAGTCACCAAATAAGCCGGCGATGGTATCGCTCACCATAGCCTTGTTCGCTAGCCCAGCTGGCAACGCGTCAATGCGAGCATCAAGAAAGGCTGCTCGCGTCGTCGGTTGCACGAGCGCAACGCGCGTAAAGGCATGACCCGAACTGGGCAGACCCTTTTTGCGATAAATGGCATAAGACCGACCTTGTAAGAGCTCGGTATCCTGAGCCTGCCATAGCAACCAAGCGTGATGTCCGTTTTCGGCATACGTGGTTCCGGTCAAAAAGAGGAGCGAATCCTCGGGTGCGCGTGTCTGCGAAAAGACAGCGGCGGTGCAACCCAGCCAGAGAAAGATGGAAAGAAAGACCTTCATGAAATTTGTATTCACGAGGGTCTACCAACCACGATGGGCTTTCTGACAAAGCCGAGAAAACTTTTTTGGTCTGCAAGCACACCAAAGCCAACCGAACCCAAAAGATAACCATAACCAAAGGCCAAAGACGAAATCCCTCAGCTTTAGTCCCACATGCGAACTACTATCCAAGGCCACACCGTCAAACAGCTATCCAGACACCAGGGGGCAGACCTGCAACGGCAAGTCCATGGTCAGCAGGGCAGAATACTTGTTGGCTTTCCGCTTCTTTTAAATTCCGTATTACATTTATTATGCGAAGTTATAATGAGAGCCTAGAATCTACCGGATTGCGCTGGAATGCTTGGCTTATCAACGATTCTGACTGATAGCGGCTAGGAGCGCGTGATTTTGTCATTGCGATAACGGCCCTCATACGAACCCAACTAAACCTTGTCTTGTGAGTGCCTTTGAAGTCAGCTCCTTGCCTCATGAAAGTTGTCGCGATTGCGAATCAAAAAGGCGGCGTTGGCAAAACGACGACTTCCATCAATCTCTCGTCTGCGCTCGCACGCGAAGGTCAGAGAGTTTTGCTCATTGATCTCGATCCTCAGGCCAACGCTACCAGCGGGCTCGGATTTCCGGCTGACGAGCACGACAGTATTTATGCGGCTCTGGTTGGTGACGATTCTCTGGAATCCAAGGTTTTGACCACTGGCCAAGAAAATCTCCACCTCATACCCGCCGAAATGGATTTGGCGGGCGTCGAGGTCGAGCTGGTGCGTTTTGATAATCATCTCACTCGTCTCACCGAGGTCCTGCGAGGCTCGGAGCGCGTCAATGAGAGTTACGACTATTGTATCCTGGACACGCCTCCCTCATTGGGAATCCTCATGACATCGGCCTTGGCGGCTTCGGACGAGATTCTGATTCCGCTTCAATGCGAGTGGTTTGGGCTCGAGGGTTTGGCGAAAATTACCCGGGTGGTGAGCCAAATCCGCGAGGCCGGCGTTAATGAAAAGGTCTTTATCGAAGGCATTCTCATGACGATGTTCGACGGTCGCACCAATCTCTCGCGCAGCGTGGTTGAAGAGGTGCGGAATTACTTCCCGAACGAGCTCTATGAGACTGTGATTCCGCGCACTATTCGGCTCGGCGAAGCACCCAGCCACGGGCTCACAATTTTCGATCACGATAGCGGCGGGATTGGAGCGAGGGCTTATCGGGCACTGGCGCAGGAATTTCTCAAACGCCATCAGCCCAATCTTGCTCCGGCGTGACAGCATTCCCGCTTGCCGCAAGGGATTGCAGCTTTGATAGTTGCTCTGCACAAGACGTTGACCGAGTGTTTATTTTGCGTAATTTCTTTATTCAGACTGCTCTCAATCAATGACTTAAGTGTTCCATATGCTCTTAAATGCAGTTTTCCCACCCTTTACCAAATAGACGCTGATCATGTTGTTTCTCTCTAAATTTTTTGGGCTGTTATCGAACGATATTGGCATCGACCTCGGCACGGCCAATACCTTGG
Organism: uncultured Roseibacillus sp.; assembly: GCA_964529725.1. Classification (GTDB taxonomy): domain Bacteria; phylum Verrucomicrobiota; class Verrucomicrobiia; order Verrucomicrobiales; family Akkermansiaceae; genus Roseibacillus. Next base: position 19,986 of record CAZGXV010000045.1, read on the forward strand.
TCAACGTCAAGGACCATGGAATTGTCCTTCGCGAGCCCTCGGTAGTCGCGGTCAAGGCGGGCACGAACGAGGTGCTGGCTGTGGGTGACGATGCCAAACGGATGCTGGGCCGGACTCCGGGCAATATTGTCGCGATTCGTCCGCTAAAGGATGGCGTGATTGCGGACTTTGAGGTTACCGAGGCGATGCTGCGCCACTTCATCCGGAAGGTGAACAACAAGCGCCGGGCTCGTCCTCGGGTGGTGATCGCTATTCCTTCTGGCATCACTGAGGTGGAGCGACGCGCAGTTAAGGAATCTGCCGAACAAGCCGGTGCGCGAGAAGTTTATCTCATCGAGGAACCGATGGCGGCCGCGATTGGCGTCGGTCTTCCGGTCCAGGATGCATCCGGTAACATGGTGGTTGATATTGGAGGCGGCACGACTGAGGTGGCGTTGATTTCGCTCTCGGGCATCGTCTACGCCCGGAGTGTGCGCACCGCTGGTGATGAGTTAGACGAAGCCATTATCCAATATCTCAAGCGAGGCTACAACCTCATGATCGGAGAGCGAACTGCGGAAGATATTAAAATCCGGATCGGGTCCGCCTCGGTCTTGCCCAAGGAGTCTAGCATGGAAGTGAAAGGCCGGGATTTGGTCTCAGGTCTGCCAAAAACCGTCACGATCACCTCGGAAGAAATTCGGGAAGCGATGGCGGATCCACTCGCTACCATTGTGGATGCGGTGCGCACTACTCTTGAGCGCTGCCCACCTGAGCTCGCGGCCGACTTAGTGGATCGCGGGCTAGTGCTCGCTGGTGGTGGTGCCTTGTTGCGCGGCTTGGATAAATTGCTGCGCGAAGAAACCGGACTTCCCGTGCACATTGCTGAAGACCCCTTAAGTGCAGTGGCCGAAGGGACGGGCAAGGCTCTCAGCGAGCTGGCCTTCCTCAAGCGCGTCACGAATACCGATTATCACTCCACCCGTTGATTCCGGGCCTCATCTGACCCGTCATGAAACCTCTCACGCTGTTTGCACTGCTGATTTTCCTCGGCGCAAGCACGTGGGTGCTCACCTGGAGTCCGATGACGGTGCGGAAGGTGCAAGAAACCTACTACCGCGCCATTGGGCCCTTTCTCAAAAGTGGATCGAACATTGAGAAGTTCAGCCGCGATTTCGTGCGCGAGGTCGAGCATTCCGAAAACATGCAGCGCAAGCTGGAGGCAATCCAGGCGGACTATGGCGAACTCAAAATCATCGAAGGCCGCTTCCGCGAATTGGAGCGCGAAAACTTGCAACTCAATCAAGCCTTAGGTTTCCAGAAGCGGACGACCTTTGATGTCAAAGCGGCTAAAGTGATCAAGCGTCAGCCTTCGACTTGGTGGGACACTCTCACTATCAATCGCGGTGAACGCGATGACCTGGGCACGCAATTGACAGTCTTGGCAGAAGGCGGCTTGGTTGGTCGCATTGATCAGGCCTTTGAGGAAGTGGCCAACGTGCTTCTGGTCACTGACGAAAGCTGCCAGGTCTCGGTCTATGTTGAGGGTTCGCCGGAGAAAGGAATCTTGAGCGGGGAACCGGGAGAATATGGCACTACTCCCCTTCTCCGTCTTCGTTATTTGAGCCGCAATGCGGTGATCCAAAAAGGGATGAAGGTCTTCACTACTGGTCGCGGGGGGATTTTTCCTCCCGATATTCAAGTGGGAACGATCACCGAAGTTGTCCCAGGGAGTTACGAAAGCGAGGCACTCGTGACACCCAGTGTGGAATTACAAAATCTGTCCGTGGTCTTTGTCCTTGCCGGAGATCAATCGGCCACCGGGGAGGAAAAAGTCGAGGAATGATTCGTTATCTCCTGACGGTGTTAGTGCTCTTGCTCGCGGCTTTCGTGCTGCGGCAGTTTGTGCCTGTTTTCCCCGAGTTTTATCACGTCCGGTTCTTCCTTGTGCCTCTGATCTTTATTTGCGCGGCGGTGACTTTGGATGTCATTGGCATGCTCTTACTCTCGTTTGTCTGTGGGCTCTTATGGGACGCCCAGCATATCATTCTGCCAGTGGTCGGAGACCCCGAAGTTTATCCCGAGATGGCTGCTACTTTGAAGTTCGGTTATTCCATCTTCTTGTTCGCGATCGCAGGATTCATTATGCAAGGGGTGCAGCCTATTTTCCGGGAGGGAAAGTGGCAAATTTCGGTACCAGTAACGGGGGTGGCTCTCTTTCTCTACCTGTTTGTCGAACTGATGTTATTGTCTTTTGTCCGCGGGGAAATCGCGTTCAGTGGCGACACCTTGAGGTTTATCTTTTTCAGTTCGATCATCACGATGTTATTTTCGCCTCTCGTCTTTCTCGTTTTATTCAAACTGGCGGATTCCTTTCAATATCGCATCAGCTACAAAGGGCTTCGCAAAGGCCATCACTAAGTCATGGAATCACGATTTCGCTTTCGACTCTACCTGCTCACTGCATTGATTCTGCTGGGCACGGTTTCTTTGCTGCATCGGCTGCATCAGTTTCAGATTAAGGACCAACATTACTACATTCGCAAGAAGCCCGGCTTCAGCGTAGTGGCCATTCGCGAACCGGGCGTGCGGGGCGAAATCAAGGACCGGAACGGTGTCCCTCTGGCCGAGAATTATCGCATCTACGAACTGGTGGTGAACCTAGGAGAGATACGCGAGTCGTGGGTCCGGCAGTGGAAGGTCGAGAAGGCTGCCGGTGATGATGGGGATGCCAAGGTGCCCGCTATCGACGAGATTGTGGAGCGCCTCATTCTGCCCCGGCTCCAGGAATTGGGGGTCGAGCCGCGATTGAATCGTAAGGCTATTCGCACCCACTTCATCACCCATGGGGATTTGGTCCCCTATGTTTTTCCGGGCGAACTGGACTTCGACCAATTCTCTCGACTCGCGGAACACAAGTTGGGTTTACAAGGAGTTTACGTGAACTCGCGTCCGCGGCGACGCTACCCGTTGGGTACTTTGGCTGGTCATGTGGTGGGTTATGTCCAGCAGTGGAAAAAAGGGACTTACACTGCTGCCGAGAAGGCGGAGTTCGCTCACTACTTTGGCGATAGCAAGGGGGTGAGCGGGGTCGAGAAAACCTATAACGAAATTCTGACCGGACAACATGGGAAGCAGAGTCTTTATAAGGATGAAAAGGGGCAAATCATTGGTCGCACCGTTGATTCCCGACCTCCGGCCCAAGGTGCGGATTTGACGCTGACAATAGACGCGGGCATCCAATGCCTGACTGAGAATGTCCTGCGCAAGGCAGGTCGAGCAGCCGCAGTGGTCATGGATGTGAACACTGGCGAAGTCTTGGCAATGGCCTCCCTGCCCAATTACGATCCCAATGATTACATCCCTTCCCTGACCCAGAAGTCGGCCGACTACTATTTTCAAAACAAGGGACATCCCTTCACCAACCGCGCAGTCAGTAGCTTTCAGTCGGGCTCAACGACTAAGATTCCAGTAGCTCTCACCGCCCTCATGAATGGTCTGGTGAACTACTCTGACAACTGTCGCGGTTATGTGGCCTATGGTCGGACCAAGATTCATTGCTGGAATACATCTGGCCACGGCACCCTGCGTCTGGAGGCCTCTATCCAGCGTTCGTGCAATCCCTACTTCATGAACTTGGCCAATCGCATGGGCCGGCAGAAAGTGGTCGAAGGCTTTTCCACCCTCAATCTCGGCCGCCGCACAGGCGTGGGTTTACCCGATGAGAGCCCCGGCATTTTGCCCGGAAGTCAAGCCTGGCTGCAGCTCCAACCTCCCGGCTCCATCGTCACGACCTCCCAAGTGGCACTGATGTCGATTGGACAATGGGATATGGAATGCACCCCGCTGCAAATTTGTGCCATCACGGCCTGCGTGGCCAATGGCGGCAAGTATTACCGCCCTCGGCTACTCAAAAAGGCCACCTTGCTTGAAGATATCGTCGTTTCCGACACTCCCGAAGTCGAAGTGGACCTGGTCGCGGACAAGGGCGTCTCCCCCTCTGATATCAAGCGCCTGCAACGCGGGATGTGGCTGGCAGCCAATGAGCAAGGAGGCACCGCCGCTCGTGTGGCCATCAAGGACTTCCCGGTAGCAGCCAAGACCGGAACGGTCCAAGTTCGTAAGGCTCCCACCAAAATCAATAACTCTTGGGTAACGGCCTTTGCCCCCTACGATAAGCCTCGCTATGCGGTGACAATTTTCGTCGAAGGCGGGGCCAGCGGCGGCAAAGTAGCTGGTCCTTTGGCTCACATGATTTTGCGGGGAATCGCAGCTACCGAGAAGGGCTTGCGTCTCCCCGTGAAACGAATGGGAAAATTCGCTGGTCATTTCGATCGAATCGAAGAAATTGAGCTTCCAGAAGATTCACTGCTTTCCATTACCTTGGAGGACGTGGGAGAAACCGGGGATGAGGTGAGCGAGGCTCTTGATGAGAATCAGCCCGTGAAGGTCAAACCCAAGATTATCCCCCTCCCCGGTGCTGGAGGCGGTCAGTCCGAGGATGCGGGCGAATAATAAGCGCCCTGCACTATTACGAATTTCAAAGACACACATGTTGAAACAAATCAAAAGAGCCTTCGGTTTCGGGGAAGTTGATCCCCGACAAGGCAATACCATCGTCATCAACGCCGAGACCCTCGAACGGCGAGTCGCCTTGCTGGAAAACGGCCAGCTTGAGGAATACAATATCGAACGCGAAGGCGAGGTGAACCTCGTGGGCAGCATTTTCAAAGGCCGGGTCAAAAACATCGAGCAAGGCCTCAAGGCTATGTTTGTGGACATCGGAATGGACAAGAACGCCTTTCTTCACTTCTGGGATGCCATTCCCGCCGCACTCGATAACTCCATGGAGGAGATTCAGCGCAGCGACCGTCCGCGCAAGAAGCAGAAGAAGATCAACTCCAAGGATATCCCAGGCATCTATCCCATTGGTTCGGAAATCATGATTCAGGTTTCCAAAGGCCCGATTGGAACCAAAGGACCACGGGTCACAACCAACGTGTCCCTCGCGGGTCGCTATCTAGTTCTCATGCCCTTTTCGGAGCAATTTGGTATTTCCCGCAAAATTGACGACCCCAAGGAACGTGATCGTCTGCGCAGCATCATGCAGAAGCTCGATGTGCCCGAAGGGATGGGCATCATTATGCGCACGGTGGCTCAGGGGCAACGCGCTCGCCACTTTATGCGCGACCTCGACATGCTGCTCGATCAATGGGACGCGGTGGAAGATAAGCGCGACAATAATCCAGCACCCGTTTGCGTCTTTCAAGAACCGGGAATCATCGAGCGTACTGCCCGTGATTTCCTGACTGAGGATATCGATAATGTCATTTGCGATGACCTCGAAACGACAGAGATGATGCGTGGCATCGCTGAAAAGATTTCGCGCCGAGCCAAGCGACGAATCCATCACTACCCTACCCGCTCTGCCATTTTCGACAAACTAGGCGTCCAGAAGCAAATTGATGAGGCCTTTCACCGTCAGGTCTGGCTCCCCTGTGGTGGCTATATCGTAATCGACGAGACCGAAGCCCTCATTGCAGTAGACGTCAACTCGGGCCGGAACCGAGGCGGTAAGGACGTGGACAAGACCTTGTTGCAAACCAATGTCGAAGCGGCGGAAGAAGTCGCTCGTCAGCTCCGCCTCCGAAACATTGGCGGTTTGGTAGTGGTCGACTTCATCGACATGCGGCATCGCCGTGACCAGATGGCGGTCTACCGCACCATGAAGGAGCGCATGACGCGGGATAAGGCCAAGACGCAAGTGTTACAGATTTCGTCTGTTGGCTTGATGGAAATGACCCGCCAACGCTTGAATGAGAGTCTGCAAGAGACCCTCTCCGAGCCTTGCGAATACTGTGAAGGACGAGGTCGAGTGAAAACCGCCTTTACTCTTTCCGTTGAGATCCAGCGGGCGCTCAACACTGTGATTGCCCGACATCAGGAGGAAGCTGGCGACCTCATTGTCATCGTGCATCCAGTGGTGTTAGAACGCTTCAAAAAAGAAGACTCTCACATCCTCGTGGACCTCGAGCGCAAGCACACCGGACGACTTATTTTTCGGACTGATTCCACCCGTCATCGCGAACGCTACGACATCGTCGATGCCGCCACCGAGAAGCCCTACGTCTCGATTTAGCCCGAAAACTTTAGCTCAAAAAAGGGAGCGCGGTCTTTCCAAGCCGCTACCTAGGGGCGAAGAAAGATCGGAGTAGGCCCGAATGAGTCGGCTGCTGAAATTTCCTCTTGGAAAGATTCTTTCTCCTCTAATTCAACGCCTCTTGCCCTGAGTGAGGTTTCTGTTGTTGAAGCTTGTAGACTCGAATATTTTCCGTTGGTTTCCAACCAATCAACATACGAGTCTACCGGAACCTCCACATAATCTATCGCCAGAGGGTGAAGCTGCGAATGCGAAGAATGTCTGGATTGCTGCCGTGACCAACCGAATCATAAAAATAAGCTCATGGAAATTCTAGTTGCGACCCTTCTTGTGATAATGAGTTCCTTTGCCTATTCGACTGAATCCGAATGGAAAATGACTACGACCCTAGAAGACTTCGGAACGCGAAGCCAGAGGCTTGTGACAGCCATCTTTTATGGAGAAAGGCAACTGCCTCAGACTTTGGGAACCATCATAACTCCGCTTGGCACATTTACTTTTGACAAGAATCCAGGCCCCTTGAACCGCGGTTGGATTGTTGTTCAGAAAAACCAGCAAAGAACTAAGTATTTAGGAAATGAAGAAATTCTTGAAAAAAACTCCAAGAAAGAAGGTCCCTTCGATGACCAACTTTCCACTCGATGGATATACTTAGTTGACGAAAAGAGCTGGCTCAATCCGGAAAAAATTGACCAATACCTCAAAAAGAAAAAGGTATGATAAAGAGAATACTGCTTTCTTGATTCATCCTGACTTCGGCTGCTCGAAGCGGTTAGGCATTATATTTGAGTGGGCATTTTTTGCATTTCAGCAATGGCCATCTCGGACACGTTGCAGAAACCACTACTTTGTTTGGGAAGGGTCAGGCATTTTTATTGTTATTGTTTTTATTGCACGGTGTGGGTTTCATCATCTCATCGATTGTTATGAAAAATCCAAGGACTTGATGCAGCCTCTCTCATTGAATTGGATCACTCCGGAACCAAAATAAGCCTCAACAGAAAGGGCCGCATTCATCATCTTCTCGTCGATGACATAGCTTTCTCTCTGTTCAGGGTCTTCAAATTGAATTTCCAAAAACTCAATTTTTGGGGAACCTGACTCGTCTAGAGCGTCACCACGCCCTTGTTCAAGAAGCCATTGTCTTATTTCGTTTATATGAATGGTAGCCATTAGGGCAGAGGGCGGAAACCGCCGTTATTAATAATGTTTTGAACTTGGATTTGTGGTTCTGCGCATTGTTCTTCTCTCTGATTACGCATAGTGGGTCCATAGCCTAAGAATCTTCACGATTTTTTGTGATTCCAAGACCTGGTATACAAGCCTGTGTTGAATATTGATTCGGCGAGAATAAGCACCCTTCAAGTCACCGATGAGAGCTTCATATGGGGGCGGGTCAGCAAAGGGATCAGTCTCAATGAGTTCGAGTAGGCTCTTTACCTTTGAGGCCAAATTGCTGCCTTGAACTTTCTTTGCGTCCTTTCGGGCCTGCGACGTGTAGACGAGCTGATAACTCATAGCTCAATCGTGTCAGAGCAGTCATCCACCGCCTCCTCCATTCCCGCTACAATTGATTCTCGCATTCCTGGAATGTTGAGAAGGTGCAGCGTTTCCTGAATCGAGCGCCAGTCGTCCTCGCCCAACAGCACAGCATTTCCCCGCTTCCCTGTAATTTGAACCGGCTCATGGTCCGCTAGCGTGCAATCGATCAGATTGTAGAGATCTGACCTAGCTGAAGTTGCCGAAATCGTTTTCATACCAAGAGCGTGCGTTATTCCGTGCGCATTCGCAAGCTTCTTCTCAGCAAGAACCTTCAGGCTCCATTTTAAGATGGTTCTGGAAAGCGTCTGGAAAGCGTCTGGAAAGCGTCAGGCATTTTCATGCTCGAGGGGGAGGTCCGCTGGGGCTACGAGCTCTGCCGGGCTG
>CAZGXV010000046.1:0-27916 GCA_964529725.1 uncultured Roseibacillus sp.
CCACTGCTCAATGGATAATTTTGTTGGCCGTCTGTTTGAAGCCCAAGCAAAGTCAAAATGTGTCCGAATGTGTCCGAATGAACTCAGATAGTTCTGCTTTGGCCGCATGGGAGTTTCCACTGTTTTCCCAATTACCCGTTTTGGCTTGGCAGCGAGAATTCACGGTATGCGTGCTAGCTTTTCATCCTCAATCGGAGAAGTTGCCCAGTAGCTTTTGACAGAACATTCGGTCACGAGAGTGTTGAAGTGTCGATGGACCATTTTGGTGTCCTAACGTCCCATCTCCAATGCTAAAGGCTTAAAGGCTTAGGCATTTTTAAAGCGAACCAGCGAGTATGAGGTAAAGCTGTGGCGGCGAGCATTGCGCGGCCAGTTGAAAACGTTGGCCGCCTTCATCGCAACCTCAGGACGTGTGCGCCAGACCATTACAGATGGCATCACTGCTCCCTCAAGTAAGCGATGAGGCAACTCCCGCCCTTTCCCTCATTTGTGAGATTGGTTGTATTGTCCTTGCTCCCCTTCCCTCCGTCTGTAACTGAAATGGGACGGGTTAAAAAAGGCGCTTTCGGGTGCAACTTTTCGCCCAATCTGCTGTTTCTAAAACTGATAACCATGAGCCAGTCTTCCAAAAGCACCCAAAACTCGACCCCTGAAGAGTTCGAACTCTCACAGGACCAAGAGCTTTGGGACCTTCTCGGGAAAACCCCTTCTCCGGAAGCGAGTCCCCTTTTTAGCCGCAATGTGATGCGTGAGATTCGGGTGCAGGAAAGTGATTTAGCGAGAAAACCCTCCTTTTGGCAGGCACTGGTTTCGCCTCGGCATTTGATTCCCATCGCCGTTGCCGGCATGGCTGCAGTCGCTTTTCTATTGTGGAATCCCGATTCAAAGCCTGCGGCCTCTGTCGTGCAGCTTCCCGATAACGAGACCATCCCCCTTGAGGTTGCTTCTTCGCTAGAAAGCTCCTTCGAGTCCGAGCTTCTTCTTGCCGCAGCCGACACTCCGGAGCTTTTCTCTGACGAAGAGGTCATTGCGATGCTCTTCTAACTCGGCGCTCAATGAACTCGCTCGGCGAGAGGGAGCGCCTCATTTGCGGAAAAACAGCCGCGAAAACTTGGCGGGTCGTTGAATATCCTGATCTTTGAACGTTTTGGCGGCTGGAGAGTCTTTCTTGCAGGGAGATGTCACTTCTGCTACCTCCCCCTGCCACGCAACACCCCTCATCCGCCAAGATGTCCGACGATTCCAATCAAAGTTCTCAGAACTCAAATTCTGCCGTTACGCCAGCTTCCAATCAAAACCTGATTATCGGTTTGGTCATGGGAGCCGCTATCCTACTTCTTCTCTTTTTGGTTTTTAATAATCAAAACAGCAATAACCAGGGCGGAAGCGAATCGCAGCGGATGGTCGAGCTGCAGGAACGTCTCGATGACCTCAAAGATGCCGAGCGCACGCAGCAACTGGTGGGAAACCAACAGAACTTCGGATCTGGCACCAACAACTACGGGGTAGACCCTCTCAAACTGGCAGAAGAAATCTCGATCGAGGCCAACACCCTTGCTGGAATGATTGGAAACTTTGCCAAGTCCATCCAGGAGAAGGAGGCTCTTCTGCAAACTGCCCGCGACCGGGAAGCCCTCTTGAATAGCCGCGTGCAAGACCTTCAGCGCAAGAACCTCGAGCTGAACGAGCTTGCGATGGAAGCGACCACTCTTCGCAAGGAACTGGAGTCCCTTCGCACTCTCTACGACAATGCCCAGCGCCAAATCGAAGAACTGCGCAAGCGCCCCGATCTCGCAACCGTGGAGGAACTCCGGCGTCAGAACGAGGAACTGCGCGCACGTCTGCTAGCTCTAAGTGATCTCGAAAGAGAAAATAGCGAGCTGCGCGAGGAGGTCCGACGTCTCCGGGCCTTAAACGACCGCTCCCGCCTCTTTGTCGAAAATGCCGACGCTCTGCCCGCGATTGCACAACGACTCTTCCGCGAATTGCAGCGACTGGAAAACTACGAGCCCGCCCAGCTCCCCGATCAATATGCCCGCATCGAGAGTGCTCTCGGGGCTAAGCCGCTGCGCTCCATTAACTTCGCCACTGGTTCCGCTCAACTCACCAGCGAGAAGATTAGCATCATTAAAAACGACCTGCGCGAGACCCATCCTGGGGCCTTCTTGCTTGTCGTCGGTTACGCCTCCACGACTGGTGACCAGGCTGCGAACCGCACTCTTTCCTCCAACCGGGCCACTGCTGTTGCCTCCCAAGTGAACCTCGACAAAAAGAACACCCAAGAGGTGAAAGCGGTTTTCCTCGCCGAGACCAATCGCTTCTCGAAGGAACTCGCGCCTCCGAACCAGATTTGCGAAATCTGGGAGATCCGCCCCTAACCCCGCTTATGCGCGTCCTCGCCATCGACCCGGCTATCCGTAACACTGGTTTTGCGGTCGTAGAGGGCGATGCCCAGAAACAGGCGGCTCTGGCCTACGACGTGATTGCCATTCCCAAGCGACTACCCCAATCGCGCGCGCTTGCCGCCGTGCGCACGGGCATCGCCAATCAAATTGAAAAGTGGCAGCCCGACGAAATTGCAGTGGAGGGCATCATCTTTGTGCAATCTCATCGCACTGCCATCTCGATGGGAGCTGCTCGTGCTGCCACCTTAATCGCAGCTGCGGATCGGGGCCTCAATGTCTATGAATACGCGCCAACCAAGGTCAAACAAGCCGTAGTAGGCAAAGGCGCGGCGAAGAAAGACCAAGTCGCCTTCATGGTGCGAGCCCTCCTCGGCCTCGCGGAAACTCCTCCCGCCGATGCTGCCGATGCCCTTGCCATCGCCTTGGCTCATATCTACGCCACTGACCCGTTGAAAGCGAAAGCCTTGGCCCGCAAAGAGATTTAATCGTACCCGGCCATGCCTCTCACCGTTCGCAATTTGGGAATCGACGTTCCCTACCCCGCAGCCCTCGCGCTCCAAGAAGAACTCGTTCAGCAACGGCTGGCGGGAGAGATTCCCGATACTCTTCTCCTCCTTGAGCACGCCCCGGTTTACACCATCGGGCGCACCCGAGATCGGTCTTCGTTACTGAACCGCGAACGCTTTCCGCATCCTTTGCACGAAATTTCTCGAGGCGGGCAAGCCACCTACCATGGGCCCGGCCAATTGGTGGGCTATCCAATCTTGGACCTAGCCCCTTATGGCAAAGACCTTCACGCTTACCTGAGGGCCTTGGAAAATTCGCTCATCCAATTTTGTGAGAGCTATCAGGTCCCAGCCACGCAGAGGGAAGGATTGACGGGAATTTGGGTTGAGGATCGGAAGCTAGCTTCCATTGGGGTGGGAGTGAAGAAATGGGTGGCCTACCACGGCTTCGCGCTCAATCTCCGAGCCGATAGCCTCCCTCCCTTTCAGCTCATTACTCCCTGTGGATTGGATGGAGTCTCCATGACCAGCCTCGGCGATGAAGGGGCTCCGGCGCTGAGTCTCGCTACTGCCTGCGAGAACTACCCTCAATTTCTCACGGCAGAGCTAGAGCTACTAGCGCCGTCGTAGCCATCTTGGTGGTTCGATAGCACAGACCCTTATCACAGCTGGCTGCTATCGCTCGCTCTGCACCCGACGCAACTCGCTTTCGAGACGTCTTTTCTCGCGCTCTAATTCAGAAATCTTATCGCGGGTCAGACGCACAAAGACATTGAGCTTCTCGGCTTGGTTCTCAGCTTTCTGCGCGCTGCTGGAATGACTGGAAGTATTCCCTCTCAAGCGAGCTTCGGAGGATCGATTGCGATATTCGCGGGCTTTGTTACGAAGAATTGTCACTTTACCTCGGGCATTCTCCATATCACTTTTTTTGGAAGAAATATCGCTAGTGATGCGCCTGATGGATTTCTGCAGCTCCATTTCGCGGAGCTGGGTTCCTCGTTGAGCCTGCGCGGCAGCCGATGCCAGATCGCGCTTTCTGCGCATCTCGTCCATGACCTGATTATGCTGCTCCAATTCGCCTTCGCCGATTTGAAAGCGGTCTCTCCAAGCTTGCGGCAACTCCTCCCATTCAGCTGTGGCACTACCAAATTCGGTTGTGAACCTCACCTTATCTGTAAGAATTTCCTTAATAGTCGCCTTCTTGAGGGTCTTTCCGTTGACGAGTTCGATTTCTGGAAAGCTTTCTCCAACCGCTCGCTGGCGTTCGTAAAGTCGGTACTCATCACGATAGGCCAGTTGGTCGTCGTTGATTTGGGTGATCTCACTCTTCAACTTCTCAATCTGAGGAGGAAACTCGGCCGCTCTCTTTTCGAGCAGTTCCATGGTCTTGGTCGCAACCGCTAATTTCTTGGCGACTGCTTCGTTGCGCTTTTGAGCAACCAACTCTTCTTCCACACGCTCGATATCAGCTTCCAGTGTGAAGATTGCCACGGACTGCTCTCTCACCTCGTCCTTCAATTTGGTGGCATTGTCTCCATTGAGGCGACCATCAAAAACAGCCATCCCCAAAGCCCCAAAGCCTCCCAAAACAACGAGACCCAAGACCACTCCAACGACTCCAGGTGACCGTGCGGTTTCAAAAAAATCAGACATCCTATTACTTTCTTCTCCAATTACAATCTATCACTCTAACCGACCGGATATCTCTTCTGATAATCCTCGAAGCTTTCCTCAGCTTCATTTCGTTCTTTTTTGTAGGTCTTCATCTCTTCCTCAGAGGAAGTGATGACTCTCTTCAGCTCATCTATCCGGAACTCAACATTCTCCAAGTCATCGCTAGGATCCTTCTCCCAATTGGCATCCAACTTAACCTTTGCAAGCGATAGCTCGGCACGCAAAGCTTCGATTCGCTTGGATTGCTCATTACTGGTCGCAACCATCTCTTTATCTTCACAAGAGTTCAGCGATAGAATAATCGAAGCGGATAGCAGAATGACTAACTTCGGAGACATGCCTAACACCCTAAGTTGAAACTTCCAAAAGCAAAGACTAATCAGCGACAATTTCGCAAAAAATACTGGCGCAATTCCGAATCTGTGCAGAAGTCTTTATCCATGAACTGGAACGACCACTTTACGAACTTATTTGACCGCTGTCTCAAAGAATACCAGGGCGGAAACCGAAGCTTTGAAAGCTATTATTCTTCAGAGGATCTGAAGTTTCTAAGCTCTATTGGATACAAGCCGCGCGAGCTCTTCGACTTTATAGAAGACCTTGCAGACGAAGGCTCACCCAGCGCCTCCACCGCCCTGCTTGTCGCCGCTGTTCGCCGGGATTACTTCTTGGTGGTTCAGGGAGGAGAACACTCGACGGTCGAAATCACCTCCAAGGATCTTCCCACCTTCGGAGACGAACTGGACGGAATAGCCTACTTGCCTCGCATCATTACGAAAGCGCGAGCGAAACTGAAAGGCGAACTCGACCCTGACATCATGTTCGGCTGTGGTGGAGACCGAAATTTTCTCAGCAAGAACGGCAACATCCACTTGGCTGATTTCTTGCGAAATGTTTGGGCTGCCGATGGCGACGATGCCAAAATCGCCGCTTACGTTCGCTCCCATTCTTGAGAAAGGATAGCGCGATGTCGAAAAACTCAAAATACCAGGGCGAAGAGATCCTCGTTGTCCCGCGCGCGCTCTTTGACGATCTAGGAGCTTTCCAAGGTTTCCAGAGTGACTGGGATCCTTACTTCAACACTTTGCTCGATCCCGATAACAACTTCTTCATGGACCGGGCGGAAGCGGAGGACGATCCAAGCCACAAGCAGATCATCCCCTACTGTGTTTTCCATCATAACGGGCAGGTGCTGCATTACACTCGGGGGAAAACTTCTGGCGAGTCGCGCCTGCATGCCCAGGGCTCCGTCGGGGTCGGAGGACACATCAATCCTATCGATGCTGGCATCAACCATCTTGGTCAGGCCACCTACTACGCGGCCGTCGAGCGCGAGATTGACGAAGAACTCAATATCGAGGGAGACCACCACAACCGCATTGTAGGACTGATTAATGACGACTCCAATCCCGTGGGCCAAGTTCACCTCGGCATTGTCCATCTTTTCGAGCTCGATAGCGCTGCTGTCTCCTCCAACGAGGACGCACTTGCCAACCTCGCCTTCCAAACGCAAGAACGGCTCCTGGGCGAGCTTTTTCCCCAGTTAGAAACCTGGTCTGCGCATTGCGTAAAGGCTCTCTTCGGGGAAGTCTAACGTGGCCTCTCTCGCGGTCCTCGACGCTTCCTAATCACCGAAAACGATGGCCCGGGTGCCATCGATGATGGTCCGATCCTGAACGTGGTAGCGGATACCTTTCGCTAGTGCAGAGCGCTCGCAATCTCGTCCCAGCCTCACCATATCCTGTGCCGAATGGGTGTGCTGAACTCGAGCGACCTCCTGTTCGATAATCGGGCCCGCATCGAGATCGCCGGTGACGTAGTGACAGGTCGCTCCTATCAACTTGACGCCCCTCTCGTAGGCTTTTCGGTAGGGGTTGGCGCCGATGAAGGCAGGCAGGAAGCTATGGTGGATATTGATGATTTTCCCTTGATACTTTTCACACATCCAAGGTGGCACAATCTGCATGAAGCGGGCCAGCACCACCAGCTCGACATCCTGTTCTTGTAAAAGGGCATCGATTTCGCGAAAGCCTTGTTCTTTGCCCGAAGACATCTCGACATGATGAAACGGCAAGCCTTCTCGCTCGGCCAACTCGCGACAGTCTTCCCGGTTTCCAATCACGGAGGTGACTTCAATCGGCATTTCGCCCAAGCGAGTTCGCCAAAGAATCTCATTGAGACAGTGGTCTGTTTTTGTCACCAGCACCCCAGTTCGCATTCGATAGGGTAGCCGTCGGAAATGCCACTTACCCCCCACTGCTTTCCCCATCACCTCGAAGCCAATCACGAAGTCGTCCACGCTCACCGTCATGCCGGAAGTATCGATTTCCAGACGAGCGAAGAACCGCCGGCCTTGCTTATCGGTGAATTGATTCAGCTCGATGAGATTGCCTTCGTATTGCGCCACGTAGCCCGCAATCTTGGCGACCAAACCTGGTTGGTCAGGGCAGTCAATTTTCAGAATCAGACCTTCTTGCGACATCGCGCGGATTCTTTCCTCTCCCACGCTTCCTGCCAATGAGATTCTCGCCCACAAAAAAGCCCGCCGAACAGCATTCGGGCGGGCTCAAAATTTGTCTATTTATCGAGGACTGCTAGCGACCTCCAGGAAGACCTTCCATCCAAAACTTGAGCTGATTGCCCTGTTTGCGAACTCCCATGTTTTCTATTCGGTCTCGGATGGCAGGATCGACGGCGGCCTTGTCTTGCGGGGTCTCCCAAGGGCCATCATAGACAAGCTCGCCGTTGTTGTCGCGCACTTGAACCTCGGTCTGGCCATCCTTCATCTTCATGGTGATGGTGCCCTGTCCGTCGGACCAAGTGACCGAGCTCTCAGCATTCATGTCGATGTCGATCTGGCCATCGCCGTCGGGCAGGTTGCCTTCCAACATTTCGTTAAGCTTCAAGCCCAATCCAATGCCATTGAACTCCTCATCGATGAGATTGCGAAGCTTGTTGATTTGCTCTTGGGCACCGTTGGGCATTTCTCCCCTATCGGGCCAAAGCTGACGGAGCTGCCCCATCCCGCGCTGCCCTTGGGGCATGAAACCCGGCAGACCATTGGGACGCTTTTCTAACAAAACGACTTCCTCCTTTTTCTCGCCCTTGCGGATGAAGTCAACCGCGACCTCATCACCCACTTGACATTCCCGCACCGCATCGCGCAGGTCAAGAGGCGACTTGATGGCACGGCCATCGAAGCTCAATAAAATATCGTTCCGCTGCAAACCAGCTTTGGAGGCACCACTACCTTCATGCACCTGCTGGATGACAACCCCATGTTCGATACCAAGGTGACCGGAAAGGAGTTCATCCACCGGACTGCTGCCTACGCCCAAATAAGGAACAGCGTTTTGAGCTGGGTTGCCTCCCTCTTCGGGGACGGCCTCTACGACAGCAATTTTCTTCTCAGGTTCCCAAGTCTCAGCCTCTTTGGCATCGACTGGCTCAATGGCAGCGCGCTCTCCTTTGAGTTGGTGCGGCTTTTCATCCAATTCCGCAGGACGCTCAACAGCTCCGACAAAGGGAGCCGAAAAGAGACCTAGAAATACAACGGATCGACCGATTCCATTCCTTCCAATATTCATCATTTTCATTACGCAAAGTGAGCGACCATTCGGTCGTCTTTTGTCTAAAGTTTTCTCGGCTGCTCGCTCCTCCTAGTAGGAGACCGGGACGACATAGTAGTCGACTTTGGGACGAGTGATTTTCAGCCCCACGTTTTTCTCACCTCTAAAGTCTGCCTCCTCTTGGCGAACCACACGAATCACCTGGTACTCCATCCCATCTTTGTTGGAGACCTTACCCGCATCCATTGAACTCACCTTTCTTTCCACATTCACGGGAACGAGAGAGGCTTGGCGCAAAACGGGAACCGGCCCGAGGCCCTCGACCCTAGCCAGAGTTTGGGCTTCGTCCTTTGGCATGAGGATTCCAAGAGCTGCTCCCAAAACGGCCACCGCAGCAGCAGCGGCCCACATTGGTCCCCAACTACCCCAGCCCGAGCGGTCTTTTTGTTCGGAAGGAAAAGCGACAACTTTCCCGTTTTCATCATTCGCGATGACGACTTCCTCTTCGGGAAGGTCTGCCTCTTCCCAACGCTCCATCGCTTCCACCATCCGCGAAAGCACCTCACCCGATACCGGGCTTGGCGCGAATCCACGAAGCTCTTCTTCCAACTGTTGCAATTCTGAATCCATCTTACTTTCGCAGGTTAAATATCCCCCCGAATACGGGCGGCCGCAAGTTTCTTTCTAAGGGCCTCGAGACCATAACGATAACGCGACGCAGCGGTGTGCAAGGAGATGCCCAAGGCTTTGCCAATATCATCGAAGGTTCGATCACCCCAAATCTTCATCACGATAACCTCCGCGAACTTCGGAGGCAGCTCTTTGAGCGCTTGCTCTACCAACTCCGCCTGTTCTCCATCGGCATTACTATCGAGAAACCAATTTCCACTCTCCACAGTCGTGAGCCCCTTCGCATCCTCCACGACATGCTCCTCCCGCTTTCGCCGTCTATCATCCTTGCGACCGCGGTCAATGGCCTCGCGGCGAATCTGAGTATACAAAAACGGCATCCAAGCTTCCTGACCGCCGACGAAGGTTTTTTCCTCCACCTTTTTCGCCAATTTGACGAGAGCATCTTGGAGAGCATCCTCTGCATCTTGACCATTGCGTGTTTGTTGACGAGCAAACAGCAGCAAGCGGGGGCCGTGCACCCGCAACCAACTTTGCCAGTCGAGAGTCAAGGCCTCAACTTCCTGTGCTTCTGCTGCAATCACATTTTCTGACTCGTCATCGTTCACAGCGATGAGACCCCTATCACTTTGTTTAAAAAAAGAACAGGGCCGACTCGCCGTTAGAATGAGCATCAATTTAAAAAGTTAAACTATCTTAATATTCTTGTAGCCAAAAGTTTGTCAAATTTGTAGGATTGTCGAGAATCCTTGCCATGTCTACCTCTCGCAAACAGCACCTCAACGTCGCTTCCGGCGCGCAAGCCACCGTCCCGGGAGCGGGAGATGAATACAATCGTCAGCTCCAGCAAGCCGAGAGCCAGCTACAAAAGCTGCAGTTGCAGCGGGAAGAAATCGAACGCAAGCGGCTCGAAGCGGAGGAAATCACCAATCAACGCCAGAACTTTATCGACGGTCAGATTGAACTTCTTGAGCGACTCGACCACTCCGTCCAGGCCGTGGACCGCGAGATTTTCGAATCCCGCCAAGAACTGAAGGAGCTTGAGGAAGCCCGGAAAACATTCGCCAAACACTTGCAGACCCTCCAAGGCATCGATCCTCGCAAGTGGAAAAAGACTAAGCTTTCCGAGGAGGTTCAAAACGCGATGGACATCCTCGAAACCTGTGAAGATGACTTTGAAGAAATCGCGGCTACCATCAGCGAGGGTCGGCGTCGCGGCTTCCTGACTAAGCCGAGGAACAACGCTGCTACCCAGGAGTCTTTTCTCAATACCCTGCGTCAGGGTTTCGCCTTCAATCTCCCTATCATCGCCCTTGCTCTCATTGCGTTGCTGGTGTTCGCCAACCGATAACGTCACCGATTTTTGACCATGCTTGTTCTCCGCAAGAAAAAGAAGGAGCCCACCATCGTGGCTGCCGAACTCTCCGCTCTCGCCGAGCAGGAGCAGGCTGTGGCTGAGCAAATCGCCAAGATGGAAGAGATGATCTCAACGGCACCTGACCGGATTCGTCGCGAATACGAGGAGAGCCGAACTCTCATGCCGCCTCCCGACGATTGGGAAGACCGCCAGCGAGCCAAACGCTTCAACGCCCATCTTTCCAAAGGCGAAATCCGCAACGAGCATCGCTATCAGGCCCGTTCTACGGCCCTCTTTGTGCTGCTCATCATTGCCATTTGCTCGCTCCTCTCCTGGATCGCATCCTTTGTGCAGACTCTTTAAGCTGGGGCCAAAAAGGATTTTCATTCCCGTCCGCACCCGCTAGAAACCCGCGTGCCCGACAACCAGATTGCCCTGAAACGCATTGCCGAACTCGCCCGTCTCGACTTGAGCGAGGAGGAATTGGCCACTTTCGAAAGCCAACTGACCCCCATTCTCAAACACATCGACACCTTGGCAGCTCTCGATGTTGATGGCGTAGAGCCCACTGCCCACCCGACCCCGGTCTATGATGTTCTTCGGCCCGACGTCTCGCGCCCTGGCATGCCCACCGAGTCTGTGCTCCAGAATGCGCCTGAGTCCGCGCAAAACCAAATCCGCGTGCCCAAAGTTGTCGATCCTTCCTAATCAAACCCGCCTATGACCACTCTTTCGCAAGCTCGCGCCGCTCTTCAATCAGGGGACACCGATTCCCTTTCTCTCGTGAACGATCTTCTGAGTCGTTTCGATGAGAAGAACGAAACAATCGGGGCCCTCATCTCTTACAATGCCGAGCAAGCCCGCGCCGACGCCGAACAAGCCGACCTATCCAAGCCTCTTGGCGGCATTCCCATCGTCCTCAAAGATAACATCAATGCCTTGGGTCAACCTTGCACCTGTGGCTCCAAATTTCTCGCAAGCGGATACACCGCCCCCTACGATGCTACGGTCACCCGCAAGCTTCGGGAAGCTGGGGCCATCCTCCTGGGACGCGCCAATATGGACGAGTTCGCGATGGGTTCCGCGACCGAGAACTCCGCCCTCGCCCGGACCGTCAACCCCCATGATGCCAACCGCATTCCAGGAGGCTCATCAGGTGGTTCGGCGGCCGTGGTTGCGAGCGAAATGGCCTTTGCCTCTCTGGGGTCCGACACCGGAGGATCCATCCGCCAGCCTGCCGCCCATTGTGGGATTGTTGGCATGAAGCCCTCTTACGGTCGAGTGTCCCGCTATGGTCTCGTGGCCTTTGCCTCCTCCCTCGACCAAATCGGCCCCCTCACCCATACCGTGGAGGATGCCGCCACCTTGCTGCAAGTGATCGCGGGGCATGACCCTCTTGACTCCACCTCCCTCAACGAGCCCGTTCCCGACTACTCCGCCGCTCTCTCTGCGGGAGTGAAAGGTCTCAAAATTGGCTTACCCAAACAATACTTTGCTGAAGGCCTAGACCCTGCAATCGAGAAGCTTGTTCGAAGTGCCGCAGCCAAACTGGCCGAGCAAGGGGCCGAGCTCGTGGATATCGACCTTCCCTCTACCGACGCTGCCGTAGCTACCTATTACATTTTGGCTCCGGCGGAAGCATCGTCCAACCTTTCCCGCTTCGATGGTATTCGCTACGGAAAACGTAGTAGCAACGCCAATGACATCATCGACACTTATCGTAAGTCTCGCGAAGAGGGATTCGGCCCCGAAGTAAAACGCCGCATTCTCCTCGGCACCTACGTTCTCTCCTCGGGCTACTACGACGCCTACTACACGCGGGCCCAAAAGGTGCGCACCCTCATCCAGCGAGAATTCACGCAAGCCTTCCAAGAAGTCGATGCCATTCTGACTCCCACCTCTCCGACCCTTCCTCGGAAGCTCAACGAGGCCGACAACGATCCACTCCAAGACTACCTTGCGGACGTTTACACCATCTCGGCAAACTTAGCCGGACTTCCAGCCATCTCCCTACCTTGCGGTCAAATTACCTCTCCCGAAGGAACCCAACTTCCAGTTGGAGTTCAGATTATGGCTCCTCATTTACGGGATGACCGAGTATTACAAATCGGCTCTGCAATTGAAAAACTCTCTGAAGGTTAGCCACTTACAACTCAAATAGAGACTCGGATACTGGCTAATAAATTTTCCTCTCATTTACTTTAAATAATAAAGTCACTAAAATATTTAGACATCTTAAATTAATCCTGTCATAAAGAGAGCGCTCAATTGCTTTCTTGAGATGAAGACAACAACAACCGACCACGATGACGTTCTTGCAGCCATCGCCCTTGCAGCGGAAAGCTGCGGGCGCGAGCCGCAACCCCCAATAGCCCCGACGCAACCCAATCCTCGCCAACAAGCGGCAGCCGAGATTCCTTTTTACCAGAATCAAGGCCAGGCTCAAGCTCCCCCAGTTGGCCAAACTGCCCAAATGGCCCAAGCGGCGCAGGCCAACTACGCCCACCCGGCCTTCCAGCCCCAAGGGGCTGCCCAGGGACGAGCCCCTGCTCCAAACCCGGGAACTCGTCGCTCCAACGCAGCCGAAAATCAAGGGCCCTCCGATGAGGAAATGCGAGAAGTCTTTGCCGAGCGAAAGAAGAAGCAGTTCAAGCTTGGACTGGTGGTCAATATGACCCTCCTCGCTCTGCTAGTGACCCCGTGCATCGCGTTTAGCGCTTGGTATCACTCCTCACCAAAGAACAAGGAAAGCTTCGCCGCTTTGATGGAAAACTTCCGCGAAGTTCCCAAGGATGTCAAAAACATGGCCAATATCAAAGAGAGCTACGACGAAGCTCTGGGCGAAATTGGGGCCCGCGGCGACACCGTGAGTGCCGCCACCCTTGCTCTCGGGGTTGACCCTGCTGAGTTCGAAGAAGCGGCCGCTGAAAATGACGACACCGCTTTCCTCAACGAACACGCCGAAGAACAAGCCATCGCCAACTAACTAATCAACGCACTAACTGACGTGGCAAGCTGCCACGCAGACAACTATCCAGAGGCTGAAGTCCTTCCATAGCGGGAAGACTTCGGCCTCTTGCTTTGCAAAGTGGACGCCTTGAGGTGAATTTTCGCAAAAAAAATCAGGAACTGCGTGAGTCTCTACTTTTTCGTCAGAACAATCCCCCAAACCTAAATCCCCCAAAGCATCGGAATCAACAAACAGGCCGTGAGCCAGAGAATGATTGCCAAGGGAAATCCGACTCGGAAGAAGTCACCAAACTTATAGCCGCCAGCACCGAATACGTAGGTATTGGTCTGGTAACCAATCGGGGTCGAAAAGCTTGCCGAAGCTCCAAACATGACCGCCACTACCAAGGCCCGGGGTTCAATATCCATCTGCAAGCCAAGTTGAATCGCGAGCGGGGTAAGTAGCACTGCTACCGCTTGATTGCTCACCAACTCCGTTAAAACGGCGGCCAGCAAGTAAACCAGTGCCAATATAATACGCGGGTCCAAGCCTCCGCAGACGGCCTCCACTTGATTTGCAATAGCAACGAGCAAGCCGGACTCAATCATCGCCAACCCAATACCGAGCATCCCCATAATGAGGAAGATAATCCTCCAATCCACCGCCTCGTAAGCTTCCTTGGGCTCCAAGCACCCGGTGAGAAGCACGAACAAGACCGCCCCCAAGGCCAGTTGCACCGTCGGTATTTTTTCAATCAGACCAAAACCACCCAGCGCACCTAGAAGCACAAATACGAGAAGTGACCCGATAGCGAGGGGAGCTTTCCGAGTTCGAAACTCCTTGGTAGTGGGCGCGCTGAGATTGACGAAGTCGGGCTGCTCGAACAGACGGCGCATCTTCTCGGCCGAGCCTTGCACTAGGAGGGTGTCACCAAAGGCCAGTTTGGTATCCTCAAACTTTTCTTGCAGGTTCTTACCCCGTCGATGAACGGCAAGAATAATGACCCCGAACTGTTGCCGAAACTTAATCTCGGAAAGGGACTTGCCCACGAGCGAAGAATCCGGACCGAGAATACCCTCCATCAGCATCGCAGACTCAGTCTGGACACCCTCCAGCCCGAATTCCTGTCCGACATTGACTTCGATTCCTTCCGTCTTGGTCACGTCCAAGACCCCGTCCGGACTGCCCTTGAAAAACAACTCGTCCCCGTCCCGAAAGCGAATTTCCTGAAGAGGAACTCGCACGCGCAAACCGTTGCGCCGCACCTCAATGAGCCGAAGCTTCTTAATCTTGGCGAAAGGCGTTTCTCCAAACTCCATTCCCACCAAGGGAGACCCTTTGCTCAGATAGGCGTGGGTGATAAACTCGCGCGAACTCTCGGTATCGATCAGCGAGGCCAAAGTGGTGCGGTCCGGCAGCAACTTGCGACCCAAGGTCATTAAGTAGACCGCTGTGATGATGCAGAAAACCACTCCCAGCTTGCTGACCTCAAACATGCTGAAGGTCTCCATCCCGCTGTCTTCGGCGATACCGGCTGCAATGAGATTGGTTGAGGTTCCGATGATGGTCACAGTTCCTCCTACGATGGCGGCGTAGCTGAGGGGGATGAGAAAGCGGGAGGCCTTCCAGTCCTTGCGACGACAAATCCCCAAAATGACCGGCATAAAAACGACCACAACCGGGGTGTTGTTCACGAAGCCAGAGAGCAGGGCAACGATGAGCACGAGCCAAAGCAACATCGTCTTCTCAGTTTTGCCCGCCAAGTCCTCGAACCAGTCACCAAGCGATTCGATGACCCCTGTTCTTTCGAGGGCCGCGCTGACGATGAACATGCATCCGATCGCCAACGGGGCTGGATGCGAGAAAACGGACAGAGCCCCATCAAGCGGCAGAATGCCAGTCATTACGCAGAGGAACATCGCCACCAAAGCCACGACTTCCACCGAGAGCCACTCCTTCACAAAACAAAGAAAGACGACCGCGATCAAAATCGCCAAAAACCAATATTCCCAATTCCCCGGCATGTTTTCTGGGGTCAGTCTGAGTCAGCCCCTCCCGCCAGTCAGCCTTATTCTCATGGAACTTCGAAAAGCTTAAGAACAAGCCATCCAGTTGAGCTGAGCCGAGAGAAGGCGATGAATACGACCATTCGCTGTTCAAGAAAAAAGCCCGCGTTCAGCGAGCCTTGGAATCTGCTTTATTGGCAGCAAAGATTGGCTGCAAAGAGTCGGCGAGCAGCAATCAGTCTGCGCAGGCCAATCAGCTCAATCAGCCCAATCGATAAACGATGCGAGCCTTGGAAGTATCGTAAGGCGACATCTCCATTTTGACTTTATCTCCAATGACCAAGCGGATGAACCGCTTCCGCATTTTTCCAGAAATATGAGCGAGAACCTCGTGGCCACTGGGAAGCTCCACCTTAAACATTGTTCCAGCCAAAACCGCACTCACTGTCCCTTCGACTTCCACTGCCTTGGCTTCGCCATCCTTAGCGCGGATATTGTCTTTCTTAAATCCTGGACCCCCACGTCCTCTCCCTCCGCGTCTGCGGCCTCCTCCTCCTCGTCTTCTTGGCGGTCCTGCGATAATTGATCCTTTGGTTAGTTACAGCGCGAAACAATGCCTCCGCGCGAAGGTAGGATGACCCTAAAAACATGACCTGACAACTGAAAAGTTCGGCAACGACCCCTGAAAATCGCTGAATCTACGGGGAATTCTCCCTAATCCTTCGCTGACTCGAACGGCTGATTTCTGGGAAAATCGAGGTTTTGCGGCTTGTCACTGTCCCCATTTTCCCTTGCTGCCAAGGCGATTCGCCCGCATCTTTGCCATGCACACATGGAACTCGATATTCTAGACGTCTCCTTTGACACCAACGAGATCAAGCCGCGCGAGATCGAAGAGGCTCTCGAAGATCCCTTCGCAGTCCGTCTCTTGCCCGAGAACGATCGCTCCGACGGAGAATCCCGCTTCTACGCCATCGGGAAATCGATCTCCAATCGTCATCTCTTTCTCGCCTTTTCTACCGATGGGAAAAAGGTCCGCGTGGTAGCCGCCCGCAATGCCAGCCAAGACGAACAAACCTTTTACGAACGCAAGTTCGCCGAGTTCAAGTAAATGAAGACCATTACCAATTGGGACGAGATTCCCGACTTCGAAGACGAAGATGACGAAGCCAAGTTTTGGAGCAATCATGAGATTGCGCCCCGGCTCATGCAGGGTTCTTTGCACGCTCCTGACTCACGCGAATCGACCACCATCACGCTGCGTTTCGATCCCCGCATGCTCTCGCGTATCAAACGCATCGCACGTTCACGCTTCCTCAACTACCAGTCGATGATCAAGCAGTGGCTGGCCGAGCGCCTCGAAGATGAGATGCGCAAAATGGATTAGTAACGCGGATCAGAAAGAGACTACCTTCGCCGGCGCTCACCCGTCGTGCCTTTTGTGAAAATTCCCGCCATCGCCCAACGGCAACCATTTTGGACCGCCGCCTTCTTGCTCTGGTTCTGCGTTCTCTGGTTTTTGTCCGGACGTCCTGCCATGGGGCCCCGACTCGCTAATGACCTCCCTATCGATAAGGTCCTTCACTTCGGATACTTCTTCGGTGGCGGAGGTCTCCTCTCCGCAGCACTTTTTTTTCAAAAACGCTGGTCCCTTCACTGGAGCACCCTGCACCTCAGTGTTCTCATGATCCTTTTTAGCGTCGGGGCCCTCGATGAATGGCATCAATCTTGGTATGAATTCCGGTCCGGAAATGATGCGGGTGACCTCACCGCTGATTTCTTTGGAGCTCTAGCCGGCACCCTTGTCTTTCGCAAATTACAACCTCGCCTTTTCCCCCAACCAGAAAGGGCCTGACCTTTGCGTTCCTAACTCATCGCAAAGATGGTTGCCGCCTTTGGTGGTTCGGCTTCTCTTCTTAAAAAACTTTACAATTCAGTCTGGATTCTCCCGTCCGGATTCTCAACTCTCCTCACCAAGCAAACATGATTTTTCTCACCACTGCCATCGACTATCCCAACGGCTCGCCCCACATCGGGCATGCTTACGAAAAAGTCCTCACCGATGTCCTCGCCCGCTACCATCGGCTTCGCGGCGAAGAAGTCTACTTTCTAACAGGAGTGGACCAACACGGGCAAAAGATGGTGCAAACGGCTGAGAAGGAAGGCGTCAACGTGGCGACCCTCGCAAAAAAGAACACTAAGAAATTCACCAAGCTTCTCGAGGCACTCAACATCTCCAATGACGGCTGGGCCGAAACCACCGACCCACGTCACAAGAGCTGTGTCGCAAAAATCTTGACCGACCTCCACGACCAAGGCCAACTTTACAAAAAGTCCTACTCGGGATTCTACTCCGTGCGCCAGGAGCAATTCCTCACTGACAAAGAGCGAGACGAGGACGGCAACTTTGGTCCCGAGTGGGGCGAGGTGGTCGAGCTCGAGGAGGAGAACTGGTATTTCAAACTCTCCGAGCACACCACTTGGTTGCGCGAAGCAGTGGAATCCGACGCCCTTGGAATCACCCCCGCATTCCGAAAAACCGAGGTTCTCAATGCCATTGAAAAAGCGGAATCCACCGACCTCTGCATCTCACGCCCCAAGGAGCGTCTTGCTTGGGGCATCCCCCTTCCCTTCGACGAAGACTTCGTGACCTACGTTTGGTTCGATGCCCTCATCAACTACATTTCTTTCGCAGGCTACCTGAAGGAGGAGGGCTCCGATCTCCCCGACTTCGAACAGCTTTGGCCCGCCCATTACCACGTTATTGGTAAGGACATCATGGTTCCGGCGCACGCCGTCTACTGGCCTTGCATGCTGCACGCGATGGGCTTCAACAACGACCAAATGCCCGACCTTCTCGTTCATGGTTGGTGGAATGCAAGCGGCGAAAAGATGTCCAAGTCCCTTGGCAACATCATCGACCCCATGGAACTCGTCGAGACCGTGGGCACGGACGCAGTGCGCTACTACCTCGCTCGTGATATCGCGACGGGCAAGGATTCCGACTACGACCCCGAGCGTCTTTTTGTTCTCTTTAATTCCGAGATGGCGAATGGACTCGGCAACCTACTCAACCGTTCGCTCAACATGACCAAGGCTTCGCTTGGTGGTGAACTCGGAGCTTACAGCCACGATGACGAGGAGTGCCAGCTGGTCCGCAATTCGTATGCGTCTCTCATCGAAGCCTATGGCGACAAAATGGCGGCTAGCGACTTGCGTGGCACCCTCGAAGCCATCGCCAGCTTCATCACCGACGTCAATACCTTCGCTGAGCGCACCAAACCTTGGGACCTCAAAAAAGAGGAAGCTAAGCGCGACCAGTTGGTAGCCGTCCTCTCGCACATGACAGAAGCCTGTGCACTGGCTTCTGTTCTCTTGCAGCCATTTGTTCCCGCCTCTGCCGCTAAGATGCAAGGTCAGCTCAATGCGCCCCATCTTGCCGAGCTGAAGTTCAGCGATTTGAAGTGGGGACTACTCCCCACGGGCCAGACCATCAACAAGCCCAAGCCCGTATTCCCTCGCCTGCAACCAAAGGAAGAAGCCTAACGAGTGCTTTGGTCCGTCACTCTGACGCATCGACCGCAATTCAAATTCTTGCATCTGGATAGCAACTCAGCGTTTTCGAGTGGGCTCAGAGACTGCTAGTTTTTCACTCAATTGGTCGGGCTGCGGGGCGGGCTGAAGACTCGCGGTCCATCCGATAACTGGCTTCATGCAGAGTTAGTCGGCTTAGTCCCGCTGCTCGAGCACACTCTTACCGATCAGGACTCCGCCCAACACGGAGAGCAAGGAGCCAAAGACGACGCCGATTGCTAAGCCCACGGGACCTTCCAACGGGCCCTCTCCGGCGAGCAGAAAGACGATCACCGCCAGCAACAACGACACCCCTCCTGCTACTCGCTTGACCATCGCAACAGTGAAAAGCTATCGGCCACGAGCTTCCGCAGCACGTTTCTTCTTATCATACAACGACTGCTGGAGCGGAGACATCGCGCGGCGAGCTTCTCCCGAACCTTTGCCATCCTGAGCTACCGGAGGAGCAGGTTGAGAGTGCTTCTTTTTACAAAGGCAGAAGAGTTGATCGCGTGAGCAACCGGCGCAGGGGGCATACTTGGGTGCATTGAATTGTTCGCGAGCATCACCACTCAGATTGCTCCCATAGTCGTAGACTTCCTGATACTGTTTAATGGCAACGCCTCCATCTACAATGGTAGGTCGAATCATAATGACTAGTTCCGAGCGTGCTGAGGAATCGTTATTAGTGCGGAAGAGAGTTCCCAGAAGCGGAATATGCTTCAAGATGGGGACTCCAGTATCGCTATTGCTTTCGGTATCTTCGATGAGGCCGCCCAGTAGGACCGCTGAACCATTGGGAACGGTAACGATGGTTTCCAGTTGGTCCGTAAAAAGGTCAGGGATTTCTAAATCAGTTTGCTGAACACTACTGGTGTCGCTCACCGCGTCCCGCACGATTGAAATCTCCAAGGTGATTTCATCTTTAGAATTCACAAGAGGACGCACCAACAGTTCGAGCGCGACATCGCGGTATTCCACGTTACTGGAAAGACCGCCGCCATTGACGCCAGAGTTTTGGAAGGTGCTGGTGGGGATCGCAATTTGACGACCCGAGGAAATTCGCGCCTCCTTGTTGTTAGTGGTGAAGATAGTAGGTCGGGCAAAAGTGCGCAGATTAGTGCAAGACTCGAGAGCGCTGACGAAGACTCCAAAGTCGCCTGCAATTCCCTGCAGGTTCAACCCGTTTCCGGCGGTTGCGAGGTTGGCAAAGCTAGTGATGCTCGCAGTGTCGATGATGTTGCCTCCATTTCTGGAAGTGAATCCAATCCCGTTACTATTGAGAATTCTCCCGACATCGACTCCGAACGAAACTCCACTCCCGATATCGTAGCGACCAAAGACCGCCGAGATGGCCACTTGCTCATTTTTCACGTCGAGTTCGTCGATGAGGTTTTCGACAATCTCGATGTGATGAGGAGGCCCCTGTACGATGATACTGTTAGCTACGTTGTCGCTCACCAAAAGGGTATTACCTACCAGTAAACTATCGGGAGCCGTCGGCTGGTCGGATCCGCTCAAGGAAGCGGAACCTGCTCCACCTCCCCCACCGCCTCCGAAGCCGGAACTGCTATTGCGGTTGTTGTTATTACTCCGTGAGTTGCTGTTGTTATTATTGTTCCCCAAGGTCCGGTTATTGGCGTTGGCAGTGGAACGACTCCCTCCTCCGGAAGAACCACCTCCCGCATTCGAGCCCAGAGTACTGTTGATGGCGCTTTCTGCAATGGGCATGAACTCAAAGACCGGCAAATACTTCAACTTGCGACGCAGGAAGTTACGGTCGCTGCTCTTCACATCCCACTGCGCGATGAGTTCCTTGATAAAGACTAAATCGATGGGACGACCCATGAGAAAAATACGGTTGGTACGGCTATCAGGGGTAATCTGAGGTGGGTTTTCCTCACCAGCTGATGAGGAGCCGCCTCCAGCATTGGCCGCTGCTAGGCCGGGAATAGGCGGGGTGTTGGCCGCTTGCTGTCGTTGCACGCCAGCCGATTGGTTTTGGGAAGATTGCGAATTGAACATCTCGTTCAACTGGTCTGCTAGCTCTTGCACATCGGCATACCTAATCTCGACCCACGCCGTTGCCACCTGCGCGGAAGGAACGTCGATTTCCTCTTTCAACTTGAGGAGGCTCTGAATCAAAGGCGCCTTCTCGGTAATGATGAGGGAGGAGGCATTCCTGACCTCCGCAATGGTGCCACCGGGACGGAACTGGCCGTAGACTTGGGTGAAGGCCCGCTGCGCTTCCTCGGGTTTGAGGTATTGAAACTTCATCACATAAGCAACGACGCCATTTTCCAAGGCCAATTGGGAAGGTTCGGTCAGGATTTTGACCGGGGTTACCGTATTGGCTGGTCCACCAGGCTGATTGACTCCCAGCATGCTCACGATGTTGGGATTTCGGGTGGAAGGGTTCAGCTGATAACCTTCCATGAGCAGAAATTCTTCAATTAGCTCCGCCACTTCGCGATTGGTGAGACCTCCTGCTTGCACGAACGAGAACTGCACATCCTTCACTGCCGAAGGCACTAAGACCCGCTTGCCGGTCACCGATTGATAGAGCGAAGCCATTCCGTAGCCATCGACATTCAAGAGCTCGAGACCGCCGGGATAGAGCGCGTTCGGGTCGGGCTTCTTGAGGACCTGGGTCAAATTCTGGGGTGCAGGATCGCCTTCCGCTGCGGGATTGCCATCAGGAATAATAGGCAAAGTCGGGATGGGAGGGCGAGGCGGGTTCTGAGCGAAACCGATCCCGCTCAGAGCGAGAGTTAGGAGAAAGATTTTAGGAAAGGACATCATCAATTATTTCTTGGGTGGAACCGGGACGCGTCGGACCCTCGGTTGTCTTTGGCCGGGCTTGTTCTGCTGATTGTTTGCTGCTGCCGGGTTGGGTGGCTGGTTTTGGTTGCGTTGGCGAGCGGCCTGTTGGGCTGCTTGCTGAGCTGCTTTCTGATTGCGATTCTGTTGCGCTGCGGGTGGCTGCTGCAGGGTGAGAAACTTCTCCTCATAGCCGATCCACTTCTGGTCGCTTCCCAGCTGAATCAAGACCTGACTAGACTTGTAATTGAGGGGATCGCGTTTGACGTCGATGACTTGGTACCCACCTTTGTTCGGCATTCCTGGTGCAATGGTGAGGCGCTCTTTAGGATTCTTGGAATTGATGAGGCTGACGAGATAGCCTTGTGAGGTCTGGGTCCACCCCCCGAGGACATAGTCATCGAGCTCACTGGGAGCAGCTTCCTCTACCACCTCGGGCGGATCAGGCTTTTCGGTCACCAAGGACTCTTCCCAAAGCTGACGATACTTGGTGAGCGGCTCTTTGCGCGGGGCCTGTGCATTCGCAAGCAAGGCACCTACTAGTAAAATCATCATCACATTCTTCATGACTGCCCTCCTTCCGGAACAAACCATTGATCCAAATAAATCTGACAATCCGCGCGCTTGGCATCATCGCGTTGGGGATTGAGACGCACAAAGGTCACCACTCGAAACTCGTTGGGGTTGTGGAGGCGATCCAACCAGCGGTAGATTGACGCCTCCGTGCCATTGACCTCGATATCGTAACGGGCGCGATGATAGTTCAGGGATGGGTCCACGATATCATTGCCGAAGACTTTCTTCTTGATGGTCAACCCCGCACGCGCCGCTTCGTTCTCAGCCAATTGCTGGATGCGGGTCTTCATTTTTCCCACTGAAGATGGTTTGGGCTCAAAGCGATTTAACCAGTCTTGATCGGCTTGTACGGCCTCGAGCAAGTTGCCCATGCTTTCGTTGGAGGTCGCCTTTCTCTCCGCGTTTTCCATCGCAGACTGCATCGCGGCCATCTTGGGGGCATACCACATGCGGTAACCCAAGAAGTTGACCGCTAGAAAGGCCATTGCCACTAGCAGGATGAGTAAATTTCTTTCGCGCGAGGTCATGTCGTTTTAGAGGGCTCCCACAGGTTCCGCTCTATATTCAAAGCGCCAAGTGTCCTTACTTGTCGGTGACGGACTGTTAATATCCCACTCAAAGCTCGAAAAGTACTCACTTTTGGTGAGATTTTCGCCGAATTGCACCGCTTGTTCGGCTTGGCTGCTTTCTCCACTCAGAATGATAAAGCGCTTGAGGACGGCCTCCCGGCCATCTTGAAACTGGATTTCGTTGTGCATTTCGGCCCGTTCAATCTTCAAGCCCTCTTTCGGTGCCGCTAGGTAGGCATTGTAATATTGCTCGATGGGCCAGAAGTCGTTCTCGACGACAGGCTGGAGCTCGTCCCATTTTGAAGAAAAGATCGCCACTTCCTCAGCCATGGGATTGGTGGCCTCCGCTCTCTTCTCGGCCACCGCAGTTCGGTCTTTGGCATCAAAGTATTTGTAAGCCATGAAGCCCACTACCCCGAGATAAGCGAGAATCACTGCTGCTATCGCGAGCTTGGTCTGCTTCGCCTTTTGCCTTGCCACCCGTTCGGCACGGATATCGGCTGGCAGCAACTTGCTGATTCGCTCCGGCAACCGGGGCGCGGGCTTGGCGAGAGCATGGACTGGCAGGGAGAGCAGTTCTCCCAACTTTTCCAAACTCTCGCGGGAGGGAGGAATTTCTCCCTCTCCGGTCCAGATTTGACATTCACTCAAAGACTCGGGCAGCACTTCCTGCATCGAAAGTTGGGCCGTCCCTAAGGCGACCTCACGAGCAAGCTGCTGGTCGAACATCGCCCCCGGCAAGGCCTGAAAGTAAACCGCTTGTCCTTGGGAATCCGAAACTGCGAAAGCCCAGCGCCCAAATTCGCGCCAAAGAACAACCGCACTATTTGGGAGCGGCAGGCAACGCGCCGAGACGTCGAAAGCATGGGGCGACCTCTTCGGTAGCCCTCCCTCGGGTGGCGGAGAGAGCACCACTGGCAACAAAACCGCCTCTTCCTCCCCGGAGCGCAAAGTGAAGCAATCGCTCAACGACCCCGCCGATTGATCCGCCCGCAGACCGCTGCGCTCAAGATGCAAGTCGGCCAAATCCCGGAACATCTCCTTGTCTCCGGTCGCAGCCACAAAGGGTGCGGCTGAGACATCGCGCACAGGGAAGGCCATGGTGAGGTTCCCACCGGGCACTCCCTCCACGGCGAGAGCCTCGCGCTCGCCAGATGCCTTGAGCAGATTCAGCTCTTCGCTGCCACGCCAGACTTCCCAACCTTCGGCTCCCGGAAAGAGCAGCACTTGGTCATTCTTTTTTCCCTTTTGACTCACTTAATTGATTTTTAGCTGAAAATACTGGCCTTTCACTGCACGATTTCCTCACGACGTTCTAGCAGAACAGGGTTTCCTTCGCGATTCCTAATGATTAAGGTGACACGCCTTTTCACATCGCCTGACCACCCGGTGCTTTCGAGGCGAGTTGTGGGGCTGTTGGCAGTGATACGATGTCCACTTTGCGCAAATTGCTCTTCGGTCATAAAAACCGCTCCCTGTGGGCCTGCCGCTGCCTGCGCGCTTTGAAAAGGCTGATCATCTTCGGTTCCCCGAATGCCATCCGGTCCCCGAACAGTCTCGGGAATGATGTCGGCATCATCAATGGAGACATTGAGCACCCGCGCGATCTTCTCCGCACTGGACTCATTGACATCGATTCCGCTCTGGGTCCAGACCGTGAACCAGTCCTGCCAGTTAGGATTAACCCGCTCCAGCAAGTCCATCCCCCGAACGAAACGCATCTCCTGTAAGTTGAAGAAAGGCCGATTGAAGGGGCGGTCGAGGTAGCCCTGATTCTCGTAATAGGGTGCCTCGGCGCCATTGAGTTCCTCGGTGTCGCCTCGATCCACCCAATCTACCAAGGCGTCGGCGAGGTCTTGGGCATCTTCCAGCTCCATCCCCCAATCGTAAAAAAGCTCCCGCAACCAGCCCTTGTCATCGGCGATGGGATCCTCGTTGGTCAGGAGGAAGTTAATATCGAGCTTGTCGGCCTCAGACTCGATTTTGCAACTAAAGCCCTCGGTGCCTCCCTCCATGACCTGCCGCAACATCGGATCGTCGCGCTGCACGACCGGATTGGCGCCCACCGCGACGCCCATCTCGGCCATGTGCCGGGCGCGGGTGCCTTGGGTGAGAGAAGTCACGAGGTCGCTTTCGAATTTGACCAAAGTCAGCACCGTAAAAAGCGCGACCCCGAGAATCGACATCAACCAAAAGACCGCTACCATAGTGGATCCTTTTTTCGAAAAACTGGCCGAGGAAAGCTTCATCGTTATCGCTGTCCTCCTCTTCCACCTGCAGGCGGATTGGTTGGAATTGTGGGAGGAGAAGTTCCCCCGTTGTTAGCCCCACCGCTGCCTGTGGGATTACCTAAGCCGCCACCGCCACCCGGACCACGAGAAGGAGTGGCGGGAATATTTGACGGATCTCCCTCTCCACCGCGACCAGCCTGCTGCTGAAGCCCGCGCATGAGTGAAGCGGGATTTGCCTTGGGAGGAATCCAAAAGTAATGAACCACTTCCTGCCCATCGGGATTAAAAACTGCGTTGAGCTCGATTTGCAGCGGGAGCCTTCCCCGAATATCCCAGTCACTAATCCACTCCATAGTGCGCGTATCCATGACCCGCATCTCGAAGCGCCAAATATCTCGATAGAGAATAATGGAACCAGCCGGCTCCTGACGCTCGTCAGCTTGGCTGTCCTCGTCATCCAAAAGAGGCTCCTCGTAGTATTCCAGAACGACATTCACTCCCCCACTGGGCACGGGCACGGTGGTGAGCACGATGGCTTGGGCTGAGATGGGTTGTCCCGCGAAGGAAAAAGACGCTGGCGCATTCTGAATGGTCATCGTCGGGAGAAAACGCTGCGAGGTGTCGCGCGTCTCTAACTGGATGATGGCGTTGCCCGGTAATTGCTCGAAGTTGCGCCCTAAGAAGCTCAAGAACGACTCATTCCTCGTCTGCAAGCGACCCTCGCTGACGATTTTATCAGCCAAGCTCAATGAGCCAGTCGCAATCCCAAACAAAGTGCCCAGCAACAGTGCTGCCAGCCCCATCGCGATCACCACCTCCAGCAACAAGTAGCCGCCTGCTCGAGCGAGAGGTGAGCAAAAGTGCCCCCTATTGACGATAAAGCCGCGCATACCTCCAGGTTTCTGATCGTTCGTTCTGATATTCCCCGTCGGCCCACCAATAGGCTGAGACCTGAATCCGAAACATGTTCGAAAGCAGTTGCCCATCCTGATTTTCCATCTCCTCAATGGGTTCGATGAGCGTCTCCAATTCCACTCCCAATTCATCGAGGGTGACCGTCTCTTTTCCTTCCTCCAAATTGGGCATCGACATCGCCCGCCGCAACTCGCTGTCGATGATGCGCGAGAGCCGTTGCTGACGATGGAGCTTGAAGGTCAGATCAGCGATGTCATTGATAGCCACCACCATTGCGGTCCCCACCATCGCGAAGAGCGCGACGGCGATGATCACCTCCATCATCACAAAGCCTCCCTTTGTTTGCGGCCTAGTCATAAATCTCACTGGTCTCATCGGCGATTCTCGCAGTTAAAGGATCCATCTCCAACTCGGTCCAACTTTTCTCAATCTCGAACCGGAGCGAAATCGGTTCGCAAAGTCCCCCTTGCTCGAAATTCCAGAAAATCACTGGGTCCTCGATTTTTTCCTGATGAAACCACGCTTGGGGAGCAGCTCCCCATCTCCGCACGAAGACCTCCATCCCTTCCGGGAATTCGAAAGAATCGTAGTCAACAATCAGAGAAATCTCCTCTTCCTGCTCCGCAAATTCTTCCTCGAAGGTGGCTCCAAGTTCATCGCTGGGGGCCGAGGTGTCCACCGCAGCCAATTCTGCGCCTTGCAGAAGCACTCGGTTGCGTTCGAAGCGAAGCCAAAATGGTTTTTGATGAAGCATCGCCATCGTGTGCCCACGTGCAGCCAAAGCCTCCAGTTGCACCGAAGCCTTAGTCATCTTCTCGGAATTACTATCGGGATTGTAGGCAACGAACACGAAGCTAATGAGCAACGTGATCAACCCGAGTGTGACCATCATCTCCAGCAACGTGAACCCACGCCGCTGACTCGAAGCGAGCGAAGCTCTAGTCCTGACTGCTAATGTCATCTTCGCTTCCAAAAACCCCATCCGGGCCCGCCGAGATAATCTCCGGCTTACCAGCATCCTTGCTACCGGGATAGGCATACTTCAGTTCTTTGCCCCAAGGATCGCGCGGCAACTCGTCGTAAAGTGAGACATAGCGACGAGGCACGGGAGCGATGCTGGGCTTGGTCACCAACGCTTGCAAACCTTGAGCTTGAGAAGGATACATGCCGCCAAGCATCCGGTATTCCTGCAATTTGGCTTCCACTCCGTTGACCATAGTTTCGGTCATTTTGATTTCAGCCGAGGCTCCCCCACGACCAATCACCGCTGCCGCAGCTCCCAAAATGAGCGCGATGATTCCAATGACCACAATCATCTCCAAAAGAGTAAAACCACGGGAGCGGAGCGTCTGATTGCGAGCCTGTTTACTTGTTCCTTTCATATTCAATAAATTGGTTTGCTGTCCCAATAGAGTCTATGATGGATGAAACGCCTGCGAAACGAAAAGTTGTCAGCAAAATAAAGGAAAGAAGGCCTCAACGATAGTCCTGGGCTACTTTTTGGATTCCGGAAAGAGAATCTGCAACATCCCTGGCACGCAACGCCGAGCAGCGAGAGCGCGCATGGCTTGCGAAATGGCGACGCGGTCATCTTCCCGCGCGATGATCGCTCTCTTCTTGAGAAACTTTCCGGTCAAAGCAGCCGCTTGCCATTCCACCCAAGCTGCCAAGAAACCGACAAGAGAACCAATCCCGATACCCAAGGACACCGCAGGCAAGGCCCAGCGCACGAAGTTTCCGACAATGGAGGCGAAGATCACGATGAGAATCAAAAAAGCCGGAAAAGCCCACGAGAATTTCAAGGCCCACTCTCGCCACCTGAGCAGCTCGGGCTGACTCCGTCCCAAAAGTGCGAGCCCAAATAAAAGGCCAGCTTCCGCAAGAGGGATCACCCCCCTTTCTTCCGCCGTCTCGCGAGCAAGAACCATCTCGTTCTCGGTCAACTTGGTGCGCTTGGCAGCCTTGACCTCCATCGCCAGTTTGGCCCCATCCTTAAGTTCATGCAAAAACTCGGCGGCACTCAGTTGGGTCGCATTCTTAGGCAGCTTCTTGAGGACTCGCTCCCCAAACCATTTCCTCATCGCGATTCCCACCACGACCGGAATGAGACCCAACAAAAAAAGAGTTTTGACCAC
>CAZGXV010000047.1:0-2265 GCA_964529725.1 uncultured Roseibacillus sp.
CAGCAAGAGCAAACTGGCAGCAGGTCTCGGCCTGTGATTTTCGAGCCTATAGCATTGCCCGGCCGCGAGCTTTGCTTTCGGGGTCATCTTTTTCTTTGTTCGGCATCGCGAGCCCTTTCTTAATCTCGGCCACGCCATTGGCCTTTTGCCCCATCATCACCAGAGTTCGGCCATATTCGATTTGATGAATGAGGCGGTCAGGCCGGAGACGACGAGCCTTTTCAAAATGATTGAGAGCTTGTTGATAGCTTCCGCTCGGAATCCCGCCATAAATCACTTTAGCAAGCGCTCGGGTGACGCCGCCCATACTCGCCACATTCTGATGCCAGCGACCTAACAGGTGGTGAGCGTAATCGCTTTTGGCATTTAGAGCGAGTGCTTGCTCAGCATGAAACTTGATGTCTTTAGAAGCTTGGATCTTCTCCTTGTTGCCAAGAAATTCGACATTTTTTCCAAGGGAAAGAGCGACCGCGAGATGGGAGTCGCTATTTTTTGGAGCGACCTTTAAGGCCTGACGGGAATAAGAAAGAGACTTCTGGGCCGCATCTTTCCGTTGCCCCTTACCGCTCAACTCGGTCATGTAGTCCCCCCACTGCTTGCCAATTTTTACCAGAGTTTCAGGATCGTTCGGCTTCTGCTTGTTCGCCTCAAGATACGCCGCCAATGCCTTGGGCGTATCTCCTGATGCTTCCAGCTTCGCAGCATGGGCCTTCCACTCTTCGGCACTTTGACCCGAGCATGTGGCGAATAGAGTAAAAGAGGAAAGGAAGATGGATAGAATTACTTTCATGATTAAAGGCTACGATTGGGTTTCTCAATTGGATGCTGGTTTCCGAAAGCGATAGTGGGAGACAATCCACTCTTCGCCATCACGATAGCCCCAAAGCTCCGCACAGGCCATGTAGAACACGCGCCAATAGGTCCACCAGCGTTTCTCATTTTCTTCACCGTAGGTTTCGCGAATGAGGGGCTTGAGTTCCTCTTCGGCGTTGTCCATGCGCTGTAGCCATGCCTCGGAGGTTTTCTGGTAGTGGGTCCCGGAGACATGCCAATGTTGCTCTATCTTGAGGTCATCTTGAAAGTAGAGCAAGAGGTCGTCAGAGGGCATTTGACCACCCGTGAAGAAGTAGCGTGCCATCCAATCGCTCTCCTTTTCGGCGACGTAGTGGTAGGCATACTCCCGATGAGTGAAAATGTGGACGAAGAGCGCTCCACCGGGCTTGAGCCAACTGCCGACCCGCCCCATAAGCTCTTGGTAATTCTTCATGTGCTCGAACATTTCCACCGAAACCACCCGGTCAAAAACCTCTTCGCCTTCCCCTTGGTAGTCGATCATGTTCGCGGTCACGACTTCCAGGTTCTTGATACCTCGTTCTTGGGCCTGACCATCAATGTATTCCTTCTGGGTGCGACTGTTAGACACGACGGTAATCTGCGCTTTGGGAAAATGCTGACCCATCCAAAGACTCAACGAACCCCAGCCACAGCCGAGTTCAAGAATACGTTGTCCGTCTTCCAAGCCGGCGCGCTCGCAGGTGAGAGCTAGCATACGCGCTTCCGACTCATCAATATCAGTGACCCCCTCGTCCCAATAGCCGGAGCTGTACTTCATGTTTTTCCCCAAACAACGCTGGAAGAACAAAGTGGGCAGTTCGTAGTGTTGTTCGTTAGCCTCATCGGTGGCGATGGCCACAGGACTGCTCTTTAACTCTTCGACATGAGCCATCAAGCGGGCCTGACGGTTTTCCACGCTTAGTTTTTCAAAAGGGGCTAGAGTGGCGGCCAGTCGTTGCCGAATGCCAACTCGAATCAAGCCATCGGGCACGAGCCCACTGGAGAGGATTTTATCAATATCAATCATGAAGAAGAATTCTTGGGTGGAAGAGGAACAAAGGGGCTCGTGGTGGCCTGATAGTCACGATAAGCATCGCCCTTGCGCTTGACTGCGGATGCT
The DNA here is from genome assembly GCA_964529725.1 of uncultured Roseibacillus sp. Taxonomy (GTDB): domain Bacteria; phylum Verrucomicrobiota; class Verrucomicrobiia; order Verrucomicrobiales; family Akkermansiaceae; genus Roseibacillus. The sequence goes on from CAZGXV010000047.1 coordinate 1,955, forward strand.
TCGGTAGGAGGTATGCCTGTCACCCGAAGCAAGAGAAAGAGAATGATGGCGGGCGCATAGACCGTGGTCCAGCCCCAGGCTGAACCGCAAGCCAAGAGGAAGAATCCCACCCAAATCACGAATTCGAAAAAGTAGTTAGGGTGGCGCGAGTATCGCCATAGGCCTTCACGACACACCGCTTTGGGGTCGTCATTCTTCTCCTTAAATTGGTCCATCTGCCGATCGGCAACGCTCTCCCCCACCAGTCCGACCACGGTCACCACGAGGCCAGTCCATTCCCAGACTCCCCAACCATTGCCATCCCGCGAGAT
>CAZGXV010000047.1:2275-26412 GCA_964529725.1 uncultured Roseibacillus sp.
GAAAGGAAGCGATAGCAGGACGACCGAGAAGGCTTGAGCTTGAAAAAACCAGAAGAACGAACGATTGACGCGCCCCTCCCAAACCTCGCGCAGCTTTTGGTAACGCGAGTCTTCGCTGGGATGATGGCGACGAATGCGAGCTTGCAAATGCCCTCCCAACCGCAGGGACCAAATGGCAACAAGAGTTCCGGCCAACAGCCTTTTCTCCCAGACTGCTTCTCCGATGATGGCAAAGAAGACGGCGCAGAGCCCAATCCCAAAGGCCCAGAAGGCATCAACGGGCGAAAAGTTATCCAGCCTCACGCACCACCACCAAGCTCCCGCAAAGAGGAAACACATTGCCAAGAGAGCAACGACCAAAGGCATCATGAGGTGACCTCCTTGTTGCGTGACCACTTGTTTGCGCAAGCGCGGAAGACGGGAGTGAGCAACAGCTTCACGCCCAACAACAGAAAGGGGGCGACCAGTAGCCAAGCCGCAAAGCCATGCCAAGCCGCGAGACCAAAGTCTCCCAAAAACCCCATCGGGTCATTCTTAAATCGGTTCACGAGTTCAGGAACGCTTGCCTCTAACAATTCTGCGCCATGCAAGCGCTGTCCCAACCGAATGAACGGGATGATGAAAGCCAAGTGCAGAGGCATCATCAAGCGAGTAAAGAGATGGGTCACGGGCTGATTGAGCTTAAAAATTGCTGCCGTCAAAACACTCAAGAAACTCACCGTCCCCATTATCGGAATGATTCCAATGGTCACCCCCACTGCTGCTGCCCAAGCCAAACGTCCGGGCGAAACTCCCTGTACTAACTGGTTCCGAATGGGGTCCACGAGCCAACGACGCCACCATGACCGGCGGGCGCCATCTTGTGTTAGAGTGGTGGAATCAGCTTGGGTCATGCAGGTAGTTCGGAATAAGGGCGCTGCAAGGAAGGATTATTAGGACGGGTGTAAAGAGCCTGCACCACCGAAATATTACGCGTTGCGAAGGCCGCTTCACAATACTTCAAGTAGTAGTTCCAAGTTCGAAAGAAGGTCTCGTCGTAACCCAGGGCACCAAGCTTCTCTTGAGAGGAATTAAATCGCTGGTGCCAACTTGCAAGCGTGCGGACATAGTTTGCTCCCATGTCCTCGAGGTCATGGAGAAAGAGATTCCCGGTCTTTTGTAAGACCTCATTGACCCGGCCGACACTCAACAACAACGAGCCTGGAAAGATGTGCCGTTGAATCCAGTCCACCCCGGTCTTGAGGTCGCGGTAACGCGAATCCGGCACTGTGATCATCTGCACCGCCAATAGTCCCGTGGGGGTGAGAACCTCATGGCATTTTGCAAAAAAGGACTCGTGAAATTTGTCTCCCACCGCTTCCAGCATTTCGATGGAAACAATTTTGTCGAAGCTGCCTTCCACCAACCGATAGTCCTGAATCCGAATCTCAACAAGTTCGTCCAAGCCCTCCTTCTTCATCCGCGCCCGCGCAAACTCCGCCTGAGCCTCCGAGATGGTCAAGGCTGTGATCCTTACGCCATAGTTCTTGGCCGCATATGCGCAAAAGCCACCCCACCCGCAGCCAATCTCAAGGACATGCTCACCCTGTTGGAGCTGGAGCTTCTGGCAGAGGGCCTCATACTTTGCGTTCTGAGCGGCCTCGAAGCTCGAGTCGTTTTTGTGAAACATGGCGCAAGAGTAGGTCATGGTGCCGTCGAGCCATTCCTGATAAAACTGATTCCCTAGGTCGTAGTGCTCAGAAATATTCTGACGACTGGTGGCAATGGTGTTGCTCCGCTTCAGGTGCCGCACCCAGTTCACCATCTTGAGCAAATTGACCTGAGGAAGACGACTTGAGTTACTCCGGTCCCCTTGCAGGGCAGACATGTTTTCGATAAACCACGTCACGACCGCTTTGATGTCCGGAGTGTCCCAAATGCCATCGGTATAGGCTTCCCCCATTCCCACGTTGCCGTAGTAGGCGCAACGCTTAAAGAATTCTTGGTCCTCCCGAATCATGACTTCGGCAGTCACTGGCGCGCCCAACTCACCAAAATCTCGCACCCGCCCATCCGCATGAACGAGGCGCAGTCCGCCCTTGGACATTTTACCTAACAATCCCAAGACCATCTTCTCTGCAAAGGTGGCGGGCTTCTGGATATTGGCCGGGGCCGCAACGGTAGGGAGAGCTTGAGGGGAGGAATTCATGGTGCTTTTTTGGTCAGAGAGGAATGAGGTCGCAGGACGTCGCGCTGGGCTTCGAGTCGCTCGCTTTTGCGAAAGAAAGGAATTTTCGCCTTCCATAATCGCAGGGCTTGCCAATGGATTCCGGCGATAATTTTGAGGGAGAGGAAAGGATAGCGACAGGCGAAAAGAAAGAGCCGGCTCGAGGTGAGTGCCACTTCTTGGCCTCGAACGGAACTGATCAAGGTGCGTTCCCCCTCGTGCCAGTTGTCGATATTCACGGCGAGTTCGTCTTCAGGAAGCGAGAGCCGGAAGTCAAAGTCATCCCCCGAGTCCGAGAACGGTGAGACGTAAAAATCTTTCGCCACTTGGCGTTGCCATCGCTGGTCCATCCCCTGTTCCGTCACCAAATAGAGCTTCATCTCGCGAAAGGTATTCACCACCTCCGCGACCATAAACAAAGGCTCGCCCTCGGCGGTCGAGAGCGCATAAAAGCTCACCGGATTAAAACCATAGCCGAGCACCGACGGAAAAGTGACCAACTCGATGCGTACATCTTCGGGCACCTCTTTCCCCTGCTCCCGCAACCAGCGCAAAAGGTTAGGTCGGATTCCTCCCTCTTCGCCCAAGTCGATATGGTCCCGGTCATGGATTGAAAATAGGTGAAAGCGGTTGTGACCAAGCCAGAGGTTGCGCGCTGCCATGTCAGGAAGAGCATCGAGCTCGAAGGCCATCATGAAGACCCGGTAGTGAAAAGGATCCCGATGAGGCACCAGCCGTTGATGCATCACTTGGCATTGGTAGAGCCGGGGTGGTCTCAGCTTCTTCATGGCCACGGGTCTCCTTCTAACAATTGCTCACAAAGACGATGAGCAGACCAGATGCCGTCCTCGTGAAAGCCATACCGCTGCCACGCGCCGCAATAGTAGCGCCCGGTGTTGCGACCCGCCTCATTCAGTGCTGCCAACTCGTCTTGAGCCGCGATTGCCTTCAGGTCGAAGATAGGATGCTCGTAATTGAGCCGTCGCTTCACAAATGCCTCCTCGACTTCTCCCGGTGGATTAATGGAGACAAAGTAATCTTCCTGCTCGGAGACTCCTTGCAAACTATTCATCCAGTAGTGCGTGGAATGTTTCTCGCCATCGACTCGATAGTTCCAAGAAGCCCAGCAACGCTTGATGCGCGGCATAAACTTGGGGTCGCTATGCACGAGTGCCACATTGTCCTGATACTGGAAACAGGAGAGTAAGCGTTCCTCCTCTTCGCTGGCGTCCTTCAGCAGGCGGTGTGATTGGTCGCCATGAGAAGCAAAAATCACAAGGTCGAACTCCTCTGTTGTTCCATCAGCAAAAGTGAGTTGACGCCCGTTGACGGACTGCACTCCCTTCCCCTTTTTGATTCGTTCGGCAAAGGGTGCGGATACTTTTTCGACGTAGCGGCGCGACCCTCCTACCACCGTGCGCCACGGATGATGAGTCTTGAGGCCCAAGAAACCATGGTTGTGCCAAAAGCGCATCAGAGTGTGAGCTGGAAACGCCGAAATTCGTTCGGGCGGGCTGGACCAAACCGCTGCCGCCATGGGTGAGAGATACCACTTTAAAAAGTCTTCGCCATACCCGCGCTGTTTCACGTAATCAGCCAAGGTGCAGTCGGGATATTGCGGGTCTGCGAGTTCGGCAATGGTCTCTTCGTTGAAGCGCTTGATCTGAAAAAGCATTTTCCAAAATCGAGGCGAGAACACATTCTTACGTTGCCCAAATATCTTGTTGTAGCCGCTGCCATTGAACTCAAACCGTTCCCTCACATGCTGCACGCTGAAGGACATCGAAGTGGGTTTAGTCTCCACCCCCAAGTCTCGAAAAAGGCGCGTCAACAAGGGGTAGGTGACCTCATTGTAAACCATAAAGCCCGTATCGAGGGCCACCTCCTCATCCCCTTCGGGAATGGTAACCGTATGCGAGTGACCACCTACGCGAGCATCCTTCTCAAAGAGAGTCACCGTGTGTCTGGAATGCAAAAAATGCGCGCACGCCAAGCCGGAAATTCCGGTCCCGATGATTGCGATATTTTTAGCTTCCATACTTTGTTAGCGATTGGGATAGCCTTCATCCTGAATTTTCTGAGGTACGGGTCGAAGGTCCCAAATCAAGCCAGTCCAAGAGAGCACTTTCAGGCCCAGGTAGGTCGCATCAATTTGCCACCAGCGGAAACCCTGGCGGGTAGAGTGCGGATAACGGTGATGATTATTGTGCCAGCCCTCGCCTAGCGTAATGAGCGCGAGCAGAAAGCTATTCCTGCTCTCGTCTCCAGTTTGATAAGGCTTGTGCCCCCAGACGTGGGCCACCGAATTAATAAAGAGGGTGCCGTGCAGGAGAACCACCGTACTGATGAAGAAACTCCACACAAAGAACTGAGCCATGGTCGTGCCCAACGACGGCACAAACGTTTCTAACAACCACCCAATTCCCAACATCACCAAACCATACACAATGGGCACCACTTGGTCGAAGCGATTGAGAAAAACGAGTTCGGGATATTTTTTCAAATCCGGAATAGCCTCGTAAGCAGTCGGGAAGTTTTTCGCGCAAGTCAGCCACCCGATATGCGACCATAGAAAGCCTTTCACCGAAGGCGAGTGAGCATCTTCCTCTTCATCGGAATGATGGTGATGATGACGATGGGTCGCGGCCCACCAGAGCGGCCCACGCTGCATGGAACTGTTGCCGATGACCGCGAAGAGAAACTGCCCGAAGCGGGAGGTCTTAAAAGTCCGGTGCGAAAAATAACGGTGGTAGAACCCCGTGATGGCGAACATGCGCACGACATAAAGGGCCACCGCCGTGATGACTACGATGGGACTCACCCCCACCCAAAAGACGGCGAGACATCCTAAGTGGAGAAAGATAAACGCCACCGTCCGCTCCCAATTGACCTTCTCGGGAAGAGATGAGGGATCGGGTTGGTCGTCGCGACGGTAATCGGAGTCGATGAGCTGGGCTAGAACTCGCCAGAGGGAAAACTTAGACCTCTCAGCGGAGGCGACAGGGGTTTGGAGAGAGTCACTCATTCTTTGGCGATGCGCTTGCGGATGACGTCGATGATTCCACCCGATAGGGGTGCCTGTCCAAAGATATTCTTGCCCGAATCCCAGAAGTCTTGGTGAAAGACAACTTTGCCTTCGGAGTCGAATCTGACCTGACTCATTCCTACTGAATGAATCGGATCTCCTTTGCCCAGTTTCGGAGCCGCAAAGATCATCGTCCACCGAAAGTAGTGGTCATCGCCCGACCGAGCTACATCATCAATGGTGACTTCGAACTCGGTCATCGTCTCGGCGGTCTTTAGAAAGTATTTTTTGATTTCCTCGGGGCCATAGTGGGTCACGAGGGTGTCGTTGAGATAGGCTCCCTCGGCATAGGTCAGCGCTGTTTTCTCCTTGATGGCGGACTTGGTTCCCACATTGCGTAAAAAGTCGCCAAATCTCTCTTGGGCTTCTTTCTCGGCTGCAGAACCCGCAGCGGGGCCATCGCTTCCGGCCTTGTTCATATTTTCGCGATAGCTCTGCACGAAGGCAGCAGTGTCATTGGTCCCCGAGCAGGAAGCCAGCAGAAGGACGAGGAGAATTGCGCCACCCAAAACTCCAAAGACACAGGTGGTTGCGGGGTGGAGGAAAAAGTTCTGCATGGGAGGCAAGGTGTAGCCGAGTTGTCGATGCGCAAGGGACAATTTCATCACGGGGCGGAATGGAGGTGCCTATCGAGAAAAGTGAGGGCAGAGCCAATGGCCTTTCCTGGAAAGAGAAAGCCCGAGATATGACCAGGGCCGGCGGTGTGAACAAATTGATGTTCCACCCCCTTTTCCATCAGCTTCTCACGCATCATTCGTGCGTGAGTCGGCCAGACAATCCGGTCCCAAGAGGCGTGATAGAGAAAAACAGGAGGGCTCTCCGGGGTGACATGGGTGATGGGTGATGCCTCGCGGTGAGCCAGCGGTTTCTCGCTCCGATTGCCACCCAAAAGCATCTCCACTAGTCGGCTCTCGGTGAGATTGAGATTGGTGGGTGCCCCTCCGGCGACAATGGCTCGGATCGGAATGCCTTCGCTCCCCGCCTGTAATCCCACCAAAGCGGCCAAATGCCCGCCGGCAGAATAGCCAAAGGTCGCCAAGCGGTTCGCATCAAGATTGAGAGCCTTTGCATTCGCCCGCATCCAGCGCAAGGCTTGTAAAAGGTCCTCATACTGAGCGGGATGCTGCCACTCCGGCGTGGTTCGATAGGTGGCGTTTAGGACCACGAATCCCCGCTTCGCGAGGCGCTTGGCGAGGGACCTCATTTGCGAGCGCTTGTCGCCGCCAGTCCAGCCCCCGCCGTGAATGAGCAAGACCCCAGGGGCAGGCTGCTTGGTGTCGGGCAGAAAGAGGTCACCCGGCAAAGCTTGGGGCCAATCTTTGGGTGTGTAGACAACTTCTTCCCCTCTTTGAAAACTTGTCTTCATTACCGCATTTTTTGCGGGCAAACCCGCAGAACAACTCATGAGAGACAACACGCCAAAGGCACTCGAAACTGTCAGAAGAAGAGCCACCGGCCTCATAAATAACATCACCATGGAAAACAACGTTACTCATGAACGCGTGGATTCCAGAGAATTCAATTTTGCCAACAATTCTCTCAAATTGTTGCCTCGACTCCTTGGCGGAACAAACCGCTAACCCTAGTGCCGGAAGTGCCTGTTCTCAGTGAAGACCATCGCCAACCCAGCCTCATCGGCAGCGGCAATCACTTCTTCATCGCGGATGGAACCTCCGGGCTGGATGCAGGCGGTCGCGCCGGCCTCAATGGCCGCATCCAAACCATCTGCAAACGGGAACATGGCATCGGAAGCGATGATGCTCCCCTTGAGGGAAAGCCCCGCCTGCTCCGCCTTCCAACAAGCGATACGCGAGGAATCGACCCGGCTCATTTGCCCGGCGCCAATCCCCAAGGTCCGGTCCGATCCGGAAAAGACGATGGCATTGGATTTCACATGCTTCACTACCCGCCAGCCGAAGCGCATTGCAATCAACTCCTCCTCAGTTGGAGGTCGTTTGCTCACAACCTTGCCTTCCAAATTTTCCAAACCTCGGGCGGTGTGGTCGCGGTCCATCACCATCAAGCCACCGGGGCAAGATCGCACAACCGCTTCTTTTTTTTCCTCGCGATAGGCGGCTTCATTCATGTGCATCAAACGCAGATTTTTCTTCTTCTGCAAAATGGCACGAGCTTCGGGCAGATAGTCGGGCGCAATGATGACGTCCGTGAAAATCTCCGAAATCACGCGTGCTAAACCTTCATCGATAGGTCGATTGCAAACAATAACGCCACCGAAGGGAGCCTGTCGATCAGTCTCGAAGGCCTTGCCCCAGGCTTCGCGCAAATCATCATCATCCTGCCCGATGCCGCAGGGATTGGTGTGCTTGAGAATACCCACCGTAGGCCGCTTGAAGTCCAAGATCAGATCCGCTGCCGCCTCAATATCGAGAATATTGGTGTAGCTCAGTTCTTTGCCCTGCAGTTGCGAAAAGTAGTCCGAGAAATTTCCATAAAGCCGGGCCGCCTGATGGGGGTTGTCGCCATAGCGCAGATCGCGATCCAGTGGCAGCGATACGGAAAAACTTCCGGCTGTTCCCTCGTCGCACTGCCCCAGATAATTGGCAATCGCGCCGTCGTACTCGTTGGTGCGGCGGAAAACCTTTAAGGCCAGCTCTTCGCGCAGGCGTAGACTGGTCGCGCCTTTGATCGTCTTTTCTCCGCCCAACTCTTCGACCTCATCCATCTCTTCGAGCACCCGGTCGTAGTCGGTTGGATCGGTCACCACCGTCACTGCCGAATAGTTTTTAGCAGCACTGCGCAGCATGGAAGGACCGCCGATATCAATCTTCTCAATCGCTTCCGCCAGCGTCACGTCTTTCTGGGCCACTGTCTCTTCGAAGGGATAGAGATTGACCACCACCAGATCGATAGGCGGGATTTTGTGCTTTTTGGCTTGGGCCTGATGCTCATCAGAGTCCCGGCGCTGCAAAAGCCCTCCGTGAACCATCGGATGCAGGGTCTTGAGACGCCCCTCGAATAGTTCGGGCTCCCCCGTGTAGTCAGAAACATCAATCACCTCTAGGCCAGCCTCCCTCAGGGCGGCAGCAGTCCCGCCAGTGGATAGCAGCTCCACCCCAAAGTCCTCAGCCAATCGGCGGGCAAAAACCACCAAACCAGTTTTATCCGACACCGAAAGAAGCGCACGTTGAATAGCCATAATGTGTGTAAACGGGCTCATGTCCCGCTGAGACCTCTGGCGTACTGGCCCCCTGCTCTGCAAACAAGCGAAAATCTCGCTTGCGATAGAATGCTATTTTTTCAGCTCTTCAGAAAACCCGGCCCATCTGAAAGCCCAAAAAAGGCAGTCCTCTCGGACTGCCTTTTTTGTGTTGCGGGGTTACTTGAAGATGATTTAGCAGGCTCCGCTACGCTTGAAGAAGGTCAGGGCCATGATGCGGATGTCCCACAGGAAATTCCAGTTCTCCATGTAGTGGAGGTCGAACTTGACGCGGGTCTTGAGGCAAGTATCGCCACGGAGACCGTTGATTTGTGCCCATCCGGTGAGGCCGGGCTTGATGTTGTGACGCAAGTTGTAGTGGGGAATCTCTTCCTTGAAGTCGTGAATCAGCTCAGGACGCTCGGGACGAGGACCAACGAGGCTCATATCGCCACGGAGAACGTTGAGGAACTGAGGCAGCTCGTCGATGTTCCACTTACGCATGAAGGCACCTACCTTGAGACAACGGGGGTCGTCCTTGACGGTCCAACCAGGTCCACCGGAGGCTTCGGCATCGAGCTTCATGCTGCGAATTTTCAAAATTTCGAAAGGCTTTCCGTCTAGTCCAAGGCGAACCTGCTTATAGATAAGGGGTCCTTTGGATTCGGCACGCACCATCGCCATGAAGACTCCGATGATGGGTCCAAAGATGGCCAATCCGGCAAGAGCACCCACGATGTCGAAGGCACGCTTGGCGATGCTGTTGAAGGCGTGGTGAAGAGGCATCTGGCCTACTCCAAGAAGTGGCATCCCGTTCACGTTCTCCAACTTGAGGCTAGAAACGAGAACCTGGAAGCAGCTAGGAACGAGCTTGAAGTCGATGAACTCGCGGCCACAGATTTCGGAAACTTCCATCAAGGAAATCCGGTCAGCAGCACCATTGACAGCGATGAGCATGTCCGCGTCCTCACCCCGGAGAGCATTGCGGAGGTCGGCGAAGTCACCAAGAACAGGGACATCGGCAGGAGGCTCTTCCTCGAACTTACCGTCTTGGGGACGAATGATTCCAGCAACATTAATGAGCTCGGCGCTACCACCAGTCATGCGAGCAACCGCTGCGGCACACTCCTCATTCCAACCCAAGAAGATAACCTTCTGGCGCAGGGCACGGCCCCAAGCACAAGAGCGGAGAAGGGAGTGGAATACATAGCGCCATCCCAAGAGCGCAATCATTGCGGCATTACCAGCGACGATACAATAGATACGGGAAATCGCAGGATCCAGCTTGAGCACGAGAGCCAACGAGAGGAAGAGAACCGACCAAGAGACACACACCTGAAAAATCGCCTTCACCATGGGGCGGAATGTCAGGAACTTCTTGGGGTCATAGAGACGGTAGTTGATGGCGAGAGCAATCATAACCACGGTTCCGAAAACCAAGTGCCCGACATAGCTCTTCAAAGTCAGGCTCAAGTCCTCAACACCGATGGTTCCTAAGAACGTTTCGAAACGAATCAAATATCCCACACAAAGCGCAAGCACGATGGCGACGACGTCGCCGAGGAAACTCGTAACTACCATTTTCTGGTGCGCCATCCCAGGACGCTTCCGGGTACGGAGTTCATATTGAGGCTTCTCCTCGGTCTCGAGCTGAGGCTCCTCGAAAGGAATAATTTTAGCAGAATTCATAACTGTGAACAGGGGGTGAACTTGGTGAACAACGGCGGTTTAGAGCAGGGTGTCGCTCCAAAAGCCACAACTGTTTTATAAAAATTATCCGGAAATGGAAGTATTTTTTGTAAATTTTTATTATAATTCTTCTGCTTTCTTGGTTTTACTGATTATTAATTAAAATTAATAATCAAAATAAAAAAATGAAAGAAGCCTCATTCAGAAAACCCCTTAAAGACTAACAGTCAATAATTTAAGACTAATGAGAAACACGATTCATCCACTTTGCCGCAACGAACACGCAAGCTTAAGCAGGAAAAAATGCGAAAAGACCGCACTGAAAAATAGTTTAAATTCTACGTTTCCCAAGTGCTTCTACCGCCGCCAAGACCTCCAAAAACGGTAACTCAGCAAAAATTCCGTAGGCCCGGTGCTGCTTCAAGCGGGCCCCCGCGCTGGCAGGACTGGCGATTCCGCAGAGAAAACGAGCAACCTGTCGCGGATTGCGCAAAGCGGCCTGACGCTCGGCCATCACTTTCTGAATCAACTCCAAGTCTTCCATAGAAAGCTCAGTGTAGTCCCGCTCGGGAAGTCCCGCGGCCAATCCCAGACAAGAGCTGCACTTTCCGCACGGGGCTGCTCCGATTTCGCCGAAATAAGCCAGCAGATCGGTGGTGAGGCAATTTGCGCTCCCTAGGAAGTGAATCACGCTCTCCAGCCGCGCGACATCCCGTTCCTCCCTCCCTTGAAAGACCTGCGCCATTTTCTCCGAAATCTCCCTCACGATAGTGGCGTTCGCTTCCCGCAAGCGCCGGAATTTTTTCCTGACCTGCGACGGTTTGACGAAGATATCGCCATGGGACTCCAACCAATCGAGCGCCTTGGCAATCTTCTCCACAGGCTCCCCGATGATTTGGGATGACTCTTCCAATGATAAGTTGAGCCAAGTGCGCCCCTCCGTACCGCTCGCAAAAAGCTTCTTGAGAAAGCGCTGACGTTCCTCGGTGTGGCCGGAGAGGGCCCGTTCCTTTCCCCTGAGAAATCGGATGGACCGGGCGGCGTAAAATGAGCCTCGTGACTCTATCCAACCCTCCAGCTCCAAGTAGGCGAGGAAGGTCTCCATGACTACGGGCTTCACGTCACAACTCCGGCTCAAATGGTAGAGACTGAGGTCAAACTCCTCCCCCACCAGGAGCACATGCTCGGCCACGCTTTTAATGGCCTTGGCATCGGGAGTATCCCCATAGATAAAATTCTCGAGGGTTACGAGATCGTCGAGACAGGCTAAAACCTCGCAATGGGATGGCTGACCATCGCGTCCCGCCCGTCCCACTTCCTGAACGTAGTTCTCCAAGGTCTTGGGGAGATTGTAGTGAAAAACAGCCCGAATGCCGCCCTTGTCGATGCCCATCCCGAAAGCGATAGTGGCCACTACCACTCGGATCTCATCATCCATGAAGGCGGACTGCACCTCCTCGCGCGCCTCCGCCCGCATCCCGGCATGATAGGCCCGAGCGGAGACCCCGGCCTTCTGGAGCACGCCCGACACCACCTCTGCCGTTTGTTGAAGAGTGACGTAGACGATTGCCGCTCCGGCTACTGCAGAGACTTTTTCGACTAAAAGTCCATCCCGCTCCGCAGTAGAACAAGGCGATACATGCAAGGAAAGATTCTCGCGCCGAAATCCGGTTTGTATCGCGTCTTCTTCGGTAATTTTGAAAGCGCGCTGGATATCCTTGGCCACCTCGGGGGTTGCCGTTGCGGTCAAAGCGAGGCAACGCTTGATTCGAAATTGCACCGCCGCCTCCGCGAGCTTGAGGTAGTCCGGGCGAAAGTTGTGGCCCCACTCGGAGATGCAATGGGCCTCGTCCACCGCCAGCAATTCGATACGAGCGCGCTTGAGTTCGTTGCGGAACCGCTCGTTGGCGAACCTTTCCGGGGCCACGTAGAGCAGCTTCACTTCCCCCGCCCGCAGCTTGCGGTAGACCTCCTGCACCTCTTCCGCATCGAGAGAGCTATCCAACTTTTCCGCCGCTACTCCCCTTTCCCGCAGAACATCGACCTGCTCCCGCATGAGCGCCATCAGAGGCGAGACCACCATCGTTAAGCCTTCCCACATGAGGGCTGGGAGTTGATAACAAAGGCTCTTGCCTCCTCCGGTGGGAAAAATTGCCAAGGCCGAACGGCCCGCCAAGAGCACCTCGACCACCTCTTGTTGGCCTGCGCGCAGACTCTCGAAGCCGAAGACCTGCTTCAGTTTTGCGAGGTAGTCGTCGTTTTCAGAAGAAGTCATGGCAAGGCTTGCCCCAGACTGTGCCCAAGCTTCCCGTGCTTGAGGAGAGCCAATTGCGCGGCGCAATCGAAAAGCACTTCCACATCAAGACGACCGAAGCGACTCGTCGCAACAGTGTCAGCCCACAGAGCGAGCTACCGGACCTAACGCTCGCCCACAGAAGCTTCGATTTTGAGCTAAACCCGATTTTCAATATCCGCCTCGATAGCAGTCCACATCGACTGCAAGGACTTCTGAACCTTCGCCTTACTAGCGGCGAGGTCGGCGGGCTTGGCAGCGTCCTTACCGAAGAGGTAGTATTTAATCTTGGGTTCGGTTCCGCTGGGCCGCACCGCAAAGACCCGTCCATCCTCTAAGTCGACGATGAGCATCGCTTGGGCAGGAACCTCATCCCCTTCTTCATCGAAGATGGTATCGGTGTTAAAGTCCCGCACTTTGGCGACCTTACTGCCATCGACTTCGGTGGGTGGATTCTCGGAATAGCTTTTGGCCAACTTAGCAATCTTGGCAGCTCCCTCGGCACCCTCCATGTAGATGGACTTACCGAGTTCCAAATGGACGCCATACTCCTGATAAACCTCGTCTAACAAGTCGGTGACCTTACATCCTTTGCTGGCGGCATAGGCTACCAGTTCGGCGAACATGACCACGGCCCCATTGCCGTCCTTGTCGTGCACGAAGTCGTCACCCAAGTAGCCATAACTCTCCTCGCCACCGAAGACGAAGAACTTGGAATACTCGAGACGAAGCTTACGGCTCTCCTCCGCGCTGAGCGAGCGGTAGTCCGAGACTTTGTCTTTCGGTAAGGCAAACTCATACTTGCGCAGCTTGGCCGCAATCCACTTGAAGCCCGTCAAGGTATTCACCACCGAGATACCATTCTGATGCGCAATGGTATCCTGCAGGGTGCTTGTCACGAAAGTCTTGATGAGAACGGCGCGGCTGCGGTTGGACTCGGTGATCCAGCCTTTTTCGAACATGGTCTTGATGCGATACCAAGCCATCAGCGAACCAATTTGGTTACCGGTGATGAGTTCCATCTCGCCTGCTGAATTCCGCACCGCGACGCCCATACGGTCGCAGTCGGGGTCGGTGCCAATGACGGCATCAGCCCCTTCCTGAATCGCCAGGTCCATAGCCATTTGCAGAGCCTCCGCGTTCTCAGGATTGGGCGAAGCAACGGTCGGAAAGCGCCCATCGGCCACTTCCTGCTCGTCCACTGTCAAAACCTCGAAGCCGAGCTTCTTTAAAAGAGGAACCACGATATGCCCGCCCGTTCCGTGAATACTCGTATAAACGACCTTTGCAGAACGCCCTTCTAACAACTCAGGCTGGAGAAGGAGAGTTTGGGTCTCGGCCATATAAACTTCGTCCGCCTCTGCGCCCAAAGTGATGACCTGGCCCTGTTGCTCAGAAGGTAAGGCCTCGTATTCCGCCGACTGCAGAGCGTTGACTTCACCGATGATTCCGCTCGCTTCTGGCTCCACGATTTGACCGCCATCGTCGAGGTAGGCCTTGAAGCCGTTGTCGTGATAAGGGTTGTGGCTGGCGGTGAGGATCACGCCCCCGGAAGCCTTCACCTGACGGATCTGATAGGAAATCTGAGGGGTCGCACGGGGACCATCAAAGAGATAGGCATCGCAACCGAGTTCCGCGCAGAGCTTGGCGCAATATTCGGCATAGTCGCGCGAGAAGTGACGAGTATCGTGGCCGATCACGAAGCGCGGTTTCTCCTCCGAGCTATTGGCTTTTACAAACCGCACAAAGCCCTGCATGGCACGGCCGACATTGTGGTAATTCATGGTCGCCGTTCCCTGACAAGGATGCTCGGGGCGATCTAAGGGACCTCCCGCACCCTCCTCGGCTTTGGTGACTACTTTTCCAATCGTGCGGCCGCGTAAACCGCCGGTGCCGAATTCCAAGGTCTTATAAAATCGGTCGTTAATCTCTTCCCAGTGACCGCCTGCAACCAATTCTGCTACCGCTTCCTCCGCCACCGCACCGGTCGCCCCGGAGAGATACTGATCAATGTTTTCCTTCGAACTCGCCAAAACATTTCCCTCCGCCACCGCGGTTTCCAAAGCTGATTTCCAGTCGCTCATAAGCGCGTGAGCCTAGGCTTTTACTGGCATTTGTCGATTGATAAGGGCGGACGGGACGGAAATTCCGCCCAAGACCAATCGCAGCGACGCGGGGTGACGTCGGTCTTTTGAGACAGCCTTGCCCGGTGGTCAAACTGCCAGCATCTGGTGAGATGAACAGGTGGCCAATCGAAAGCACTCTTTAGTTGAGAGCGGCGACCTCTTCTCGCTCGAGGCTCCAACGCATCAAGGCCTCGGAGTCCTTGTAAAGCACGGGCTCACTGCTGGCACCCAGCACCACGATGACAACGAGGCGGCCATCGAGTTCTCCGGTAGAAACTAGGCAACGACCTGAGGCCCTTGTTGTTCCCGTTTTCATCCCTGTGCAGTAAGAGACTTTGCGCAGCAACTGGTTGGTGTTGGTGAGGGTCTTAGTATCGCCACTGGGGCGGCTAAAGGTGTAGCTTTTGGTGCGCACGAAGCCTCGCATGATGGGAGATTGGTAAGCCTCCTTGGCCAGAATGGCGATGTCGCGCGCGGTGGAGTATTGGCCTTCTTCGGTCAATCCGTGCGGATTCTTAAAGAACGAATTTCTCATTCCCAGCGAGAGAGCCTTGGCATTCATGCGGGACATGAAGGCTTCTTCACTCCCCGCGACATCGCGTGCCAACGCCTTCGCGACGTCGTTGCCACTTTTCACCATCAGCGCCTTAATTAAGGCTGCCCGGGTGTAGGTCTCCCCGTCCCGGATGTAGACCTTGGAGGGCTCCACCTGTGTGTCGGACTGAATGACAGTGACCGGGTCGCTCAGAGGACCGCTTTCCATCGCGACCAATGCCGTAAGAATTTTCTGGGTGGAAGCCACTGCCCGGCGTTCATCGGGGTTTTTGGCAGCAAGGATTCTTCCGGTAACGCCGTCCATCACGATGGCCGCTTGCGAAGTGATAGCAGGCACAGGCTTGCTCGGGAGCAGTCCTGTCGGGGGTGCTACCGGCGGAGCAAGGACGGGGGGAACAGAATGACCTGCTACCCCCGGTGCGGGAGGAGGAAAGCTCGCTGGCACCGGGGCACAGGCCATGATGCTCATCACTCCCGCCAACCCCAGTAATAGTGTTATGCTTCGCATTGCCGCGGAACCTCTCATTGCCAGCCTCTGACGAAAAGCGCGAAAAAAGTCTTCACCCTTTTTTACGATGGCAAAACAAGAAGCGCGGAGCCCTATTGAATTCTCTAAAACGGCGGCGTCAGCTAGAGCACAGCGTCGATTTCGCGATAGGATTTCACCAAATCTTCCGAAGTCCCTGCAATGTTGTGCTCGAGGCCAAAGACCCCCGTGTAACCCTTGTCCTTGATGTGCTTGGTGACGTTGGCGTAGTTGATCTCGCCAGTTCCCGGCTGCTTGCGACCAGGCACGTCACCGTATTGAATGTAGGCAATTTCGTCCCAGCAATCATCGGTGTTTTTGATTAAATCCCCGCCCATTTGTTGCTGGTGATAATAATCTGCCAAAAGCTTACAGGAGGGGCGGTTGACCAATTTCGCGAGGTCGTAGCCGTCTTTAAAAGTCCGTAACAACACAGGATTTCCACCCATGTCATGAGAAAGCGGTTCCATGACATAGACAAGGTCTGCGGCATCGAAAATATCGGAACACCGCTTCATCATATCAACCGTTGCCTCGAGCTGAGGCTGCAATGGCTGGGACTCATCGCGCGATCCGGGAATGAGGGTGAACCACTTGTGCCCGACCCGCTTGGCGACTTCGACCGCTTTCTTGCAGTCATTCAGAATGCCGTTGGCCTGATCTTCATTAGCAGTGGCCCACCGAGCCCCGCCTCCAGTGGTCACCACTGTCACCCCCATGGTCATGCCCTTGTCTTTTAAGAATTCACCCACTCTTTCCTGATCCTCAGGGGAACGGCGGCTCAACCAGTTATCTTCCCAAGCGCGAAAACCAGCATCGTAAGCCTGCTGCATGGTGCCGAGATACTCCTCGATAGTCTTGTGCTTACCAAAATGCTTGGCAGTGGGCGCAAAAAGCACCTTAAACGGCTCCACCGCACTCGCGGAGGCTTCACCTGCTTGTTCTTGAGCAATCCCTTTTCCCGCTCCAGCAAGGGCTAGAGCAGAACCTGCAGCGGTGACAAATTGACGTCGGTCCATAGTAATGAGCACTAACGGGAAAGCTTTCCTGTGTCTATCAAGTTTTCCCCATCGATTGTGAAATGAAAGGCCGCCAACATTGCGAAGGCCCCTCGTCATCGGACGGTGCTTCAACCCGTCAATTCTCTCAAAAAAGAAATTGCCTCCGCCCCAAAATCCACATAGCTTCCCGCCCCGTCCGGAACGCTCGGTTAGCTCAGGGGTAGAGCACTACATTGACATTGTAGGGGTCGCAGGTTCAAATCCCGCACCGAGCACCATTTCTTCTCTTTAATGAGAGCGTGAAGCACCAGCTCCGCTTCACGAGTCAGGTAGACGGAGCGAGTGCTCCCAGCGGTTCAAGGCTCGTTTGGAGAACTCCTTTCGCATCTGCCGTCACAAGGATGCCGTGGAAGAAGCTTTTTCAAAGAATCGCTTGCAGATAGGAAAGGGACATCACTTAGCAAATTGACCTAATTTTTTTGCTATCTCCCCCCTCCCTCATTATGAAATCCCCCCTCCCCACCTTAGCTGTTTCTGGCCTTTTTCTATCCTCGCTCCACGGAGCGACCTCACTTCACCTTGGGCTTGAGTATCAAGCTCAGGCTGGTGCCAATGCTGGCACAGTCCGCACCGGAGACCCCGCCAGTGACAGCGCATTTAGTGAATTTTTAGGAACATCGAATCTCACTCGAGCCGACATTCTTTCCGGTGACGGATGTGCCACCGCAGCCCCTGGAACCTACGCCACCTGGGGCTCCATCGCCAACAACTCTAGTTCCCTCAACCTCGGTGCCACGACTGCCAATGTTTCAATCGTCGGCTGGGACGGTGCCGAGACCTCTCCATCCGGGACGGCCTCCTTGGCTTGGTCCTACAACAACTCAAGCGCTCTGCAATCGGGATCTCCCCGACCAGGATTCGCCTCTGGTTCAGGGACTGGTTATGGGATTAGGACCAATGGAGGGAGTGGAACTGACGACATCCGCAATGCGGTCAAATTCTCGCTCACCACACCTGTCAGTGCCTTTGGTATTTTTGGAGGCGACCTCGAAACCGGAGGCCCAGGTTCTCCCTTGGGAGTTCTTTTTGTGACCTTCACCGACAGCTCAACCGAGACCATCAACTACAGCCCAGATAGCACTCTGTTTTCAGACGCCTCCTTCACCGCTTCGGGCAATAATACCTCCGAGACCTATGGCAATGAGACCGGACGCTTTGTCGGGATTTCGGACGACACCCGCCTGATCAGCGAAGTCATCTTTGTGGTGGGAGACGATGACGAAAACGACGACGGGGATTTTGAGCAACTCAGCTTCATTGCTCCCATGACCTTCACCGATGTCGATGCCAATGGGAACTGCATCAACCACGTTCCCACTGCGGTACCCGAACCCACTGCCGCTTCTCTCGTAGGTCTGGCAATCCTGTTAGGATTTCGCCGAAAGAGACTCCGCTAGGCCCCAGCCTCCTCCCCCAGGAGTTTCAATTCTGATTTTTTCTCCAACATCCAGCGCTAGGGTGACAATCCCTGGTAAGGGTGACCACTGCCCATTCCTCCACAGAAATTGCTGACCGATGGCCCCGTCACCACCGCCCGCCAAGCCACGAGGACCACGTGAGCGTCTTTGGGTGAGTAAAGTAATGGTCATCGCTTCTTCGAACTCCAGCTCCCGGACCAGACCCTCTCCCCCGCGAAATTTCCCTACCCCCCCACTCCCCCTTCGTAAGGCAAATTGGTGAAGTCGCACCGGGAAGCGGTATTCTAACACCTCTGGGTCGGTAATAGCAGTATTCGTCATATGGACGTGCACACCGCCTGCCCCTTCAGAACTAGCCGCTGCACCTGAGCCGCCGCCAATCGTTTCGTAGTAACCGAAGTGCTCGTTTCCAAAGAGAAAATTATTCATCGTCCCTTGGCTTTCCGCGCCCACTTTCAAGGCGCGCAACATCACTTCCACCAGACGCTGGCTCGTCTCGACGTTCCCTCCTACCACGGCAGGGCAAGACGCCCACTCTTCTGAAAAGACAGGATTTAAGAAGGTCCCCTCCGAGAGAATACGCACCTGCGAAAGCAGACCTTCATTCAAAGGCAAATCCTCATCCAACCAAAGTCGCAAAGCGTACAAGACCGCGCTGGTCGTCACGCCCTCAGTTGCGTTGAGATTCCCCGGATGACTTGCTGTGCTTCCCTCGAAGTCGACGACGAGTTCTCCTTCGCGACAGGATACGGAAACCTTCACCTCGGTGCCGTCATCCAAGGAATCTGCAGCCATCCATTCTCCCTCGTTGGTCAACCTCTCCGCCATCAAGGACTCCGCCCTCGCGAATAGGGATCGCATCCCCGCCAGCACCTTTTCTTGGCCAAAAGAATGCAACAGGTTCTCGAGAGCCTGCACTCCGGAGCGGTTGGAAGCTACCTGCGCCCGTAGGTCCGCAAGATTCTCATCCACCGCCCGACTGGGATACTTCGCACTCCGCAATCGCTCCTCTATTGCTTGAAAACGCTCCTCACCCGCGTCCATCAACAAGCTCGGCGCAATCACCACCCCCTCTTCTTCCAAAGAAGTGGCATCTCCCGGCATGGACCCAGGAGCCTTTCCGCCAATCTCCGAATGATGGGCCCGGTTGGCCACGAAGGCCACCACCCCACTTTCACCAAAGACCGGACTCACCACCGTGACATCTGGCAAATGCGAACCGCCAAAACCGGGATGATTGACCACCACCACATCGCCCTCTCGCCACACCCGATCCTCGCACACCTTACGCACACACACTCCCAGCGCACCTAGGTGCACTGGGATGTGAGGAGCATTTACCAGAAGCCGTCCGGCGCCATCCAACAGGGCGCAGGAGAAATCCAAACGCTCCTTCACATTGGTGGAAAGAGCCGTCCGGCGCAGAAGCTCGCCCATGCTTTCGGCGATACTTTCGAACCGCGCCCGCATTAATTCTTCACCGACTGCTCCCTCCCGCAAGATAGCCTCTTTTTTTTGAACCTGAGTCAAAAGCCAGCTCCCCCCTTCACCCTGCTGACTCTGCCAACCCTTACCCGCCAGAATCGTGCAATAGTCGGAGCTCAACAAACCTTCTGCTTTTCGCGGTTTGGCAAAAACTTCCCCCTCTTGCAGCACAAGCTCATCACTGGCCACCGCCCTCACCATCACCACCTCCAACGGGTGTTCACTGGGATAGGCATAGCCAAACAGCTCTTGGTAACGCTTTGCAAAATCGTGCCGAAGCTCCTGCAAGTCAGGCAGACTCTCTCCGGATTTTTCTAATTCAATCACGGAAGCCTGTCCCCTCACTCGTAGCTCCACGAGCCAACGAGCAACAGCCCCTCCAACAATCTGTTGCTGAGCCATCGTCGCCAGCTTTTCCAGCCGCTCCGACCAAGAAGGCTCCAAGTCGTCGATTGGCTGCAAGACTTGTTCTTCTGCCACTCCTTCTCGCCGCGAGCGATGCAGCCCCCAAGCACTGAGCAAACCCGCATCGCCTGGCACCAATACTCGGGACACGCCCAGACTCTCCGCCAGCTCGCAGGCATGTTGAGGACCTGCGCCCCCAAAGGCCACCAAGGTGTAGTCCCCGGGCTCAAAACCTTCTCCCACCGAAATCGAGCGCACCGCCTCGGCCATCCGTTCCACCGCAATCGCCCGCAAACCCCGCAGGAGTTCTTCGTCCTCCGGCACTTCCGCTCCATGGGCTGCCATGCTCACTTTCAGCTCTTCGAAACACTGTTCAGCCGCTTCCCGCGAGAGCGGAATCTCCACTCTTGTCTCATCCAAGTAGCCTAGCAAAAAATTGATATCGGTGACCGTGAGGGGGCCTCCCCGCCCATAGCACGCCGGACCCGGATCCGCGCCCGCGCTGTGCGGCCCCACTTCCAGGCCACCTTGATGCCAGCGACAGATGGAACCACCGCCCGCGGCCACGGTCTCCATCCTGACGCCTGGACGCCGCACTCGCACTGGTCCAATGGCTTGTTCGTATCGCAAAGGAATCGTGCCTTCGAGACGCGCTACATCGGTGCTGGTTCCTCCCATATCAAAGGTCAATACCCGCTCAAAGCCAGCGGCCCGCGCCACTTCCAGAGCACCCACCAAACCACCAGCAGGACCACTCAATAAGCTGTCCACTGGCTCATACTCATCCTTGAGCTGCAGGCCACCCGCACTCGTCAAAAAAGAGACCTCCCCCGCTTGTGACACCCTCTGTTTGAAAGAATTCATCACTGGGGCTAGATAGCCATTGGCCAAAGCCGTTTCCATTCTTGGTAAGAATCCCATTCGCGCCCCCAACTCGGCAGAAGTTGTCACTTCCGCAAATCCCTCTTCTTCCAGCAAACGCTTTGCTCGCAGCTCCATCTCCGGAAAACGGTCCGCGTGCAAGAAGGCCACCACCGCCACTTTCTCGCCCCGCGAAAGTCTCTCCTGTGCCGCTTCCCGAATGGCCTCTTCGTCCAGCTCTACGAGCACCTCTCCCTTCGCCGAGACCCGGCCTCTCACTTCTACTATTTTCTTCGTAATTGGAGCCTGCTTACGAATGACGCGCGCGAATAACTCCGGTCGCCGCTGGTCTCGAATCTCGGGTAGATCGCGAAACCCCTCCGTCACGAACAGGACTGGCTCCGTTCCCTTACCCTCCAACAGGGCATTGGTCCCCCGCGTGGTTGCGACCCGGAAATCCATTTCTGGAAACTCCTCACCCATCCGAGTTCTTGTCAAAATCCGAGCGGCCACCACGGGAGCTTCTTCCCCCGTTCGCAACTCCACCATTCCTTGCTTGGTAAGCTCATTCTCGAGCGTAAAGATTCCATCTACTTGGCAGAACACCCCTCTGCCGTTCAGAGTCCATCCCTCGAAGAAAAAATCATCGAAACCTTCTACCCCCCTCAAGCGGACTTGAGCGTTGCCCAAGTGCTCCGCAACTTCAGCTCGGACACAACCACTCGACAAGACCTTGCAACGCCGTTCTTCCCCATCAGGAGAGAGCGCCCACCCATCGGTAAAGGTGCCGCCTGTGTCTGCTCTCACCAACCACTTGCTCATCCCGTTCTTCTAAAAGTGAACGCTCGCCATAGGCAATTCTTAACCACCTTACGGTCCACCTTCACCCCAGCGGCTATTTCTTCGTGCGAAGCCTGAGCCAACAAGTCCAGAGTCTTCAACCCAATCAAAGCTGGCAATACGGTCGCCATCCGGGCCCGTCGACCCCGCACCGCCCGCGAATAGGTGAGCCCATCCTGCAAGAACCCACGCGCCTTCTCCAACCACTGCTCCCGTGGTCCTGGCAAATACTTCCGTCCCCGTGCTGCATCCTCTCCCTCATCGCGCAAGATGTTCACCAACTGTAAGCCTTGCCCATAACGTTTTCCCAAAACCCGCATTTCGTCCTTGGGCTTGTTTGCAAATTCCCCATCGCTTCCAAAACCAATCTCGGTCCAAAACTCGCCCACACAACCAGCCACCCGATAGCAATACTCCTCGGCTTCCTCCACCTCAGTGAGAGCCACTACTTCTCCCGCCGCGCTTCCTGCAAAGCGTTCTATATCCCAAACCTGACCGCTTGTAATTATCGTCACCACCTCCCGCACCGCTTTCCGCTCATGATCGGGCAAACTCTGCCACCAGCAGAAGACCTCCTCTAGACGCGGCATCAAAATCTGCTCTCCCTCCTTGACTCCCTCTTCTCCGGCAATGGCAGTGGCCGCCTCGAAAAAACCGCTCACCTCTTCCCCGGCCACCATTTTTCGGTAATCCCCTAACAACTGCAAACGGGCCTCCCGCTCACCACCACAATCCGCTATCGTATCACTCGCTCGAGCCAGGAGATACCCCACGCTTGTCGCCTCCCTCATTCCCGACGGCAGCGCGCGGAGGGTGAGATAAAATGAACGCGAGACATCCCGCAGCACGTCCTTACCCAACTCATCTCGACCACGTTCCATTCCACGGAACCCTAACCAAACCCGACGAACATTCAAAAACCGAATCTCCAAAAACTCAAAAAACGAAACCACGCTCGCAGACCTCCTCTCCTTCCCTCAAGAAGAAGGCTCAGAGGAAAACACCGAACTGTCCTCTGCGACCACACCGCGTCTTCTCCCACTCGGTGTCGAAAAACCCATCTCCGTCCCCTCCCTCTTTCTTCTGTTCAAAAATCCCGTCACCTCATAACCCATAACCAACCACGACGAACTCGTAACTCCACCACCCGTGCCCGCACCTCTCAGTCTCTACCTCCATCTCCCCTTTTGCCACAAGATATGCCCCTACTGTTCCTTCTACAAACACACCCCAGGCAAAACGGACTTTACCGTCTTCATTGATGCCTTGCTGGAAGAGGCCAAGCGCCGTGACCGCGAGTTTGGCCATCGGCCCTTGCGCACTATTTATCTCGGGGGCGGCACTCCTTCCCTGCTCTCCGAAAAGCACCTCACCCACCTCTTCACTGGTCTGCGCGATATCTTCGACTTTTCTCAAATCGCAGAAATTGACCTCGAGGCCAACCCCTCCACCTTTCACCTGCCCAAGGCGCAACTTTTTCGTGAACTGGGAGTCACTCGCGTTTCGCTAGGAGTGCAATCCTTCCAAGCTGACGAGCTCAAAGCCCTTGGGCGCGACCACACCGCCGAGGCTGCAGCCGAATCCTTTCATCTCCTGCGCGAGGCCAAAATCCCCTCCTGCAATCTCGACCTCATGTTCTCGGTTCCTCACCAGACCGAAGAGTCTTGGGCCGATAATCTTTCGCAAGCCCTCGCTCTCCGGCCCGACCACATTTCCTGCTACAACCTCACCTACGAGGAAGACACGGCTTACTTTGACCAATTTCAAAAAGGCGAACTCAGCGACGACCCAGAGCTCAACGCCCGCTTGTTCAGTCTCGCACACGACACCCTGACTGCTGCTGGATTCCGCCATTACGAAACCTCGAACTACTCGACCCTCGGTCACCACTCGCGACACAATCGAAGCTACTGGGAAGGCCGCGACTACCTCGGTCTTGGTCCCTCCGCTGTCTCCACCCTAGCAGTGGATACCATCCAGCAACCCCAGAAAAACCATCACTCCACCCGCTGGAAAAATACTCCCGACACCGCCGCCTACATTCACCAAATCAATACCGTCGGCCACGCCATGCACGAGACCGAACACCTCACCGAGGAGCAGTATCATCTCGAGCGTATCGCCCTGCTCCTCAGAACCGATACCGGCCTCCCCCTGCATTACCTGCCCGAAAACCCTAATCTCGACCTTCTCATTGAGAACAAGTTAGCCTACCTAAGAGACAGCCACCTAGTCCTCACTCGCGAAGGAGCCCTCCTCGTCGATGCCATTGCTGAACAACTTTGATGCCTTCTTGAATCCCGGCCCTTCTTTTGCTCAACTCGGCGCCGCCAATCTTCTGCGGGCCTTTGAGAGAATGGGCGATGAAGAGGAAATTAGAGCGTTTTCCAAAAATCTGTTCGTCTATGGTGAGTGTGTATTGCAAACCGA
>CAZGXV010000048.1:0-25845 GCA_964529725.1 uncultured Roseibacillus sp.
GGTGTTGAGCATCAGACGCCCGGCTTACGGTCCCGTCACCGTGCGCTCAACTTGATCGAACCGCTTGCCCGGCGCACTGGTGGGGTTTAGCTCGATAAAAATGAGACCAGGATGGATGGGATGAATCAGATTTCAGAATTCAAACTCATCGTTCTGAGCCGAGTTTTGAGGTGCCAGTCCCTTCAAAAGTTCGTGGCTCAGGTTTTTCCATCAAAAAATCCAATCTATCCTATCCATCTTGGTCCAAGAATTGGCTAAAGAGAGAAACTTGGTCTCTAGCTTGGGTCACCCTGACGGCTTCGCAAGACACCTCGCAAAAAGAACTTGTCGCATTTCACGCTTCCTCTTTTCGCGAGCCGATCTTTCTTTGAAAGCCTCATGCGACTGACACTCCTCTGCCTGACCTTCTTCGCGGCGGTCTCCTGCTCACCTGTGCCGGAAGCCCCAAGCGAACCTCCCCAACCAGCCACCGAACCGGTGCGTGCAGACAATCACCCCGGCAACACGTCTTTGCCGACTCCGGACGGCGTTCTGCCAGTGGCAACCAGTCATCACCCTTTGCGCGTGAACACCGCTTCTGTAGCCGGGGTCAAACTCACCTTTCTGAGCTTCGACACCCGAACCCATACCCTCGAAGTTGTCGACCAGCCGGGCATTGGCAGCCAGTATCAAAGCGCGGCTGAAGCGATGCGGGCTCGAGGCGCCTTGGCGGGTATCAACGGCGGATTCTTCACCCCGGAAGGCGCTCCTCTGGGCGTGGTCTACCACCAAGGGAAGAAAACCGGTTCGCTCAACACCGCCTCCTCCCTTGGCAGTGGAGTGCTCTACGTGGATCGCAATGCCACCCAACCCGTCCTCGCGCGCCGCGAGACCTTTCGCAAGTGGCTCACCGACTCGACCTTCCAACCGATGGAAGTTCTCCAAACTGGCCCCTTTCTCATTGAAAATGGAAAAGCGATTGGCGGACTGACCAACAAGGAACCACGCGTTCGTTCCCTCTTGCTCTGGGACGGTGACCATCACTTTGCCCTCGCCCAGTGCGAACCCATCACCCTGCGTAATCTCGCAGGAGCTCTCGCCAAACAGCCGCTATCCGGCTTCCGCGTGCAAACAGCTCTCAATCTGGATGGTGGACGTTCTTCCGACCTCTCCATTTCCTCCAAAGTGACCGGAGGGCCACTCAATTTACGACGATGGTGGAATAAACCGGTCCGCAACTACGTAGTCGTGAAACCGCAATGACCCGTTTCCTGCTCACTCTCACCTTTCTGCTCTCGCTGCCTCTGGCTGCGGACTACGAAAAAGCCAACCTGATCGTCTCTGCGGATGGCCGCGAAGGGACGATGCATCTCTACCGCTTCTCTAGTAGCAGAGCTACCATTCAACTAATTCCCAAAGGTAAGTTTGCCAATCTGGGAGCCGCGATGAAGTCGCATCAGTGCTTGGCCGGCTGTAATGGCGGATTCTTCGATGCAAGCTATCAACCGTTGGGAGAAGTGATTGCCGATGGCAAAAAATCTGGACGCCCCAACCTAGCCTCCTCGCTCACCTCGGGAGTGATTTACCAACTAGGCCACCAGCTGGAAATTGAGCGAGCCAAAAGCTTCTATGCCAAAAAGATAACTCCGCAGCAGCTTCTCCAAACGGGCCCTTTTCTCGTTGAAAACGGAACTGTAGTAAACGGCCTTTCCAACCGCCGTTTTGCCCGCCGCACCATCATCGCCACTAATGAAGAAGGCGACTGGCTCATTGCCTACACCCCTCCTACGACCTTGGCTCAATTGGCGAAATCGCTGCAGGAAAGCGGAGACAAATTCGGTTTCAAGATTCAGACCGCCCTCAATTGCGACGGTGGCAGCTCCTCCGCATTGTGGGTAGCCAAAGGGCCGGAGAACAATCCTTTTTACCTAAAGGAAATCAAACCGGTAGCCAACTTCATCGGCATCGTCCCGAAATAGCTTAGTCCTCTAAATCCAGCTCAGGCTTGAAGTCAGCGGCATGGTAGGAACTCCGCACCAGCGGTCCACTTGCGACATGGCGGAATCCTTTTTCTTCCGCGACAACCTTCCATTCGGCAAATTTCTCAGGAGTCACGTAGTCCACCACTGGCAAATGCATCGGGGTGGGACGAAGATATTGACCCAGGGTTAAAACGGTGACGTCAGCAGCTCGCAAGTCATCCATAGCCTGCTCGATTTCCTCATCCCGTTCTCCTAAACCAAGCATGATGCCGCTCTTGGTGGCGACCTTACCAGGCGCCATGGCCTTCGCTTTTTTGAGGACCGCGAGAGAGCGGTCATACTGGGCCCGACTCCGCACCAAGGGAGTGAGACGACGAACTGTCTCAAGGTTGTGATTGAAAATCTGAGGACGCGCCCGCATCACCATCTCGAGGGCCCAGTCCTTATCATTGAAGTCGGGCACCAGCACCTCGATGGTGATGCCGGGATTGGCCTCTCGGACGGCCTCGATTGTTTTCTCAAAATGCTCGGCACCGCCGTCAGCAAGGTCGTCGCGCGCCACTGCGGTAATCACGACGTGGTTGAGCTTCATGCGTTTGGTAGCTTCCGCCACCCGTTGTGGCTCATCTTCCTCGAGAGCCTCCGGCTTTGCAGTCTTAACCGCGCAAAACCCACAAGCGCGAGTGCACTTTTCCCCCGCAATCATGAAGGTTGCCGTTCCCTGCCCCCAGCATTCCCAACGGTTCGGGCACTGGGCTTCCTCGCAGACGGTGACCAAGTTGAGGTCTTTGACCATGGACTTGGTGTCCCAGAAGACAGGATTGTTCGGAAGTTTGACACGGATCCAATCCGGCTTCTTGTCGAGATGCAAACTCGCATCCATGCGCATCCGGGGGCCGAAGTCACCGGGTCGAAGTCCTTTTTTTCCGCTGGCACCAGCGCAACCGCTCATGGGCGGACTCTAACGCCGCCGCCGCCAGAGGCAAACCCCAAAAAGCCAAACTCTGAATCAACAGCTCTGCCCCTGCCCACCATCAAAAATGGAAGTGACTAAGGGGGCTAAGGGGCCTGTTCTTCGCTGAAATCGACACGCTCAATCTTGGCAGTGGCCCGCAACTTCGCTGCCAAGTTGCGCAGAGCAGCCTGCCTCTTTTCGACAACAAAACGATTCTTCAACTCTTCGTCGATTTCTTCCAATGCCGGAGCCTCCCCCCCTCTCCGAGCAATGACTTTTACTAAGTGCAAAGCATGCTCGTAGCTGATGACTGGGGATATCTCGTCCACCCGCAGGGAGAACAAAATCGTTTCAAAAGGATTGGAAGGACGGTCTAGGGGAACCCAATCCAAGTCCACGTTGCCGTCCGCTTTCTCGGTTTCTGTTTGAGCAACCTCAAGAAAGTCCGCGCCCTCCAAAAGCCGCTCCCGAATCACGGTCATCTCTTCCAGCAATGCCTTCTGGTCATCGTGACCATCAATCAGCTTCACGAGGTGCAGACAACGGGCTTCTGGAAGGGAGCGATAGTCGTTTTTACTAGATTGATAGTAGTCCAGTAATTCGGCCTCGGTGGGTTCGGAGAAGCTGGGGAGATGTTCGCCCATGAAGCGCTCCATGCGCAAATTCGCCATCACTTCGTCGCGCAAATGGTCTCGCTCGGCCTCCAGCATCTCCCAAGAAGCTCCATGCTCGCGATAGAGCTTAATCATTTCCTCTAGTCGCGAGGTCACTTCCGCCTCATCCAAGTCTTGGTGATTTTTCTCAGCTTCTTGTGCAATCAGGACGGAATTGATCACCTCTTCTTCTGCCGCTTGGCTAAACTCCTCGTCGCGTTCGCAGCACGAGACCTGGGTGCGCAGCTCGGCTTCTGATTTGATACGGGTGAAGGCTTCTTCTAGCAAATTGGGATTGATGAGCTCGCCATTCACTCGAATCATTGCGACGCTCCTTTCTGGAAGGCATTCAGGGTGTTGCCAAAGCGCGATAGGTCCCCCTCGCGGGCAACTAGCGACTCGCGATACTGCTCCAGTTGTTCAGGTGTTAGAACGCCCTCCAGCTCTCCTAATCTCGCGTCCCAGCTTTCTTGCAATTGTCCTTCGATCAAAATCTCTAAAGGATTGCTCTCCGGTCCTGCTGCTGCCACTTCCTCTCGTAAGCGTCTCGCGAAGTCCTGCTGTTGTGCGGCATTGCTCTGAAGAGGTTCTTCGTTCTCGCGCGCCAGAGCTTGCCTGCGCAGAATCTCTTGCACTTGCCCTGCTTGCTCACGATTGAGGCCGAGCAGTGAGCTCACGTGGGACATCTCCACCTCGGCCGCTCTTTGCGCACGCTCGTTGGCCAAGCGCTCGGCAGTGGACTGGTGAAGGTCCCATTGCTCTTCAGTGAGCACTTCCTTCAAGACCGACTCCAAGCCAGCGCCGCTGAGAATCTGTTCCTGTGCTCCGTAAGCCTGCAAATCACCGGCAGTAATGTCGGCCTGAACACGGTCGAAGTAGGACCGCAGGGCACTCTCTTGCTCGGCCTCCAGCCCGAGGTCAGCGACCAGATTTTTCAGCTTGGACTCGAACTGACTGGTCTTGCCCCGAGCGATTTTCAACGCAATCTGACGCTGCTGTTCCTCAATAAGTGCCACCTCCTCTGGTGTGAGATCTGCCACCGTCTCGCCTTCACTAAGAACGACCTCTTCGATATCCAAGGGAGGTTCGAGTGGTTGCAGATCCTCGGCAGTGTATTCGGAAGAAGATGCGTCGCGACGTGACCTGAAGCCTGGCAAGGTGTCGGAGGTCGCAAGATCGCTTCTGGTGGCAGTCTCGGTCTCGCCAGCCTCTCCCGGAGCTTCCTTTTGGTTTAGGATTACGACCGCCAAGATGAGAGTCAGCACGACGCCGGTCGCAATGATGATTTTGCGCTTCATATTACTTCTCTAAACGTCGCTGGGTAGAAACTTTTTGCGAGGAGAAAGAAATCAGCCGCGCACCGCTGCCACGGCTGCCTTCATGTCCGCAGCCTTGAAAGTTGAGGAACCGGCCACTAGGACATTGGCCCCCGCCTTCCGACAAAGCGGAGCTGTCTCGGCATCCACTCCGCCATCGACCTCGATGTGGTAGTCGAGACCGTTTTTCGTGCGCCAGGCAGCGGCCCGCTCTACTTTGGCCATGATTTCCGTCATAAAGGCCTGACCGCCGAAGCCCGGCACCACGGTCATGCAAAGGAGCATATCGATTTGGTTTAGATACGGCTCCACCGCTTCGAAGGGTGTGGCAGGATTGAGCGCGAGACCAGCCTTGACCCCTGCGGAGCGGATAGCGCTCAAAGTGGCCCCCACCTCGTGCGCGGCCTCCTCTTCGACATGAACAGTGACCATATCGGCTCCCGCAGCCACGAATCGAGGCAAGTAGTGATCCGGTCGCTTAATCATGAGGTGGACATCCAGAAAGACATCGTTAGTGGCATGGACAGTCTCCACCATCGCGGGTCCAAAGGAGATATTATCAACAAAATTGCCGTCCATGATATCGAGATGGAGCCAGTCCCCCCCGGAATTGATAGCCCGGCTCGTTTCCTCCGCCACGCGTCCAAAATCCGCCGCGAGAAGCGAAGGGGCAACGATTGTGTCCTCACAAGTCCAATTCTTCATACCGACAGCCATAGAGGCGAACGCGAGATTTTGAAAATGAAAATTGGATTTCGCGCTCACTTCTGGCACTTCCTTGGGCGTGCTCGTAGATGCCCCGGCCAAATTAAACCTCTCCCTGCGTGTTTTCGGGAGACGACGTGATGGATTTCATAAGGTGGAAACCCTGATGACCCCGCTGCGGGGATTGAGCGATCAGCTCCATTTCGAATCCGCAGATTCCTTTTCTCTCCAGTGCGATGCACCCGGCGTGCCCACCGATGGCACTAACTTGGTGACGCGAGCTGTGCGCGCCTTCGAGCAAGAGGCCGATGTGAAAGTGGGTTATCAGATTCGCTTGGAGAAATCGATTCCTCACGGAGCAGGACTCGGTGGTGGCTCCAGCGATGCCGCAGCCGCGCTCTTGGGATTGAACGCTCTCTACGACGAACCCATCGAGTTCGATAAGCTCTCCAAAATCGGTGCCAAACTCGGTTCCGACGTGCCCTTCTTTTTCTTTGATGAAGCCTGCTGGTGCCGAGGCCGAGGCACCGATGTCGAGGCTGCTGGGATTGAGTGGAATGAGACCGTCCTTCTTTTCAAACCGGGCTTCCCCGTCTCCACCGAGCAAGCCTATCGCCGCTGGAAGTTCTCCCGCGAACATGCCGACATCCCTTACGGACCACAGGAAGTAGCCGGATTAAAAATGACTAACGATCTCGAACGTCCGGTCTATGAGAAGCATCTCTTCCTCGCCATCCTCAAGCGCAAACTCCTCGCCACCGAGGGTGTGCAAGCAGCCATGATGAGCGGCTCCGGCTCGACTATTTTTGCCGTTTTGGAAGAAGGAGTGGATGGGGACAAGCTTGCCGCCGAGGTCAAAGCTGCCACCGACTCAGACATGTGGAGCTGGTGCGGAGAAGCAGGCTAGTCGCGATGGGTTGAAGTCAAGCTGTCTGCGATACTAAAGAACTAGTAGGCTTTTCCGGAAAAACGCGAGGAGAAAGGCCTCCGCGAACGCTAGCCAATCTCGCTACGCGAGTCCGTGGGCGATAAAAAGTGCAGATTTTAGTTCAATTCTCAGAAAAAACAATGTTTGGTGAGAAGCACTCAACAGATGAACTTCAAGCAGTTTCTTTCTCCCCTTCCTTCTTTCGCGATTGCGACTCTCCTTCTCTCATGCGGCCAGTTTGCGAGAGTGGACAGCATCAGGGCCAATATTCTCACCGAAAACGGAGCAGATGGTGAGGGAGTCAAAGTCGTCAGGCAATCCCGACCAGCTCTTCTCAGCTTCAAGGAGCTCAGCCGCTTGGTCGAGGATCCAAAACCCGAAGGAGAATTGGCAGAGAAAGTCGATGCCCTGTTTCGCACTCCCTTTGTTGATAACCGGGCCTATTACAGAAACGGACTTCCCGAGCCCCAAGTTCATCCCCAACTCGGGCCCTCTATTCGGGTGAGCAGTTGGAATATCGAAAAATCGGTGCGGATTGATGAAGTCTCGCGGGCCCTCACCTCGCCTCGTTACTTCGGCAATCAGCTCCGGGCGGAATACGAGGAGGACTCTTTGGGCCAGAGCGAGGCCATGCGTCAACGCGCGGCTCTCGCTGCTTCCGATGTTCTACTCCTGCAAGAAATGGACATCGGCCACTGTCGAAGCGGATATCTCTTCGCCGCCCAGCATCTGGCCCGAAAGTTGAAAATGAACTTCGTCTATGCTCCCCAGCAGCTGGAAATCGATCCGGTGCATTTGGGCTTAGACCACATCCGCTTTGACAATGGCGATACCGACGCTCGCGCCTGCCGCGCCCTGCTTGGTAAATCTGCGACTTATAAAGGGGTATTCGGCGTTGCCGTCCTCTCGCGCTACCCCGTCAAGAATGTGCAGCTCTTTCAGCTCAAGGAGCAGCCCTATGATTGGTATGAGGGTGAAATTAAAAAGCCCGACTTTCTGGAAGCAGGACGTCGCAAAGGAGCAAGCGGGCTCTTTCACTTCCAACCCATCCGCGAAGTCAAAGTAGGAGGACGAGCCTTCACCCGAGTCGATCTCCATGTCCCGAACCTCCCGCTCAATACCCTCACGGTGATTAATGTTCACCTCGAAATCAAAACCAACCCCAAACAGCGGGAGCGTCAATTGAAAGAGATTCTCTCCTACATCAAGGACATCAAAAATCCGGTCGTGATGGCAGGAGACTTCAATAGTTCCGCCGCTGATGTGAGCTCAACTTCGCTGGCCCGCTTCTCTAAAAACACCACCTCCGACCCAAGGAACCTGCTCGCTGCCGGACTCCATGCTGCGGAGGTCACTGGTGTCAGCCAAATCAAAACCGCCATCAACGGCTTCAAGAACTACCGCGACCCTCTAGCTTGGAATATCCCGGTCATTCTTCCAAACAAAACGAAGGGCCTTTTTGACCTGATCGAGAACCATCGCTTTGACGACGGAGGAGCCTTTGACTTTCGCGGCGACGCCTCCCGATCCACCCACGGCAATGCGGGTAAACTCTCGAACTCCAACCAACGTCACGGGGTGAAAGGGTTCACCTTTACCCACTCTCTTCCAAGACCCATCGGCGTGATTGGCTGGAATCGGCTGGATTGGATCTTTGTGAAGTCTTTCCTCTCCGCGCCCAACCAGAAGGATGGCCCTTACCGAATGGCTCCTCATTTCGGGGAAACGCTTGGGCTGATGAACCTCGCAGTTAAGCAACCGTTTTCGGACCACCATCCCATCACTACTGTCCTGCCCTTGCAGGAGCCAGAAGGGTAAGTTCCTCCAGACCTTTGCAGAGTGATCAAGCGAGGGACCAAGTTGCTCTCTTTAGAGAATTCTTGGATCAAGCTGGATAGGATAGATTGGTTTTTTTAAGGGAAAAACCAGAGCCACAAACTTTCGAAGGGAATGGAGCTTCAAGAATCGGCTCAGAACAATCAATTTGAGTTCTTAAATCTGATGCGTCCAATCCATCCTGGTCCAATTTCAGCGAATCTTCCCTAGCTTGCTCGCCCTGCATCCATTTGCGAAGAGTCGTCTTTTTACATTGGGAAACGAGGGCTCGGGAGGCACACTGCCGTCATGGCAGAAATTGGAGAACGAGCACAGCTCACCGTATTGAGGGAAGCGCCCATGGGGGTCTTTCTCGATGCCGGACCACACCTAGGAGACGTTCTCCTCCCCAAATCCGAAGTACCTAAGGGAACCCTATTGGGAGGGGCCATCGAAGTCTTCCTCTATCGTGACTCGGAGGACAGGCCCATCGCCACCACGGGCGCACCCAAGGTCATGCCCGGCAAGTTCGGCTATCTGGAAGCCGTGCAATCCACAGACGTGGGCACCTTCCTCGATTGGGGGCTACCCAAGGATATCCTTCTTCCCTTTCGAGAGCAGAAGGAACCCTGCGAAGTGGGGCGCTCCTATGTCGTCCATGTCTATCTCGATCCGGCCACCGAGCGCATTGTGGCCAGCCGACGCCTCTCACGATTCCTCAGCAAAGAAGAACCACCCTACCTCGAGGGCGAAGCGGTGGACCTGCTCCTCTATGGCAAAGGCGAACTCGGCTACAAGGCGATCATCAATCACGAGGCCACCGGAATCATCTATCACGACACCGTTTTTCGTCGCCTTCATGCCGGGGAAGAAACAACAGGCTACATCACCAAAATACGCGATGATGGCAAAATCGATCTCTCGCTCTACCCTCCCAAAGAATACCTCTCTGAGGAACTGGAAGAACGCCTCCTGAAAGAGCTCGAAGAGCGCGGAGGCTTCTGGCACCTCAGTGACAAAAGCCCAGCCGACGAAATCTATCGCGCACTTGGAGTGAGTAAGAAGGCCTTTAAACGTGCCACCGGCTCGCTCTACAAACAACGCAAGATTGTTATTGGAGGAGACGGCATTTCCCTAGCACCTAGGAGCTAACCAGCCGTTACATCTTTTGTAACTTGGTGACCCGACCAGTGACGTTCCAGTCCTGCACGATGATGTTGCCTTCATTGTCCCAGCTCAAGCCATGGGGCGATGTGAACAAACCGTCGTAAAGTTTTTCTTCGGGAATTGGCTTCTTGGCCCACAACTTTTTATCGGGCTGATCACCCAAGAAGGCAAGGGGCTCACCGTTTTTCCCCAACACTGTGACCCGGCCTTCCAGCTCGGCAACCGCTGCATAGTCCCCACGAATGGAAACCGCACAAGGACGACGAAGATGCTCGGTGTGCACTCCCTTAAAGTTGAGCTCCAAGTCCAAATGGACGAGGCGACGATTCTCCCGATCACAAACCAACAATAAGGACGAACCACCCCGTGTATCCAACGCGACTCCATGACAAGTGGTGAACTGGCCATCGGCTTTTCCGCGACCGCCAGCGGTCTTCAATAATTTACCGGTAGCGTCAAATTTATGAATGAGGTTGGAACCATAACCGCAAACTACGAAGATGTGCCCCTCCGGCCCCACGGTCACTCCAGTCACGCCCTTGAAGCCTCCCTTAATCTCGCCAGTTCCCTCATTGGGAATCGTCAGAAGAACGTTCCCCTCCAAGTCCAGCTTCAGCACCTTTTGAGCTGAGACCGCTGCTCCGATCAGTCGCTCCTCCTCACCCTCCTTCATCAAAGCCAGCGAATGCAGGTCCTTGGTTTCGGGGCCGAAAGTCTTGATGAACTCGCCATCTTTGGAAAACTTAACCACCCCATGCTTGGCTTCGGTACTGACGTAGACGTGACCCGCACCATCAACCGCTACGCCACCATGAGTGGGCCCCACGTTGGCCCCGTCAGGCATTTTGGCAAAGCCCGGCACGGTCTCAAATGTGAACTGCCCGTTGCCCGTCTTTTGAACCGAAGTCACCACCTTACCTGCTGGCCAATGATTGTGTCCCTCGTGCGCTTGAGCCATCAGACTGCTGGCCGCCATTATTGCTAAAATCGTCGTCTTCTTCATTGAGTTCCTCGATACGACAATGGGAAAGAAACCTTGCGTCAATTCTCAAGTTGACGCCTTTTGCCAAGTTACGAGCAGAAGAAAGTCGAAATGAATTGCCCGTCCCCCATCCCCCACCCTATTGACAAGCAGTGACCATTAAACTCGACTTCGCCAACGCCACCATCAACGGATTGGTCCTTGCTAAAGTAGGCAATCCTTCTCGTGACGAACCTCTGCAAACCTCCAAGCAAGTCTTTGAGGTCGAAGCCGAAGACCAACCCATTTTGTCCGGAATCTTCTTACGCCCTTTCAAAAGCTTTAGCTTGATTGGGCAAAAATTCCACCATCACGCCTCCCTCGATCAACATGAGGTCAACACCTGCGCCGCCGCTATTTTCGAAAATCCAGAACAACTGTTAGAAAAGGGTTGTCAGATTTCCACCCGCCTCCACACCAAGTCCACCCACCCCAACATTAAGTCCGGCGACCTTTGCATCTCGCGCATCAAAGGCATTGTCGCTGGCGAAGAAACGGTGGATGCCATTTGCATCCTCAAGTCGGAAAGCGTCACTCCTTTCCTCAGCATCTCCGCACAAGATGGCGACCTCCAGCTCAATACCGAGCATGGCATTAATCCGGAGAAAATTGATAAGGGTTGTCTCATCGTGAACCAATTTTCCCGCAAGGGTTTCTACGTCCTCACCTTTGACCGTGGCAGCTCCGAGAGCCGCTTCTGGGTGCGCGATTTCCTCAACGTCGTTGCCATTCCCGACAATGCCTTGCTTTCGAAAAAAGTCGCTGAAATGGCGGTGACTGCCGTCGCCGAAAGCACCCCACCCAGAGACGAAGACGATTCTTCGCCACCTTGGGAAGTGAACGAAGACGCCAAGGAGGCTTTGGCCTACTTCGACAACAAGAAACACTTCAGCCTCGCCGAGTTCGAAGAACAAGCCCTGCGGACCCCAGAGGCGAAAGCCGCTTTTCGTGAAAAGAAAAAGCAGCTCGAAGAGGAAAGCGGAGTGGCCATTGAGGAGAAATTCGACATCTCACCCAAGGACGTTTCCAAGGCCAAGAAGCTGATGAAGTCCATTCTCAAGCTCGACACTGGAGTCGAGATCCGGCTCAAGCCAAAGGTGGTCGCCAACCCCGACAAAGTGTTAGAGAAAGGCTACGACGAAGAGAAAAAGATGAGCTACATCAAAGTCTACTTCAACAAAGAGGGTTAAGCCCCAAAGGTGAGTCGACCCCGGGGACTGGCAAGCGAGCGCTAGCCGCCGCTACCGCTTCACGCGCGCGTTGCCTTCCCAGATGCTCCAGACTTGGTCCTCATCCGCAGGCTGGCCGTAGTCGGTCAAGAGAGTGGCTGCCAAAGCTCCACTAGCCCAGCCGAACTGAGACGCTTTTTCCATCGGCCACTCACGCAAGATGCCGTAGAGCAGACCTCCCACAAAGCCGTCGCCACCGCCGATGCGGTCGAGCACTCCAATCTCCCGAGGCTCCATCACGTGCCACTCATCACCAGCTGAAACAATCGCCCCCCAATGGTGAAGGTTCACGCTCACGACCTCTCGCAAGGTGGTCGCGAAGACACTCGTCTGCGGAAACTCTTTTTTCACGCGACCAATCATTTCCTTAAAGCCCTCGATCTTGCCCGCAATGCCTTCGCCACCCGGAGGCGGCCCTTCGATCCCGAGGCACAATTGGAAGTCCTCCTCATTCCCCACCAAGACGTCGGACAAGGTCGCGATTTCATGGAAGACTGCGCGCAACTCCTCCTCGCGTCCCTCCCAAAGACTGGCGCGATGATTGAGGTCAAACCCAATGCAGGTGCCATGGGCTTTGGCCTTGCGCGCAACCTCGAGACAAAATTGACTCGTCTCCGGCGAGAGCGCAGCAATGAGACCCGAAAGGTGAATGAACTGGGCTCCTTCTTCGCCGAAAATGCGATCGAGATCAAACTGATCGGCCGCCAACTTGCAACCCACTTCCCCGGCACGGTCATTAGCCACCCGTGGTCCGCGTGAACCCGCACCGCTATCGGCCAAATTGATTTGATGGCGCAGCCCCCAAGGACCACCAGCATCGAACTCGGGACCCTCAAAGGTCATGTGACGACTGGCCAAGTTATCTTTGATGAAGCGCGAAACCGGGCTCCCTTTTACAAAAGCAGTCAGCACCTTAACAGGCAGTCCCAAATACGAAGAAACCGAGCCCACGTTCGACTCCGCGCTCGTGGCGTGCATCTTGAAGGTATCACTGCAGTGGAACGGTTGCCCATTCACGGGCGTGAGGCGAGTTCCCATGCTGGTTGGAATCACAAGGGCGTATTTGGCGTCTTTCTTGAGGTTGATCATCGTTTCCATGAAAAGGCGACTTTGGAGGCATTTATTCAAGTCCAAAAAGACGTGACAAAGACCCTCGCGTTCATTCCGCGAAAAGTGACAATTCCCCACAGAATTTACTTGCGAAAAGGCCCCGACCTGTGGACAGTCGCCGCCCGCGAGGGAAATTCCCTCGGTCTTTCAAATCCGGCGTAGCTCAGCGGTAGAGCGGGTGGCTGTTAACCACTAGGTCGTAGGTTCGAATCCTACCGCCGGAGCCATTTTCTCCAAGTCTCTTCCCAAGCGAAATTCATGGGAGCGCGGAGCACCAGCTCTGCCCAATTTACCAGCGTTGCGGAGCTAGTGCTCCGCGCTCCCATTGAGGAAAACTTGGTCTAACCAAATTTGAGGTTTGAGAGGTTTTTTACCCACACTGGGCAATGTCCTCATTGATTACGCTCTAATCGCCAACATTGCGCGGTTCTCTAGACAATTGGTCTGCGGTTATCTGACTCCCGAGCGCTGATGAAAATTGGTGCCTGACTTCGTGAGAAGTGAGAGCTCGGTTCCAGATGGCTAATTCGTCAACCCATCCAGAAAACGATTCGAATTCTTGCTCCCTACGCCTTCCTCCAAAACGAACCTCTTGCAGGACTCCGGGTAGCAATCCCCTTTCTTCGGAGTCCCAGGCAACAAGCTGACCATCGAGATAGAGTGCCACCTTTGATGGGCTCCAACTGGCGGCGAGATGATGCCATTGACCGTCACTTACGAGTTCGCTGGAGGCAATCTGCACATCGTAGCGACCGTTTTCCATGAAGAATCCTGCGGTCCCTTCGGCGGTGAGCTGGAGGTAGATCGAGTCGTCTGCCTGGTGCGCGCCCGCTGCCCAGAGCATCTCCGCCTTTCGAACTCCGGGTTCACGTCGCAACCAGAAAGAGACCGCCCCCTCGTCCCACGCGACCCGCGCTGGGCCATCCGCCTGATGCCTTCCCGGATTGTGAGACTTTGTTGCTTCAGCACGGAGAGAAAAGTTTTCGATCGAAGCGGAAAGGTTTCCCCCAATGACAGAAAAGCCGATCGAAGTAATGAGTTCATTGATCAACGCCTTGCTTTCGCGGACTTCGACATAGGTCCCCTCGCTCGGCCGCTTGGCAAACCAGGTCGCAGTCCAAGCCCCGGCGCCAGCAGTAGTATCGAGGACGATTCGCAAATCCATTGTGCCGCCCAGAGGAGAATCCGTTGGTGACCAATCCCAATCCGCACCGTCTGTGCTGAGCCAGGCCCGATTAACGGGTTTGTGAGTATCGGCGGCTCGGTGCAGCATCCAGACCCGTCCTGCGATGCCGCCGCTATTGAAGCGCGCCGATTTGGTGGTCTGCCCGTGACCAAAGCCTAAACCGATCCAATCTTCACTGGCTCCCCTCGTTGTCGTGACCGTGGCGTCGAGAGTATACATCACTCCATCAACTGGCGAAAATGCCAAGGTCGCCGTTCCCTTGCCGGGTTGGATCGAACCATCTTCTTGGAAAAGCGGCGCCGCCACCCAACTCGCATCGCCAAAAGTGACCGCAGGCTGCACACCGTGTAATCCTCCTCCCTGATCAAGGAACTCATGTTCAAAAAGCACCCCGTCATGAATCGGAGCCGTTCCCAGAGAAAGATGGCCTTTTTCCTTTTCCCCCGAAAGAAAGACCGAGGCGTTGTCTTCATCAAAACCACCGTAGCCAGCGGTTTGTTGAGGCCCGGCTTCATCAGTGATAACTTGCGGCCCATGGCTTCCGGTCACGCCCTCTGGAATCGTATTCACGAGAGAACCCGGCGCCCCCTCCTCCATCCGCCAGTATCCCACCGGATTTTGACCACGCACGGTGGTAGGATAGTTCGCTGATGCGGCCAGCAGATCAGGGAGCTCGGGAAACGGATCCCGCGCGAGCACCACTCGAGTCGATTCCCCGATTGCCGGAAGCACGAACCCGCTCTTTTCAGGTTCCAAGGTCGCAATCATCTTCTCAGTCGCTCGACTGAAGACCTCAACCTTGCCTTCGATTAGGTGCACCTCGGCTGGACCATCGGCTGGCACTCGCACCCCAAAACGAGTTCCAATGTCGCTCACCACGAGTTCAGGAGTTTTCACCTCGAGCGGCTCTCCCGATTTTTCGGTATCAATCCACAGCCAACCTTCATGCAAAACGGGCTTATCGAATTCTGGAAACGAGACTCGTGCTGGTCCCTGCATCACAATGGCGGCCCCGTCTTTTCCCGCGAGCTTCACCAATCCGGAAACAACGTGGACCGTCGCACCCTTCGCCACTTTTCCGGCCTTCGCTTCGTCGCCATTCGAAGGCTCAGTAGAAGGGCCAGTGACGGACCACTGGGTTCCCTTCAGTACTTCGGCAGTGAGATAATTCCGACTGGCCTGCTTCACCATCACAAGAGAAGCCAACAAACCTCCCAGGATAACGAGGGCTGCCGCAGCTAGCAGGGAGCGCTTGAAATGCCTAAACCCTAACTCGACCCCGTTCATCACAGGAAGCATTCCCTCCTCGGAATAGGTCGTGGCTTCTTCTTCCAAAAGAGCCGCCAGCTCAAAGTATTCGAGATAACAGCGCTGCGCCGTTGGAGAGCTTCCAATGAACGACATCAGCTCATCGCGCTGCTCAAGGCCAAGTTCCCCTGCCTCGAGCTCTTGGAGCATTTTCCAAAGTAACCCCTGATCGAAGGCTCCGTCCGGTCCCATTAGTTCCTTCATGATCGCACCTCCTCCAAACGAATACGACGGCGAATACAAGTTCTCAATACCACCCGAATCCGATGCAGAGACACCTTGAGACTTCCCGTTCCTCTGCCCACTTCTTTACCTAACTCAGCAAGACTAAAGTCGCCGATATAACGTCGTAAGATCAAGCCCCGATCCGCAGGCTGCAGCGTCCGGAGACATTGCTGCAAGGCCTCTCTTTTCGCACTATCTCCGATCACTCCATCGGTCTGCAATCGTTCGATGAGCTTCACGAGAGTATCCTCAGGCATTGCCCATTCTTTGCAACGTTGGCGGTCTCTCCAGGAAGACATCACCTTGAACTTGGCGACCGAGAACATCCAGGACTTGAAATTGGTCCCAATCCGAAAGTCCCCCCTCTTTTTCCAGATTTCAGCATTGGCTTCTTGAATGACATCGTCCACCTCCGGAAAACCCGGAAGGAGGGATAAGACAAAGGCACGCAAAGCCCCTTGGTGACTCACCACCAACTGAACAAACGTCTCTTCTGGATCTGGTTCGGTAGCCATGGCGATACCCTTGTTATTCTATTCCACATTCTTTTCTCTGGTTATCCGGTTTTTTAGGAAATTGAAATTCTTACCAGATCGAATCTCATCTGAGGGCCTACTTTGCGCACCTGACCTTGCCCTTATTCTGCGGAACCTGAAAAATGTTTCGAAAAGGGATTAACCTAAAGTCCGGAAGCGGAATAGTTAATCTAACGGGAGGCGTTTCTTCGAATCGTCCAACCCCAGGCTGGTCCCAGCCCAACCAGTCGCAACACGGTGACAACAGAATCAACTGAGTTCACTCAAAGAAATACCATCATGATATCCACAACTCTGAACAAACTACTCGTA
The DNA here is from genome assembly GCA_964529725.1 of uncultured Roseibacillus sp. Taxonomy (GTDB): domain Bacteria; phylum Verrucomicrobiota; class Verrucomicrobiia; order Verrucomicrobiales; family Akkermansiaceae; genus Roseibacillus. The sequence goes on from CAZGXV010000048.1 coordinate 16,428, forward strand.
GGCCTGACCGCGGGAACCTCCCTCTTCTTGGTCGCTGGCGCCGCTGGCCAGAATATTCCGGTCACCATTACCAATTCCGCAGAAGCAAGCTACACGGTCTCGAGCTCCGACCTTCTCGAGACAGCCTTCGGCTCCGTGACGGCCTCAGCCTTGGACAATCAAGGAAGTTCGGTTGCCGATGCCGACTACCTGCAAGGATTGACTCCGAGTGGTGAGGAATCACTCCGCGATGGGGTCTGGTTTGACAACCCGGGAAACAGTCGCGGTTCTGCGGTAGTGGAAAACAATGAGTTTGCGGAATACCTCCTCGATCTCACCGCCAGTCCTAGCGGATACACTATTAATGGCGTCGATCTTTACTCTAACTGGGGCTCTGGTGGAGGCCGGGATCGGATTCTCGTCAACATCTCCTGTTCCCTGATCGGAACCCCCGATGTCTTCGACCAGATTCTAGTGGGGCCAGGTGACGACCCGCTTTTTGACTACAATCCTGTGGGCCAGACCCAGGCCAAGATGTCGCTCTCAGGATTTAGCATTCCCGGGGTGGCTGCCATTCGTTTCGATTGGCCTGCCGGGCAGGAAAACAATGCGGTGGGTTATTCCGAGCTCGATGTCTTTGGAACCTCGACCGCAGGTGACATCGATCCTCCCACTCTTTCCAGTACGAGCCCTGCTGACGAATCTCTTGATGTCGCGACGGTCTCAAATCTGGTCTTCACCTTCAACGAGGACATCCAAGCGGGCACCGGCCTCATCGAACTACGCACTGTCACCCCAGATGCGGTGGTGGAGTCCTTTGATGTCGCCTCTTCCGCGCAGCTTCTTTTCGAAGGCAGAAACCTCACCATCGATCCCACCAGTCCCCTTGCCTCAGGAGTGGAGTATCAGGTCGTCATTCCAATCGGTGCTGTCGATGATGTCTCTAGCAACAGCTTCCTTGGCATCGCTGCCGTCCCGGATCTCGACGCTTATACCTTCACAACTGATAATACCCCTCCCTCCCTGACCGGAGACGAGCCCCTCCTCCACCTCCTGCCGACTTCCGATCTGGTTCTCCAACTGAATGAGCCTGCGGGATTGGGCACGGGGTCCCTCACCATTCACCTAGCCAGCGACGACAGCATCGTAGAGACCATCAGCCTTCCTGCTGGTGCTTCCGTCGAGGGAGACACCGTTGTCATCGACATTGCCGACTTGGATTTCGACACTGCCTATTACGTCAATCTCACAGCGGGTGCAGTCACCGATCTCTCAGGCAATCCTCTGCCCGCAGTCGCCGACTCGACCACCATCGCCTTCACCACCGTAGCCGATTTGCTGATTCACTGCTGGGACTTCGAAACCAATCCAGCAGTCGATTCAGTGGGGATTCATGACGGAGAGTTGGCCGGTGGGGCTTCCCTCTCCGAGGGCTTGTTCGGTCAAGCCGTCACCTTCGCTGCCGGTAACGCGCACGTTGCCGTCAATCGGTCCTCGCTCCCCGAAACAGACTTCACGTTCACTTGTTGGGTGAACCGCCAAGCAGGCGCGGATATTGACTTTGTCGCGGGAACTCGCGCTGGAGACCAATTGGGAGCTTACCTCAGCTTCCAAGGCGGGACACCCGTGCTCACCTTACTCACCGAGGGCACGGCAGTTACGCTGTCCTCGACTCAAAACGTGGCCGCCGACACTTGGACCCACCTTGCTTATACCGTCGATTCGGTGAACGGGGCCACCATCTACGTCAATGGCAACGCAGCCGGTAATGAGCCCACCGCGACGGGGCACTCCGTTTTCGATAACTTCCACTTTGGTCGTCGGGCCGATGTCATTGGGACCAATCCTTTTGAGGGCTTAATCGACGAGGCCCGCGTTTACGCGGAAGTTCTCACCGCTGCCCAAATCGCCAGCTTGGCTACCATTCCAAGCGAGGAGATTATTTTGGAAGTTACCACCAACGGAGACAACCTCGATTTCACTTGGAGCAGCTTGAGCGGGATGCAATACGATCTGGTTAGCTCCACCGACTTGCTCACCGATCCTTCCACCTGGCCCCTCTACAACGATGGCTCCACCACTTACGAAGACATTATTTCCGCTGGCACGACCACTACTTTGAGCAACGTAGGACGCGTCGGGCCCACTCGCTTCTTCGCCGTCATCGCGGAAGAAATCCCGCCCATTCTTTCCGCTGACTTCGAGTCCGGCACCCTCCCCGCCGGCTGGGTGGTTGCTGACAATGGAAGCGGAACCACTTGGGAAGTTGGTGTCCCCACCCCCACTACCGGACCAACGGCAGCGGCCAATGGGGTCAATTGCATCGGCACCAACCTCGGCAACTATGTCGATGGAGCAGACACCACCTTAACCTCACCAGCCTTCGTCACGCCATCAGGAGGAGCGACTTTGAGCTTCGAGCAGTTCTTGGACACCGACGAAGAAACAGGTGGTTCTGATGTAGGAAACATTCGTCTACTCGATGCCGACAATGCAGACGCTGAAATTGTTGCCGGATCTTTCCCTATCACACCCCTCGAAGGGTTTGGGCAAGGCTGGACTATGGAGTCTTACGAGCTTCCCGCTGAGGCACTGGGCAAGAACATCAAAGTGCAGTTCCAGTTTGTGAGTAACAGCGACGGAACAAACTTTGGCGGAATCTACCTCGATGACATCGCGGTGACGCCTTAGGTGTTTTCTCAACAAAAAATACTCATCCCCCAACTTACTCCATCTCATCTCGCTCCCAAAAGAGCACATCCCTTCCGTCGCAATCCACAGCGGAGGAACCGGTCGGCTTGCCAAAGAGGCTTCTCGGTCCCTCCCCTTTCTTAAAAATCGCTTCTTTTTCCATGACCTCTTTCAAAAATTTCCTCTCTTTGTTTACCCTCGTTTTCTCGCTTCTGTTAGGCAACGTATTTGCAGGCGAAAAACCGAACGTGATTTTCATTCTCGGCGACGATCAAGCCTGGTGGGATTACAGCTTCATGTATCGAGATGAGGTCGAAGGTCCCGCGATTGATTCCGATCCGTCCATTTACCAAGTCGCGCAAACACCAGCGATTGACCGTCTTGCGGACGAGGGCCTCACTTTTACGCACGGATACACCGTTCCACTTTGCCGACCATCCTTGCAGGCCATTCTTACCGGATCTTTTCCGCACCAAAACCGGGTGAGCGGCAATGATTTTGTTGGCAAGGTAGACGACACCGCTGCGGATGAACGGATTTTGTTCGACCAATCCTTGGCCCGCACCCTCGTCAAGCGGCACGGTTATCGAGCCTATCAGACTGGCAAGTGGTGGGGTGGTCACTACTCCTTGGGTGGCTTCACCGAGGGTGACACCCAAAACAGCATCGCCGGGGGAACCGCTCCCGCGCAATACACCGGCTCGCGCCCCGGCTATGTCAGTCGGGGACGCCACGGCGATTGGGGGCTCATGATCGGTCGCGTGGACTACGTGAACGATATTCCCGATCCCGCGCACCCGATTCCCTACGCCAACACCATCGTGCCCATGACCGACTTCATCGACGACTGTGTTTCAAATGACGACCCTTTCTTCATTTGGTATGCGCCCTTCCTTCCCCACACGCCCTTCGACCCCCCGGCTGGTCTTCGCAACAAATACGACCCCTTGGTCGAGGAAACCAATGAGTCGGCGGACCATGTGGCCAAATACTACGCCAACATCGAACGCCTCGATGGCGGAATCGACGCCCTCCTCACTCATCTCGATTCCGCCGGAGTGGCCGACAACACCATTATCATTTTCATTTGTGACAACGGCTGGATCACCAATCCCAACACCGGAGGTTCCACCCGCTCGAAGCGTCAACCCTACGAGGCAGGAGCACGAACCCCCATTATCGTGCACTGGCCCGCCACCATCAAACCGGGAGGTCTCGTCGAGCCCCAGTTCGTCACCAAGCCAGTGAGCGTCATTGATATGGTCCCCACCGCCCTGGCATCGGTCGGCCTCGAACCTTCCGCCGAACAACGCGGCCTCAACTTGTTAGACCTTGCTGCCGTCAACGCCCGCGACGCAGTCTTCTGTGATGTCTATCAGCACGACATGGCCAGTCTGGAAAACCCTGCCGCAAGTTTGGTCGCAAGATACGTCATCAAGGACGGCTGGAAACTCATCGACTTTCACAATAGCTCCGACGAGCTCTATCACCTCTACGACACCAGCACCGGAAGCCCCGTCGACCCTTTCGAGAAAAACGATCTGTCGTCAGTCGAAACCGCTCGCTTAGCAGAGCTTTCGGCCTTGATCGAGAACTGGTATAACGAACCCAAGGAAATGGTCTGGACCCCCTCGGTTTCGCAGACTCAAGGCACGCACTCGCTCCCCATCCCGGAAGTTCTCGGTCAGTCCTTTACCGTAACCACAGACGGCTTTCTCACCGCGGTTAATCTCCCCTTCCTCCAGACCGACGCCAACGCTACCCTTACCGTTGAGCTGCGCCAGCTTGATGAAAACGACGCCCCGCTGGGTGACCTAGTCGCCAGCAGCACGGTCAATCCGGATGCCATCTATCAGAACGGCCTGCGCTGGAGCCACTTTCAGTTCGAAAGTGCGATCCCGGTCACCAACGGACAACAGTTTGGCTTTCTGGTGAAAAGCTCCACCCAGCCCAACACAGGCTTCAATATCGCCTACAACCAGCCCGGAGGCTATTCCGGCGGAGCGATGTTCTACTCCGGTCAAATCGAAGACCTTGCGTGGGACTCCGCCGACCTTGACCTTCCCTTTCAGATCTTCACCAGCCTTTATGCCACCGAGGCAGACACTCGAATCGAGATCGACGGCGACGAGGCCAGAGTGTCCGCAGACCTTGCGGTTAAGGGTCAATCAGTCGTCATCGAAACCTCCACCGACCTGAGCGAGAGCGGCTGGGTGGGCCTCGCCAATGATGATAATCGGGACGGCTTGGTAGCCATCACCGACACCGATCTCCCTACCCGAAAGTTCTACCGCTTTGGCCTGTCAAACATCGGTGCCCCCTTTTCCATTGCTCCCCCTTTGAGCTCCGTCGTCACGACCTCTGAGGCGGCAAGCTTCACAGTCTCCAGCATCGATCTGCTCCAGACTGCATTCAGTTCCTTTAACGGCTCCGCTTTGGACGATGCTCCCGGAGGAAATGATGCCTCGTTTCTCGCTGGCCTCTCGCCAAACGGCGAAGCCTCTCTCCGTGATGGCGTGTGGCAGGACGAAGGCACCCAAGGCCGGGCCGCCGCGATGGCCGAGAACGATGACTTCGCCGAATTTTTTCTCGACCTCACCTCCAGTCCACAAGGTTACGACATCGATCAGATCGACCTCTACAGCAACTGGGGAACCGGCCAAGGTCGCGATGAAATCAAAGTGACCATCTCCATGTCCCTCGTCGGCTCCCCCACGGTCTTCGATCAGGTGGTCGTCACCAATGAAGTTTACAACCCGCCGACCGAAACCCAGGGGAAAATGAGCATCGCCAGCATCGGGGCAACCGGCATCGCCGCCATTCGCTTCGACTGGCCCGGCACTCAGGAAAACGGTGCCGTGGGCTATTCCGAAATCGATGTTCTTGGCTCGCTGACTCCCTAATCGCAAAGACAACCCGCCGTTTAATGCACCAAAAATCTTGGCCGGAAATGATATCCGCTGCCAGCTTTACAACAAAAGAATCGAGTTTTTCGACTACTGTAGAACTACCAATGAAAAAATTCCTGCTCTTCATCGCGCTCACTTTCTGTTCTGTCCTCACGTCATGGGCAGAGGACGCCCCTCTCGACTGGAAGGCCCAATGGATTTGGCAAGCGGAGGATGGCCCCGCTAATTCGTGGGTCGCTTTTCGGAAAGATTTTCAAATCAACGAAGTGCCCGCAAAGGTAGTCGCCACCATTTCCGCCGACAGCAAATACTGGCTTTGGATCAATGGCGAAATGGTGGTCTTTGAGGGCAGTGTGGCGCGGGGCTCGAGTCCGGCGGAACCATGGAATCGGGTCAAGGAGATGTGGACCCTGCCACCGGAAACCAAGCCGACCAATTCGTATTACGAAGAAGTGGATCTCACCGCACACCTCAATCCCGGTAAAAACACGATTGCCGTACTCACCTGGTATTGGGGCAAAGAAACCCACAAGGGAACCCATATCGATAGCGGCAAAGGCGGCTTTATTTTCCAGGCCAATCTGGGAGAGCAAACCTTGGTTTCCGATCAGAGCTGGAAAGTCAAAGCCGATCCCGCCTATGCCTTGGAAAATTGCGACGCCGGAAAAAACATTGTTCAGTTCAGCGTCCGCTACGACGCCCGCAATGAGATGGGTGACTGGACTTCTCCCGACTTTTCCGATGCCGATTGGGAGGCCGCAGTCGAGAAAGGCTCCCCTCCGACAGCACCTTGGTTTGCACTCGAAAAGAACGAGGTGCCCGCTCTGCTGAACCATGGCCTGAAAAATTACGAGAACTATCCCGATGCCAAGTTTCCCTTCACCAGCAAGGGAGAGACCATCATCTGCAAACTGCCTTTCAACAAACAAGTCACCCCTTACCTTGAAATAGAGTCCGACGCTGGGGTGGAAATCAAGATCACGACCGACAACCGACTGAATCAAATTCACGCCTACTACACCACCAAACAAGGCCAGCAGACCTTCGAGAGCTTCTCGTGGATGAACGGTCACTTCATTCACTACGAAATCCCTGCCGGGGTCAAAGTGTTAGGGCTCAAGTATCGCTGGATGAGTGTCGGAGATATTACCGCAGGCTCGTTTAGGTGCAACGACCCGTTCTACGAACGTCTCTGGTGGATGGGGCGAAACACCCTCTTTGTTTGCGCCCGCGACAACTTCATGGATTGCCCCGACCGCGAGCGCGCTTGCTGGATTGGCGATGTCGCAGACCAAGCCAGTTACCTCTTTTACTGCATGGATGAATCCGGGCGGCAACTGCTCAAAAAAGCGATTCGAATCACCATGGCCTTCAGTCACGAAGGTGTCTATGGAGCCCTCGGACCGCTGCGCCTGCGTGAGCTACCCACCCAGAGCCTCCAATTTGTTGAGCAAGGTGTTTGGCAATATTACCTCAACACTGGAGATGAGGAGACGCTGCGATTTGCCTATCCCTATGTGCGGGACTACTTGGAGCTTTGGAAGATGGATGCCGAGGGCCTTCCCAAGCGAGCGAAGCGATCAATGGATTCCTGGAACTGGAGTGATTGGGGACAGAAAGATACCGTAGATGAAGTTGTGATTCTGGATTCCCTCTACTTCATGGCGCTCAACAGTGCCCTGAAAATGGCGCGTGAGTTGGGTGAAGAAAAAGACATCCCGTGGTATCAGGAACGGATTAAATCCCTAGAAAAAGGCTTCAACAAAAAATATTGGAAAGGCCATTTCTACAGCAGCAACAAGAAGAAGTTCCAAGATGATCGGGCCAACGCCCTGACCATTCTCAGTGGTATCGCCCCGCAAGAAAGGCACGAATCCATTGTCAAAAATGTCCTCGTCCCCAATCAATTCTGCAGCCCGCACTTCGAGTGGATGGTGGAAGAGGCTCTCTGCTATGCGGGGCACTATCACGAGGCCTTGAAGCGAATGAAGGAACGCTATCAAAGCCAAGTCGACCGCAAGGACTTGAGCACTCTCTACGAAAAATTCCCCAACGGAGGCTCCTACAATCACGCTTGGAACGCACCTAACACAATCCTTGCCAAACACATCATCGGCATCGCCCCGAGCCAAGTTGGCTGGCAGGAATATCAAATCCTCCCCAACCTGGAACACTTCACAGCCTTACATCAAGTAGTCCCCAGCATCCAAGGCGACATCACCGTCGATATCAAACTGACAGACGAAAGCTATCGCCTGCAATTGGATTCCCCGCAAGGAACCACCGCCGTGATTGGAATTCCCAAACAATCCCTCACCCCTAAAACGGTGGAAGTGAACGGGAGCCAAGTTTGGAGCAACGGTGCCTTTGTTGAAAATGTGGCCGGCATTACGTGGCACGGTGAAGACGAAAAGTATCTCAAGTTCAACCTTGCGCCCGGAGAGTGGAAGGTGGCCGCTACTACCCAAAATCGATAGCCAACTGCGAACTCAGAATTGGGGGACCACTCCTTCCTTTTCTCAAAGAACGACCAAGCCTCAAACATTACTAACAGAGCATCATTGTGAACAAGCCTCCTTCCCAATTGTTCTCTCTTCTCACAAAGCTGCTTCTCAGTCTGCTGATAGCCGCAATGGTTGCGTTCCCCAGTTCGGATGCGGCCGTGCCATTAAGCAGTTCTACTCGCCCTTTTATTTGGGTCACGATGGATGAGCGTGATGACATTCTTCAGAAGATCAATGACCACGCTTGGGCGAGTTCGATGCGTGATCAGTTGGTTGCCCGAGTGCAGAATGATCTGAGTTCCTATGAGTCGGACCGCGATGCTTATTTACGTGACCTTCCCATCGATTGGTCACGAACGACCCCGCGATTTTTCACAAATTCGGGATTCGTCAACAACGTCTGGAGACACAAGCTTAATATGGCGCAGGACTGCAGCGTCATCTACTATCTCACCGGTGACCCTCGCTATGCGGCCTTGGGTGCCGACGTTTTGCACAATTCAGTTCGCTGGCTCCTGAGAACCCCCAAAGACTCTAACACCAGTATCGGAGGCTGGACCTTCCACGATCGAGAATGGTTGTATGAAAGCAGAGCGATTGGCTCCCCCATGCCGATTATTTACGATTTCCTTCACGGCTACCTGCAAAGCATACCGTCTGGGATGTTCATCAGGGTTTGGCGAAATCGTTCTCCTTTCCGGAAGCCCAGGATGTCTTCGATCAGTTCCGGGAGCTGTGCGCGACCCGAGTATTTCGGCACCACTGCCAACATTGGCCCTGCCGCCGATGACTCCGATGCCAACCTTGATGGCGAAAGCAATCTCCTCGAATTCGCCACCGGGCAGAACCCGCATGTGCCCACCCGTCTTTCCACGGCTCTGACGATGAATGGCAACAGCGTCCAGTTCCGCTACCCTCGCGGCAAGGCGGCGCTTGCCGATGGAATCACCTTTGCCGTCAAGTGGAGTGACACCCTGCAAACGGATGACTGGAACACGGTCGGGGTTACGGCTATAATTGACCCCCAAAATCCTGGAAACAGTGAGGTCGATAACATCATCGCCACTGTCCCCCTGAGCTTGACTGGAAAACGATTCATCCGCTTGGAGGTTACGACCCCCTGAACGCTCGCCCTGTTGGAAGCCTACCAGCCTTCAAATCAACTCGCGGACCATTTGTTAAATGGTCCCTACCGGTAGGGTCGTTTTGATAAAACGACTGTGAGTGGTTGGGGGAGGTGCGAGCTGTTTGCCTGCGTAGAATGCGGATTGGCGAGATTTTCTTGCGGCAGAACTCTCGCGGACCATTTATCAAATGGTCCCTACCGGTAGGGTC
>CAZGXV010000049.1:0-1798 GCA_964529725.1 uncultured Roseibacillus sp.
AATTCTTAAATCTGATTCATCCAATCCATCTTGGTCTCATTTCACCGAATTTTTCCTTGGCTTGATAGCTCTATACCGATCGCATGCCATCCAACTAAGAAGAGCCACGTGTCGATAAAAGGTCTTCTTCCTTAGTTACAGCTTAGAGGACGAGTCTTGCCCTCGGGGCCTTCATTGATGGCGGCGAGATTTTTTTAACCTCGTGCAGGGCGACGGTGTCGAGATAAACGGAAGCTCCGGTTTCGATAATGACGACATCGAGTGATGGTTTTTCATGAAATCGCAAATTTCTCACCGTCTCGGGTGAGCCAGCTCGTCTTTTGAAGTGCGATCAGTCAAAGATGCCTGACCTTGATGTTTCTTATTCCTACTCCGAGTCAGTATTGAGAAGCAGATAAAGCGCACGGTATTCGTCTTGGCATTCGCCGCACTTGTGGAGGTGTTGCTCGACGGCGGTAAGAGCTTCAGGGACGGGTTTGCCGGTCAGTTGGTGTTCAGCGAATTCGGCAACCGAGCCGAGGCATTCGTTACAGGTAATCTCGTCTTCACGGGTGTTGGTGAGGGCGTTGACGAGGCCTTTAATCTGATTGTTAGAAAGGTTCATGATTGTCCGGACGAAATGGTTAGTAGGTTGTGGCAGCGAGGTCCGCTAAGGTGATGCCGCTGGCTTCAAGCTCCTGACGGAGTTTCTTGCGAGCGTCGTGACCCGCCTTATAAAGAGCATTGCGGTTGCAGCCGAGCTGGTGAGCGATTTCGTCCTGAGGCATGCCGTTGAGTTCGCCTAGTATGATATCGCGCTGGCGGGATGTGAGCTTAGTCTGGATGATTTTGTGAAGTTGGGTGACGAGGTCGCTTTGTGTCGCGACTGCGCTGGGGTCGGAGCTATTCGCCGATGTGACTGTGTCTGGTGAGCTGCCATTTTCGCGGAGTTCGTCTAAAGAAACATCGCCCCAGTGCTTGCGGCGCAGAGCGGAAAAAGCAGTGCGGATGGAGATGGAGAGAACCCACGAGGAAAATTGACTGCGTCCCTCAAAAGTGGAGAGCTTCTCAATGATTTTGAGGATTGCTTCCTGAGTCATATCTTCGATGAATGCGGCATCAGCTCCGGCGCGGCCCCGAAGGCTTTTAGTGAGACCTTTCAAAATGAGCAGGCGGAGTTCAGTAATAGCATCCGCTGGCGGTGGGGATTGGGAAGTTAGTCGAGTATGCAGATCGATTTCGTTCATTTGGTGCAGGATAAAGAAAGAAAAGCCGCTTTCACCCTGCTGGGGAAAGCGACTTTCTTTGTATGACCTGACTATAGCGCAGGGGCGGCTGGGAAGTCCACCTCAGTCTGTGCAACGTGGTTGAAGTAGTTAGTGAAGAGGTTGAGCGCAACGTTGGCAACAATCTCGGCCACTTCGCCATCGCTGAAGCCCTGATTCCGGAGACTCTGGACGTCATCAGCACTGACATTTCCGCGCTCAGTGACGAGCTTTTTGGCGAAGCCAAGAGCGGCAGCCTGTTTTGGGTCAGCGGAAGTGGCACGTCGTGCGTCTGTGATGGCTTCAGCACTCAATCCTGCATTTGCTCCTAGCTGGATGTGAGCAGCGACACAATATTGGCAGCTATTCGTCTCACCTACGGTCAGCGCAATACTTTCGCGCAGTTCAGGCGATAGTTCACCACCGCTCAGTGTTTGGCTGAAACCGAGGTAAGAGTTCGCAACCGCAGGTGATTGGGCCATCGTGGCGAGCAGGTTAGGAACGCCGCCCATTGCCTGTTTGACGGTGTCGAGGACTTCTTGTTGCTGCGGAGT
>CAZGXV010000049.1:1898-16983 GCA_964529725.1 uncultured Roseibacillus sp.
GCCTTAGCGAGGTTATCTGCTTGGTCTTTGTTGAAGACTTTTACGATTTCAGGATTGAGATTGAGGTAGAGCTTTCCGTCGATAATTTGAAAAGTATCGATGTCGATTGGAAAGAGTGCACCGACGGATGCCCCGTAGGCACAGAATCCACCGAACTGAGGAGCGTATTTCTCTGGGCTTTTCTCGAATTTGGCTTTGTTTTCCTCGCTAGAGAACAGGTAGGTGGCCCCTTGGTGCTCCGCGGTGATGGATGGACTACCGTGGACAGGTTTTTCCTCCGTGAAGAAAGCTACGGTATCATATCCGTTGACCGCGATGTTGCTGGCTCCTGAGACGTTAACGAGATTCCCAGCAAAAGCAGTAGCAGCAAGAACAAGGGAAGTAATGATAGTGGTGATGATTTTCATGATCGTATTTTTTTAGTTTTTAAAGTTGAGCGCAGCGAGTGTTTTGGCCGGCTCTACACGTAAGAGGGGGTGAGGAAGAAAGTTCTTACCTTCTTTCTGAATTTTTTTTCACGAGCAGCTCACAAGGAATTGAAAAGCCTCAATTGCACACTCTGCCGAAGACTTGTTTCTGCTTCTCCTTTTCGACAAGCCCCCGCGACAGGACTATCAAGCTAGGGACCAAGTTGCTCTCTCTCGCCAACTCTTTAACTAAGAGGCATAGGACATTTTTTTGATGAAAAACGAGAGCCGCTGGCCTGCCCCCCCGAAGAACTTCACGCTTTTTCTAAATGGCTTCCGATGCCATCAATAGACGAGATGAGAACGTTGCCACGCTCTTGTCGGTCCGCTACTCACAAATTGCTCCATGAGAATATTGAATCCTGTCCTCACCCTGCTCGTAACTGTCTTTTTTGCCAAAGCTGACAACGTTGCACAGAGCCAACTAGAAGTAGAATTACAGGACGCCGTCAAGGAAGTGAATGCGAACTTTGAGCAGATGGAAGTCTCGACTTTTGACTGGCCCGATGAGCTTTTACCGCAACTGGGTTCTCTCAAAAAAACGGCCTTTGTTGCCACCCATCGCAAGACCAAAGGAGGAAAGCGTCCGCTCTTAGTCACTCTGCATGGAGGCGGCGGCAAGAACTGGGGCATCAAGGAGCAGTTGCTGCGATCTGCGAAAGTGAAAGGACTCGCATTGGCAGAAGAGGCAAAGCGAGACCTGATTCTTTTTGAGCCTAACTCCAGTGATAACTGGGAGGCGATGAGCCTGAACCGGGCATTGGATCATTTTATCAAGATGTTTCCTGAGGTGGACACCGACCGCATCTACCTCATAGGTCACAGTATGGGAGGAACAGGAGCCCTGCGTTGGGCTCTTGAGAGTCCAACGCGCTTCGCAGCTATCTCACCCAGTGGCTTTACTCTGCGCTCGGAGCTTGAATCAATTGACCCCCTCTTAGGACTCCCCATGTGGTTCATGGTAGGAGCGGAAGACGAAGGCCGTCCCGAGGGTATCGAGCGCTTGGTAACCAGACTCAAGAAAGCGGGAAACCGCAGAGTTGGGTTCACGGCCTTTCCCGGCGCCAACCACCCGGAAGCAAATGCTGCCGTATTCAGCTCCGTGGACCTAGTGGATTGGATGCTTGAGCAGCGCCGCGGCGAGTGAAGCCCCTCTTCGACGAAAGAAGCAGATGAGACTGAGCAACTTTCTTGAGATTCCCTTCTCTTGAGGGCGGTCAGTCAGTCGAAGCTTGGCAAGCATTCATTGAGCAACGAGACTTGGGGCCATGAGTAATGAAAACCTTCGCGAAGAAATCACCCAACTGCGACGCGACCTGCAGGGATTAGGTGAACTCGATGATCTGACCCGCGAGGAACTTGGTAAGCTCGAAAAGCGAATCGAGAATCTTCTCGATGAGGAGAATGAAGAGGAGACCGTGCCTGAGAAAGTCATCTCCCACCTTGAGGAATCCGCTACCAATTTTGCGGTTCAACACCCCAAGGCCGAGGGGCTTCTTCGTCGCATTGCCTATGCTTTGGGACGTATGGGGATTTAGACAAGACCTCGTAAACCTGCGAAGAAGATATCCCCTCGCTCCTTGGCCGTTAGGGCCTTTCCGGTGGGCTTTCGCTTTTACGAATTTTCAAAACTTCCGAAGTGCTGCAAGTCGTTGTCAGCTTTTGGTAAACCGTCGAATTGAAAAAAATTCCCGTCGTCATCAAAACTTGTTGAAAGAAACGTTTCTTCACGAAAGAATACCTCCTCGATGGTTATCCGCTTGTCTCTCCTTGCTCTCTCTTTTGTATTTTCGCTCGATCTGGCTCGCGCTGAGGAGGGCGCTCGACCCAATATCGTCTTCATTGTCAGCGATGACTTGGGCTGGATGGATACAGGTGCCTACGGTTCCAAGTATTATGAGACCCCCGCCATTGATGCTTTGGCCGAGAACGGGCTCCGCTTCACCGAAGCCTACTCTGCCAGCCCTCTTTGCTCGCCCACCCGCGCCTCTCTTCTAACGGGTCAATTCCCGGGCCGAATTCGTCTCACAACACCAGCCTGCCATATCCCGAAGGTCGTGCTGGACCCGACTCTCCCGGCACACGGGCCTCCTCATCAGAAGGCGGTCACGCCAGGCACCCGCACTCGCTTCCCCAATGAATACATCACCTATGCTGAAATCCTGCGCGACCAAGCTGGCTATGCTACCGCCTTCATGGGAAAATGGCATCTCGGACGCGCTCCCTACTACCCCGAGCAACAGGGTTTTGACGTTGTTGTCGGGGGCCGTGAGCACCCGGGCCCGCCTCCTCCGGGTGGTTTTTTCGCACCATGGAATATCGACACCATTCCTAAGCAACCAGAAGGCACTCCGATAGCTACTGCGATCACCGACACCGCTCTCGACTTTATTGAGAAGAACCAGGAGCGCCCATTTCTCCTCAACATGTGGTATTACGATGTCCACGCACCGTTCCAAACCACCCAAGCTTACCTCGACAAATACAAAGCCAAGACCGATCCACGCGGAGAGCAGGACTGCCCCACCATGGGTGGCATGATCGAAATCATGGACACCAATATCGCGCGCCTCATGTCCAAGTTGGACGAACTCGGCTTGCGCGAAAATACCCTCGTCATCTTCACCTCGGACAATGGTGGCAATATGTATAACGAGGTCGAAGGCACTACACCCACCAACAATGCTCCTCTGCGCAGTGGAAAAGGCAACAACTATGAAGGCGGTTGTCGCGTCCCTCTCATCGTCTCTTGGCCTGGAAAGATTGCCCCGGGCGTCGATGAGAAAACCTTAGCCTCCACCATCGATTGGTACCCCACTGTGTTAGACTACCTCGAAATCACCGCACCAAGTGAGCAGATCGTCGATGGCGTGAGCTTACGACCTGTTCTAGAGGGCGGCAGCATTGAGCGCGACACCCTCTTCAGCCACTTCCCCCACTACGTCAAAGCCACCTTCAATATTCCCAATACTTGGGTTCGTCGGGGCGACTGGAAGCTGTTGCGCTTTTTCGCCGACAATGACGACCAGAGCGACCGCTTCGAGCTCTACAATCTGCGCGATGACATTGGCGAACAGAACAATCTCGCGAAGGCCCAGCCAGAATTGGTGAAAGAGCTCAACGACCTCATCACTGCTCATTTGGAAGAAACGGAAGCCCTCGTTCCCATCGCTAACCCCCGCTACGGCAAAGAAGAGACTTGGTTTTTATCGAATCACGCTCAGCTCAAAGCCAAGAAAAATGAATTAACGATCACGTCCTCCGGTAAGGACCCTTGGATTGCCACTAACAAGCTCCCCAAGGAGCTCACCGGTGACTTTGTTTTGAAGGGGAAAATTCGCTCCAACGCGGGCCCGGGGACCATCCATTGGGGAACGAAAAAGAGCCCGAACTTTGGCCCAGAACAGAAGATTGAATTTGAGTTTCCACAAGGAAAAGAATTTCAAACCTTTCAGATCCCATTTTCAGCAAATACCCCACTCACCTCCCTTCGTATCGACCCCGGCACCCAGGCGGGCACTGCCACCTTACGGCGGCTACGATTGGAGACCAGTGACGGCACCTTGGTGAAGCAATGGCTCCCTACATCACAGAACTAATCCTCTCGATCTCGAACAATATGAACATCTTCTTTCCCTTGCTCGCCGCCGCCTCCTTGCAGGCTGCGGACCTCGTCCCCACGAATTTACGTGTGGAATATTTAGAAAACCCTCTCGCGGTCAGCACCACCACTCCCCGCTTTTCCTGGCAACTGCAGGCGGTAGACGCTGAGGCCAAAAACCTGAGTCAAACCGCTTACGAAATTCAAGTCGCCTCCAGCGAAGATGACTTGGAGAAAGCAAACTTGTGGGCTTCCGGCAAAACGCCCTCTGACCAAACAAACCAAATCACCTACAGCGGCGACACTTTAGATTCACGCGACGCTGCCGTTTGGCGGGTGCGTAGCTGGGACCAAAACGACAAACCATCCGCTTGGTCAGAACCTGCCAGCTTCACCATCGGTCTCCTCAAGCCTGAGGACTGGAAAGCTGACTGGATTGCTTCGGCTGAGAACCCCGTTCACGAGACCGAGGAAAACGTGCAAAACTTCAAGGGCACACCGAAGGGAGTGCTCAAACTCACACCTGCCAAACACTTTCGCAAGGAATTCGCGGCCGCCAAAAAGCCCGTACAAGCCCTTCTCCACGCGACTTCACTAGGTGTGCACACCGTCGAGCTCAATGGTGAACCAGTTGGTGATTGGTTTCTCGCCCCTGGGTGGACTAGCTATCACAACCGCCTCCACTATCTCACCTACGATGTCACTAGTAGTATCGCCCAAGGAGACAACGTACTGGGCGCCACCCTCGCCGACGGGTGGTATGCAGGCTATGTAGCTTATGGACTGCTGGTGGAAGTGAGCGGCTTAGAAGATGGCGTCGATGGCCGCTGGTATTACGGGAAGACTCCCGCGCTTAAGTTGCAACTTGAAATCCAATACGACGACGGCAGTAGCGAGATTGTTGCCACTGATGAGAGCTGGAAAACATCGTTCGGGCCTTGGAAAGAAGCTGATATCCTGATGGGTGAGAGCTACGACGCCCGTGAGGAACAAGACGGATGGAACCAGACCGGCTTCGACGATTCCAAGTGGGCCGCCGCTGTCAAACACGAGGGCCATCAGGGCAAGCTTGAGCCCCACCCTGGCGTCCCGGTGCGGGTGATAGAAGAAATCAAGCCCGTCTCTGTGCGGGAACACCAGCCAGGTGTCTTCATCTTCGATCTTGGGCAGAATATTTCTGGAATCGCCCGCCTGAAGGCCAAGGGTAAAGCCGGCGACAAAGTCCGCCTGCGCTTTGCCGAAATGCTGCACTCCGATGGCCGTCTTTCCACTGAGAATCTGCGCTGTGCGCGCTCGATCGACACTTACACACTGAAAGGCGATCCCGAGGGAGAGACTTGGAGCCCTTCCTTCACTTATCACGGTTTCCAATTTGTCGAAGTAACTGGCTATCCCGGCACTCCCACCGTCGATGACATCACTGGTCTCGTGATCCATTCCGACACGCCCATGGTGGGCACCTTCGAGTGCTCCGACCCCATGCTCAATCGTCTTCACAAGAATATCCACTGGACCCAGCGAGCCAACTTCTTCGAAATGCCAACCGACTGTCCGCAACGCGATGAGCGTATGGGCTGGACTGGTGATGCCCAAATCTACGTCAAGGCTGCGACCTACAATGCCGACATCGCGAGCTTCTACGTCAAATGGTTACGTGACCTCAATGATGACCAATGGGACTTTGGTCCCTACCCCAACTTCGCCCCCTCTCCCTTTATCCGTGAAGGCATGCACTTTGCGGCCGCTTGGGGCGACGCGGGCATCATTTGTCCTTGGACCATCTGGCAAGTCTACGGTGATACCGAAGTCATTGCTGAACATTGGGACAAGATGGAGCACTTCATGGATTTTCGCGCCAAGCGTGATCCAAAGATGATGGGAACCACGGAAGGCGACAGTGCATTTGGCGACTGGCTTGCACTTTATGAGCCCAAGACCCCCATCGAGTTCATCGACCTTGCCTATCACGCCTATACCGCGGACCTGATGGCGGAGATGGCAACCGCCCTGGGTAAAAGCGAACGGGCCACACATTATGAGCAACAAAGCGAGGCCTTAACTGCAAGTTGGCAGGAGCTGCACCTAAATGAGGACGGCACCCTCAAGCAACCGAACCAATCGACATACGCAATGGCCTTGTTCTTCAAACTCATTCCCGATGATTTGAAGCAACAATCAGCCGACCAACTTGCGCAGTTGATTCGTGACAACGGCAACAAGATGACAACTGGATTCTTGGGCACTCGCCCCCTGCTACCAGTTCTCTCAGCCCATGGACACCACGAGCTGGCGGGAATCCTCATGCAGCAGAAGGAGTATCCCAGCTGGGGTTACGAAGTCGAAAACGGAGCCACTACCATTTGGGAGCGTTGGAATTCTTTCGTGAAGGGCAAGGGCGTGCACAACCCATCGATGAACTCGTTCTCCCACTATGCTTTTGGTGCCGTTACGGAGTGGATGTTTGGTGAACTTGGTGGCATTGACCTCCTGAGCCCGGGCTATGATGTTCTGCGCATCGCCCCCCGCCCGACGGGTTCTCTGACACACTGTAAGGTCGCTACCAGCAACCGTCATGGTGACGTCACCAGCGAGTGGAAAATTGACGGCACCCAATTCACTTCGAAAATCTCTATCCCTATCAACTCGACTGCAGTTGTCACTCTGCCCTTGCAGGGCAAAGACGGTGAATCCAAGCAATTGGGTTCCGGCACCTACGAGTTCAGCGGTGAGTTGAAGAAGTAGGACTCACTCCCGGGTACAAACAGGTTCCGTCACGCTCCTAACCAGTGCGTGGCGGCAAACGACCTCAAGGGTGCATCCACCAGAAAAATTAGATTTCGAACAAAACGACTTCCACCCACAACCGTGAGCGCAAAAAAAAAGCGAGCACATGCTTGCGAGCACATGGTTCGGATTACTCCTCTGCGATGATTTCTCGGAAGCGTTTCACCGCGATCGCTCTACCGGTCTCGGTATCGACATCCACGATGAGACCACCGAGTTCGACCGGACCTTTCGCAATTGGAAAGCGAGTGGGCATCCCCGTTCGGAAGCGCCAAACCACGCTCTCGACAGCCCGCCCCAGCACCGAGTGATGGGGGCCGCACATTCCGGCATCAGTAATGACAGCAGTTCCCCCGGGCAGGATACGTTCATCGGCGGTTTGCACGTGAGTATGGGTTCCGGCGACAGCGGATACTTTGCCGTCCAGATGGTGACCGAACCCGATTTTCTCGCTGGTCGCTTCGGCATGGAAATCGACAAAAATCACCTTCACGCCCTCGGCACGCAGACGATTGACTTCTTTTTCGGCCAAAGTGAAGGGGTCTTCTAATGGTGGCTGGATGAAAACCCGCCCTTGGGCATTGATGACTGCGACTTTTCCCTTCGCGGTGTCGAGGACGACGCTTCCGGCCCCCGCCGTTCCTGCAGGCCAATTGATGGGTCGAAGGAGTCTTGGCTCGGTCGGAAAGTAGTCGACGATCTCCTTCTGATCCCAAACGTGATCTCCGGTCGTGACGACTGCTATTCCCGCCCGCAACAAGTCGATGGAAAGCTTGGGAGTAATTCCCCGCCCGCCTGCGATGTTCTCTCCATTGGCGATCACAAAGTCGATTTCCTCTTCCTTGCGAAGGTCAGGCAAGCGCTTGTAAATGGCCTCTCGACCTGGCTCCCCAACAATATCCCCCAAAAATAAAATGCGCATCGCCTGACCCATGGCTATGAGCAAACCGTATCTTTCCCCGCTGCGCAATCCCAGTGTTCGGCGAGCATGACGGAGTGCCCGCCTATCATCTGAACGAACACCTCTTTTCCAAAAACGGACAAGCGACTACAAGAAAAGGCTCGCGATGGAGGCACTCATCAGATTCGAGCAAGTGGCGGCATAGACCGCAAATAATCCCAAGCGTGCAATCTCAGGTCGCCTTTCCGGAGCCATCACCCCGAGTCCTCCGAGGAGAATGGCAATGGAGGAAAGGTTCGCAAAACCGCAGAGCGCAAACGTCATGATGCCATGAGAGCGCGCGGAAATCGTCTCCGCTCCTTGAAAGCCTTCTAAGGCCTTGAAGGCAATGAATTCGTTCGCCACCAATTTGGTTCCGATGAGGCTGCCCCCTTGTGCAGCCTCATGCCAAGGCACCCCCAAAATCCAAGCCACGGGAGCAAAGAGCCAGCCGAACAGCCCTTCCAAAGACCATGCTGCTCCAAACCATGACCCCGCCTCAGCCAACCCTAAGTTCACCACCGCAATGAGTCCGATGAAAGCCAACAACATGGCCCCAACATTGAGGGCTAGCTGGAGACCGCTGGAGGCTCCTTGGGCGGCAGCATCGAAGACATTGGCAGGTCGGTCTTCATCATCTTGATAGACCTTCACTTTCCGAACGGGCTTTCCAGTCTCTGGCAGAAGAAGCTTGGCAAACAGCAAGCCTCCGGGAGCGGACATGAAGGAAGCGGCGATGAGATAGTTCAGCTCTACCCCCATACTGGCATACCCGGCCATCACGGAGCCCGCGATACTGGCAAGCCCCCCGACCATGACAGCAAAGAGTTCGGAGCGGGTCATGCCCGCGATATAAGGGCGAACAACCAGCGGTGCCTCGGTCTGACCGACAAAGACATTGGCAGTCGCGGAGAGAGACTCGGCGTGGCTGGTCCCAAGAAGCTTACTCACGAGACCTCCTAACAACGTGATGACCCAATTCATGACCCCAAGGTAGTAGAGCACTGCAATCAGGGAGCTGAAGAAGATGATGACTGGCAACACGTTGAAGGCGAAAAAGAAGCCCAATGAGAAGTCGCCCGCAGGGCCAAAGACAAACTCGATTCCTTCCTGACCCGCACCGATGATCGCGCCCACGAAGCCGCTCACCCCCTTCAAGGCCATTCGCCCCCAAGGCACGAACAAGACGATGATTGCCACCAGGAACTGGAGTGCAAAAGCCCCCCCCACCGCGCGCCAACTGATGGCCTTGCGGTCTTTCGAAAGGCAAAAGCCCAAGCCCAACAACAATACAATGCCAAGAAGTCCGGTCATGAAAGAAGTTGGGTATTCATCAGTGAGGATTATTTTTTGCGACGCTCCATGGCCTCCAAAGCCTTTTCAGCTAAGAAGGAAGTGTTGTCGTTCGGGTCGGAGGTGAAGGGTTTGACAAGCGCCATGGCCCAATCTTCCGAACCGCGTGCTAGCGTGCTGATGAACTCTTTCTTCTCGCGCTCGTCCTGAAGTTCTCTCGAAAGTCGCGTCCACATTCTCTGCTCACTCTTTTCATTAAATTCCGCGCCACCTTTGAGGAAGAGAATGAGCGAGTCGAAAGCATGGCCGCGCAAGAACTGTTCCTTCTCGCTCACCATTGATTTGAAGTGACGGTCAAACAAACTATCGTTGCGCCAATTCCCCAAGGCAGCATAGGCCGAGACCTTGAGGTTATTGTCTTCGGAGGAAAGAGCTTCCGCCACTGCTTCTTCGGCTTGCGGTGCTCCGGTCGCCCCCAAGAGGCGCAAGAAAGTCTCCTTAGGTTTGGCCTCCATGGAACTTTGAAATGCTTTCACCAAATCTTTAGCTGCTGTGGAGTTGTTCGTTTGTCCGACCAAATACCTTTTCACAGCCCGCTCTGCAGCCGCTCTGACATCAGCTGAATCGGTGGCGGAAATGAGCTTGTAAAGGTCGCTCAGATGGCGGCCCTGCAGATTTTTTCCGGTGGCATCGAGAGCGGCTACGACTGAATCCTGTTCTTCTGAATCCCTCGCGAACTTCAGGAGATAGGGCACAGCAGATTCGCCGCCACGCTTACCCACGACCTGGAAAAGCTTGCTACGCACTTGCTCGTTGATGTTCTCGGTGGAGGCAAACTCGGCCACCCGCTTATCGATATCGATGCCGTCAATGGAGCGGCCCAAGTAGAGAGTCTGGTAGACTGCTCCCTTTTCCTTATCAAAGTCGATGGCAGAAGCCGCCGAAAGAAACCCTTCCACATGCTGCTCGGAAAGCGCAATTTCGGTGACCGTGGGATCGGCGGCCTGGTCCATGAGGCCCTGCAGCTCCTTCTCATCCTTGCGATTGCCCATGACATCGACCAAAAGCACCCCGGTCACGATAATCGCAACGCCTAGCACGGCGGCGGCCGCAATTTTGACGGCGTTTCCAGAGCCTTTTACAGGTTTGATAGTGGTGGCCGATGCTGGCCCTGGGTTCGATTGGGGTTCGGACATAGATGCAGGTTGGAGGGATTGAGGAGGAGGAGGAACTTGCGCTACTTCGGGAGCGACGGGAGCGACCGGGGTCGTATACTGGGCGGCGTGCACGGGGACAGGACCGGTCGTAGCCCGGACGACTTGGGCACCGGTATGAACTGACGGCTTGGCCCCCTCGGGCGGGGTGATGGGTTGCGGCACCACCGCAGCCACAGCGGGCTCTTCCCTAGCCACGGGAGTAGCCGGAGAAACCGGAGTGACTGGTGCAACCCCTGGAACCGCCGTCGCCTGGTCGGCAACCTCGGCTGGAGGGGCTGCCTCTGCCGGAGGAGTCGCAGGTCCGGTAATCAACTTCGCTCGAACCGGAGCAGTTGCTTCGGGGACGGCAGCAGCTGGTGCGGCTGAAGCAGGAGTGGCAGGCATGACTGGCACTGGTCCCGTCAAGCGGCTGGGACCATCCGGCGATGACGGGCCTTGGCCAGCGGCGAGACTGGCAGCGGGCACGGCCTGAACTCCGACGGGAGCAGTTTGCGGAACAGGTTGTTCGAACGCCAAAAATCGCTCCAGAGCTTCGCGGGCGTCATTCGGTCTTTCATCGGGATTGCGGGCAATGTGCCACTCTACCCATTGGCAAACCCAATCAGGCAAATCAGGTCGATATTCCTTCAAGGAATGGAAATCGTTCTGCAAATGCGCGGCCATGACCTGGGGCGCAGTTTCTCCATCAAAAGGATAATTACCTGCCAGGCAAAAGAAGAAAACACAGCCCAAGGAATACATGTCTGTGCGACGGTCGAGCGGAATACGCTCGAACTGCTCCGGAGCCATAAAGTGAATGGAGCCAAAAACTGCATCGCCATGGTCGATGGTCTGCAGGGAAGGCTTAGACGAGAACTTGGCGAGACCGAAGTCCACCAGCTTGACTTGAAACTTTCCCGACGGCAGCCAAGTCACCATCACATTGGAGGGCTTGATATCCCGATGAACAAGGTCCAGCTCCTGAGCTGCGATGAGCGCTTCCAGACATTGCACCGCAGTCTCACGAAAGTCGTGCCACGTCATCGTCCCCCGTTCCACCATCTCATCCAGAGTCCGCCCCGATAGCAGCTCCATCACTACGTAGGGACCATCACCATCTACCCCGGCATCGTAGACGGTGACAATATGGGGATGCTGGACCGAGCAGAGGGCGGTGGCTTCTTTGAGCAAAGCCTTGGTGGCCTCATCTTCTTCATTGTTGGCATCGAAACCTTCCTCGGTCAGGACTCGCTTGATGGCGACCTCCCGATTCAGATTCCGATCATAGGCACGGTAAACAGCCCCGACCCCACCTTGGCCAATTTTCCCTCGAATCTCGTATCTTTCGTCGCTCATATGTTGAAGAACCCCTGCAAGTCTCGGAAATACCGTCGGAAACATCAAAGCAAAGTTTGCTCTTTCGAGTCACCTGCCTCGAAGCAGAAATCGGGCCGCTCTCTCGGTGCCAATCTCATGAAACCCATCCCGGAAGCGAACAAACGAGAGTCTTTTCCCCTTCTTCTTATTTTCTGCTCTTTCACAGAGCTTCGAAGTCTCCCCAGGCCCGACTCATTTTCCAAAGCCAATTGCGGGCAGGGTTGCGATTTTCACCCCACCGTGATCTTCGTGAAAAATTAAGGACCCTGAAGCACCTAGAGACAGTGTGACCATTGATAAGAAATCGCTTTTTAATGCGGCGAACACGCCTTGTTAGATGATATCATGGTTGTCCCTCTTCCAAACTTTCGAAATACATCTTCACCAGACAACCTGCCTAGTCTCGGCATATTTGGGAAAAGAGATTTCGTTGATACCCAACACCTAGCCTTCAACGGTAGCCCCCTGCGGTTTATCCATATCCTGCAAAACCGCAGTACCTCCGGCACCGATCTCATGAAAGGTCTTGAAAGAGAGGGATGAATGATAGAAAACCACTTCGAAAGAAGGTCATCGAAGATTAACTTCAGATGCCGCTTTGAAAAACCTCCGAAAAAGGAACAAGCGGAAGCAGGACCCAATACCTACTCCCGCTTGCCATTGTTGGATGCCGTTCGTAAGGGGGTCTCCTTGCGGAGGATAGAACGACTTCCACGGACAAGTTAAATACATTTCTAACAGATTCAATTCTAATCCTCACCTAAACATTAGATTGTGCAATATTCGGATACAGCCTAGCTCATTAAATACCTCTCCACTTTATCACCTACACCCAGAATCCAGCAGCCCCCATGCTTGTTCAAAACCTCCAAACTAGCGACCCCCTCATCCTGCGGCAGGCGTTCAGTCAAATTATCACCGGAGAGGTCATTCCTTCATCCTCGCAAGGCCTTCCCTCTACTGTTGGTTATCGGAAACTGGGGCCCCAGGTCTCTCTCATCTGGGGTGAGTATGCCCACTTCTCAGGAATCTGGCACACTTTGGGCGGCGTCTACGCATCCATCTCAACTGGGGAAAATCCTTTCTTTTTCCAAGGGAAGAAAGTAGGCCTGTTAGAAGACCCCCTCGAGGTAACTCTCGCCTACAGTCATCAGAGGGTGAACTACTCGTTTACAAAACCGTATCACGCTCTCGTCCTCTATATTGACACCAATCTTTTTTCTGAAGTCTATCACGCAGTGCGAAGAAAAGCATTCGTTCAGCGGCAGGAACCTAACCTGGTTAGTTTTTCGAGCCTGGCCGAGAAGCAATCATTACTGGATCTGTTACTGCCCCTTTCCTACCAGGCTACGCACGACGATCTGGATTCAGCTGCGGGGCTGGAAGCTTCCGCCACCATTGTCGAGCAGTTCATCCAGTCGCTCAATTTCGACCTCCCTAATCGTCTCGACCGCACCACTTGCCAATCGCTCGGGTTGAAGGCGCAAGAGCTTTTACTCTCCCAGCCTCACCAACAACTGACTCTCTCCGAGCTTAGCCAGCAACTCGATGCCCCCCTTCGTTCTATTCAAAAAGGGTTCCAAGAAATCTACGGCTCGGCGCCCATCGAATACCATCGACGCTTTCGTCTCCTCAAATTTCGAGAGTATCTTCGAGCCAGCGGGCCGACCAATATTGGTGATGCCGGCAAGCGCTTCGGATTCCACCACGCGGGTCGTCTTTCCACCACTTACAAGAAACTCTTTGGGGTGCTCCCCTCGCAAGACTCTGACTTTGACGCCGCCGAGATTTTGCAAAAGTCGCTTGGCTTCCCTCATCTCCCCGGCCTCGATGGTCAGTATCAAAGAAAGAAGTAGCCTTCTGGCAGCCTCCTAGCGATTTCAAAAAAAAAGACCGACTGCTTCCAGTCGGCCTGAGGTGAAAGAGTGAACCTGAAGAAGACTAACCTTTCTTCAAGATTTCGGCTAAATCCTGATCGCTGTAGTGAGTCTTGACGACCTTGTCATCGACCACGATTTCGATTTTGCATCCGATCAGCTCATCTGCCCGGCGACCGCCAGGCGTAACAGGACCGCCTCCTCATCCGCCGCCCGCCTTGGAGCGGGAATAGCGTTCCAAACTCACCGTCCCAGTTTGGCCAGCAGAGCGCTTTTGAGGATAGATGGTATAGAGGTCAAGGACCCCGGTTTTCTCGGTGAGCCTTCCTTTCCCACTCTCGGATCCCTTGCGGTAGTAGATGGTGTAGTTGGCAGATACATCCTCCATCACTTCACCGGAACCATTGGTCACGGTCACGTTGTAACCAGTCGGAGTTATGGCACTGCGAGTGATGTCGGTGCGGCTGGATTGACGCTCATTCTCGTATTTCTCAAGAACGACGCGCGTGGCTCCGGCAGCAGCCAAGGCAACCCCGTTCTCGCGGATGTAAGTCTGGTCTTCTTCAGAGAGGAGAGAGACCTTGAATTTAATCTCGGTGCCGTTTCCGCGACGCACGGTCACGGTGTCGGTCTTCGAGTTGTAGTCAATTGCCTCTCCGACAAAAGACTTGGACTTGTCGGCACTGTGGAAGGTCCGCTCTTCCAAGGCAGACACTGGGAGCACCGCCAGGAGGCAGATAGATAACAAGTGCTTCATTTTCATAAGAACGGGCTAGAATAAGAATAAATTTGCAGGAATACGAGGGAAACCTTTCACCACGAGCCTGCCTCTGCTGGCGAAAAGGAGCCATTCTGCACCATCGGAGACTTGCCCAAATCAGGAAAAAGCCTTATCGCTGCCCGACAAATGTCTCTTCCTGCAATTTCCCAAGTCGCTGGCACCGCTGTTCCTGTCCTCGGCAACGATATCGATACCGACCGCATCAT
Organism: uncultured Roseibacillus sp.; assembly: GCA_964529725.1. Lineage (GTDB taxonomy): Bacteria > Verrucomicrobiota > Verrucomicrobiia > Verrucomicrobiales > Akkermansiaceae > Roseibacillus. The sequence goes on from CAZGXV010000049.1 coordinate 16,421, forward strand.
TCCCGCTCGCTTCATGAAGTGCGTCACCTTCGACGACCTCGCGGAGGGCATGTTCTACGACGTCAAAGTCAACCCCGAGACCAACGAGATCACCGATCATCCTCTCAATGACAGCAAGTTCTCAGGAGCCTCTATTATTCTCTCCGGCTCCAATTTCGGCTGTGGTTCTTCTCGCGAACACGCCCCTCAGTCGATTTACCGTTCCGGCTTCCGCGCTATTATTGCGGAATCTTTTGCGGAGATTTTCTTTGGAAACTCGACCACTCTAGGCATGCCCTGTGTGTGTGGTAGCTCTGCCGACATCAGTGCTCTCGCCGAGTTCGTGAGCAAGGCTCCGGAAACACGTATCACCATCGATATCGATGCCATGAAGGTTCACTATGCCGACATCTCCTTCCCGGTGACTATGCCCGACTCCGCGCGCAGCGCTCTCACCACCGCTAAATACGATCCTCTCGCCGAGCTCCTCGAAGCCAACGATGCTATCGAGAAGACTGCCGATGGCCTCGCTTACATCTAAGTGCCAAAACCCGTGTGGAGTGTTACTTCTTTGCGGACGCCTC
>CAZGXV010000049.1:17083-25450 GCA_964529725.1 uncultured Roseibacillus sp.
TTAGGGTGCATTCGGTGCCAAATTGACGTCACTGGGTTGAGCCAACTCGATGACTACCTGCCACTTGAGCGAGCCTGCCGAAACTCGAGTTCCTTGCAAGCGGACTCGCTCCCCTTTCAAAGATTTTAACTTGTTGCCAAAAGCAGTGTTAAAGCTCGGTTCCCCTTTTTCAAAACGGGCAGCGACGACATCGGCCCCTTCTTCGAAAAAAAGGTACATGTGAGAGCCTCTTACTTTGGAATCGCGCAAGAGCCCTTCGAAGCTCACTTTCTCTCCCATTGACAAAGTCCGCAGTTCATCGAGGTCGGAGTAGCGATAGATTTTTTCCTCGGGTTCCTCAGGTGTCAGCTTAACTTCCTCCAAAGTTTTCACCTCAACCATCACCCCACTTCCACGTGGCATGGGGCCCTTGTGCACCTTGACTGTGCCTCTCACGAAAACCTTTTTCCCTTCAAAAGCCTCCCAGTCTTCCCTCTTGACCTCAGCCTCGCTTCTCCACTTACGAAAGGAAACCATTGCCTGCTTTCTCCGGTTTCCAAACTCAAGATACCAAGTCTTGCCACTGTTGCTCTGAGTGGCCTCAACGACCTTTCCTTCCAAGACAATTTCCTCCCCCTCACGGGCTGTCACTCCGTCCAAATCTTCGGGAGCGTAGGCACCCTGGCTCAAAGTCCTCTTGAGTTCAGGCTTCTCCTCAACCTCAACCTCCACCTCAACCTTGGCTTCGGCGACTGCGCTCGCGCTCTCGTCTTTGGTCTCGTCCTCTGCTACCGATTCTTCTGGCGACTCTCTCGGCTCGGGGACCATGGTCTCGGCCACTTCCTTGGGCTCCTCGTGCACTTCTTCGTGCATTTCCTGATTCGCCACCTTCTCGCTTTCGGGTTCTTGTGAGGCAGGAGACTTGCCTTCTTCCCTGCTCGTCACCTCTTCGCTCGTCACCTCTTCGCTCACAGTTCCAAAGCCGCTCTCCTCAGGCTTCGAGAGTAACAGCCAAGAACCAATCCCAAGCAATACCGCCAATGCCGCCAGCGACCCCCACAAAATTCCACCCCCACCCGACTTCTGCGCACTCTTCAATGCGGGTGCCGGGGTGACAGTAGTCGCCGCAGCTGGACTGGCCCCGATTGCCAATGCCAAACCGACGGTGGGTGATTCGTTCGGGAAACGGGCCACCAATTCGGTGAGTTGGTCCTCCCGCTCCCCGTCTTTCGGCACCTCTCTTCCCGCAGCGCCAAAGTAATCCCTCGGCGACAACAGAAACCAAGTTTTCAAATTTCCGGACTCATCACGCGCGACCAGAATCTCATCCTCTTTCAAACAGACAGCGGATCGCACCTCCGCTGGCAACGCGCTCAAAACCCCGCGGGCCTGCTTCACGAACAGATCACCCTCCCCCTCTGCAAAGATGCCTTTCTCATGACCTTCCTCCAGAGAAGTCCCTTCGATCCACTCCGTCACAAAATACGGGGTCTTATCCAAATCATCGAATCCGCCGCCCACTACTTTTTGCAAATTGGAAACCTCCAACGCCTTCAACCAATCCAATTTATTTTCGTAAACCATTCTCCCATTTTCCTCAGTCTCCTTGAGACGCTCCATGACAACCTCAGGGAGAAAAAAGCGCCGCAACGCGACCAAGTGACCAGTCTGCCTGTTCAGGGCCTGAAACAAGACGCCGTTTTCGTCCTGATGGACCATTTCTTGGATCTGGAAATCACTCGCCACAGTCTTTTGATTAGCGCAAGGACCACAGAGTCACAAGCACACAAGGAGGTGAGGACTCTCGCGCACGAATTTCATGGTGCTTTCCCCTTTTCATTCCCGCCAAACTTTCCAGCCTAGTCATCCACCAGATGCCCGCCGCCCAAGTCCTCATCGACGGTCCTTCCGAACTCGTCTTCGACTACGCAATCCCCGAGGGGCTCGCGGTTGTGCCCGGCCACCGGGTGCGGGTGCCACTGCGCAATCGCCCTGCCTCTGGCACCGTCCTCCGAGTTCACGAACCAGAGGACATGCAATTCGACCTCCGTCCTCTCGAATCCCTCATCGACCCTGATCCACTGGTAACGGCTGGCCTCCTCAAGCTCGCGGACTGGATGTCCGGATACTATGGCACCCCTTTGGAGCACATCATGCGCTCTCTTCTCCCGGAGGCCGTTCGTCAGGAAAATCATTCCGAAAAAACGATCAAGCAAGCGATCGCCGCCGAAAACATCGACCCCGAGGTTCTTGAAAAGTTAGCCAAACGAGCCAAACGCCAGCACGCCATTCTCTCACTGCTACAAGCGGTTGGTTCGGAAGGAATGCCCGTCTCCCAGCTTGGGGAAGGAGCAGCCGGCCCGGTAAAAGCACTTGCCGACAAAAAACTCCTCACGCTAAAGGACATTGCCATCCAACGCGATCCCGACGCCGAAGAAACCTTTTTGCACGACCCTGAGAAAACCCTCAACCCCGAGCAGGCCTCCGCGCTCGTCGAGATTCAGGAAGCTCTCGAAACAAAACAAGACCGCCAACCTATTCTCCTGCATGGCATCACTGGCTCCGGAAAAACTGAAGTCTATCTCCAAGCCACGCAAGCGGCCCTTGCTGCCAACAAAACGGTGATTGTTCTCCTCCCAGAAATTTCGCTCACCCCGCAAACGGTGCAACGCTTCAAATCCCGCTTTAGCGAAACGCCTGAACTGGTAGCGATCCTGCATTCGACCCTCACCCAAGGTGAACGCTTCGATGAGTGGCACCGCATCCGCAAAGGAACGGCCCGAGTCGTGATTGGAGCTCGCTCGGCTATCTTTGCGCCCTTGCCTGACCTCGGCCTCATCCTCGTCGATGAAGAGCACGAGACGACCTATAAGCAGGAAAATCCACCCAAATACCACGGACGCGACCTCGCCGTTGTTCGCGCTCACCTTGAGGGCGCTGCCATCGTGCTCGGCTCTGCCACGCCCTCGGTCGAAAGTTACCACAACTCTGTCACCCCTCTCAAAAAACCAAATCTCCAAAAACTCAAAGGCCAAAAAGAAGAACCCTGTCAATCCTCTGAATCGTCGCGTCTTTGCGTCGAAAAAACCGAAACGCCTGTTACCAAATACCAACTCGTCCCCCTGACTCAACGAGCCGACGGTCAGGCCCTTCCCCTTGTCCGCATTGTCGATATGCGCAACGAACCGAAGAAAGGCGGACCACCTATTCTGTCGCAACGGCTCCGCCACGCCATGGAGCAAAAGCTGGCCGCCGGGGATCAGATTATTCTTTTTCTCAACCGCCGAGGCTTTGCACGCTCCTTGACCTGCCCCACCTGCGGCCACACTTGCGAATGCGCTCATTGCTCTATCCCCACCACCTACCATCGTGCAGAAGAACGCCTCATTTGCCACCTTTGTGGCTATCAGGCCATCGTCCCTCGCACCTGCCCCAAGTGCCAGGACCCCGCCATCCGCCTGCAAGGTTATGGCACCGAGAAAGTGGAGGAAATTCTCCGCAAAGTGTTCCCCAAAGCCCGCTTGGCACGCCTCGACGGCGACACCGTGCGTAAGAAGCACGTTCTCAAGCGGACGCTGGGCGAATTCAAAGCGCGCAAGATTGATATTTTGTTAGGAACCCAGATGATTGCGAAAGGTCTCGACTTCCCCAACGTCACTTTGGTCGGAGTCCTGAATGCCGATCTCTCGCTCAATGCCCCCGACTTCCGTGCGGGCGAGCGCACCTTTTCTCTCCTGACTCAAGTCGCTGGGCGGGCGGGACGCGGAGAGATGGAAGGCGAAGTTTTCATTCAGACCTTCGTCCCCCATAGTCCCTCCATCCAATTTGCCCGTCACCATGACTTCCAGGGCTTCGTGGAGCAAGAACTTGAGTTCCGCGAAAAATATCACTTTCCACCCTTTAGCCACCTCGCCTTGTTATCCACCCGTAGTCGGCACGAAAAACGAGCCGAGTTCACCCTACAAACCATTCATCGCCGTCTATCAGAAGACGCCCCTCGGGGAATGGAAATCGGCCTCCCCAACCCCAACCCCATCACGCGCGCACACGACCTCCATCGCTTCCAACTTCTACTCCGCCATCGCAACCCCCGCACTCTGACCAAGCACATCCACAGCGTTCTCGCCAAACTCCCCATCCCCGAAGACGTCATCCTAGTGACCGATATCGATCCCCACGATTTCTCCTAACCGCCGACCTTCCCCCTTACCCGACAAAAGAGTAACCCTCGCCGAACAAAGAAAAAACCTAAAAGTGCAAACGCCCGATATCGGCCCGACGCTGACTTCCGTCAAAAGTCACCTGAGCCGCTTCGGCATGAGCCTTATCAACGGCTTCCTCACGGGTATCGCCACCAGCAACAACTGCGAGCACACGGCCGCCATTGGTTTGCCAGTCTCCCGCTTCTTTTTTGGTTCCGGCATGATAGACCCGCGCTTCCTGCACCTCGGCGAGCCCGGCAATGACATCGCCGCTTCGTGAGCTTTCGGGATAGCCTGCACTTGCCAGCACCACGCAGACGCTCCAGCCCTCACCGAAGGAGAGCAGCCCTTTCTCCAAATGACCCTTTGCTCCTTGCAAGCAGTAGTTTGCCAGGTCCCCACTCACCAACGGCATCACCGCTTGGCACTCCGGATCCCCAAAGCGACAGTTGTATTCGATAATCTTGGGACCCGCTTCGGTCATCATGAGCCCGAAGTACAGGAAGCCCCGATACTCCAAGTCATCCTTCACCAAGCCATCCACGGTTGGCTTTACGATTTCCTTCTCGATTCGCGCCAACTCTTCTGGAGTCACCAGCTGGCGACTGGCCACCGCACCCATCCCTCCGGTATTGGGTCCATGGTCTCCTTCTCCGATTCTCTTGTAGTCCCGAGCAGGAGTAAAAATCTGATACTCGCTACCGCTCACTGCCGCAAAGACTGAAACCTCCGGTCCCTCTAAATACTGCTCAACTAGTAGCTTGCCTTCACCAAAACGTTGACTTGAAAAGACCTCACCCAAAAACTCGTTGGCTGCATCTTCGTCCCCGCAAACTGCCACACCTTTGCCAGCGGCCAGACCATCGAACTTTAGCACGGTCGGATAACGCCCCCCGATGGCATCACGCGCTTCCTCGATTGAGCTACAAACCCAAGCCTTCCCTGTCGGAATCTCGTGCCGCTGCATGAAGAGCTTCGCAAAGGCCTTGCTCGCCTCCAACATCGCAGACTCCTTACGCGGTCCCCAGCAAGGGATCCCCGCATCGGCACAGAGGTTGGCCAAGCCCTCATCCTTCACGAGATAGCTTTCCTCGCCCGCCACGCAGAGGTCAATTTTCTTTCCCAACATCCAACCCACTAGCTCCGCAACGCCGGCAGCTTCTACTGGCTCGGCAAGCTCGGCAATGGCATCGCTGCCCGGATGGCAAAAGAGCTCTACCTCCGAACCCGACTCCTGAAGAGCACGCAACAGGGCATGCTCCCGACCACCTTTTCCAACCACGAGAATTTTCATCCCGCTTTCTGCACCAGCCACCCAAAAGGCTCAACCCCCAATTCACTCATATCCTGATTCCAGCCGGTCATCCCGATTTCTCGACGCGAACGCTACAAATCCTGCTCGATGGCATTGAGCTCTAGGAAGTAGTCGCTCCACTGGTCCAACTGTGGTTTGAGCTTCATTTTAAGGTCGGCAACGTGGCGGCGGATGCCTTCGAACATGGTGGCGTATTCCACAAAAAAGCCGCGCACTCCTTCCTGATACTCCTCGCTCAAGTCTTCGGCAAAGGGTCTTCGGCAGGCAGAGGTCCGCTCCCGAAACCAATCTACCAACTCCTGCGAACTCTCGCGCGTTTTCAACAAGCCCAATACCAAAATGATGACTGCGACAGCCAATGCCAACAAGGCGATCCAATTGAGGTGCAACACTCCCAATACTCCGGCTCCGGTCACGAGCAGAAGTGATAGAATCAAGGACCTTCGCAAGGTATCTCGCCGGGCCTCCATTTCTGCATCCAACATTCCTCTAACCTTCTGGGCGACCACCGCCTTGCGGGCGGCACCGCCTAGGCGCTTCGCAAAACGCTCTTTGGCACCGGCGAAGCCGCTGGACTCTTCCTCAAAATCAGGAGGCGGCATCTCCAAGCGTTCTTCTACCCGCGACTCGACCGTCCGCCAATGCCCGCGGCAGACCTCCACGAGTTCATCGCTATCATTGGCGGCCAATCGCTCCACCGATTCCTTCACCGCTTCGATGAGCCCTTTCTCAATCTCAGCCGGGGTCTCATCTTTTTTGAAAAGAGACAAGAGCGAGGGCCAAACCGAAGTTCGCTCCGCAAGCAGGCTGGCCGCTCGCTCGGCCTGCTCGCCAAAAACCTCGCCAAGACCGTTGAACTTTTCCGCCAAGCGCGCCGCTTGCTCTGCCCGTTCATTTTCGACCTCGGTCTCGACATCACTTAGGAAGCCTTGGTCAGAATCCAGAGTCCGGCGCCGGATTTCCATCCGATCCTCAATCTCGCGCAAGACGCCCAGAGTTCCCGCCTGAATCTCACGCAATTTGTCCCGCCGTTGGGGTGAGCCTGCCACCTTGCGCGATACAAATCGTTCCAAAGCTGGATAACCACTTGCTTGTATCAGCCGATCCGGTGCCTGCGGGGTGCTTTTGGCCTCCGAGGCGAGTGCTGCCGACACGGGGAAGACATCGAGCGCCTTGCCAATCTTATGCACCCCCAGCTCCCCGACATGCTCCATCATCACGGCCATGTCCTCGTCGTTGCGGAGGTCTTTTTGCTGCAAGACCACGGCGGCCTTATGCTGCACCTCTTCGCCGATTTCCGCCACAAAGTTCCAAGTGGGGGCACTCCATGCATTGGTGACTGGAAAGACGAAAAATACGAGATCGGCCTTTTCGATCAATTCTTTCACCGACTTTTGCCCGCTTTCGTCCAAACCATTGAGGCCCGGAGTATCGACTACGCTAAAATCTAACAAGAACTCATGATCGCGAAAGCAATGGACCACCCCATCCTCCTGCTCTTCCTCAAACTCGCGGCGCCCATATCGATACCAGCACACCTTCTTGGTGGTCGGGATGGCATCGCTTTCGCAAAAACCGACCCCGAAAAGTCCATTCAAAAAAGCCGACTTCCCGGCATTGATTTCTCCACAAACCAAGAAGACAAAGGGCTCGTCCAAGTCCGCGAGAAACTCTCCCTCATCCGTTAAGGGACCGGCATCTGTGCCCGTATCATCAGCCAATCGCCTCACTCCGCGAACAACCGCCGAGAGTCGTTCGCGGGCCGCGAAGTAACGTTCCCCGAACATGACGTTGCACCCAATGAAGAACTAGGGTTGCTTGACCTCTTTCATCGCCAACAGCTGTGACACGGTCACAAACCGGAAGCCCTTCGCCAGAAGCGCATCCATGGTTGTCGGCATGGCATCGACGGTGGTGGAATGAAGATCGTGAGCCAGCACTATGGAACCAGAGCGTGTTCCGCTCAGAATGCGGGACTTGACCACCGCTGTGCCCGGACGCTTCCAATCCAAAGGATCGACGTCCCACAGGATGGTTGGGTAACCATACTCGCTATGAATCATCTCCCGCTGACTGGTCCGCAGGGCACCATAGGGAGGGCGCATGGTGCGGGGCTTCACTCCGGTGGCACGAATGATGGCCTCGCGGGTGATGTCGAGCTCCTTACGAACCCCTGAGTTGCTCAACTTGGTCAAGTTGGGGTGATTGTAAGTGTGATTTCCAATCTCGTGCCCCTCAGCCACAATCCGGCGGGCAATCTCTGGGTAAAGATTCACGCTCTTTCCAATTACGTAAAAAGTGGCCTTGATGTTACGCTGCCTCAACATGTCGAGTAAGCGGGGAGTGTTCCGAGGATGAGGGCCATCATCGAAGGTCAGCGCGATGAAGTTGCCATCATTACGCACGCTCGAAAAGGAGACTCCGGCATCCTTCGAAAAATTGGATGGCAGGGATAACACCGGGTTTTGCGCCGAAGGCGATGCGTAGGGGGGCGTTTGATAAGCTGGGTTGGGCTTCATCGCCACGCGGGGAGGAGCTGTGATGGGAGTCGCGGCTCGATCCGCTTGAACAGTCTTTTCAGCGGAGCATGCTGCCAAAGTCAGCACTCCACTGAGGAGGAGGAAGAAACGTTTCAAGATGGTTTGAATTTGAGTTATGCAAATGATTTTCACCTGCGGGAGTTTGTACGAAGTGAATACCCACTTGTCACGCGCCCTTTCAGTCAAAAGAAAAAGGCTCTCCGGTAACAGCGACTATTCTGATCACGTCGAGGGTGAAAATCACCTCACTCAGCAAGCCTTGCTATCGCTCGTTGACTAGTCTTTCAAGACGACATCCCCGGGTTTCCAGGTCGGTTCGGGAAAACTCATG
>CAZGXV010000050.1:0-25406 GCA_964529725.1 uncultured Roseibacillus sp.
AAAAAAATGGTGCGCACGAGAGGAGTCGAACCTCCACGCCCAAAGGGCACTGCCGCCTGAAGACAGCGCGTCTACCAATTCCGCCACGTGCGCACGTTGCAGGTAGGCGGGGACAAAATCATGAATCACGATGTGAATCAATCTGAAATCGTTGGCGGCTGGTTACTTTTCAAATCTCCAATCACCCTGTCACATTTTTCTGGAACGATTCATGGTCTTTTGGACGCTTTGGGATAGATATTCCTTATGAAAAAAGCGTTCCCGCTCATGTTCGCCATTGCAATCCTTGGCGCTGGCTTCGTCATCGTCTCACAAAACCAGAGAAAGAAGGCCAACTCCGCTCCCGTCTCCGCAGAGAACACGATCAGCGATACAAACACGGGTGAGGCAACGGAATCTGCTATCGGGGAGCCTACCTTCGCGAGCCCACCCCGCACGCCTTGGCCCCACGAAACAGGCGATATTCCAGCACACGAGCGAGCCACCTTTGGCTCCTTGGAGAATGGTCTGCGCTACGTCATCATACCCAATTCGGAGCCTCCCAAGCGAGTCTCACTTCGCCTCCATATTGATGCGGGTTCGCTGCATGAGGATGATGACCAGCAAGGGGTGGCCCATTTCTTGGAGCACATGGTCTTTAATGGCTCGGAGAACTTCCCCGACCCCAAGCAGCTTATCCCGCAGATGCAAGCTCTCGGTATTGGCTTCGGAGCTCACCTAAACGCGTACACCTCCTTCGACGAGACGGTGTATATGTTGGACCTGCCCAATCTAGCGGAGCCAACACTACAGCTCGCCTTTACGGTAATGGGAGATTTCGCGGACGGAGCTCTTCTCAAAAGCGAGGAAATCGATAAAGAACGCGGGGTTATTCTTTCAGAAAAAAACTCTCGCGACTCGGTTCAAACGCGGCTGATGCAGCAACAGTTTGAGTTCCTGATGCCCGACTCCCTCATCACCCGTCGCTTCCCCATCGGAATCGAGGAGGTGATCAAGAATGCAGCTCGCGAGCGTTTTGCGGCCTTTTACGAGGACTACTATATTCCCAGTAAAATGACCTTCGTAGTCTCAGGCGACATCGAAGTCGCCGAGATGGAAGAACGTATCCAAGGGGTCTTTGCCAGCATGAAGAATCCGAGTGAACCTGGCCCCGAACCCGAGCTGGGCAGTATTCCCTCTGACACCGGTTTCCGGGTAGCTATCTTTTCGGACTCCGAAGTCGCGACCGACGATCTCTCGCTGCTGCAAATCAATGAGACCACAGTTCAATCTGATTCAGTTGACCTCCGCTTGCAAAGGCAGCCTCTCGCGGTCGCCCATGCCATGCTCAATCGACGCTTTTCTATTCTCGCCAAAAAGGAGGATTCCCCGATTCAAAGTGGTGGTGCCTCTAGGGGTGTTTGGTTTCAAGCAATGGAGTATGGCTCCATCGACATTACCGCCGCCGAGAATCGTTGGCAGGATGCGGTCACTGTCTTGGAGCAGGAATTTCGCCGCGCCCTTGAATACGGCTTTAATGCCTCGGAACTCGAAGAAATCAAAGCGAACCTGCTCAATAGTTACGAACAGGCTGTCGAACGGGAAGAGACGACCCAATCTCCTTCGCTGGCGATGAAGGTGGTGCAAAGCATCAACAATTTGCAGGTTTTCTCATCGCCTGCCGAAAATTTGCGCATCGCCAAGTTGGGACTTGATAAATTGACTCCCGAAGACTGCCACCAGGCTTTTCGCGAGTTTTGGAGCACGCCCGACCTCACCCTTGTCCTCACCACTGACGAGGAAAAAGGCGACACCAAGAACACCCTCTTGTCCCTCTACAACGAGAGTAAGGCGCAACCTGTTGAGGCTCTCGCCGAGGAAGAAGCGGCGGTCTTTGCCTACACCAACTTTGGAACTCCCGGCAATATCGTCTCCGAGAATCGCAACGAAGAACTCGACATCACCCAGCTCGTTCTCTCGAATGAGATTCGGGTCAATTACAAGCGCACCGAGTTCGCCAAGAATTCGATCAGCCTCGTGGCACGCTTTGGCAGCGGTAAGCAGACGATGCCAAAGGATAAGCCTGGGCTCGACCAGCTGGCGGGAGCTCTTCTCAATGCCGGCGGCCTGAGCCAACATTCCGAGGACGACTTGCAACGCATCTTGGCGGGACGGAACATCGGAGCCGGCTTTGGCAGCGAAGAAACGGCATTCACTCTCTCGGGCCGAACGACCCCGGACGATCTGGAGCTCCAGCTGCAATTGATGTGCGCGTATCTCACCGACCCGGGCTTTCGTGAAGAAGCGCTCCGACAATATCAAAAAGCTCTGCCCGACCTCTACGATCAGCTCAAGCATGACCTTAGCGGAGCTCAGTCCAAGATGTCCCAATGGCTCTACAATGACGATCCCCGTTACACCATCCCCCCGCTGGAGAACGCTCTCGCTTATACTGCGGAGGACGTAAAAAACTGGGTGCTACCCCAACTGGAACGCGACTATCTCGAACTCAGTGTCGTCGGCGACTTCGATCCGGAAGTCTTGCAGGAAAAAATCGCGGCCACCTTTGGCGCCCTCCCCTCACGAGAAACTGCGCCCAAGAGCTATCCCGAAGCCCTGAACGTCCAGTTCCCGAATACTCCCCAAGAACGCGTCTTCACCTATCAGTCGAAAATACCGAAAGCGGCGGCGATGGTAATGTGGCAAATCCCCGGAACTGGAGATGATGTTTCTCGCGCTCGTCGGCTCAATATCTTGGCAGACATTCTCAGTAATCGTATGCGGGAGAAAATCCGAGAGGAACTCGGAGCCACCTACTCACCCCAAGCTCAGTCGCAACCATCGGATAGCTATCCAGAGTTCGGTTACCTGTTTGGATTCTCGATCGCGAAGCCCGAGGACTTGGATACTATCAACGAGATCACTTCGGAGTTGGGCCGAACATTGGGTGAAAAAGGAGCTACCGCCGATGAGCTTGAACGTGCTCTCAATCCGGTCCTTGCTCAGCTTGAGCAAGTGGAACGGAACAACGGGTATTGGCTCTCGACAGTGATGTCTCGCTCCCAAGCCCAGCCTCACCGCCTCGACTGGGCTAGACAGCGCAATGATGACTATCGAGCTATCACCCTAGAAGACATTAATAATCTGGCAGCAGAATACCTAAAACCAGAAGGTAGCCTGCGAATCAAGCTCATGCCCGAGTAGGCTCACCATGACTGAATGAAGGAGATTTATCGAAATGGAAACTCGGCCAAAGTTGGCCTCCTTGCGCAAAGGCTCGAGAGCGAAGGCATACCTGTTTTTATTCGCAACGAGCATTTGACCGTGACTGAAGCTCAAATCCCCTCGTTCTTTCCTGCCATTTGCGTGACCAACGATGAGGATGAGCTAGCAGCTAGGAAGTTCATCGCTGTATTTCTCTCAGAAGAGGAACAACCGCTTGGACCCGATTGGATTTGTGGGAATTGTCAGGAAAGCGTTCCGAGTTCTATGGCCGAATGCTGGTCTTGCCAAACAGTCCAGCCAAGGGCTGAAGACTAGCCTTTAAAAAACGACCCTACCTTGATGGGAGCGTGGAGCACCAGCTCCGCAACGATGTTCGCCCATGGTAGAATTAGCGGAGCTGGTGCTCCGCGCTCCGACGATTTCAAGGAAAAGTTGGCGGAAAGTGAAGGAATCGAACCCACCAAGCCCCGTGAGAAGCTTCAACGGTTTTGAAGACCGCGGCACTCATTGATGCGGCATAGTTTTCCGAACCTGTTGCCCATCCGTTGCCCAAAAAGAGCTTGTTTCCCTCTCCTTCCTCGTCATTCTAGCACCGTGAGGAACGGGAGCGAAATCGAAATTCAAACACTCAAAGCAGACAGTACCTACCGCACCGAGCGCGGCTATCTCTACCTCATTGACACCCGCATCGCAGGCAAACGCTATCGCCGCTTTTTCAAACATGGCGAAAAACCTAAAGCCAAAGCCTACCTCGAAGAACTCCGCACCAAACGCAACAACGTCGGCAACCGCAAGGCCGCCATTCTTGAAGACCCCGAAACTCAGGAAATGGCCGCTCGCGCAGTTGAGAAGCTTTTGGAGGCAGGCGCACCCGCAACCCTTGAAGAAGCAGTAGACGACTACCTCAGCCGCCACCGAGCCCAGCTCGCGCAATCATCCGTCACCGTAAAGAGCGTCTGCGATGCCTTCTTACGGGAGAAGGAATCCGAGCAAATCTCCCTTCGCCATTACCAAGACCTCCATTCCCGCACCAAACGCTTTGCCGCCGACTTTGGCGAACAGTCCATTTCAGCCATCACCGAAAAGACGATCTCGGAGTGGCTAATGTCCTTGGGTCTCTCTTCGCAAACCGTCCTCAATTACCGCCGAGTCCTTCACAACCTCTTCGCCTTTGCCAAGAAGCGCGGTCACATCACCGCCAACCCCGTCACCGACGCCTTCTCTCCCAAGGTCCGCCGCAAGCGGGCCGTCATCCTCTCTCCCGAAGAATGCTCCGACCTCCTCAACCATTCGTCGCCCTCCATTCTCCCCGCCGTGGCCACCATGCTCTTTTGCGGAATCCGCCAAGGGGAGATGGAACGACTCGATTGGAAAGACATCGACCTCGAAGACCGCACCATCAACATCTCCGTACAAATCGCCAAGCGGGAGGTTCACGAACGATTCGTCACCATCCCCGATTGCCTCGCAGAATGGCTTCTCCCGCTCGCAGAACGTAAAGGACCAGTAAAGCCTCACGACTTCCGAACCCCCTTTGAGAAAGCACGACAGGCCGCAGGCTTCCCCCTTGGTCAATGGCCCGCCAACGCTCTGCGCAAAACCTTCATTTCCTGCCACTACGAGAGCCACGGATCCATTGACGAGACCGCCCGCCAAGCCGGAACCAGCGTCAACATCATCCACAAACACTACCGCCGCCTCATCAAACCCAAGGAGGCGAACAAGCTTTGGACCATCCTCCCCACCGCCGATTCTAACAAAGTAGTATCGCTCACCGCCTAGCCCACAACTTCTGACCTCCTTTTCCATGAGCGACTACTCTCCCCCCTACATCATCACCGCGCCCATTCTCGCGCAAGTCGCAGCCATCAGCGAAAAGCTAGGCCGCCTCGAAGCCCTCGACGAAGCCTCCCTCTCGCCCGCCTTGCGACGCACCCAACGCATCCGCAGCATTCAGTCTTCCCTCGCCATCGAGAACAACACCCTGACCCTAGAACAAGTCACCGCCCTCCTCGCAGGCAAGCGCGTCCTTGGCCCTCCCAAAGAGATTCACGAAGTCCACAACGCCTTCGCCGCCTATGAGGCCATGTCCGCTTGGAAGCCCCAGCTCAAGCGCGACCTCCTCGCCGCTCACAAGCTCCTCATGGCGGGACTGGTGGACAACGCGGGCCGCTACCGCTCCAAGTCAGTCGGCATCGCCAAGGGGAAGCAACTCGTTCACCTCGCCCCGCCCGCCCAGAACGTCACCGGCCTCATGAACGATCTTCTGCAATGGCTCAAGAAGACCGACGCCCACCCCCTGATTGCCAGCTCCGTCTTTCACTACGAACTCGAGTTCATCCACCCTTTTAGCGACGGCAACGGACGCATGGGCCGCCTCTGGCAAACCCTCATCCTCAGCCAATGGAAACCCCTGCTCGCCTACCTCCCCGTCGAAAGCGTCATCTGCCAACGGCAAGAGGAATACTACGCCGCCCTTGGCCGATCTGACAAAAGCGGGCAAGCCACCGAGTTCATCACCTTCCTTCTCTCGGCCCTCGCTCAAGCCCTCGACGAAGTCGCCACCGCGCAAAAGAGCGGCCAAGCCACCGACCAAGTGAGCGACCAAGTGAGCGACCAAGTGAGCGACCAAGTGAGCGACCAAGTCAAAACCCTCCTCAAAGCCCTCGGCAAAGACCCCAAAAGCGCCACCGAACTCATGACCAAGCTCAAGCTCAGCCACCGCCCCACCTTCCGCAAAAACTACCTCAACCCTGCCCTCGAAGCCGGACTCATCGAACGCACCATCCCCGACAAGCCCCAGAGTCGCGGGCAGAAGTATCGGAGGTTGCAAAAGTGAACATCCCTCTTAATCGTGACCCCGAAGACTCAACCCCTCGGGTGCCTGAAACCACCTACACGGTTGATGATCTGAAGTCTGATGATCCGCTTCGTCGCAGCGCGGCCTATCGACAATTTCTTAAGCCCCAAGATGCCAGTGACGCCTGGGACAGATTGAATTGCGCATACGAATACCTTCGTCGGCAAGCTTGCCGTGGAGACAAAGAAGCGTTGCGAATCATTTATTTAAAAACCAAAGAAATGGTAACTTTTCTTAGAGGGCCACACCTCGAAGTCAGTTGTTCCGAACAGATGGCAGACAACTGGGAATCATTAATGAATGAGGCCGAAGATTGGCCCTTGCTTCTCAGCGCAGACCAAAAGACCCAAAAAAAGGAAGTCGAAGAGTTCAATGAATGGCCGCTAGCGAAGAACACTTTGTTCAAGATTGACCAAGGAGGAAGAGGACGAAGAACTGACAACTCTCCCGATTCTCCAACTGCCGTAGCTAGATTGCTAGTTTGCCGCATTGAGGGAATGCGAAAGACTCTCAAAACTTCTTCGACCTTCGACTTTGACGATTTACAATTAGCTTCACAGATCACAAATATGGACGTCCTTTTGAGGATAATGAGGCCAAAAGAGGACTTTCACGAACAGCGCAAAACAGTTCGTTCAAACCAGCGTATGCTTGAAGCCGAAAGGACCAAACTCGCCTTCTCAAATATTGGACGAGATTCGATGCCTACAAATCGCTCCTGGGCTTCCTATTACGAAACCACTCCGGAAGTCATTAGTTCTATTCGTTCGCTTCCCCAGTTCTCAAACGAGTCTCAGGTTAGCTGGCTAGTTACGATTAACGGATTCATTGAGAGTAATGACACTATCCGAAAAAAACACATTCCGTTCTCATGGGACGAACAGGCCCTAAGCCAAGCAGCTAAAGGGAAAGGCGCTAATTACAGAGAGAAATTAAAGAGCGCGTTTAAGTCGATTGCGCCACCCCGAGAATGAACTCTTGAAGGTAGGCGATAATTCGCTGAATTATCGCCTGTTTACCCTTTCGCCGTATTTCAGGTGTCCTCAGGGGCATCATGACGAAACAAAACAAGAAACTAAACGCGCAGCAACTCGCGGACCACATGGGCGTAAGCACACGCACCATTACCAACTGGAAGACCACCGGAGTCATCCCATTCATTCGCATTGGGCGAGTGGTGAAATTCGACCTCGACGAAGTAGAAGCCGGACTTGAGAAATTCAAAATCCGCGTCTTCGCCAAAGGTGGAAAGGAGATCACGAAGTGAGAACCACCAGCCCCGAAAAAGGGGCGGCCCTCCTCTGCAAAGGTGGAACCGCCCGAAGTGTCGAATCACAACCCGACACCGAAAGCTCGCAGCCCAAAGAAGCCACGTCAATCGCGCTTCTAGGTTTTCCTCCGACCTTGTCAAAAGTTGACATTTCTCTTCTCGAAGAATGCCTCACCGCCGCCTTCGAAGACTTGGAAAGGAGGACCGCATGAACCCGCCTCGATTCCCACGGGACGGCACACAGCGCCGTATCATCTTAGACAGCCTCCTAGCCGCCAAGGGCGAATGCGTAGGCTTGAATCACTTGATGCGCATTGCCTGTTGTGAAGCCGTTCACAGCACCATTGCCGAACTCCGCAAGCTAGGCTGGACCATTGAGAACAAGCAATGGACTGAAAAGCAAGGCGGGCGCTCCATGCGTCACTCCGCCTATCGCATCCCCAACACCTAACAAGCGAAACCATAGGGGCGCATTTCTACAATCGAAATGCGCCCCCTTTTTATGGACAGACAAAACTCATGAATCCACAGGACATTCTTAACCTCTTGGACACGGACGCCGTTCTCATCCCTATCCGACACCGCTCCAAGGCACCCGACCGCATGAACGGCTGGCAAAAGCTATCATTTGCTAACATTTCGACACCCGCCTTTCAAAACAGACTCGCCCGCGCAAAGGGTCTCGCGGTCTCCCTTGGCGGACCCTCACAAGGGCTTTGCACCATCGACTTTGACGACGACAACGCTCTAGCAGAATTCATCGCGCTCAACCCCGAGCTCGAAGCAACCCTCACCACCACCGCCCACCGTGGCGCAAATCTTTGGCTCAAAATCAAGGGCCCTTATCCGCCACCATTTGCCATCAAATGCGATGACCAACCCCTTGGCGAATGGCGGGCGACTGGCAACTACACCATCATCACCGGAACCCATCAAAAAGGAATGCCCTACCGCTTTCTCAACGAGACCCCTCCTCTCCCCATCACCTACGAAAGCATCAAGTGGCCCGAAGGCTGGCAAACGAGCGATAGCGAAGTGAAGCAGAGTCTTCTCCCTCCCCCTTTGTCTGAAATCTCTAAAGTCTCTGCAAACTCTAAGCCCTCTGAGGTCTCTACGCTCTCTATGCCCATCAACGAAAAGAGCTTTGCCCAAAGAGTCCTCGCCGCCGAACAAGCCCGCGAAAACCTCAACAAGACTCAAACTTTGGCAGCCTTCTACGACAAACACATCGGCCGCATCTACTCTCCGCAACAAGGCCAACGAAACAACCACCTCATCAAGATTACGACTCATCTCTACTTCACCGTTTCAAAAGAACGCGCCTTAGAATTACTCATCATTTTTCATCATTTAAACCAGGACATCTTTCTCGATCCCCTTGCCCAACACGAAGCCGAAGCCGAAGCCCACCTCATGACCCTCGAACAAGACTTTCTCTCAAAACTCACTTCGCACGAAGCCGCCATCTATCAACAACTCCCAACGCCCTACGATGACGCCTTCCGCATCCTCTACGATCTCGCCCGCCATGAATCAACCGAATGCCCCCCGCCCGAGTTCTTCATCTCCCACGCCGACCTTGGCTTTCGCTTAGACATTCCCAAGACAACCGCTGGAAGAATTCTCGCCTCACTCATCAGCTTAGACGCTCTTGAAATCATGGAAACAGGCAGCAAGCGCATGGCAGGCCAAAGAGGCAAAGCCACCCGCTACCGCTGGCGATCCACATTCTGAGGAACGAGATGATGTCTTCACAATCGCGAAAACCAGCCTCTTTAGGGACTTAAGAAACTCGAAACCTCTCTTTATGGCGTCAGAAAACTCATGAGCGATTCTAGCCCGAAACCAGATCCAAATGGTGACAAATGATTGCGAATACAGCCAAGACTCATCGTACGAATATTCCGTCGCCGTAAAGAGAAGGGATTACCCATGTTTACTTTAGATACTTAGAAAGGTCAACTGAGCCGAAATCAAATTTTCGCATATCGAGACCACGGTGTCTGATTTCTTGAAGCAGGTGAGTAAATCTAGACATGTTTCTCATCATCTCAACCCTCGTGGCCCTTGGCCCTGCCTTGAGTAAGCTTGGAGATATTTCCTTAAAAACGTCGCGACCATAGCCCAACAACTCTTCTTCAGTAAGCTTTCGAAGGTAAGGCTTCTTTTCATATGAAGCTTCCCAACTTTGTTGCCGTGTTATCGTTCCGGAAGGCTTCTCCTCCTGCTCCACTTTAGGTTTAATGTTTTTGTTATCCAATAATGGCTCGTCAATAAACTGAATTGGGATCCCTCGAAATTTCGCCCACTCCTCCATGAGATAGTCTACGTACTGACTAACTTCCTCGTTCTTATCTCCCCCAAGTATTTGAAGAGAAATTGGACCATAGAGACTGGAAGTAATCCGGAGATCATGCGCCTCGTCTAGCAACCAAATTGCGTCGATTGATTCAAATCGAGGTGAACCATCCGGCTTACGTTTATTGAGGCAATCGAACATCCTCCACTTACACAGAGCAGCATCAAGAATATCGACCTTTTCGTTGATTATCACCACAATCCCTGATGCGTCACTTTGCCCGAAATATTCTTTGCTACTTCTAATTTGCCTATTGGCGGTAGTAATCGTGTTCTCAATTGGTGACGTCACGGCTCTAGCCAATTCACGTTGAACCTCCTCTCCATCGGAAAGGCATTTTAGAATTTTTTCGGATTCCCACTCACCGTAGAAAATCGGGAATTCAGGCCGTTTTTCTAACTCCTTGAATATTTTTTCAACCTTTTCCTTGGTGTCCTTATTCAGCGTCTTCACTTCGCAAATAATTCTTCGATTGAGAAAGAAGTAGTCAGCAATTTTAACACCACTAGGTGGAGAGTTTCCAACAACCTTATCAATTGACTCTACCATCGGCAGTTCTTCAAGAAATCGATAAAAATCATCCACGGAGACTCTCTAGCAAAAATTGGGAACCCTAGCTAGCATGACTGTTTTGACGTGCCTCGACCCTTCGTCCTAAATTCCAAAAGAAGACAATCCCTTTTCCTGCTAACTCAAATAGAAAAACCGTTGCCCATTTGTTGCCCAAAACAGCTTCCTTTTGATGCTGTTAGGCTCATGTTGACGCACTCAAACGAACAGCTCATAGAACTCAAAACCAAGGAGGAAAACCCGCGCAAACCTCTCAAAATAAGCAGTTTGGCGGAAAGTGAAGGAATCGAACCCACCAAGCCCCGTGAGAAGCTTCAACGGTTTTGAAGACCGCGGCGGCCACCAGGCACGCATAACTTTCCAAAAGAAATCTGCAACCGGACCGCTGGCGATGCAAGCCTAGGAATGAGTTTTCCTGTTTTGAAAGTTCATCATTTTCCAAGCAGAGCCCTGCTTCCTGAAGTTCGGTTTCAGTAAAGGTCTCTGGTTCGAGCGTTTCCCCAGCACTCCTACAACTTGACCTTGCAGAATAGATCGCCCTCACCTCGCCCTCCTCTCGCCCTCACTATTGCCTACCTAATAGGGATAGGGAGAGAGCTTTGACTCCCCTATCACCTAACCGTGTTTAGCCTTCCTTTTCCGCTAAAAATCAGCCACCCGCTCCCTCTTTCCTCCTGAGACCCACGGCCATGCTCGCAAGAGCAGCGGTCACTAGAAGAAAAGCGAGCACCATCTTTGGCAAATCAGTAACGCCATCGCGTTCCAAAGCCATACCCAGCATCAGAGGCCGATCCTCGTCCACTCTCACCGAGCGACGAAAGACGAACACGTTCCCTTCTTCGGGAACAGGAACCGAAATCGCCTGCGGAGCGGGTTCGCTTGCTTTCTGGTGTTGCACAAGACGATCCGCGATGCGGCGCAAGAATTCGTTTTCTTCGCGAGAATTACCAACGAGCAAACTCTCGAGTTCGTCGGGACGGAAATTCAAATTGCCTTGCAAAATCCCATTGGATGCAGCTGCTTGTTCTAGCTGACTATTGCGAAACCCAACCGCGTCTTCGATGCGATTGTCGAGATAGAGACGCTGACGTCGGGAATTTAAGCCAGCGACTACTTGGTCGGTTTGCACCCGGTTCAGCTTCACCCGAGCATCGGCATTGAAGGCCATGTCGAGGTTGTAGTTGTTCGCCACGTTCTGATAGAGCTGCAGGGCTTCCGCCTGCTTACCAGCCTGCAGGAAACTATCCGCTTTCTCGTACTTTGCCTGGGCCTCTTTCTTTTCCAGCAAGGAACGGCTTTCGATAGTTTCCAAGTAGGAATCCTTCTTGAAGAACTTGCGGCCGACTTCCTCTCTTAGCTCCAGATCGCCATCAATATCATCGAGTTCATAGCCCTCGGGCACAATCACGCGCCACTCGATATTCTCCAAAGGAACGGAAATTTCAGGACTTTGCAAAGCCAGCCTCTTGCCGGCACTCCCATCCACGGTGTAAGCGAACTCCACTTGCGCCTCATTGCCGCCTGCCCCAGGAACCACGTAGAAGAGATAAGCCGATCCTTCCTTGACCACACTGACGCTCTCCCCATTGACAAAGACATTGAAGAGTTCGCCCTCAGCCTCGAAACCGATGCGCAGCGTGCTTCGTTGAATGACCTTGAGCTGGAGCTTGACCGCAGTGAATAGATCACCCTTCGGAGAGACCACGGTGGTGAGTGCTCCTTCCGACACTCGCAATTTCAGGGCCTCCGCAATAGCATGACGGGTGACGCCGACTTGGAGCGAACCCTTACCGGAGCGAAGCGCCAAGGCGGGAATCCCTCCCTTTGCGGCCTCTCTGAGTTCGGAGGGAACCGCAGTCCAATCCAATCGATACCATCCCTCTAGTAGCTCGCCCAAAGTCAATTCCAGCTGGGCTCCCGCGCGGAGAGAAAGATAAGAGGACTGCTGCTTGAGTTCGGGGAAGACCAATGTTGCGACCGCTTCCTTTCCTTCTGCTCTCTCCCCTGTGCGTTCCCACTCGAGACGCACCTGCTGGTTCCCAATGACTCGGCGTTTGAACGCTATTTCCCAAAGCCCTTCTTCGCCCACCACCGGGGAAATCCCGCTCACCGCAGGCCCGCTGGCACGCAGAGTCTTCGCCATCTCTTCGGTGAGAATGGGGAAGCGAACACGCACCCCACGCACTGCCGCGTTTTCAACTTTCAAGGACGCGATAGCAAGATTGCGCGTTTGTCCCTCGCGCAGAGTCACCTCATGCAGGACTTGCCCCGTGACCCACGGTTCGAGCTTCTCGATGGCCAAGGATAACTCCCACTCCTTCTGCAACAACCGAAAGGCCAAAGCCACTTCATTCGTGCGGGAAGCACCTGCCGAACGAGGGTCAACTTCCGAAACATTTTTTCGAGAAAGAGTCCGCAAGCGCAAACCTTGCTCGGCACGTACGACAAGACGTCCCGTCTGTCGAGCCGCTCCAATCACGCTAAACTTTGGCACCACCCACCCAGCGAGTTCTGTCGCTTGTTCGCCTCCTACTTGCTCGGGAGCTACTAGGCCTGCCCTCGCTAGCACAAGAGAGAATTTCTTCGCGCCCAAGGTCTGGCCCTTGAGATGGACCGTTACCACTTGGTCCGCATCTTCGCCGTTCTCATTCCAATGACTCAGCGATTCTCCGCTGAGGGACTCCACCTCGAATCCCTCTGGAAGAGCGAAGCTGAACTGAAAGATACCCGCGCGAGTAATGTCAACGGTAGCATCAACCTTTAGCAGAGTCCGTTCTGCGCCGAGGGAGAGGACTTCCTCGGTCGCGACTCTGATTTCCGGTGCCACGGGAACCATTCGCAAGCGTGCTTCGGCATCATCAGTGCCGTAACGATAAGCCCGATGCAAGACCTCGACTTCTTCCCGAAGCAGAGTCCCTTCGAAGTCGGACAAGCTCACTTCTAAGAGACCATCCACTTCAATGCTCTCGGCTTGAGCCTCGCCCCGGAACGCAATCCCAATGGTCCCTAATTCGCGCTCCCCTCCGAGCACTCGCACAGGTTTGACCACGAGGTCCAAAGGGAGAGAACCCAAGCTCTTTTGCGTCGTTACGAGAAAGGTGAAGGCATTCGCTTGCGGAGATTGAAAATCAATCACCAGCTCGCCACTCTCGGCACCGAACCGCCAATCCGAGACCGAGCCATCACCGACATCGCTCACTGCCAAGCCAGCCGGTACCATCAGCTTCATCTGACGTACCACACCTTGTGAAGGCTGCACCCGAATCAAATGCCGACCCTCCAGTAGCCCTAGTCCCGGTGCATAGGCATTGCTCACTTCCACAAAAAACGCAGTCTCCTCAGTGAGCGGGTCGCGCTCTCGTGGTTTCATAACAAGGGTGGTCTCGCCGCGAGGGAGTAGAACGAGTTTTGCAACCGTCTGCTCATTCAACTCACTGACATTCACCTGCGCCGCTTGCTGGCATTCCACGGTCCAGCCCTGCTTGGGCAAAGTCAGCTCTAGCAGATTCATGGTCGCCATTTCGGTGGGCACGAGGACCGATTGTGGTCCTCGTCGCATCTCATAACTAAAAGTGACTTGGCGCTCTTTGGAGCTCCCTAACACCTCGGAGTCCCTATTAGCTTCCCCCTCTTCGCTTTCCGTGGTATCTGGAAGAGTGGCGACCTCTTCTTGCAACTCAGTAATGGTGAGAAAATACCCCGATTCGTCGGAAGAGAGCCTGACTCCCTCGCCCGAAAACTCTCTCAGTGTCACCCCGCTTTTCAAGAAGCGGAACTCGTCTCCCACCTCTCCCTGCACTCTGAGTTCGGCTTCGGCGAGTATCCTATCGTCCTTGATTTGCCACTTCTGCACCAGGCGATCACCGGAGGGCAACATCTCTGCGTCCGCAGGAGAAACTCCCAAGAAACAGGCTCCGAAAAGAAGCATGACCGCAGCGGTATTCGAATTACCAGAGCCTCCCTCACTTTGTGTTTCGGTCTTTACAGAAAAAAGCACCCACGCCAACACCAGCAGAACAGCCGCGAACAAAATAAAGAACCAAAAAGCACCTCCCTCCATCCACAAACAACCTGCTGCCGCCACAAGGAGTCCCCCGAAGAGGTGCCTGCACTTTTTCTTTTGAACGAAGCTAAAACCTGCCCATAAAAGCCCTCCTAGAATCGCTAGCAGGCTCATCACATTCCAGTCCGATTGCTTTCTCTCAAAATTACCAACCTTGGCGTCAATCACCTCTCCTGCTGCCAAGACCGGGACCCCGATCTCTAGCTGCGAACTGCCCTCTACGGGCACGTAGTGGGAGGCACCGATCAACATCAGTAATAGCCCCAGCGCCAACAGCACGAGGAAGCCGGAAATGAGGCGCGTCTTGCGAGAAAGAGCCACCGCACCTGCCACGAGCACGATGAGCAAGGTCACCGGCAAAAGCCCACGTTGGGCAATCCAGTTGAATCCACTGGTGCCAGCCTGCAAGGCGCTGGCGTCCTCATTGCGAAGAACCAGACGCCGGCGCTCGTCGCCCTGAATCTTCCATTCTGTCTTCAAGACCGGGACCGCCAAAGCTGGTAGCTCAAGCTTGGGATGAGTCGCACTCACCGCACTCCGACCAAAGCGCACTTTTAGCTCCACCGTCTCGTTGGCATCTGCACCTGCAGGGAGAGGGACCAAGGTCGCCTTACCATCCTCACGGGCGTTGACCGCCTCGCCGTTGACGCGGACTTCCCAGAGGCGAACCCCTTCGGGTAGTGCCATCCGTAGCACCCGCCCACCTCGGGTCTTGAGGCTGTAGATGGCATCCGTTACTACCTCACCATCACGCGAAACGCGGCTCTGAGCCTCTGCGAATTCCACCACCTGCGCCACGGTCTCGCCAGGCTCAAACCATTCAACATTCATCGAAAGCTCGAAGGGACGCTCCGTATATTGATAAACCGCCAACGAGGGAGCCGAGCTTGAGAGGCGAAACTCGGCCGGGAGTTCGAGGGCGTCGAGCTTGAGCAAACCCTCGGACGCGGCAGCAACCTCCGACTTTACCTGCACCGGGCTCACCACCTGCACAAAGCCCCGCTCACCTCTCACCCCCAGAGGAATGACTTGTCCGGGGCGCACTTCCCCCCCTTGCATTCCAACCGCTTCCTCGCAAGTCAGAAGCAAAGTATAGAGCCCAATGACAGGTTGCTGGAGAGTCACGATCACCTCATTCCCGACCCGACGCCACGTGCGCACACTCTGCCCATCGATAGACACGTTGCCCGCTTCTTCGGGCACCTGCAACCTCCACTCATCTACTGGGCTTCCAGTAATAAAGTAATTCACCACCACGCTTCCAAAAGCGGTGCCATCCTTGAGCGAATACAAATGGAAGACATCGGCCTCAACGCTGCGTGGTAGTTTTTCCACCTGCAGCTGTGCTGACCAATCCCGGTCTCGCTCCCGGAAAGCCAGCTGCAATCCCTCAAGCTTTTTAGAGAAAAAAGACAACGGTTTTTCGGCTAACTGTTCTAGAGAGCCAATGGTTACCCGGAAGCCTGGCGCGGCCACGACCCCGACATCGCCCCGGACAGCTTTGGCATCGGGATGTCCAATTCGAGGCAGACTCCACTCCCCTTCCTCAACTGCTTCATTTTTTTCCAAATGCAAGGACACCAGCTGCCGACCCGAAACTTCTTCCGAGAAAATGACCCGCAACATTCTCTGGCCCTCCCTCCCCTCACTGGCCACCACATAGTCGCCCACTTTGGCTCCACTCACTGACACGACAGCGTAGTCAGCGGGCACCTCGAACTCCCGTTCTCGCAAAGCAGCCTCACGAATATCCAGTTCGATATCAGCCTGAATGCTGCGGTCACTATCGCCAAGTTGATAGACCAGCGTCTCGGTAATCGAAACCTCGGGCGAAATCCGAGAAGCACCGATCGCAAGGGAGTAATCGTTGCTTGGAAAGCGGTAAACAAACTGCTGTCGTGCTTGAGCATCCGCTCCGGGGAATTCATCGGGAGCCAGCTGCATCAAACCTTGAGCCATCTCTACTTCTAACCTCACCGCACCCTCATTACGCACTCGCAAATACCCGGCGTGGCGGACCGTGCCTGCAGGACTGAGCCGCAGGGCCTGCGATTGCACCGGAAATGCTGCCAAAGCGACCTGACTCCGAACCCGGAGCTTCACCTCATGCGCGATCGCCGCACGGAAACGAACGCGCAACCCCTCTTCGATGCGCTCCCATGAGAGGACTTCCTCTCCCTCTACAGCAAGAACCTCGCCCGGCCCATCGAGAGTGAGCAGAACCTCCTCCAATTCGCCCTGCAGGACCTTGAGACCTAAGTACGATTCCTGTCGTAGCAAACCTGCTCCCACCTGAATATCCACTAGCCCTTCGCTGGAGAAAAAGAGGGCCCCGTCCGTTTCTTCACCCGCCTCGCGCCAGCCCAATGAGACCACGCCTGAGGCCGGCACGTAACCCTGCCAGATTCCATCCTTCATAACAGGCTGCACGGCCAAGTCCGACGCAAATTTAACCCCCTGTAGTCCAGCCAAATCGAGAGGAAGAACG
The DNA here is from genome assembly GCA_964529725.1 of uncultured Roseibacillus sp. Taxonomy (GTDB): domain Bacteria; phylum Verrucomicrobiota; class Verrucomicrobiia; order Verrucomicrobiales; family Akkermansiaceae; genus Roseibacillus. The sequence goes on from CAZGXV010000050.1 coordinate 16,815, forward strand.
GTGGTTGAAGGAGTGGTAAAGTTCAATTCACTCCTGTCCCCCTTCAGATTCAATTTTGCAACAAAAGGAAGAGCGAGATTGTAGCGCCCCGTCCGCTCTACCTCCACGTGGTAGACCTCATCTTTTACAAAAAACCGCAAGCCTTCCACTACAGGCAGATCCGAAACGGCCGCCCCGCCACCGAGAAGCGGAAGCTGCACTCCCTCTTCGTAAGCCACTAGTTCACCTCTTAGCACAAAGGCTGCCGAGCGGCTTTCCTCATCCACGCCACCAGTCAGAGAGGCACCGAGAAGTTCCACCTTCCTCGCCGGCACCCCATCCTTGCCAACTACTAGAGAGATACTACCGCCAGTTGTCGTCACCAGCGTGCGCGACACTGGTCCGGCCCCCAACAAGCGGCTCCATCCCCCACGCTCCTCTTCCTTGCGTTCGGGAGTTAGTCCTATCAATTTTTCAAATTCTGCCTGAGTGCCCTCGCGAACCTTCACGTCCAATTCGGCCTTGAAGCCCACGGCCTCACCCGGCCCTAAATTCCACAACCAAGTCTCCTGCGGAAGTTTAACCAAATCTTGTTCTGCAAAAACTCGGAAGCGATAGCCGTCCTGTTGAGCGTTGACGGTGATGTCTAAAAAAGCGGCCTCCGCGCTTTGTCTCGTCGACCAACTTTCGATGATGTTTTCGTTCTCGCCAATGAGCTCTACTTGGGTCAACTCGCCGCCTCCGTTGATTTGAAAGGAGAAAGTCTCGGCCTCACCTTGAATCATCTTCACCGCAATTTCTGCTATGTGCGAAATTTGTTCGCTCACGACTGAAACTTCATGCTCGACCATCGCCGAATAGTAAACAGGCACAGGCTCCTTCTGCTTCACGTCGATTTTCACCGAGGCTTCCTCGGCTTGTCCAATCGTCGTTGCCCCTAACATCAGAAGACCAGCTCGAAGGACAATCGCTCTGCTCCTCCGGTGAAGAACTTGCCTCAAAGAATCGTCTTGCTCTTGTTGCGGAGCTGGTGCTCCGCGCTCCCATCGTTTTGTCCAATTCTTCATCATCGTTCTCATTAAATTTCTTAATCATTCGAGACCTTTGGCCTGCTCAATCATGCTTTCCAAATCCCTTACTTGCTGCTGCTTGGGAAAAACGCTCTGCAATTGGCGGGTTGTCTGCAAAAGCTCATCCCAATCCACCCGCTCGCCAAGAGCACTCTGGGCCAACTTCTCCGCAGCCAAGCCCGCGACCCCTGCCAAGCGAATCTTGGCATCGGCCTCATTAAGCGCGGCAGCCTCGCCTTCGTAGGCAATCTCCCACTCTCGCTCTACCATCTCATCACTCGCGACATCCTGAAAGCGAACACGCGCCACACCCAGCGGGCCATCCCCGTCGGGTTTCACTTCCACGTGATAGAGCGCGACGCCTTCTTCCTCAGCGGCCATCTCAGCGGCATCAACTGCGTCGTTGCGAAAGTCCTCTTTCTCGAGTTCGTGATTCTCGAAGCCATAGAGACGCCACTTACCGACCCGGTCGGGATTCCACTCGACCTGCACTTTCACATTCCGAGCTGCGGGGCGAAGTGCTCCTGCCACTTGTTTTGCAAAGTCGGAGCCGCTCTCAGCTGCGCTCCCTAACAAATAGTAACGACCGTCGCCCTTGCGGGTCAGCGCTTCCAAAATCTTATCATTGACCCCTTCCACCCCCACTCCGCAGGCATCGAATGCTAGTCCTTCTTCTCGCATCCTAGTCACGATTTTCATCAAGGAATCGGGCACTGCGTCGCCAAGATTAGCAATACCATCGGTTAACAAAATCACCCTGTTCTGCGCGTTATCCTGATAGTGCTCGGCAGCCTTGGCAAAGGCTAGGTTGAGTGCTTCCTCGACATTAGTGCCTCCCTCGCTGGGAGTCTTTCGTAGAATCTCCAGAAGACGCTCGCCCTCGGAGCCATCGACCAAATCTGCCAGCAGAGTTGCCCTCCGCGAAAACCCTACCAAGGTCACCTTGTCCCCCGGCATTAATTGCTCAACCAAGACACGAAAGGCCTCTTCGACTGCCGTTGCCCGGTCTACGCGCTCCATAGAGCCTGACTTATCCAAAACCACCGTCAGCCTGAGCGGCACTCCAGCCCCCCGTCCAGTGGCCGCTGTCTGCAGCGACACTCGCAAGAGATTGCGCTGCGAAAGAAAAGGATGAGCTGCCTGTTCCATTGAGAGGCCCACGGGCTCGTTAGATATCAGCGGTTGTTCGCGATAAGAAAAAGCGTTCACAAACTCCTCGACCCTGACGGCCTCTGGCCATTTCCCTTGCTCTAAAGCAGATTTTGCCAACTTGAAACTGACATCGCTCACATGAAGCGAAAACGTGGAATCCCCATGCGTCTGGGCGTCCTTTTCGTTTAAGACCTCTCCTTGCTTCGTTCTCAGAGCTGCTTCCTTGGCTAGCCTCTCAGCTTCCAGCTTCTTTTGAAGAGCCTCTAATTTTGCTTTTTCCCCGCGAATATGTTCGTCAAAAGCTGCCTGGGACTGACTCTCTGACTCAGTTGCTTCCATCACCAGTAGTTGTTCCGATAACATCTCGTAATTGGTCTCAAGGCTTTCTCTCAAAGCAACGACCGCTTGTTCCAAATCCTTCTCGCTCTCTTCCAACCGCGTTGCTTCCGCCAGCAGTTCCGGATGAGATTCTCCGAACCCAGCTGCCTTCTTGGCCTCTCGTTCGCGTTTAGCTGAAAGATATTTGGCATGAAAAGGACGAACACGATTATCATCGACCGGAAGCTCTGCTGCGTAGCGAAAAAGTTGAGTCCCTTCTAGATCCTCCAACTTCTCGAGATAGATTTTGTATTGATCCCGATTCTTCTTCATTTCGAAAGAATTCTTTTCAGCCATCATCCTAAGCCGCGTCTCCATACTTTCGGGTCTACTATCACTTCCCTCAAAGTAGGGTCTGCCGGTAATGCGAACAATCGTATCGAGAACTTTGCGCTTGGCTTCTACCTTATCCTTTTGTCTTTCGATCTCATCATCAAGCTCTGCTAAACGACGCTCCGCTCGCTTGACCTCTTCCCTATTCCATCCTTCCTGATTAGCTTCAGCTACTCCTTTTGTAATTTCAACGGCCTCTGTAGCATTCTTGCTTTTTGGTCTAATTCCTAACAAGTCAATCCCTTCACGTTGTTCAACTTCAACGCTTTTTTTCGGGAGAACGGTGTTGCCAGGAACTGCAACTGGCTCTCGCGGCAGGCGCAAGCCTACCCGTTCACTGGAATGCGCAAGCTTCAACTGCTGCAACAGAGCAAGACTGTTTTCATACTCGCGTGTTGCTTCTTTATAATCATGCATCTCAGTAGCTAGTTCGACTAGTTCAGCCTCATTCGAATTTCTTTCCAAAGATTGCTTCTGTAGAGTCAAGGCCCTCACCTTCTTTTCCTGCTGCTTTACCTGAGCTAGTAAATCGTTTGATTCAGTATGAACGGCTTTTCCTTGATTGACTGACTCATCAGCAGTGTCCGCAAAAATAACGCTGTCGTTCACTTCCTCTTTATCTTGAGTAAGACTTTGCTCCATCTCTACTCCTGCATCAACCAAGCCGAATCCAAGGGCAGGATCTTCCTCTGTGAAACCTCCCATGGTCCCGGTTACGGATTGCCTCGGAGCGAAGGCGTCCGCGCCCGTTTCCTGCGGAGCTGACTCATTCACATCCTTCTCTGCGAGTTCCTGACCTTCTTGCCATCCAAAGCCAAAGACTTCACTCTCTCCATACTTGGTCACCTTCAAAGGCACTTCAATCTCGGGGACTGGAATCGCTGTCGGTTCGGCACTCGCCTCTGCAAGAACTTTTGCCATGGCAGAACTGGGAGCGCTTGGCTGCCGACTCACTGTCTGGGCCCTACTCATTCTTTCGATGGACTCGCTTTTCATTACCAAGCCTGGAAGTGCTTCCGCAGTTTTCAACTCCTTGCGCTCCGCCCTTAATTGAGTAAGGCTCGTATCTCTGTGAGAGATGGACTGCTCGTTTTGGGAGGTCGCTTGGTCGGTCGAGTATTCGCCGTGACTTAGCGTTACCGTTCTCAACTGTGTTGGTGCCAACACACCTACCACGATAACCATGACCGCTGCACAGGCTGCTATTTGCCAAACAATGGGTCGCACCAATGGCTTCTTCTTTGGTATTGCCACCACCGTTTCCTTCTCGCCCAATTTTTCCAAGACTCGCGCTCGCCTTTCTTTCGAAAGGGTCCACTTGTTTGATTTTGATTCTGGATTCTCGGCTCTGGATTTACCAATCAATCCATGCACTGCCTCCATTCTGCGGCGGAAAATTTGCAACTCTGCATTCTCCTCACAAAGCCGATCTACCTCCTCGCGTTCGAAGTCTGAGGCTTCGCCCAACACCACAGCCACGATGCGAGCTTCCTGCGCCGAGTCGCCTATTATTTCGAAGTCATCATTCATGGTTACTAGAGGTTAGGTCACTGGGAGCGCTGGTCTGCGACCGGCCCCACTGCCTGAGTTGAAAGGTGGTCGGAATGTTTTTCGCGGGCTTTTGGAGGATAATTGGTGAGGGATTCGTGAGGGAACTACTGGTGGAGAATTTACTGGTGGGGCCGGTCGAAGACCGACGCTCCCAGTAGGGAACACGCGGATACGAGCCAACTCGTGATGGGCTGGTGGAGGAGCTACCGTTGGAGAATCTACTGGTGGGGCCGGTCGAAGACCGGCGCTCCCAGTGGGGAACACGTGGATAGGAGCCAATTCGTGGTGAGCTAGTGGAGAAGCTACCGTTGGAGAATCTACGGGTGGGGCCGGTCGAAGACCGGCGCTCCCAGTGGGGAACACGTGGATACGAGCCAATTCGTGACGGGCTGGTGGAGGAGCTACTGGTGGAGAATTTACTGGTGGGGCCGGTCGAAGACCGGCGCTCCCAGGACTCTCGGGAGAGGCTGGCATCTTGTTCAATGATGCGTGCTTCGTTTTTAGGTTTTTCGATTTTTGGTGTTCGCAATGATTCATCCCAACCTCCCTTCTACTCCGACCTTGCGTAACCCATCTGCCAATCCCTTGAGAATGTGGTGCAAACGGTAACCCACATTCCCAGCCGTCATTTTGCTTCGTCGGGCAATTTCCTTGTAATCCAGCCCTTCGAAATACTTCATTCGGACCAACTCGCCATCACGCGGGGTCAGCTCTGCCATCAACAAGTGCAGTTGTCCGGCAGCTTCCAAGCGTCCAAGAACTTCATCCGGGGCCTCCCGCTCGTCATCCTTTTCCTCTGCTGCGTTCTCATCTATGACCTCTCGCTTGCGCTTTCGAATCTCGTTCAAGGCCTTGTTTCGGATAGCTCGATAGAGCCATGCTCTCGGATTCACGACGTCATCATAGCTCTCGAACAGGGCCAAGAAACCTTCCTGCACAATCTCCTCGGCCACCTCGCGCCGACCTAACAAGCCGAAGGCGAATCGGAGTAAAGACTCTTCCTCTCCCTCAAAGAGTTCCCGCATTCCGGGTTTCGGCAGGGTCGCATCGCCCTCGGAATGACCACTGATGGACATTACTTTTTGAGCGTGTGCGTTCGACATCCGTTCATCCTTTCCTTACTAACGACACCGCACGGATTGGTTTCTTGGAACTTTCTTCAACTTTTTGCCAAATAATATCCATCGGAAGCGTTTTTATTGGTGCAGTAGCTATCAATAAGCTGCAATGCGCCCCCAGACACTATCTGTAATGAGTCATCTTATTCGTTCGGCCCTCCTTGCTTCTGCCCTTCTCTGCACTCCTCTCCATTCGGAGGAAATCCCGAAACTGATCTTCGCTAACGAAACGGAAGTGATCTTGCTTTTACCTGGAGAGGAAGAGGCCCGCACATTGGCTATTGCCGACCTTCCTGCGGCCGACCAAGAGGCTATTGCCCAATGGCGGGAGTCTGCGGAAGGAAAGGCGGCCAAGCGCCCCGTCTCTCCCAAACCAAAGAAGGCCGACTCCAAGAAGGAAGAGGAGGATGAAGAGCCCGTCTACGACCCCAATGCCAGTTATCGTGACCGCCAGAAAGCTCTCGCGGCTGCCTTCGAAGACATTCCCGACAACTTTGATGACTCGTGGCCCAAGCTTGTGAAATCACCCGAGGATATCACCGTGGAACTGGTGGAAGAAAACGAGGAGGACCGCCGTTACGTCTACCATAGTGACCATTACGAATTCATCTGCGATGTTGCCCTCAAGCCTCACCTCGTGAAGCGCTTTGCAGTGCTTTTCGAAGGAACTCGCGAGTTTTGCCGTCAACTCCCCATCACGACCAAGAAGGCCCACGTGGCAGGAAAGACCCACCGCAATCGCATCCTTTTGTTCGAAACGATGGCCACTTATCACCAGAATGGAGGCCCTCCCGGTTCTGCCGGAGTCTTCATGGGTGGCAGCGATGTGGTCATGGTTCCCCTGCCCTCGCTGGGCGTCAAAAAGCTCGGCTCCTCTTACACCATCGACTACGATGCAGACAACAAGACGCTCACCCATGAGCTAACCCATCAGATTACCGACCGCTTTTACTACCAAGCAGGCGCCCGCGGCTGGTTCTCCGAGGGACTTGCCGAGTATGTTGCGGTCACTCCCTATCGGTCCGGTAAATTCATGCTGACCAAGGCGGTTAAAGCTGCCAAAGAATACGCGACCGAATATGGGCGCGATGGCAATGGAGGTCGTGCTCTCGGCGACGAAATCAACGCTCCTGCCCTCAAGGACTATATGCTGCAGGACTACAGCTCCTTTGTGGCGAACGGTAATTTTAATTACGGCCTTGGCTTGCTCATCACTACGTATTTTTTCGAGATCGAAGGCCGTGGAGATCGGGTTGCGATCACCGCCTTTCTGAAAGCTCTTCGGGAGGGCAAGGAAGGCGAAGAAGCTCTCGAGGCCCTCCTGCAAGGGCGCAGCTATTTCCAACTCGCAGAAGATATTTCCAAAGGCTGGAAGTCCAAGGGGGTGGACATCGATTTCGCGATGTCTTCCGAGTAATCCTCACGACTTCCTATACGACTTCCTATCAATGGGATTTTTTCGAGAGGGTTTGCCAAAATCAATCCCGCGGCACCGGGATCGCTTCGCAATACTTTTTCCACCCTTTGAAATTCCATTCATTGGGAAAGCCTGCGCATTGCTTGGGTTTGACCTCCTGCAGGGTGCAATTTTCTCCGGAAAGCCAGACGCAGGAGTGGTCAGGATTTTCTAACAAAGACAGATGCTTGCGGTTGGCGCTCAGGTGAGTGTGCTCCTGAATAAAGTCCGCCACCTCCATCTTCAAAAAAGCGGCAATCTTTTCGACCTCCCCTTCCTCGAGGATGACGTCACCGGGCCACTTGCAGCAGGCCGTGCATCGCTGGCAGACATAGTAGACGCCTTTGGGTGTCGCTGCGGCCATATGAGAACAGGTGGACAGCACTGATTGAGAACGGGGTCGTCAGTGCCAGCCAATCTAGCGACGCGCGTAAGAGCTCCCTCCGCTAATCTCGCGGTGATAGCGATTGACCTTAGCTAAGAAGGCTTGCCACTTGGCACCCGGGCGACCATTAGTCATCAAGAAGTGCGGGCAATTTTTGTTAGGAGGATTCTTCCCCCAGCGCGGCCAGTGATAATGGGGAACGACTCGGGACAAAGGAATGTTCTCCTTCACCATGAGATAAGCGGCCAATTTGGCAGTGCGGTCCATGGTAGCGGTCTTGCTGCAGCCGGGGTGTTCGCACATCTCAATTCCAATGCTGTATTTGTTACCAGGACCATTGTGGTCGGCGTGATTGCCCTGCTCGCTGATGGGGAGATGCTGTACGGCTTGCCGATCATCGGTGGTGTAGTGCCAAGAAATACGACCCAACTTGCTATTCTTGAGCGCCAAAGCATGACGATTGGAGTCTGCCCCACGGGACCAGTTCTGGGTGCTGTGAATTGTGATGTAGCGCGGGGACATGTGACGTCCTGTGCGGCCACGGGCACTGCGCGAAATGATATCCTGCTTCAACCGCACCTCGGAAAGCAGTGAGCGCGCACTTCGGGAGCCTGAGGAGCGAGACCTCGAAGAACGTGAGGATGAGGAAACATAGCGCGGGGAGCGGCTCGTGGTGGTGTAACCACTACTTCCTCGATAAAATGAGTCGGGACGCTGATTTTGAATGGCAATGACTTCAGATTTCTTACCTCCACAGCCAGTGAATGACAGGCCAAGAAGCGGAGCAGTAAATAGGAGTATAAATCGATTCATCACGGGAAAATTAGTCGGGTAAGTAGGAAAGATATTCAATTTTCCTCAAAAGTGAAGTTAGGATTGCGTGTTTATTGAGGTCGGCGATAGTGCCCTCGCATGGCCAAAGGTGACGAATTCGTCTCCCAAATCCTCGATTCTCTTCCCAAGCAAGTCTCCCCTATCGGTGGTCAGGTTTGGGGGCCAATCGAGGAATGCGCGCGTACGTTTATCTCGGCTAGCCTTTCGCTTTTGCAAAAAAAGAGAGGCGGGCGGCTTTGGATCCAGATTCTTAACCCCCGCCAACGCAATCAGCTAGAGGAAGAACTGTCCTCTTTTCCAGGGCCCAAGCCAATTGTAATTCCCGCGCCCGAGCTG
>CAZGXV010000051.1:0-24844 GCA_964529725.1 uncultured Roseibacillus sp.
GACGAAACTTGGAGGGATGGGCGGGGGCGAGGATGATTTTGTGGCCGTCGGTGGGGAGGTCTTTGGCAGCGAGATAACCCACGGCGGTGTGGGGGCACATGGCGTAGTTGTATTTGTCCCAGACCTCGCGGATGGCGGCGCGGGTGGCGGTGTCGGTGTAGGCGAGGCCGGTGATGACTTTCGACATTTCCTCGATGGCGTCGGCTTCGGTGAGGGTTTCGGCGTCTGGTTGGGCGGGGCGGGCGAAGAGGTCGACCATGCGGGCAAAGTTGGAGGGGGCGCCCACGTCCATGGCATTGGAGATGGTGGCGATGCTGGGTCGCGGTTGATACTGCCCGTCTAGTAGATAGCGCGGAACGACGTCGTTGGCATTGGTGGCGGCGACGAATTTTTCGATTGGAAGTCCAAGACGTTGGGCGAGGAGTCCGGCGGTGAGGTTGCCGAAGTTTCCCGAAGGGACAATGAAGGTGGGGAGGGTGCCTTCGGGGAGTTGGCGCGCGGCCTCGAAGTAGTAGAAGGACTGGGGGATGAGGCGGGAGATGTTGATGGAGTTCGCGCTCGTCAGATTGAGACGCTCGGAAAGTTCCCGGTCAGCGAAGGCGGCTTTGACAAGGCGTTGGCAGTCGTCGAAGGTCCCGCTGACTTCGAGGGCGGTGATGTTGCCACCGAGAGTGGTGAGCTGTTTTTCCTGAAGTGCGGAGACCCCGCCCTTGGGGTAAAGGATGATGACTTGGGTGCCGGGGACATTGTGGAAGGCGCTGGCGACTGCGCCGCCGGTGTCGCCGGAAGTCGCGACGAGGACGGTGAGATCGCGGCCATCGTCTTTGGTGAGATAGCCCATGAGGCGGGCCATGAAACGGGCTCCGAAGTCCTTGAAGGCAAGGGTGGGGCCGTGGAAGAGTTCGAGAACAGAAAGGTCGCCGGTGAGGGGGTGGACGGGAGCGGGGAAGTTGATGGCTTCGTGGACGAGCGTTTGAAGGTCGGCATCAGGGACGGCTCCTTGCAAGAGGTGTTGGGTGACTTGAAAGCCGAGTTCGCCCAGGGAAAGGTCGCGCCAATTTTGCCAAAAGGAAGAGGGCAGGGGGGTGATTTCCTCCGGCATGTAGAGTCCGCGGTCAGCGGGCAGGGAGCGCAGGACGGCTTCCTTGAGGGGCTGCACGTTTTGGCGATTGTTGGTGGAGTAAAACTGAGTGGGCATGGAAAATGAGTTGGAGTGAACAAAGGAGGATTCGATGTCTATCTAACCGAGTGCCGGAATTCGTTCGACGACTTGAACGCCGTTTTGATTGATGGGCGAGACGTGGATTTGGTTTTCAAGAGGGATGGCTCCAAAGACCTTCGAGATGGCGGCTCCTGCTTTTTCGGCAATTTCTTTTCCTTCGCAAAGAGCAAAGACGGAAGGTCCCGCGCCACTAATACTGAAGCCGAGGGCTCCGGCGGCCATGGCGGCGCGTTTGGCTTCGTAGAATTCGGGGATGAGTTTTTGACGGCGGGGTTCGGCGATGACGTCATGAATGGAGCGGCTAATGAGTCCGTAGTTGGACTGAATGAGCCCGCAAATGAGCCCGCCCAGATTCCCGATTTGGGTGGTGGCGTCGGAGAGAGAGATTTCTTTGGGAAGAATTTCCCGAGCGACCTTGGTGAGAATTTCGATGTCGGGGTGGACAACAGCAGCCCAAAGATTGTCGGGAACGGGTAGCTTGGCGACGTCGAGTTCGGCATTGTCGCGCACGAAGACAATACCGCCTAACAGGGAAGGGCCCACATTGTCGGCGTGCCAGGCGCCATCGGCCGAGGCCTCTCCCGTCATGGCGAAGGGGAGGAGTTGCTTCTTGGAAAGAGGCGAACCGATGAGGGCATTGACTGCGAAGGTTCCTGCCACTGCTGAGGCCGCCGAGGAGCCCAGTCCACTGCCGAAGGGCATGCGCTTGTGGATTTCCATCTCAATTCCCAGCTCGCTTTTTCCGAGATGATTAAGGAGGTCGAGTGCAGCGACCCCAGCAGTGTTTTTTTCGGCAGCGAGAGGAAGTTTGCCCTCGTCACCAGTAATTTTTGTGATGCGAAGTCCTGGCTTCTCACTGCGGCGCGCGACCACATAATCGCCAGGCGCGTCGATGGCAAAGCCCAGAACGTCGTAGCCGCAGGCGACATTGGCGACGGTGGCTGGCGCGAAAACAATGACTTCGGAGGGAGTCGAGGATGATTGAGCCTCAGGCATGGGCACTCGTTAGCAGGGAGTTGTCCCGGGGACAATGGGGGAAATACGGGAAATAGCGGAAAGAGTTTCTGAGCGAAAAGTGGAATTCACCTCACTGCCTGTCGTTGCGTCGCCTTATCCCCATAGGCGAAAGGTCGAAAGCAGGGCCTGCGGTGCCCTCGTCATCACCTTGCGGGCAGTAGGAATCTGCCAATACTCAGCCGAGGTCGCAGGTAATTCATCCGCAAGGGCTTGCCTCTAAGGAAAAAGGAGCTAGGTTGCGCGCACGTGAAAAGTGCTGCTGAAGGTCTGGAACCCGCGGAGGTGAATCCCGCGCAATTGCGGAAGACTGCTTTCATCCTCGTGGGTCTGATTTTAATAGGAGCGGTGGCAGTGACTTCGTCGTATATCGCGACGGCCAAGAAGCAGCAGGAAGACCATCGTCCCGCCTTCGTTAATGAGCTGAAGGGGCATATCAAACTCCAGCTTTCCGATGGTACCGTGGTGGATACCTCTGACATTGAGGAAGACGTGTGGCTTTATTATCAAACTTCTTTCGAAGAGCGGGACAGTCATGAGGAGCGCGAAGCGGCACTCGCTCTCTTGCCCGAAGAAGGGGTCAGACAAGTCGTCTTTTTTGTCGATATGGATCCGAACAAGGAGGAGGACAAAGCCCGGATGGCTACTTTGGAACAAGAGCCGGGAGTTTGGAAAGTCGCAGCCAAGGCCAAAGTTTTGGAAAAGTATCTTAAGTCGGGAATTCGCTTTGGAACGATTCCTCATCTCAAAGATGGCAAATTGATTTACGATAGTTCGGTGGCTCTTCTGAAGCGTGACCGCCCGGAGGGAAAGAACCCTCGCATTCACATTCGGGGAGAAATGTTCGATTTCAAAAAGGCCAAAGAGGAGGCCTTGCAGCGTAATCATCCCGAGGCTATCGAAGGCTATCGAAAGGATTGGTTCTTACGGGACCACATTCTCTATCTTTTGGATGAAGGTGATCCTACTGACGAACAATGAGCGATAAAACGAAAATCATTCTGATGTATGTTGGCACGGCCATTTTGGCGGTTGCCTTGGTGGGCACGTTCACTTGGCTGAGAAAAGCGCAAGAGGCCAAAGAGAAGGTCGCGATCAAAGAAAGAATCGCGACCAACGTGGGCCGTGAAGAAAAGCGGGAAATGATTCGCTTGGAGGAGGACTTGGTGGCCACTAATCAAGCTGGCGAAGAGGTGAGACTTTCCGAGTTAGAGGGCAAGGTCTGGATCGCCGCCCAGTTTTTTGCGGAATGCCCCAACTGTGCTGCGCGCAATGGTGACCATCTCGTGCAGCTTTATCAGAAGTATCGTGATAACCCGGACTTTCACGTCGTCTGCGTTTCTGTTGACCCAGACTTTGATGATGTGGAGCGCTTGCAGCAATATGCTGAAAATCTCAAGGCCGACACCTCCAATTGGTGGTTTCTCACTGGACCACGTGAAGAGCTGCATCGCTACATGGAGGATGAGATGAAGTTCCTAGCCGTGCGTGAGCGTACTAATGAAGACGACATCGCGCGCGAAGGACGTTGGGCTCATGACATGGGGGTGGCCGTCTTTGGAAAGGGGATGGTGATGATGGAGAAGAAAGATTTATTTTTTGCCCGGGAACAGAGCCAAGAAATGTATGAACATTTTGAAGGCCTCTTGACTTCCGCAATTGAAAAGGCCTTGGCGCAATAGTTGTTAGAATGAGCGAGCGGATGCGATATCTCGGCAAGACGTCGAATGACGAGCTGGGCCGGAAGCTGATGAAGGTGGTTTGGGCGCTCACCGTAGTGGTGCTTGGACTCGTGGTGGCCATGCGGCGAATCAAGTTGCCCTTGCCGGAGGGTGTCGACTTAAGCTTTTTGCCAGCAGTCAATGCGGGGTTGAACACCGGAGTGGCAATCTTGCTCGTGGCAGCCCTAGTGGCGGTGCTGAAGGGACGCATCACTTTGCATCGGAGCTTGATGACGACAGCAGTGGCCTTGTCGGTTGCCTTTCTACTTTGCTATGTCGCCTACCACATCACCACCGGAGAGACGAGCTACGGCGGCGAGGGCTGGGTGAAGACCGCCTATTATATCGTGTTGGCGACTCACGTCATCCTCGCTGCGGTCAGCTTTCCCTTCATCCTAATGACGCTGGTGTTTGCATGGACCAACCAGTTCGGGAAGCACAAACGACTCTCGCGCCGCATCTATCCCATTTGGCTCTACGTCGCCATCACCGGACCGCTTGTCTACTGGATGCTCAAACCCTATTATTAAAGAGATGAAGGTCGTTGAATACACTTCCGAGGGCTATCGTGCTTTCCTGCAAAGCCTAGACCGCCGCGCCATTCCGTCTGACCGGGTGCGTGAAATCGTCTCGGGAATCATCGCTGATGTCAGCAAGCGTGGCGACGCCGCCTTGGTGAAGTTGACTCAAAAGTTCGATGGTGCGGACTTAAGCGAAGGCCTCTTGGTGAGCGAGCAGGAGTGGGCGGCAGCAGAAGCCGAAACCTCGGAAGACACGCGCGAAGCCATCGCGGCCAGCTTGCGTAATATCACCTTTTTCGCAGAGAAAAGTCAGCGCCAGGATTGGTCGGCTCGCAACGAGCAAGGTGCCGAGGTTGGAGAACGTTTCGTGCCCTTCGAGCGTGTGGGCTGTTATGTCCCGGGTGGGAAAGCTCCCTTGGTTTCCACAGCCCTGATGACGGCAGGCTTTGCCCAAGCCGCGGGCGTGCCCGAGATTGTCGCCGCGACCCCTTGCGGACCTGATGGGCGGGTCAATTCTGCTCTTCTCTATGCCCTCAAGGCGGCCGGAGTGACCGAAGTGATCAAGGTGGGCGGAGCTCAAGGCGTGGCCGCGCTTGGCTTGGGCACGGAGTCCATTGCCCCGGTTCAAAAGATTGTCGGTCCCGGTAATGACTTTGTCGTCGAGGCCAAACGACAACTCATCGGCGCCATTTCCATCGACCTCTTGCCGGGGCCGAGCGAGATTATGGTGCTCGCCGATGAGAGCGCGAATCCAGCCTTCGTCGCCGCGGACCTCCTTGGCCAGGCCGAACACGGGCCGGACAGTGTCGTGGGTTTGGTCACTCCTTCCCGTGCGCTGTTAGATTCAGTCTTGGCGGAAGTGGAGCAGCAGGCCGCCACCCTCAGTCGAGGCGATTACCTGCAAGAGGTCCTTCGCGAAGGAGCCTTTGCAGTCGTCGTCAAGGATTTGGCCGAGGGCGTAGCTGTCGTCAATGCCTTCGCTCCCGAGCACCTCTCGCTCGTCGTAGAGGACGAGGACCAATGGTTGTCCCAGGTTTTGACTGCTTCCGCGATTTACGTGGGTTCATTTTCGCCAGTGGCGGTGGGCGACTTTTTAGCCGGACCTAGCCATACTCTGCCGACGGGAGGCAGTGGCAAAAGCTTTTCCGGTTTGCGGGCGGATCAGTTTCAGCGCCGGGTCAGCGTTGTTCGACTGGATCGGGATGCGGTGGCCAAATCTGTCGCCGCAGTGGAGGAGTTTTCGCGCGTGGAGGGTCTTGATGCCCATGGACGCTCGGCGCGAATCCGTGTCAGTGGCCCATAAAGAGGGTTTTCCCCGTCGCGGTCCTGACTCATTATCCCCTCAGTGAAGGAAGGTCAGAAAGAACGCAAAAAGGTCTATGCCGCGAAACGGTTCGCGCGTGGGGCCATGGTTTGCCCTTCTTGTCAGTATGTTTTGGAAGAGTCTGCCGAGAAGTGCCCTAAGTGCGGCTTCTCGGGGCAGATTGCGGTTGAGAAGTTTCCTTTTCCCGCTCCACCACTGACCGCGGTGCTCGATCCCAATGGCTATCTTTCCAAGGAGGAAGCAGCTTCGGTCGCCAAAAAGGTGCGCAAGATGGAGAAACGCTTTCCCCAGCTTCGCTTCCTCAATTGCCTGGTGCCGTTGGGGGAGGATGTCGATTTGCGTGAGTTTGGCTTTTGGCTTTTCAATGCCGGACAAATGAAAGAGGGCGAAGAAGCCAAGACTTTCGCGGTGCTTTTTCTGGCCGACCCAAAAGAGAAGACGATCTCGGTCACCACCGGCTACGGACTTGACCCTCTCGTGATGGATACCGAGTGGGTGACCGTTTGCGAGGCTTGCCGCGACCTTTTCTTTCGGCAGAAATACGGGGCTGGTATCGAGTGCTTTCTCGATGGTGCCTTTGAGCTACTGGCCGAACGTTCCTTGGCTTTACAAAAGGAGGTGAAACGATGAGAACTCTCCTGCAATGGTCGCTGGCTTTGCTACTAGGGATGGCTCTAACAAGTCAGCTCTTGGCCTTGGACCTCAAGAATCCGCCTCTTAATCGGATTTATGATCCCGGTCGGTTCTTGGATGAAGACTTCACTACCGATATCGCCTACCGCATTAGCTACGAGCGGGACCATCGGCAATTTGAAGTCTTTGTCATCCTCTTCGAAGAAGAGCCTCCGCAAGGTGCTGGTATCTTGGCCAAGCAGGCTGGCGAAAGCTGGTCCGAGGGCGAGTACTGGTGTGTGGTCTATCAGGTCGGTAAGGACAGCGAGCCCGACTGCTTGGTTGGCGGCGACTTGATGGCCCAGCTTCCCGCCGAAGAGCTCGAACGCACGGTACGGGGAGCGCGCAACACCGCGCTGTTAGTTTCTACTCCTCAGAGACGTCTGGAGGAGATCGTCAACAACCTCTCCGATGAATTTGGTTTTCTGCAGGTGCGCTTGAAGGAGGCTCACGAGAAAAGCGTGGAGAAGTGGGAGAACGAACAGGCGGAAAAAATCAAACGCAAGGAGGCTCTGCGGGCCTTGGCAGCTGTCCTCATCGTCGTCTTTCTTGGGTTAGCCTTTCTTGCTTTTGTTCTTTGGAAAAAGCATCTTCGCAAGCTCAAGCCCATGATGTTTCCTCATACCTCGCCCCGTCGTCGCCTCGCTGCTCCCTTCAGCGGAGGAGGAGATGTGCTGGTGAAGTATGGTAAGAGACATTAGCCTTTGCTCACCCTGTTCCCCGATTTCATGAAGACTGCTTTTCCGATTGCACTCCTGCTGGCGACGGTTTTGCTCACCGCTTGCCGCGAGGAGCCTGAGCCTGAGGCCGAGGAGACTCCGGCCATCTCGCGCGTGCGATTCACTCCCACCGAGGGAGAGCGTTGGATTTACAAGGTGGAGGTCAGTCTCGATCCTGAGGCCCGGGTTCCTACTGGATTGGTTGGAGGAGCCGAAGGCGCTTCGTCCGACTACCTCAAGGAGCGCGTCTATCTCGGGCTCAAGCCTATCGAGGCTGGGAGTGACGAGCTGGCCCACTGCTTCGAAGTCTCCAAAGGCGGGCGCAAAGAAGAACTCGAGTTTAGCCTCATCACTGAGGAGGGCATTTTAACCCGAGCATGGCAAGAAGCAGGCAAGGAGCGTATCCTGATGCCGCCAGTTCTCATGGTGCCCGCCAAGCTCGATCCGGGTTCCCTGTGGGATATGAACCTACCCAACCCCAACGACCCTGGTGGTCCGCCCATGTTCTATCGCCAGTTTCGTTATTTCGGAATGGAGGATGTGCTGGTCCTTGGCCAAAACCAAAAAGCCCATCGCGTGAAAGTCTTTGGCAAAACTGGCCAACTGGAGCTCCAACGTGATTTCTGGTTCGTCGATCAGCTTGGCATCGTCAAGGAGCGCAAAGCCTATTATGCCCAAAAGAAACGGCTGGCTCTCGTTGAGGAAACACTTACCAAACACGATAAGCCGGAGAACTAGACAAGCTCTTCCGCCTTCTTCTCCAGCTCCTTGTAGAAAGGCTCTCCGAGCGAAGGCAATTCTAAGGCTGCAATCGCGCTTTCATAGTCGGCAAGAGACTTAGCGCCCAGACAAAGACTGTCGTGGCCCGGTTGGTCGAGAACCCAGCGAATGGCTGCTTGAGCCATCGTGTAGGGCTCCGGTAGTCCCTTGGCCAGCGCAGCGTACCTCGAAAAATCCTCCTTCGCAAAGTGTTCGCTCCGATTGTCATCAGAGTCCCACTTGGGTTGTTTTGAGAAATACTTACCGCTCAGCCGCCCTTGGGCCAGCACTCCGCGCACTTGTGTTCCGACACCCTGTTGAGTGCAAAACTTTGTGAGTTCACGAGCTGGTTCCAAGAGGTTGGTAGGGAACTGCAATACGTCTAACAGACCTTCCGTATGCAGAGTTTCACTGAGTGACAAGCTCCCAGTTGAGATGCCAAAAAAGCGCACCTTCCCCTCCTGACGCGCCTTCTCTAGGACTTCCCTCGCCTCTGCCAGTTCGCCTTCTTGGGGCGCGCAATGATAGAGGTAGACGTCAATGTAGTCAGTTTGCAAGCGCTGCAATGAGCCTTCTAGACTTGGTAAAATGGTGGGAGGGCTCGAGTCGTCAATGCGGGTCTCACCCGGTCCGACTCGGTAGCCAAACTTGGTGGAAATAACCCAGTCATCCCGCACCTCTTGTAGAGCTCGACCAGTCCGTCGTTCAGCTTCTCCTCCTCCGTATTGTTCGGCCGTGTCGATGAAGTTGAGGCCACGGTCCCCGAGCTCACGGATGAGGCGAATAGTATTCTCCTTGCCAGGGTCCGGATGCCCATCCGGTTTGCCATCAAAGCTGAGCGGTCCGGCTAACTGCCAAGTGCCGATGCAAAGGGGAGAGACCTGGAGGCCAGTCCGTCCGAGCGAAGTGAGAGTCATGCTCAAGCAAACCGCATTAGAAAGATTTTACCAAGCTCAAGTCGGCACTTAATCCAACAGCGATTTTCGCTTCCCAATCGTAATGTGGGGATCGCGTAGATAAAAGGGTTCGGGCAAAGCTTGGGAAAGGGCTTCCTGTTCCTTTGGGCTTCGCCGGAAGTAAGCTGCAACGAGATTCTTCGCCTCCGATTGACGGCGCACAATTATCTCTGTAATCGAGTCTGGGAGCGCGAACCGCTCCGGAGAATCGAAGGAAAAAACTTCGCGCCCGTCTTCGTGACTTTGCAAAATCGCAGCACTGAGAGCTTCCTGATCGACGAGCTCAAACTCTCCCTCAATTTGACCCTTCACGACTCGCTGCAAAGAGAAGCTGCCTCGCCGGGCATCGCCGATCGCGAGCGAACGGTCGCTTGCTGGGACGACCCCCTCAAATGAGCAAAGCGGTGCCACTGCGCATTCGTGCACCAGCGCAATCCCTTGTGCGGCCGCAATTCCCACGCGGGAGCCATTGTAACTTCCGGGGCCGATTCCCACCACGATGGCATCGAGTGATCGGACCTCCTGCATGACTTCCTCCAGCGCAGGCCACAGCGTGCCGGAAGGCTTTCGTCCCGCCAAAAAAGAGCGCTCCGCAAGCAGAGCCCCCTCGCTCCAAAAGGCGACCGAACCAGTTTCGACACTGGTCTCGATGGCTAGGACGGAGCGGACGGGCATGAGAGGGAGATAAAAGAAGTGACGAGGAAAGAAAAGAAGAGCTTGAAAGTCTTCTCAGACTCCGGCATTTTTTCGCCCTCGCAAGGCTGGTTCTCAGATTGCGAGCCCGGAAAGTTTTCCAATGCAGGCTTAGCTCAGTTGGTAGAGCAACTGGTTTACACCCAGTAGGTCGGCGGTTCAAGCCCGTCAGCCTGCACCATTCTCGTAATCAATAAATGAGGGCCTCGAGAATGGTCGCAAGCAAGCACTGTGCTAGCGGTCGCTCAGGTCTAGGGAACTTCTCCTATGACTACCCGTTCTATGCTTCTTTGATTTGAGGGGTTAGAGCAATTCCTTCACGCTCGGATGAAAGTTCGTGGTTTGTGTATTTTTGATGACTTTGGCTGTCGGTGTGATCGCTGAGGCTTGCCTGCCTTGGCTGCTTTGGAGAGATCTCTCAAAATCGATGGTTAGCAGCTAGGGCGATCAAGCTAGGGAAAAATTCGGTGAAATGAGACCAGGATGGATTGGATAGATTGGATTTAAGAATTCAAACTCATCGTTCTGAAGCGAGTTTTGAAGTGCCATTCCCTTCAAAAGCTCGCGGCTCATGTTTTTGCATCAAAAAATCCAATCTATCCTATCCATCTTGGTCCAAGAATGAGCTAAAGAGAGAAACTTGATCCCTAGCTTGATCGCCCTGGGTTAGCAGCTTTTCTTTAAAGCTTGCCTAAAGGCGTCAATTGAATTCACAATGTATTGGCAGCTGCAACGAAGTCTCTTCGTTAGCATTCTTTTCCATTACCCTATTATGTTTCCCCAGACTACCCCGTCGTTTATTTCACGTTCCTGCGGAACTTTCGTCCTCGGTCTCACTTGTCTCTTTTGCGCCACCCCGTCAGTGAAAGGACAGGCTATTGAGCAGATTTCCGTTTCAGACACGGAGATTACGATCACTCCTACAGAAGGGACGCAGGGGGTTCATGAGGTCGTTGCTTTAGAGCCTTACGATAGCTATCAGTCATCGCGCAATTGGATTTTGGGTGGTTCAAGTAATGGTGCAATTCTCGACTTTGAGCGGGAAGAGGCCCTCAAAATCCGCTTTCAAGCCAACCAAGCTGCTTTTGACCCTCAATTTGTGAATGTCAGCGACCCAATTGATGCCAACCGGGTTCGTCATCTCACTATCCGAGCAAAGATTGAAAACTATGAGGGCAATTTTCCTGCTACGGTTTTCATTTTCGGACCGGGAGGGTTTTCAACCGGAGACTTCCAGTTTGTTGCTGATGGTGAGTGGCACTTCGCTCGGTTCGATCTGTCGACCATTAGTGGTCCCGTGACATGGTCGGGGCTCAAGTCGATCCGCATTGATTTTCTTAATAATCTTGGAATCGCTGGCTTCGAGGATGCTGAGTTGTTCATCGACTGGATTGCCGTGACTGATCAGCCGGATTTTACGAATCCACTCACTTGGAGTCGGTGGGAGCGGTTCTGGGATCTTGGCTATCCGATTCCAGTTGCCACCTTATCAGGGGCCTCGCCGATCACTATTCCTCGTGATTCTGACGAAGGTGACCTCTATTATAAGAAGTTTCTGATGTTGGACGAGGGCGTGCCAGTGGGCAGCCCTCAATGGGTTTCCGATTTTTCGGGCCTCAGCTTCCGCACCGTGACCGATCATGGTTTCGCGCCTGCTGGTAATGGTGCCGGACCGATTATGGTCGAGGACGGGGTTTTAAGGATGAGCTATGAGACTGCGAGTGGGCCCTTCGATCCGCAGCTCGTTAACCCTAACCGTGAGATTGATGGCTCTCGTTGCAAGCATGTTCATGTGAGAGTTCGCCTTCTCAATTATCAGGGAGCTGAGAGCTTGTTAGAAGCGACTGTTTTTAGCACGGCTGGTGGAGTGTCCCGCTCAGATGCCGACTTTGATCCTGTGGGGGATTGGCAAGTTCTCCACTTCGACTTCTCACAAGTTCCATCTTGGCAAGGTTTCGAGAATCTCCGCCTCGATATCCCTAACAGTACTTCTGCCCAAAGCGATTTTGATGGAGCGACCCTTGAGATTGATTGGATCGCAGTCACAAAGGATGCCAACTACGATCCGACTTCGGATTTGGATGGTTATGAGCTCCGGTATGATTTCGAGATCGACCGCCTCCAGACAAACCTCATTGAGCTGAAAGGCCGGAAGGGAATCGAAGATATTGTTGGAGAGGAAATTGCAGCTCTCGACCCGGAGGTCACCAAGCTCAACTTTACGGTGAACGAACTCTTGGACCTCTCGCCGACTCCGCGGGTCCGTTGGGATGTGGACGGGATTTCTTTTGGAATCAATCCTCAGAGGTTCGACAACCTTCATGAGAGGGTCACCGAGTATGGTCGGGAGGGCATCAATACTTACATGGTGATGCTTAACCTTTCCAACGCCGCGCTTGTCAATGACCAGAACTGGCCCTTCATCGATATTCGCTCTTCAGATCAATCTCCCAATAACCTGTATGCCTTCAACGCCTCGGATGCCTATGGTCTGCGTTACACGCGCGCAATCTTCGAGTATATTGCTCACCGAATGAGCCAACCCGGGGTCACCTCTTTTGACCACTGGATCCATGGCAACGAATTAGACGCTCATTGGTTTTGGCATAATTTGGGTGAAATCGCCCCCCAAGATTTCATCGAATCGTTCTCCATCGAGTTCAGGCAGGCCGCTCTCGTTCTGGCTCAGTATCACCCCGAATACCGTGTGCTGCTTTCTCACACTAACCATTGGACCAATAGTGCGAGTCCCGGCAATCCGAACCGCGCCTTTTCTTCCAAAGAATTAATTGATGAGTTGAATGAAATTTGGACTGCGGGCGGCAACTTTGCTTGGGAAGTGGCGAGTCATCCCTACCCAGAAAATATCTTCGATCCTCGTTTCTGGTTATATTCCAATTCGTTGCTCGATTTTGAGACTCCTAGGTTAAGTTATCTAAATCTGGAAGTGCTGAGTGAGTATTTTGAGCAGCCAGCCCTTTTGTTTCAGGGGGAGCCGCGTCCTATTTCCCTGACCGAACAGGGTTTCCATACCCCCAATCTTGATGCCCCAGGATTCAACCCAGATGGGCTTGATGGCGAAAGGCTGCAAGCGGCCTCGTGGGCTTATCATTGGCATCGCTTTAAACGGATACCGGGTATCAAGGCGGACATCACCCATCGCTACACTGATAATTTAGGGGAAGGAGGGCTCTTTTTAGGCCTTATCCGTGATGCCTCAGGCTCGCCAAAGCTGGCCTCTGATGTCTTTGCAGCTGCGCTGGAGCCCGACTGGCAAACAGAGTTCGATGTGTATCTCCCTTTGCTTCCGTTTGACTCGTTTGATGACTTTTCCAGTCTGCCTGCATGGACCACGCTCGATATCCTCTTTGACGAATCTGGCTTTACCGAGGGTATGAGGAGTCTCAATAATGTCTCGAGCCTTTCTCAGAATGGCGAGGGAGCGCTTGCGGGAATCATCTCAGGACCGTTCCCACAGGTTGGGAACCCTCACTGTTTCATCTACCTCAAGGAAGGCTCTCGCCTCTTTATCAGACTTAAGGTCGATAGCGGAACCCAGCTTGATTTCTTCTGGGCCACTCAGGAGAACGATTTCTACTCTGATGATCGAAGGCTGACCATCGACACCATCGCTGATGGCGAATTCCACCTCTATGAACTTCCGGTAGATAATCACCCTGAGTGGGACAATCAGCTCATGACCCAATTCCGGATAGAACCATCAAATTCAGTGAGTGGTTCATTCGAAATTGACTACCTTGCCACGGGATTTCCAGATTCCGATGGCGATGGAGTTTCCGATGCTGACGAAAGGCTCTGGGGTCGGAATGAGCACGTGGCGGAAGACCCGACTGCTAACGCGGACGGAGATCCTTACACTGATATTGAGGAAATGCTCTTGGGAACTGATCCGGATGATCCTCAATCCTTTTTTCAGCAAGAACTGATGCTCGATGAAATCTTAGACGGTGAAGTTGTGACTTCCTCGTTTGTGGGCCGCCCGGGAAGGACTTATTCCCTTCAGAGCAGTCTTGATCTCGGACTGACCGATGCTTGGAAGGTTGAAGCTGCCGTGACACCGGCCTCAGAAGGGCCTGTTGAGATTCAACTGCCGGCCTCGAATGAGTTGCAGATGTTCTATCGTTATCTGGTTGAGTGATTGTCAGCCCATGCAGGGCATCAAAGCAGCTCATCAGGTAGCAACGCCGAGAGCTTTTTGATGGCGTCGGCTTGATGGCGGTTGGCGACAAGGAGAGCGTCTTCGGTCTGGACGACAATGAGGTCATCGACCCCGAGGAGGGCCACTTTGATGCCTTTCTGATTGTTGAATACGATGTTGTTCTCGGAGTCGATAAGGGCTAGGTCGCTATTAGTGGCATTGTTGTCGCCTTGTTGGGTGAGATATTTGGCAACTGAAATCCAAGAGCCCACGTCGTCCCAATCAAAGGTGGCCTCGATGTTGAGGACGTGCTCGGCATTTTCCATGAGCGCGTAGTCGATGGAGATCGGTGTGAGTTCGGGGAATTGGGCCGCTACCGTGGCAGTGATGTCGCTGGATTTGCACAGCTCATGCACGAAGTGATAGAGCTCGGGCGAATGCTTCTCGAGCTGCGACATTACAGTTGAAACGGACCATACGAACATGCCGGCGTTCCAAACGAAATTACCGGCGGCGAGAAACTTCTCAGCGAGTTCGGGGTCGGGTTTCTCGCGGAAGCAGGAGACTTTGTAAGGAGGGTTCTCGACTGCGCATTGGCTGATGGTCGCCTTTTCGCCGCGCTCGATGTAGCCATAGCTTGGGCAGGCCCAAGTGGGCTTGATGCCGACGGTCACGAGCGCGTCGGTCTTGCTGGCAACTGCGACCGCATCGCGCATCACCTGTTGATAGGCAGCGGTGTCTTGAATCAATTGGTCGGCAGGGAGAACCATCATCGTGGCATTGGGGTCGCGCGCGGCGATGAGGCCAATGCCGAGAGCAACCGCTGGGGCGGTATCACGCTTGGCAGGCTCGGCAAAAATGTTTTCGGCAGGCAGCATGGAGGCAACCTCGCGTGTTTTTTCCTCCTGAATGGCATTGGTGAGAATGAAAATGTTTTCGTGAGGAACGAGGCCTTCGAGCCGGGCAATGGTTTGCTCCAAGAGGGTGCCGTCGCCAAAGAGATCGAGAAGCTGCTTGGGCTGGCTGTTCCGGGAAAGCGGCCAGAAGCGGGTTCCGGAACCTCCGGCAAGAATGAGTGCGTAATTCGCCATGCCGATACTAATACAGATTTCCTAAGCTTTTTGAAGGATGAATATCGCGAGCAATATTTGGGATTTTGTGGAACTCGTTTTTGCAGTAGGCTTCTCGACATGGCGATTGAAGAGCAAAGAAAAGTGGTGAGTCCTTGGGCAGAAACGACGGCTGATGTCGGCTCGGCTGTTCTCGGTGCGGCGGTAGGAATCGTAGTTGGAGACTTGATCAAGGAGGAGGCTCGGAAGCCTGTCGCCTTCGTGGTGGCCTGTCTGGGGATTGCGGCCATCGTGCCGGCTGTCGTTGATGGGGTGAAGGAAGTGGTTGCGGGCCCAAAGTCACGACGTGGCGCAAAGAGAACTCTGCGCAACATTCGCGATGCGGGCGTCTCTACTCGTCAGGGCGAGTTGGTCGAGGGAGAAGAGATGTTTGTCGGTTAGGTCTTTCTGGGACAATGAGAGCGTTCCTAGCTCCGAATGTTCTATGATTCGAAAGGGAGTCATTCTGGCAGGCGGAAACGGAACGCGTTTGGATCCGCTCACGAAAGCCACGTCCAAACAGCTGCTCCCGGTCTATGACAAGCCGATGGTTTTTTACCCGCTGTCGGTCTTGATGCGATGCGGAATCCGGGATGTTCTTGTCGTCACCAGCGCGCGATGGCTGTCTTGTTACCAAGAGGTGTTGGGAGACGGCTCGCAATGGGGCCTCACGATTAGCTACGTAGTGCAGGACGAGCCGACGGGAGTGCCCGACGGTTTGGTCTTGGCTAAAGACTGGCTGGCAGGCGAAGGCTGTTGCTTTGTCTTAGGCGATAATCTTTTTTTCGGTAATCTCGATCCGATTAGAGAGGCCGTTGCTCTCCCGCATGGAGCCTTAATTTTCGCAATGCCGACGGGTGAGCCCGAACGTTTTGGAGTGGTGGAACTGGGACCGGGAGGCGAGGTGCTATCGGTGGAAGAAAAGCCCGAAAACCCGCGTAGCGAGTGGGCCATTCCCGGGCTCTATTTCTTCGATGGATCGGTAGCGGAGCGTGCTTGTAAACTGGAGGCTTCCCCTCGCGGCGAGACCGAGATTTGTGATTTAATGAAGTCCTATTTGAACGACAAGGCGCTTCGTTGTTGTCGCTTGAGCCGAGGCTTTATCTGGTTGGATGCAGGTACTGTCGAGGGTCTGTTAGAGGCGGGCAACTTTGTAGCGACGATGGAAAAGAGAATGGGCAATGAGGTGGCCTGTCTCGAGGAAATCGCGTGGCGCGAGGGTTGGATTGATAGCGAGGACCTGTCTCAGCTGGCGAACTCGCAGCTCAATCCCCGGCGGGCGAGCTATTTGCGGAGTTTGAAGTAAGGCTCGTTTGACTGTTGAGTGCGCTCCGAACCTTGCCCTCTGTGGAAGAGGTCGTTACTTTTCAGTGATGAGATTACTACCTTTTTTGTTAGCCGTGGTGTGGGGCGTGACTTCTTCCGAAGCCGAACAAGCTTGGGTATCAATGAGCAAGGTGGGTGGATTCAAGGGTTTCAAGGGGCAGGTGGCTTTGTTCGGGGTGAAGGAATCTCTCGAAAGTCTCTCGCTGGAGTTTCGAGGTCCGGGCGCGGACTCATTTGTGATTTCAGAGGCACGCAAAGAGGAGAACAACCTCCTGTTTCTGGAGATTGAGTTTCAGCCTACTGCCGAACGGGGATACTTTTCGGCTGAACTCATGGTCGGCACAGGCGAAAAGCAACAGCTTGTACAATTACGAGGAGTGGCCACCCAAGCACTGGAGGGCAAAAACGAGCCCCCGCTGCAAGAGCTTCTCAAGGCCTTTGGGACGGCCATTGACGCCGGTGGAGACCAGCTTGCTTTAAGCACTCGAGAGCAGACGATTGGAGATTCGATTGCGGCAAGTCAGTTCGAGCCAGTGAAGAATTCGTCGGTGACGATCACTCCGCTGGCCCGGTATTCACCACGCGGGGAGACTCCCTTTGGCTTGGTGATTCCAGAAGGTAAAGAGCTGCTCTTGCAACCAGTGGACGCGCTCGCTGCCACCACACCAACTCGTCCTGATTCCCATCAAGCAATCCGTCCTCCGCTGGCGAGTGGGCAGCCCGCGGTGACTTTGGCAGATCCTCCTCAGCGATTCGGTCTTTTCCTGAAAGCACACCAATACACTTCGCTGACTTTACCTGGGCGCGCGACCGGGGCTCCTATCAAGCACACTGCGCGCATTTATCCTGTGAGGCAGTTCGAGGGCAAGGTCTTGCAGAACGCTTACGTGGTCGGGTTCGAAGAGGCCTCCAATGGAGACTACCAAGATGCGGTGTTCTTGATTGAGGGAGTGAGGGCGGTGAAGTGACGAGTCTGCCTTGGGCTCAGTCCTCACCAAAAAAAGGACGGTGGGGAGTGGTGGCGTTCTTATCCCACTCGCGGCGCTTCTTTTTGGTCATGCGGCCTTGGTCGCCTTCTTGGCGAAAGAGACGTTCTTGGCGGAGGATATTGCGCTTCTCCTCCACCCCCTTCAGCACATCAGCGGAGGTGTGATCGACGATTGCTTCGCGAGCCAGGGCAGCGGATACTCGCTTTTCTAACAGTTGCACCACTTCGATATGGCGCACGTGGGTATTCTCGGGGACCGTGATGTCGAGGTGGTCTCCGATTTGGAGGGTGGCCGAGGGCTTGAGAGCCTTTTGGCTTCGTTTGATTTTTCCAGCCTGACAAGCTTTCGCCGCAAGCGAGCGCGTTTTGTAGAGGCGCACAGCCCAGAGCCATTTGTCGAGTCGGCAGCTTTCGGACATCGTCGGACAGGGTGAAATATTAGGGCCTCGTCTCAGCGGGGAGCGAGCGGTAACGAGAAAGGGCGGTGAGGCTGTAGCCCGTGCCGTAAGGCTGATGATAATCGTAGAGAGGATAGTCCCACCAAGAACCATTTTTCTCCTGCTTTTCTAGTAGCAAGCGCGCGAGGGGTTCGCGCAAGGCGGCTTGTTCTTCCTCTCCTAAAAGGGTGAAAGCCTCGGAGGCATAGTAATGGCCGTAGTAGTAGAAGTAGCCGGAGATTTGAAAATGTGTGTTGTGTGGAATGGGCCGTTTGCGACTGTTGGCAAGAAAGCCGTCGCGTTTCACGAGGCGATCAAGCCACTCAACGATGCGCTCGTCGGTCATATCTTCATCGTTGAAGGCGCGCAGGGCCACGTTGCAAGCTTGGCTGCGGGCAAGGGAGCCGGCGGGACGGTTGATGCCGCGTCGGGGTGCCTTCCAATGCGGGAGAGAGTAGGCAAAAGAACCATCGGGAAACTCCTGTTGGCGTAGGCAACGCAGGGCCCGGTCAACGACGCGCTTATTGAGCTCGATGCCGAAGGTTTCGCGGGCATCGCGCAGGGCGAGAAGAACGGTGGCGGTGGTGAAGGAGGTGGGAGAGCCAGAGGGCTTTTGGGTATGGGCCACGAAGTCGTAGTAACCCCAGCCGCCATTGAGGTATTCGTAGCGGTAGAGCATTTTGACCTGCTCTTCTGCTAAGCGAGCGATGGCCGCTTGCCGGGAGACATTGCCGTCATGAAAGCGGTGCAGCTCGGCCAAAACCCGGAGACCGTAAGCGTGGCCCCAATTGTTATAGATGGTGAGCTGTTCCGCTCGACGCAGACGGGGGAGTTGATCCAAGAGCCACTCTTCTCCTTTCGCGATAGCGGTGAGGGTCTCGGGACGGCGGTCGCCTGAGGAGAGAAGTCCTTCCAAAGCTAAAGCGCTCGCGCCCGTGCGAAAGGCATGATGGGCGCCGGGGATGGGAGCGTTGATGTTGAGCCCCTTGGTCTTGGTGGCGCTACCCCAAGAACCGGTGGGATTCTGTTTGCCGACAAGGTAATCGACTCCTAGGGCAATTGCGTTTTCGATTTCGCTGGCAAAGTTAGTCCCTGCGGGCGCCTCTTTGGCTGGAATGGGTGCTTTGTATTGTTTGCTTTCTTCCGTTGTCTCTCCAAAGACACCAAGGGAAAGGAACAGAGAGCTGAGAAAGAGGCGGGTGAGAGACATGGCCTAGTAAACGATGACTTGTCCCGCTTCGAGGCCAGTGAGAACTTCCGTTACTTTCTCGTCCTTTTTGCCGAGTTTGACAGCTCGCTCCTCGGGCTCTCCTTCGGAAAGTTTGAGCATGACGTAAGGGGAGCCATCTTCTTTGGTTTTGATAGCGGCGTTAGGAATGGTGATGGCATTTTCGGACTGGTAGAAGACGAGTTCTGCTTCGTCCTTTTGGCTAGGAAATTGGAAGGCTTCCGCAGGCTGGGCTTCTAATGTCACCAAGTGTTTGCCGTCGAGATTGGGAAAGGGAGCGATTTCCACTTGAAGAGCGGCGTCACCGCTTTCCTTGAGCGAATTCTGCAGTTCGACCGCCTTTTCACTTTCTAAAAGAGCGTGCAGGGCGAGCGGAGAGTCCTTTGCCACAAGAGTCAGAACGACGGTTCGGGCAGGAACACTGCCTCCGGCGCGAAGAAACTTAGGAGTCTCTCCTTTCTTCCACTGACCGTCGCCGAACTCTCCATAAACCAGGTTGCCATCGAACTCGGCGACGATATCGAAAAGCTTACGATCCTCCTGTGTTTCGGCGAGGGCTTCCTTGGCATCGGCGAGGCTGCGCTCCAACTTGGCCACTTCGAGCTTTTTCAGCTGAAACTCCCTTTCTAGATTCAGCTTGGCAGTGGCGTAGTCGATGCGCGCGGTTTCAACTTTTTCCTGATGGCTGATTAACTCGCGAGGGAGGGTGGTCTCCAGCGTGCGAAGGTTCTGCCGTTTTCTCTCCTTGAGGTTGTTCTCCGCATCTCGGACTCGAGCCTTCTGGCGGGTGAGGATAATCTCCTCAGTTTCCTCGGTGATGTCGTCCTCCTCATACATCTTGAGGAGCTGGGTGAGATCTTCTTTCTGATAGCTGAGAAAGTCCTCACTTTGCTGGAGGCTTTGCGCGAGCGACTCCTCACGTGCTGGTTGGCCCGTGCTTTCGTGGTAGGCGAGGTCGGCCTCCGCGTTTTCCATCCGGCGCTTGGCAGTGGCAAGAGAGAGGGCATTCTTCTGTTGGAGTTCCGTCAGCTCGCGGTTAGCGATGGCAAGTTTGAGCTCTTGGGTGCTGATGCTGGCCTCCTGATCGAGCAGGCTTTTTTCAATGGCTCTGGTATCGAAGACGATGAGCGGCTCACCTTGTTTGATCGTGGCCCCATGCGCGGGCACAGATTCGATAGGAAAGGACTTCCAGCGCACGGGCTCAAGCCGAAGGGTCTGTGTCTGAGTCGGGACGAGAATACCGCTGACCTGAGACTTAATGGCGAATGGAGCCATCGTAACAGTGAACTCTTCCGTGAGTTTGGGCTCCGCTTTTTTCTCTTCAGGAGGAGAGGTTTCTTCAGCAGCAGCTTCCGCTACGGGGGCTTCTTGAGTCGGTTTCGGTGTCTCGGCGGGTTGTTCGTCGGCGATTGCGGTAACGGTAAACGCGCAAGCGGCAAAAAGCGTAGTCTTAAGCATGTGTCTGAATATTCTCTTAGCAGAACAAAGCAAAAAGGCGAGGGCAAAGGACGAGACCAAGGCACAGGGCGACCAAGCTAGGGTTCAATTTTTTTCTTTAGCTAATTCTTGGACCAAGGTGGGTAGGATAGATTGGATGTTTTGATGGAAAAAGCTGAGCCACGAACTTTTGAAGGGAATGGCACTTCAAAACTCGGCTCAGAACGATGAGTTTGAATTCTTAAATCCTATTCATCCAATCCATCCCGGTCTCATTTCACCGAATTTTCCCCTAGCTTGATCGCCCTGGAGACCAAGGGCTCCCGGTTTGAACGGGAATTCTTTTTCCTCATTGACTCGGGAAAAATCGATTTGAACAATCTCGGGTGTATTTCTTCCACCGTCTCATTTTCTGCCTTCTAGCCAGTCCCTTGATCGCTGGCGAGAAAGAGCCCCTCTTCGAAAACTCCGTGGTTTCTAATGATTTGGAATTCATCCGTAGTGACGACAAATCGACCTTCAAGAAGGTGAAGCTGACCGGACGCGATCGCAAGGAGATGCCCGACAAGAGAAACGACAACCTCTTCGCAGACGGTGCTGCCGTCTATCGGGTTCGTTTCAAAGACGGAGTGGAGACCGAGATTTGGGCGCACCCCGATCTGGATGACGACAAGGAGCTCAAGGAGCTGACGACTCTCATCTCGGAAGGCTTGGGCAAGTTGCCTCGTTTCATGCGGGCGAAGCTTTCCCATGTCATCCTTCATGAGGGCGACGAGGTGGCCTTCGGTGAGGAGGTGGGGCGCTTCTTTGTGCTGTATTCCGACAATATCCGCAAGCGGGTGAGCACCCATGATTTGGAGGAAACAATTTTCCACGAAGCCTGCCACGCCACTTTGGAGCACGTGCATGCCCGCCATCCGGATTGGTTGGCAGCGCAGAAGAAGGACGGGGCATTTATTACTAAGTATGCTGCGCGCTTGCCGCTCAAGGAAGACCTGCCGGAGTCGGCGCTTTTCGCTTACACCGTGCTCAAGCATCCCGGTCGATTGCCGGTCGAGGTTGAGAAGGCTGTGCGGGAATTGATGCCGAATCGTCTTCTCTACTTCGAAAAGCTCTTTCAGAAGCAGTGAAGCCCGTTACTCGGTAGCGAAAACTGCGGCTTCGTCCTTGAAGGCCTTGAACTCAAGGGCGTTGCCCGACGGGTCGGTGATGAAAAAGGTCGCCTGTTCGCCAGCCTCACCCTCAAAGCGGATTTCAGGCTCAGCAACAAAGTTGACCTCGGCCTCTCGGAGACGGGTGACCAGCTGGTGAAAATCTTCCCATTCGAGTAAGGCTCCGAAGTGAGGCATCGGCACCGATTTACCCGCCACTTGGGAATTGGTTTTTGATTCCACAAAGCTCCCGACGTGCAGGGAGAGCTGGTTTCCCCAAAAGTCGAAATCGATCCAATCAGCAGTGCTTCGTCCTTCTTGGCAGCCAAGAATCGTACCATAGAAGTGACGGGTTGCGGCGATATCGGCAATTGAGTAGGCGAGATGAAAGGGACGAGGCGTTGGCATCCGTGATGCTGTCCTGAGAAATAGGCCTGGGTAAACTCTCAAAAATTCGAAAATGAGAGCTGTCAGCCGCCAGCCGCCTTTTGCGCCTTTTGCGGTTGGGAGAAGCAAACCGAAAGAGCCAGTCGGTTCTTTCGAGTGCTTCATTCTCAACCAATGCAGAATAATTTTCTCTTGAGTTCACGAGGCAGAGGCGGCAATAACGTTCGATTAATGCAAAGTAACATGTTCTCTTTCAAGGTCTTCAGGCTGATTTCACCCGCGCTAGTTTTGCTCGTTGCGAGTTGTGGGGTGCGGGTGGAGCCCGAAGAAGAAGTCGTCCAGCCTGAGCAAAAGCCGATCTATCTCGAGGAATCCGAAGAAACCTTTTGGAAAAATTTGCCCGGGGATGGCCCTTTCCGAGTCGAGATCGATTTGAGCGATCAGCAGGCATCCTTCTACAAGGGCACCGTGTTGGTGGGGAAGTCCTGGGTCGCAACCGGTAAGAGTGGACACACGACACCCACGGGTTCCTTTCGAATTACTGAAAAAACAGTAGATAAACGCTCCAATCTTTACGGACAAATCTTCGGGCCCGATGGCGAGGTCGTCAATGAGAGCGCCAGCTCTCGCAAAGACCCGGTGCCTGCAGGCGGAAAATTTGTCGGCGCGCCGATGCCGTATTGGATGCGATTAACGTCTTATGGCATCGGGATGCACGTGGGAGCGATCCCCAATCCCGGCTCACCTGCTTCCCATGGATGCATCCGAATGCCTGAAGCAATTGCGCGTCTTGTCTTTGCCAGCTCGCGGGTGGGTACCTCAGTGAAGATAGTCTCCTAGCGCTATTGAGGTCGCACGAGCCGCCCTATTGGTCCTTGTGAGGAATCCAACAAGCTAGCGGTGTGGCCCCAGATGGCTGCGCATGCCAGTAAGATGCTCATCGGCATAGCTGAGGGGACGAAAGGCATAGTAGAGACCACTTCGTTCTTTTGGAAAAACGACGTAGTCATGGCCGTCGGTGTGGGTGCTCACAAAGAGGAAGCGCAACATCAAGTAGGCACCGAGATAGATGAAAAGCACCCCGCTCGGGAGGGCCAGGATGTGCTTGAAGAGGCGGGTGGGGAAAATCATGCCGATAAGAGTTGGTCGAGAGTGGTCTTGAGAAGAGCGAGCGCTTCATCGGCTTCCGCTTCCGTGATATTGAGTGGGGGCAAAAAGCGAATGACGTCCGGCCCGGCGGGTGGCACGAGCAGCTTGTTCTTGAGGAGTTCGTTGCAAAGGTGGACCGCAATGGTCTTGCCCTCGGGGGCTGTCATGGCTCCAGGATTGAGAACAATGCCGAGCATCAAGCCCTTGCCGCGCACGGTGTTGATAGCGGGATGGTTCCAAGAGGCAATGGTCTCGCGAATCTGCTGCTCGCGAGCAACCGCATTGGCAGGTAGATCGGCACGGGCGATTTCGTTGAGAACAGCTAGAGACGTTTGGGCCGCCAGAGGATTTCCTCCATAGGTAGAGCCATGGGAGCCGGGGCCCAGCAGCGAGGACAGGGGAGTGCCCTCCTCATCGACTGGCCGATCATTGACCCAGAAGGAGCCAATGGGAATCCCACCGCCCATGCCCTTAGCCCAAGAAATCCCGTCCGGCTGCAACTCGGGGACCCCGAGAGCCCGCCAGGCCATCATCTCGCCCAATCGCCCGAAGCCACATTGGACCTCGTCTAACAGGAGTAAGAGGTTGGCGCTCCGGCAGAGGCTTGCCACCCCTTCAAGGAATTCTGGAGTCGCGCAATTGATACCCCCTTCTCCTTGGATAGGCTCTAGTAGAATCGCGCAGGTCGAGGGACCAACAGCATCGGTGAGAGTGTTCAACTGATTGAAGGGGACGTGCCGGAAACCGGGCAGCAGTGGGTCGAACCCTTCTTTGATTTTTTGCTGACCAGTGGCCGCGATTCCTCCCAAGGTGCGGCCATGGAACGATTTGTTGAAGGTGATAATCTCGGAACGAGCTTGGCCGGTGATGGCATCCGGCGAATGAAGACCAAAGCGGCGGGCCAATTTAATGAGTCCGTCGTTAGACTCCGCGCCTGAGTTCGCGAAAAACGTTTTACCAGGAATCTCAACCAGATCGGTGATAAGCTGGGCCAAGTGGGCAGCGGGTTCGGTGTGGTAAAGATTGGAAACGTGGATGAGGGTGTGGGCCTGCTTCTCGATGGCCTCCACCATGACAGGATGGCAATGACCAAGCGAACAGACTGCGATGCCTGCACAAAAGTCGAGGTAGGAATGGCCCCCGTCATCCCAGACACGCGTGCCTTCCCCTTTGACCAGAGTGAGAGGGAAACGAGCGTAGGTCTCTAGAATCGGAGCTTTGGTAAGGTCGATGGGCGTGGACACGAGAGGGTTAGACCCTTTTTCCGCCACTTTTTCAAATCGACTTTTTGAAATCGGCTTTTTGAAATCGGAAAAGGATTTGAGCGAATTGATATGAAAACCATTCTCAGCTATGCCCGTAGCGCGCTCATGAAAGCATTCCTATCTCTTGTTTTATTAATTTCTCCCCTCGCTCCTCTCTGGGGGCAAGGGCCGACCAAGGAGTTCGAGGTGAAAAACGAACAGGCGAGAACGTTCTTTGCGAAAGTGTTGCCCGACGGGCGAGCACAGGTCCTCTGGGGACGCTCGAATGAGGAATGGGGCGTCTGTCTGAAGCAAGGCGAGCAACAACTGGTTGGCGGACGAATCGCTCAGGGAGAGTTTCAACCCGAAGAACAGCCAGACCTGACGTGGGAGGATTCCCTGCCCAGCCAAGTGTTGCGATCAAATGCCAACTTTCCCAAGCGTCGCTTTGCGAAAAAAGTTTTTGGCGAAGTCGAGCAGCAGGCCGGAGCTCTGCGCTTTGCGGGTCAAGAGTTTGCGGCCGGAGAAGGTTGGGTTTGGGAGGGCAAGCCCTTTCAGTCGCCATCACGGGACTGGTTTTGTTTGGAGCGGGTCAAGGACGTCCCCATACGACAGGTCAAGTATGTGC
>CAZGXV010000052.1:0-23594 GCA_964529725.1 uncultured Roseibacillus sp.
CCGCTTCTTTTAAAATTCGGGAGCTGCCACCCGCGAGTTTTCGCGCTCTTGGCTTCGCCTTTGCAAAATGGCATCCGCAATTCCAAGAACGGTCTCTTCTAAAATCAGGCGCAAGTGGCTGCCGGGGCGATAATCCGCCGGGGCGATGTGCTTGACCCGGTCCGCGCTGGCCGAGAGTTGAAAACACTTTCGAAAACTGCGGCGAGTCTCATCATTGGGATTGTATACCGCAACGGCATGGCCTCCATTTTTCTTCATCACCGTGAAGCAAGGAACGTCGGTCGGACCGTCTCCGATATAGGTCATGTTCTCGAAGGGAATGGGCCGTTGCTCGGGAGGCATATGGTCGTTCACGTCCTGTTCATAGCCTAACATCCCCTTGTTGATGCGGAACAAAAATTGAGTCTTAGTAGTGTGGGAGATCGTCCGCTTGGGAAAAGAAATACAGCCATCACCGTCTTCCCCAAACTCACAGCCGAAGATGGCCTTCACCTTATTCTTGAGGCTACTGCCATCGAGGAGAGCCTTGAGGCCCGAGGAAATGATGTAGTGTTCAATTTTAATCCCTGCGGCCTCGTGTTCTGGTCTCAAAAGGCCAGAAATTTGCTCAAACAACTCGTCAACGCCCGGGAAATAACTGAGGTCTTTGCCTAAGTTGGAGAGGTCGGCATTGCTCACATTGTCCATTCCCAAGTAGTCCAAGAGACACTTCATGTAGGCGAGTTCGCCATCCCAGCTCTGCTCCTTGACGAGGACGTTGCACTTCTTCCAAAACTGCTCGGGGTCGATTCCGAAACGCGGAAAAAGAACATCATCCTGCATGTAGCTCGGACTCAGGGTCTGATCGTAATCGTAGACGAGGGCAATAGTATTTTGGGGTGCAGCCACGACGATAGAGTCTCATTTCATGCCCCTGCGAGCAAGCGAAAGGAGAACGAGGGAAGTCGAGTGCGGCGACACCGTCTCACGAGACAAGCGCGCAGAGAGGGTCGTGAATGGGAAAAGCCCGCCCTAGAGCAACTTAACGAACGGCTTCAGTGCCTTGCGGCCGACCATCGCGTAGAGGATATCGCCCGCTTCCAAGACATCATCGCGTCCCGGCACCTCGGCATGGAGCCCCCTCTGCCGCCCCACGAGAACCACTCCCGGCGGCCACGAAACCTCGGCCACGGGCTTGCCCGCCAAGGGAGACTTGCTCTCGATGCGGGTCTCGATCACTTGGCCGGGACCCAGCTTTTTGACGACATGATACTTCTCCGAAGTGAGATACCGTTCGATGTCTCGTCGCGTCGCCTCCCTTGGGCTGACCGCGGCCACCACCCCGAAGTGCCGGCCACTACTTCCGATGGCCCGCGCGTAGTCGGCACGATGAATAATGGTGAGGCAATTCTTAACCCCGATATTATTGGCCTGCAGACAAGTCATCACGTTGTCTTCATCACTCTCGCTGGTGGCGACGAAGAAATCAGCTTCGCCGACTTGTTCGTCTTCCAACTCGGCCAAAACAGTGGCATCGACATTGATAACCGTGGTATTGGCCAAGCGGTCTGCCAGCTCGAGGCATCGTTCTTGGTCTTCTTCAAAAATGCGAACCTTGCAGTCCCAGCTCTCTAACATCTGCGCGAGCGAGAAGCCATACTCGCCGCCCCCAAAGATAACTACCTTGAGACCTTCGAGACCGCCCTCGGTCTTTTGTAAACTCCCAGCCAGCTTGCGAAGTCTTCGTGGCTCACCAAAAATGGTTGCAATGTCCCCGGCCTCGAGGGTGCTATCGGCATCAGGAATGAGATGGCTGTCCTCTCGCGATATAGCGGCGATTCGAGTTCGCTCCGGCAATTTGATATCTCGCAGCGCCTTGCCGACGACACCGCTCTTGGCATGAACACGCACTTGCTGAAGTTCAATCTTACCCTGCGCCAATTCTTCCACCGTCAGCGAGTCGGGATTGCGGATGAATTTGGCCAACTCAATCGCGGTGAGGCGCTCGGAGCTGAAGAGGTGATCGATGTTGAAATGCCCGCGATAGTCGAAAAGCCATTCCTCGCGCTGCAGTCCGGGGTGAACCCTTGCAATCACTCGCTCGACACCCATCGCCTTGGCCATTGAGGCACTCATGAGGTTGGCATTGTTACTACTGGTGAGACCCAGAAACAATTCACACTCGCCTACATTTGCCTGCGCGAGAGCATTGACCGAATTGCCGTCACCCCGCACCACATTGGCATCGATGGTTTGCTCAAGCTCTTCCGCCAGTTTGCTATCCACCTCGATGACCGAAAGGGCATGCTGTTTGGAAAGTTCCTGCGAGAGATGCCGTCCAATCTCACCGGCTCCAACGATAATGATATTCATGATGTGGCTGAGTCACCCGCGTCGCGAGCGAGTGCTAAGAAACGATATTTGCGGCTACTTTCCGATGCAAAACTGGCTGAAAATGCTTCCAAGAATTTCGTCGGTATCAATGCGTCCCGCCACTTCCCCAACCGCCTGCAAAGCTTCCCGCAGGGGCAGGCTCACAAACTCCGGTTCCTCTCCCGAAGCCAGCATCTGCCGGGCCTCGGCCAGCGAAGCCTCGGCCCGTCGCAAACAATCCTGATGCCGGGCATTGATGGCCAGCAAGGCCCCTCCAGAATTCTCGCTCAAGCCTCCACCAAGCCGATGGGCCACCTCCTGCCGCAAGTCCTCAAGCCCCTGCTCGTCTTTCACCGAAATTCGCAGCACCTCCTCTGCACCCTCTGCACTGCTCCAAGAACCATGCTCGCCCAAATCCACTTTGTTCAAGACCAACAGGCCCCCCTCCGTCAGACGATTCCCTTTCTCTTGCGAAGCATCCACCAGCTCGACGATCAGATCGGCATCTTCCATCCGCTGACGGGCCCTAGCCATCCCCTCCTTCTCGATTTCACTGCCCTCCTCGCGCAGTCCCGCAGTATCGATGAGGCGCACCGGGAAGCCATCGAAATCGAGAACCTCCTCCACGGTATCGCGGGTCGTGCCCGCCTCTTGGCTGACGATTGCGCGCTCGTAGCCCAACAATGCATTCAAGAGACTGGACTTCCCGGCATTGGGCGCACCGACAATAGCCACGCGCGCCCCTTCCCGCAAAAGTCGTCCCCTCTGGGCCGTCCCTAACAAGCTACCGATCGACTCTTCCAGCGTTTGAAAAGACTGTTCCAAAGCCTCTCCGGTCTCGGGTGAAATGTCTTCTTCGGGAAAATCAATATAAGCCTCCACGTGAGCAGTGAGATTGATGATTTCTTCGCGCACCACGGCCACGGCCTTTCCCAGATTGCCCGAGAGCTGTTCCCGGGCAGCCTTCGCTGCCAGATCGGTCTGGGCCGATATCAGGTCCATGACCGCCTCAGCCTGGGTGAGGTCGAGCTTGCTGTTGAGAAAAGCCCGCAGGCTAAACTCACCTGCCTCGGCGAGACGAGCCCCGCATTCCAGACAACGCTCCAGAACCCGGCGAGTGACATGGATGCCTCCATGTCCGCTCACCTCTACCACATCTTCGCCAGTATAACTACTAGGATTCTGGTAGCAAACGACCAGGACATCATCGATGGAATCACCTTGAGCATCGACGACATCGTCGCGGAAGGTGACTCTTGCACGAAGGGAGTCGCCCTTAAATTTTCGTAAAAGCTTCTCGGCCACTACGAAGACACCCGGACCCGACATCCTCACCAAGGAGACCGCCCCCCCCCCCGGAGGGCTGGCGATCGCCGCGATGACCTCGTTTCTACTCACTGGCTTTCGCTTTTGTTTCCAGCTTCCGCTTTCCAATTACCGCGCTCTCCACCCAAACCCAAAAATTCCCAGCAAATGAGTTCGCCCATTTGTAAGACTGGTTCCTCGCTGTCTGACCATTTTAGGCTCACCGTCGCATTCTTAATCGGTGCCCGGGCCACAATTCGTTGTCGCCACTTCAAAGGGGACAGCGCTCGCCCCAGTTCGCTGTCGTCCTGGACAAGCACCTTGGCATAGTCTTGTGGATTAGCTGGATCAGTGAACCTAAAAACGGACTTGCCTGGCGTATCGCGTTGCTCAAGGTCGACATCTTCCTGCACGAAAACCCGAAAGACGCCCTTTTGCCCGGGCTCGGGATGATTGACGAACCGGTCAAGGAGTCGGTACTTGGTCTGGGCGTAAGTCTGCCAATCTAACTTCATCCCCGCCGGGGTTTTCTTGAAAAAAGCCATCACTCGAAGCGACTTGTCGACGAAGTTCTGGACCGCAGCCTCCGACATGAGAAAGGGACCGGGCTCCTCCAGGCCATACTTGACCCGGATGGGAGGGATAGGGCGAAAGAAGTTTGTGATCGCGAACTGCTCGGGCCGATTGTAGGTCATGAGAAAGAGGCCTCTTTTGGTGTCCTGATCATTGAGTTGCACCGGGCTAAACACGCTCATTGGGGTGCGGTGGGCATCTTCCTGAAAGTCGTTGTAGATAGCTGCCATTTCGGCCTCATTCTGTTTCCCTCGAATAGTTAGAACAGCCCGTTCCTCGACCGTTTTCGCCTCGAAGAACTTCTGCAAAGTCGCCTCCGCATCGACGATCCAATCCTTGGCGCGGTAGATATTGTCTCGTCTTTCTTCGGGCGTGAACTTGGGTGAAGAAGAATCGGAAGTCTTTGCTTCTCCCCGATTCGGCGAACGGAGGATCTTGAGAGCGGCGGCCCCCAGAAGCAGCACGGCCACAAGAGATGCAAAGATGGGGAAAAGCCTCAGTTTCCCCTTCTCCTCGATAGCTGCCTCCTCGGTCGAAGGCGCCACCGCTTCCGCTGGCTGCGCCTGTTCTTGAGTGGAAGTGGTCGATGGCGCTGATTGACGGGGACTAGACGTTGGGGCCTGGGGTGAAGGTAGGGCTGGCGAAGTTACCTTCTGCCCACACTTGGGACAGGGAGCTGTGGTGGGCGGTAAATTGGCCGGAATCTGAATACCCGTCGAACAATGGGGACACTGAAAGGTGCGGATAGCGTTTGCATCAGACATGGGTTCAGAAATTTGTTAGGCAATCACTTCGCGCAAGACTTGCAAGCACCGCTCATTCTCAGCAGGTGTCCCCACCGAGATACGAACCCACTCGGGCAGCTTGTATCCCCGCATGGCCCGCACGATGACCCCCCGCTTCAACATCTCGCCAAAGACTCGGTCGCCATCCCCGACCTTGACCAAGACAAAGTTGGCATGACTGGGGACGTATTCGAGTCCCATTTCCGCGAAAGATTTTTCAAACAAATCACGACCGACCTTGTTGTTGGCGACCGTGGCCTCGACGTGAGCGGTGTCCGCGATGGAAGCCAAGGCAGCCATCTGGGCGAGTTCGTTGGTGTTAAAGGGCTGTCTCGCCTTTTGCAAAATGCCTGCCAAACCAGCTGGGGCCATGCCATAGCCAATGCGCAAACCCGCCAAGCCTTGCGCTTTGGAAAAGGTTCTCATCACCACGACATTGCGCCCCTCCTTCACGTATTTGACGGTGTCGGGGGCGTCTTCCAAAAACTCGTAATAGGCCTCATCGAAAACTGCGATGACATGCTCGGGCAGTTTGTTGAGAAATCGGTCAATCTCCTCCGCGCCTACGAGGGTGCCGGTGGGATTGTTCGGATTGGCCACAAAGACGAGACGGGTCTGATCGGTGACTGCCTCAGCCATAGCATCGAGGTCATGAACAAAATTGGGATCAGGCACCTCGACGTAGTTGGCGCCGAAAAGCGTGGCCATGAGCTTGTAAACGACAAAGGCATGCTCGGCAGCGATGAGAGCCGCT
The DNA here is from genome assembly GCA_964529725.1 of uncultured Roseibacillus sp. Lineage (GTDB taxonomy): Bacteria > Verrucomicrobiota > Verrucomicrobiia > Verrucomicrobiales > Akkermansiaceae > Roseibacillus. The sequence continues at coordinate 5,770 of CAZGXV010000052.1, forward strand.
CCTTCATTCAAAAAACAGTGGCAAAGAAGCTCGATGATTTCATTGGAGCCATTGCCCAAGACAATGTTCTCCATCTTTAAGCCGTGTCTTTCCGCGAGCGCAGTTCGCAACTTGACTCCTCCTCCATCGGGATAGATGTGCATCTCTCGGGCCGCATCTGCCATCGCCTGACGCGCCAAAGGTGAGGGGCCGAGGGGATTCTCGTTGCTCGCCAACTTGACGATATCTGCGGCGTTCAGGCCCAGCTCGCGCGCGGTTTCTTCAATCGGCTTCCCGGGCTCGTAGGCGACGAGATCACAGACAAAGCGGTTGGCATATTGGTCCAAAGACATCGGCAGGAGCTTTCACCTTCCGCGCCGGAAACTCAAATCCCAATTCCGCCAGTTCTCGCGCCTCGCCCTCTGATTGCAAGAGGTCTCGTTTTGTATTTGAGGCCAAACCCGTTCAGGGCCAACCTTCTTTCCAGTGGAATTCCCAGAAAACTTTCTTTTCGGAGTCGCCAACGCCGATCACCAGGTGGAGGCTTATGATCCCGAGCGGGAAGATGTCTGGGACCTCTGGGAACGCAGCCAGAACCTGACTCCGCGAAAGAAGGCGGTCGATTTCTGGAACCGCTATCAGGAGGACATCGACCGCGCCGCCGGCCTGGGCTGCAAACTTTTCCGATTTTCAATCGCTTGGGCTCGGGTCCAGCCCTCCGAGACCGAGTGGGACCAAGCGGCAATTGAGCATTATCGCGACTTGGCCAAATACATCCAGTCCAAGGGGATGAAGGTCATGATCACGCTCGTTCACTTCGCGTGGCCAGTTTGGGTGGAGAAAAAAGGAGGCCTTCTTGAAAAAGACTTTCCCGACCTTTTCGCCGATTATGCGGAAAAAATGGCCCGCGAGCTGGGAGAAATTGCCGACTATTGGATCACCTTCAACGAGCCCACCCAACTGGTCTACGGCTTTATCAAACCTTGGTGGCAAAATCGCTATTACATGCCGCCCGGACTCCCCGAAGGAACGGGGGCCGCTGGCGAGGCAGAGGCGATCGGGAAGCTCGTCCACAACCTCTTTCTCTCCCACGCCCGCGCCCGCGTCCGTATCAAGGGATTGTTCCCCGACACCAAGGTGGGTGCCAATCCACTGGTCACGGGCTTCCCTCCTTGGCTGCAGAGCTTTCTCGATAACCAGCTCCATAGTCGATGGCTCCTGAAGGCAACTTACCGCTTCAGTATGGCGGAACCGTTGGTGGCGGGTAAAGCGAGCGTCGACATGGTCATTGGCGGCCTCAGCCAAGAAAGCCATGCCAATCTCAGCTTCAGCGATCCGTACGTTGCTACTGGAAAAGCCGTACTTGTGAAAGCAACGAGCGAACTGGAAGAGCTGACCCAACTCGAACACCAAAAAGCTGGCTTCGTAGGGGGAGACGCGGAGCGTTCGCTGGCGTCGACTCACTTGCCGCCCGACTGCCAACTCCTCTCTTTCCCATCTTATCGGGCTGCACGCGAAGCGCTCACTAGTGGTGACATTAGGGCTCTCTACGGGGATGAGCTTCTGCTTTTGCCCGCGCAATTGAAAGACAAGGAACAGTTCCGGTTCCTTCTCACCGACATCACCCGCGAGACCCATGCCGTCGGCCTCCCCTTGGGCCATCCCGGACTCATCTCGGTGGTCAACAACACCATCGACGACTTTCGGTGCGAGGTCTTCGGGGCCTGCACTCCCAAGCGCCCCGATGAACCGGTGAAAGACCCCGTGCCACCCATTTCGCTGGCAGATTTTTTCCACAACGATTCCCTTCCGGGACCGCGCAAACTCATCGAAGGTGAGGGCCTGCGCCGAATACGGAGGCGCGGCCATCTCAAGGTTGGCATTCGCGGCGACGCACCCGGCATTTGCGACACCTGTCCCGAGCCAGGAGTAGAGGTGCAACTGGCCAAGGCTGTCGCCAAAGCCATCTTCGATGATGAGGAGAAGGTCAAATTCGTCACTCTCGATCCCAAGCAACCCCTCAAAGTTCTCGAGACCAAAGCGAGTAAACTGAACCTACTCTGGCGCTTTGCAGGCGCGGCGGGACTGATCGCGAACTCCAATTGGTGGTACCTTGGCATGCGAGGGAAACTCCCCAAAAGTCTTTGTCCAGAAGAAGCCTATCAGGCGCAGGACTTCGTCGGCATGGATTACTATTGGGGGCTCTCGACGAGTCGCTTGCATCAATTCAACAGCCTCGTGGAGGCAGGCGAGGGCCGTTTCCTCAATGCTCCTGTATGGCCCGAGGGCATGGGCCATGCCATGCGGCGCTATCACCGCTGGTTTCCTAATCAGGAAATTATGATTGTGGAGAATGGTTGTGTCCCCCTGGCCGATGGCGTCACTCGGGAGGAATACCTTCGCATTCATCTTGCCGAAGTCGCGCAAGCGTGCGCCGATGGCATCCCTGTCAGTGCCTACCTCTGCTGGTCGCTCACCTCCAACCGGGAGTGGGGCCACCCCTTCAATCACCAGACTGACTTTGGCCTTTATCATGTCGCCCTTGAAACAGATCCCGAACTGCGGCGTAAACCTACTCCGGAGGTTGAATTTTACCGCAAATTCATAGCCGAACATCAAAGCACCTAAAAGTCCAACAATGAAACAATTCTTCCTAGCGCTCGCTTTCGCGAGTTCCCTGCAGGCAGCCAAGAAGCCGAACATTGTTTTCTTTCTCGTCGATGACCTCGGCGTGAAAGACCTCTCTATCGAAGGCTCCAGCTACTACGAAACTCCTCGTATCGACCAGTTAGCAAAGCAATCTGTCCGCTTCACCAACGGCTATTCTGCTTGTCAGGTTTGTTCTCCTTCGCGGGCCTCCCTTCTCACTGGGAAGTACCCGCCTCGTCTCGGCATCACCGATTGGATCGGAGCGGCCACTGGGATGGATTGGAAGCGGAACGACAAAATCCTTCCCGCGCCCAACGCCGACAAGCTCTCCACCGAAGAGCTGACCTTAGCCGAGAGTCTTGCTGAGGGAGGCTATGCCACTTGGTTTCTCGGGAAATGGCATATTGGCGGCGAAGGCTCACACCCTGAAGACCACGGCTTTCAGGTCAACATTGGAGGTCATCACCGGGGCTCTCCTCCCGGCGGATTTTTCGCACCTTTTGAGAACCCCAAGATTGAGAAAGATCCGCCTGCTGGAACTTCACTCCCACTCTGGCTTGCGGACCAAACCTCGGCCCTCATCGCCAATCATCAGAAGGAGAACTCCGAACAACCCTTCTTAGCCTACCTCTCATTTTACTCCGTGCACGGACCCATCCAGACGACCCCTGAGCTTTGGAAAAAGTATCAGCAGAAAGCCGCCAATAGCCCTCATCAGGGAGACCGCTTTCACAACGACCGCACCCTTCCGGTACGCCAAGTGCAGGACTGTCCCATCTACGCTGGAATGATGGAAGCCCTCGACCAAGCGGTTGGTCAAGTGCTTGATACCCTCAGTGAGCTTGAGCTTGAGAACGACACCATCGTCATCTTTACCGGCGACAATGGAGGAGTGACCAGCGGTGACGCCTTCGCCACCGCCGCCCTTCCCCTGCGAGGTGGCAAAGGACGGCAATGGGAGGGTGGGCTGCGCGCGCCTTACTACCTCAAAGTCCCCGGCACGCAAGCAGCTGAAGTGGACACCCCAGTCACCGGGACCGACTTTTACCCCACTCTCCTTGAGCTGGCCGGACTTCCTCTCGCGCCCGAACAACATCTCGACGGGCTCTCGCTCAAGCCTCTGCTCGAAGGAAAACCGATTCAGGAGCGACCGCTCTTTTGGCACTATCCCCATTACGGAAACCAAGGCGGAGAACCCTCCTCCATCGTGCGAGAAGGAGATTGGAAACTCATTCAATACTTCGAAGACGACCGTCTTGAGCTCTACAACCTCGCCACCGACATCGGCGAACAAAATGATGTATCTGAAAAAAATCCAGAACAGGTCGCCACCCTATTTGCCACTCTCCAGCAACTGCAAGAAGAGACCGGAGCCATCATTCCCAAGAAAGACCCCCGCTTTGACGCTGAGAAAAAGAAGGTCCAACTCGAAAGATGGCAGACGGAACGCAAGGCCGCATTAGAGCGACAACACGCCCGTTTTCTCGACCCCAACTTTCAGCCCAACAAGACCTGGTGGGGCTCCGTCCCCGAAGACTAAGCTCTCGAACAACGAGAGATTATTGGCCTCTTTGCCTCAGTTCGGCCTTTCTCATCGGCATGGCATCGATGAGCGCAAAGACTGCCCGTAACTCCAACCTTCCTCTTTGACGCGCCTTCTCGCTGCCATCCTTGCCAAGTAAAATAAAGGTTGAGCCTTTGCTCTTTGCCACTTGCAGTCGCTTACGCAACTCAGCCTTTTCCGCTTCGGAGAGGACTTTTTGCAAGGGCAGCTGCCACTCTCCCGCAGACAAGTTGATCACCACCAAGTCGCGCTCCAAAAGCTCCGCTTTCTTACTCGAGAGGAGCTGAGTCACTTGAGCCTTCTCTTCCTCATCCTCCGTCAGCGAGAGGAGAAGAAGACGATTCTTCCATTGGTAACGTTCCAGAGGGTTCGAGAACAGTGGGAGTGACATGACTAGAAGGAGGAGGGAGACCTTTTTCACCCCCTACCCTACTCGTAAACTGCTGCCACACAATCTCCTGTTTCCCTAAGACTAGGGCTTGTGCAGTGGATCGACTCCTGACAGCTTGCGGCTCATGACCAACATCGAAGTCGAGCGCTCCAATTTGATTGGAGTTCCCGTGGACAAAGTCTACGCCACCGTTCGCGATTTCAAGTCTTGGCCCCGATGGTCTCCTTGGCTCTGTTCCGAGCCCAATTGCCAGTTGCACTTTGCCCCGGATGGCTCTTCGTATTCTTGGGAGGGAGAAGTGGTGGGTGCAGGCGAAATGAAAGTGATCTCCGAAAAGGAGAACGAGTTTATCGACTACGAGCTCACCCTCACAAAACCCTGGAAGTCGGTGGCGCAAGTCCGCTTTCACTTCCGCCCCGAGGGGGACCGCACCCGTACGACTTGGTCACTGAAGAGTCAGCTTCCCTTCTACCTTTTCTGGATGAGAGGGATGATGACTTCCGCAATCGGCATGGACTACCAACGTGGCTTGGCGATGTTGAAGGACCTACTGAAAAAGGGCTCCGTTCCCTCTTCTCTCGACTTCATGGGACCATTCTCCTTCGACGGGCTTTCCTATGTCGGCATCCAGACCAGCTGCCGCATCGCCGACGTCGCTGAGAAGATGGAAGCCGACATGAACAAGGTTCAAAAGTGGGTGCAGGATCAACACATCACTCCTAGCGGCAAACCTCTCTCGATCTACCGGAAGTGGAATCTGACGCAGGGAACAACGACCTACACTATTGGGTTTCCGGTGGAAAAAATTCCCGGTTGGCTGCCAGAGAATTTTGTCTCAGGAAAAATTCCGCCCTGCCAAGTGCAACGCTTCCAGCATACTGGACCTTACCGACATCTTGGCAATGCTTGGTCCACGGGCATGGCCCACATCAGGGCCAAAAAATGGCAGCCGCTTCGGTCTGTCCATCCTTTCGAAATTTACGAAAACAATCCGGATGAGGTGCCCTCAGAGGAACTCGTCACCACCGTCCATTTTCCGATAAAGGTCGGCAAGTAAGAACCCGTTACGACTGCCAGTTACGACTGCCAGACGACGCGAAGGCTATCGAGGCGCAGTCTGGAGTGCTCGAGCGCAAAGAGCACTTCACTCTTCATCTCCTCCAAAGCAGCGATTTCCTCTGGAGAGACTTGCGGGTTTCGGCTCGCTAGGTCCTTTAAGCGAGCAAGGGAACTGTCCATCGCGGCCGCGGCGGCCTTCTTGGCTTGCGCGTGCGGAGCGACACTCTTTTTCTCTGCAATGGCGCGCGCTTTCTTCATGAGCACCGGAAGAATGTTCTTCCGAAAGCTCTCCTGCGAAACGAGACGATGAGGGTCCGCTGGACGCAGCGGGATTTCCTTGAAGAGTTCTTCTCCATTTCGTTCCTGCTCCTTGTGGTCCACGGTGACCGAAATCAAGGTCGGTCCCAGGAAGCGTTCGATATGCAGACGCTCGGCGGCGAGACACTCGAGAACGAACCCACACTGCAGATAGATCCCCTTCCCCTTCCCGGTCTTCCAATGCGCGAAAGTCGAGTTACCGTGATCGTCGGCGAGAAACTGGTCCAAGGCCGTTCGGAAAGTGGGATGATCGGCAGTCACGAAAGTGAGGTCCTCGCGGAAGAGGGCTTCCGAACGCTCGAAGGTCACCGCCAGACCATCCTCCGGCAAATCGGCAAAGGTTTCACTCAATCGCTGTCCCCGCTTGAGATGGTAATTGCGCTCCGCCAAGTCATCGACATCCAGCCCTAAGTGGTCGAATAACCGCAGCGCAAAACTCTCGAACTGACGGTTACCATCCGCATCCTCAATCGCTTCTAACAGCTCGTCAGCGCGTTGGGTGGGTGGAGCGCCCAAGGCCAGCAGTCGGTCATGCCCACTGGCCAGCTCGGCGGCTACCTCGTCCCGCCGTTTTTGAGTCCTTTTGAGAAAAGCCTCGAACTCCTTAGGTCGCGGCTCTTTCACGAACTCTAACAGCTCGGGTAAAAGTTCACTCGTTAAGGTTGCCGAGCCCTTGAGAGGTTTTTCAAAAGCAGCCAAGCCCTCGGCTAACCAACGCGTGAGAAGCTCGTAGCTCGTATCCTTCACGTAAGGCACATGGATAAGGATATCCTCGGTCTGGCCAATCCGATCTAGGCGGCCAATCCGTTGCTCGAGGACCTCGGGGTTCTGCGGCAGGTCGAAAAGAACAAGATGATGTGCAAATTGGAAATTTCGACCCTCGCTCCCAATCTCGGAGCAGATGAGAATGCGCGCACCATCGGGGTCCGCAAACCAAGCGGCATTGCGATCCCGCTCCATGATGCTCAGTTCCTCGTGAAAGAGAGCGGTCTCGACATGAACCAATTCCAGCAAATTTTCCTGAATACGAATGGCCGCCTCGGTTGTATGGGTGATCAGCAGCACCTTGTCATCGCCGAGTTCCTTGAGCAAAGCGGCCAACCAAGCGGAAGCCTTTTCTCCTTCGCCCAGAGGAGAGAGCTTCAGTTGACGCTTCGGGAACCCAGTCAGGCGGTCACGGGTGTTGCGGAAGAGCACTCGTCCGGTCCCGAAGGAATCCACCAACTCCGAAATCAAAAGCGGCCGAGCATTCTCGTCGCCTTTCGACAAGGCCTGCAAGTGCTCGCTCGCGCGGGGTGAATTTTCGATGAAGGGAGCCAGGTCTTTTTCGGAAGGTAAGCCTTGTTCGCTGAGAGTCTCGACCACTTTTGCCAAAGGCTCGTAGGACTCAGCTTCTTTTGTGAACTCGGCCAAGTTCGTGTAACGATTTGGGTCTAGCAGGCGGAGACGCGCGAAGTGACCTTCTGGTCCCAATTGCTGAGGAGTGGCGGTGAGGAGCAGCAAACTTGGAACCACTCCCGCCAAGCCCTCCACCATCTCGTAGGCTGGACTCGAGGCTTCCGGGCTCCACTCGAGATGATGGGCCTCGTCCACGATGAGCAGGTCAAAGCCAGCGTCCCGAGCTTGCTGCGACCGCTTATCTGAGTCTGCCAAAAAGTCCGTGGATGCGAGGATGAGCTGGCTATCGAGGAAGGGGTTTGCGCTGGCATCGCCCTCTTCAATAGAAGCCGCTCGGCCTTCATCAAAGAGAGCAAAGAGCAAATTGAAGCGTTTATAAAGCTCCACGAACCATTGGTGAACGAGAGCTTCGGGCACCAGAATAAGGATGCGGTCGGCACGCCCAGTGAGGTGCAAGTGATGGAGAATCAAACACGCTTCGATCGTTTTGCCCAAGCCAACCTCATCGGCGAGGAGCAAGCGCGGATGAAGCCGCGATGCTGCCTCCGCAACGATGGCAAACTGATGAGGAATCAAATCGACCCGACCTCCGGAAAAACCACGGGCTGGTGATTGCCTGACCTCTGCATTCCATCGCAAGGCGCGCTGACGAAAATCAAAGAGGCGAAAATCATCACAAATGCCAGCGAGCAAGCGGTCGTCGGGCGAAGAAAAACTGAGGGTATCAAGCAGGTCGATTTCTTCTAAGACAGTCGCATCCTCGCAGTGATAGTTCACGAGACCGGCTTCTGTTTGTTCCAACTTTTTCACAGTGAAACTTCCTTCGAACTGGTCTTGCACGACGTCGCCTTCCTTGAAGAGGACCCTCACCAACGGCGCAGTCTTGAGTGCATAGCGTCGCGTTTCTTCAGCAGCCGGGAAAAGAACAACCACTTGGGCTCCTTCCACTTCCACAATCACGCCCAAACCCAACTTGGGTTCCGAGCGACTCATCCATCTTTGTCCAGGAGCAGGGCGGGTCATTAGGGTTTCGAGCAAAGCCATGAACCACTTCCCCTCAGAATGCAACCCTAGCCACGCTTCGCGACAAAAAACAGAGGCGGATTCTTCACCATATCTCCCGAAAAAACACTCGACACCCTAGAAGGATATTCCACATTCCCCACGCATGGCCAAACCAAAGCTCTTCTCACCCGGACCAGTCGATGTTGCCCCAGAAACCTATGCCGCGATGTGCGGACCTACCATCGGTCATCGTGGTGCGGACTTCGAAGAACTCTACGCCTCAGTTCAGCCCGGCTTACAGCAGTTGGCAGCGACCTCGCGCCCCGTCTTTCTCAATACCTCTTCGGCTTGGGGAATCATGGAGGGTGCCCTTCGCAACCTGACCCATAAGAAAGTTCTCAATCTCTGCTGCGGTGCCTTCTCGGACAAATGGTATGGCGTCGCCCAAAGCTGCGGTAAAGAAGCCGAAAAAATCCAAGTGGAATGGGGCCAGCCCATCGACCCCGAAGCAGTCCGTGCAAAGCTCGCAGAAGGCGGCTTCGACACCGTCACCCTTGTGCACAACGAGACCTCCACGGGCTGCCTGAATCCTCTCAAGGAAATCGCTGCCGTGGTGCGCGAGTTCGACGACGTCCTTCTGATCACCGACACCGTCTCCTCCTTTTCGGCAGTGCCCACTCCGTTTGATGAATTGGGAATCGATGTTCTTCTCTGCGGGGTCCAGAAAGCACTGGCTCTTCCTCCCGGACTGTCCCTCTTCATCGCCAGCGAGCGCGCCATGACTCGGGCGGCGAGCACTCACGACCGAGGTTACTACTTCGACTTCGTTGAGTTCCAAAAGAATCACGAGAAAAACAACACGCCCTCCACCCCTGCCATCCCCCACATCTATGGGTTGAAAGAGCGCGTCGATCACATGCTCGCGGAAGGCTTGGAGAATCGCTATCAGCGCCACGCGGACACCAATGCTCTTTTGCAAGAATGGGCCGCTGGTCATGGCTTCGAGAACTTAGCACCCGAAGGTTTCCGCTCGAAGAGCTTGGGATGCTTCAAGACCCCCGCCAATCTTGACCTCTCGGGATGGATCAAGGCAGTTCGCAACAACCACGGCTTCCTCATCAATGGAGGTTATGGCAAAATCAAAGGCACTACCTTCCGCATCTCTAACATGGGTAATGAAACTCCAGAAACGATGAAGGAACTCTTTGTCGCTCTCGATGAAGAACTCCCTCGCTTTCAGAGCTAGGCTAGCCTTTCTCAAGCGCTAAGCCACCACTATGGGTGAACTGTCTTCGGCTACTTTTTTCAGAAGCGGATAGCCTTCCAACCAAGGGTCTCGCTGCAAGACATCATCGGCGAGTCTGCGCGCCTCGCGCACGAGGTCCACATCTGCCAAGAACTCCGCAAACCGCAGCTCGCCCAAGCCACTCTGCATCGTGCCCATCACTTCGCCGGGACCGCGTAGCTTGAGGTCTTCTTCTGCAATCTTGAAACCGTCATCAGTGGCAGCCATCACCGCGAGCTTTTCCTGACCCGACTTGCCATCACTACTCAGCACGCAGTAGCTCTTGTGCTCCCCTCGTCCAATCCGGCCGCGGAGCTGGTGCAGCTGCGCGAGCCCAAATCGCTCGGCATTCCAAATCACCATCACGTTGGCATTGGGCACGTCCACTCCAACCTCGATCACAGTCGTAGCTACTAGAACTTGGGTCTCGTTCTCCCGGAATCTCGCCATCACGGCATCCTTTTCCTCGGGTGCCATTTTGCCGTGGAGCAACTCCACCTCCCAATTTTTAAGGCGCTTTTGCCACTTGGGGAATTCCGCCGTCGCTGCCTGAGCCTTCACCGACTCGCTCTCCTCCACCAAAGGGTAAACGAGATAAACCTGACGACCCGTCTCCAACTCTCCTTTGAGAAACTTGGTCACCTCACTCACCTTCGGCTTCACCCTGACACCCGTCACGATTTTCCCCCGCCCGGCCGGACGCTCATCGAGAACGGAGACGTCAAGGTCGCCATAAATTGTCAGGGTAAGGGTACGAGGAATTGGAGTGGCCGTCATCACAAGAACATCGGGAGCAATTCCCTGACGAATCAACCGTCCCCGCTGCAACACCCCGAACTTGTGCTGCTCATCAATCACCACCAGCGACAGCCTTTCGAACTCCGCCCGTTCGTAAATCAAGGCGTGGGTTCCAATTAAAATATCCGCCCCCGACGCATCCTCATCCCGCGCCCCGGTCAAAAGCCCCACCTTCACCCCCAGCGGCTGCAGCCATTTACAAAAGGTCAGCCAATGCTGTTCTGCGAGAATCTGGGTCGGAGCCATGAGAGCGGCCTGATTCCCCGAATCCACGGCCATCAGCATCGCACACAAGGCCACAAAGGTCTTGCCACTCCCCACGTCCCCCTGCAGCAAACGATTCATGGCCTGCTCACTGCGCAGATCGGCAATCACCTCCTTCACGCTTCGCTTTTGTGCTTCTGTGAGGTCAAAGGGCAGTGACTGATAGAATTCCGTAAGCAAGGCGGTTTTCTGACCTTGTGAACGACCCTGCTGCTCTTGCTGTCGCTTGCGCCTCCAAAGGACCTTCACTTGCATCTCGAAGAATTCTTCGAGCGCGAAGCGTCTCCGCGCGGCTTCGGTTTGCTCGATGGTATCGGGAAAGTGAATTTCGCGAAAAGCCTCCCACCTCGGGTAGCTACTATCCACATCGTAGCTCGCCTGCACTTCATCTTGCTCCACCTCCTCCAGAACGCGAGCCATCAGTTCGCGGAGTTTGCGCTGAGGTAGCCCGCTGACCCCGCGATAGATGGGAACAACCCGATCCATGTGTAAAGATTCCCCGCCCTCCACAATTTCGAATTCCGGATGCTCCATCACCATGCGGCCGCCGGAATCCTTAACGCGTCCATAAACGATCACTTCATGCCCGACTGCCACCATCTTACTGACGAATGGCATGTTGAACCAGCGACAGGAAAGCGTGCCTCCTCCGAAAACATCGCTGCCCCCTATTTGCTCCAAGACAACCTCGTAATACCCCTTTTTCGCACCGAACCTTTTCTGCATGGAATCGACGACCATCCCGCGCAGACACAAAGCATCTCCTCCCGCCTGCGCCGGAAAGGCGTCGAACTGGCGGCGGTCTTCGTAACGTTTGGGAAAGAGAGCCAACAGGTCCTGCACTGTCCTCACGCCCACTTTCAACAAGCCCTCACGCTCTTTTCCCTTTAGAAAATCCAATTCATCCTCCGCCCGCACAACTCTCGAAGTTTGGACCTGCCTCCTCCCACATCAACCCCCAATCTTGGCAATCGCGGCCTCGGCCCTCAGCGTTAAAGTGTTTTTCGCTAAAACTTTTTCCAAGCTGCGGGCACGAAGAGAACAAGGAACGCGAAGATTTCGAGACGTCCCATCACCATCAAAAGCGCGAGATAGACGAGGGTCGGTTGTCGAAAGTGTCCGAAGTTATCGGTAGGGCCGACATCGCCAAAACCGGGGCCGATGTTCGAGAGAGTGGTCAAGACCGCCGACACCGTGGTCTCAAAGTCGACCCCTCCGGCGGTCTCCAAAATCGCCACTACCATCATCGAGACAATGGCGATGAACCAAAAGAGGGCCACGAAGAGGATGGTTTGGCTTCGCCCCTGATCGTTGATGGGGTTCCCGTTCACCTGCAGACGGAAGACCTGATGAGGCCGGAAGGCTTGCACAATTTCCTGATGGACCGAGCGCACTAACAACATAATGCGGCTCACCTTCGCACCCCCTGCGGTGGAACCCGCGCATCCGCCCATGAGCATTAATCCCAGCACAATGAAGTGGGCACCCACAGGCCAGGCCTCAAAGTCTACCGTCCCGTAACCAGTCGAAGAAGCAATCGAGACCACTGTGAAGATTGCCCCTCGCAAGGCTTGCAAGACCTCGGTGCCACCGAGCGCGAACTTGATGGCCACTACCAACACCACTGCGATCGCAAGTAAGATGAGATACCACTTAGCCTCTTCCTCACTGCGAAGACGCTTCCAATTTTTATTCAGAATCACCACGTAGATGAGAAAGCTGATGCTCCCAAGCAACATGAAAAGGACGATCCACATCTCGATGGCAAAGCCCGAGTCCCAGTTTGAAAAGTAGCCAATACTCTGATTGTGAGTCGAGAAACCTCCGGTGGAAACGGTAGTCAGGGCATGCGCGATGGCATCGAACCAAGTCATCCCCAAGGTCTTGAGCCCCAGCAAGCAGCTGACGGTCAGCACGAGATAGATTTTCCAAAGTAACAAAGCAGTGTCTTTAATCTTGGCATTAGAGACCTCGGCCGCCTCAAAGGAAGACTCATTGCGAAAGAGCGATTTAGTGCCCGCTCCCAGACTGGAGAGCAAAGCAACGAACAAAACCAGAATACCCAATCCTCCCAACCACTGCGAGACCGCGCGCCACATGAGAATGCCTCGTGGCCAAGACTCCAAGTCGCCAATGACTGTCGAACCCGTAGTTGTGAATCCAGAGACCGACTCGAAGAAAGACGCGGCAGGATTGAGACCCGGCTCCGCTAACATAAAGGGAATGGAACCCAGCAACCCGGAGGTCATCCAGCCAACCCCGACAATGAGAACGCCCTCCCGTCTTGGGATGCGCTCATACCGCCCTCGACCCAAAAAAGCCAAAACGATTCCCAACAAAAGAGCCGTCGCAGTTGCGGTCCCCAAGGCTACGGAAGCGGAATTTTGCGCGGCCTTGCTCACCGGACCGGTATCGAAGACCGAGAACAAAGTGCAGGCCAGCAGCGCGAGACTCTCCATCATGAGAAGGAGACCCAGCACTTTCGCTAAAAGCTTAAAATTCACTGCCGCCATCCAAGCGCAAGCCGCAAAAATCCCAACCCAAAAAATCACCTTCGCAACGCAGGACAATCAAGCTCACGAAAAACTTGGTGAAATGAGACCAAGATGGATTGAATGAATGGGATTTAGAAAGTCAAATTGGTTGCTCTGAGCTCACCGAAAGCGCTGCAACTTTCCGAAGGCCGCAGTTTTTGGGCTCTCCCTCAGAATTGCTAAGAACCCGGTTCACGGAGAGGCCATCGGTGGCATAGAAGGCGCCCATGCAGAGCCCTCGCTGAAGCGCTTGATTTGAATGCGATGGCCTGCGCAGTGCATCGTAAAAAGTGTCGAAACCAAATAGCAGTTACATGACCTTCAACCAGCCACTGTTGTTTTAACGAACTGAGGGACATCCCCCATCGATGCCCTTCAAGCCAAGCTTAATGTTCCAACCCTGCTGCCTCAATTTGTTCTGCGTTTATTTGGATTGGACAATTTTTAAAAACCACTATTAGACAGCATCATGGAAACTACCGCAGAAACTGTGTCTGGGTCTATTTTACTGCTTTCTCCGAATAGTTCTAGTTCAGGAACTTGGTCTTGCGATTTTTCAATTCCAAGAATTGAGAGCATATCTTGTGACAAAGCTTCATTTCGAAGTTGGTGAGATCCTCCTGAACTTAGGTAATCTGCATAAATTGTGAGGGAGGTCCAAAGGAGGTGCTCGTTCGCTATTTTACTAAAGGCAAAAGGAACATTTTTTGTGTCGATAAAATGAAAGTCTGTGCCATTTGGGTTCTCTTCTAAAGAATCAAAAAGCTCATTTCCGGAAATCTTTTCGGCTAAAATCATAGCACTTCTGTAATTTTCAGAACTTTCTTCTAAATTGAAGCTCTTTTCATGGTTTTCCTCAAAGGTGGTTGCTAGAAATGCTAGATCGTGAGGAGAATAATGAAGTGGTTTGAACTTTGAAAGCATGTCAAATGCGTCGCTAGGGTTAATGCTTTCTTCGCTCAAATAAGTAAGCAACTTGATCGCAATTTGGTGTCTAAGGACGGCCAATGCTGAATGTGATTCTAACTCTTTTTGGGCTCTTAGATTTTTTGTATTCTGAAGAATTTTTGAAGTTTCTAAGATGAAATTTTTGGCAGAAATTGAAGGGACCTCAGAAATAGTATCTAAGAGGGCAACACGTTCGTTTGAGAACGAAAAAGAACTTACTTCAGGCCCCTCATAATCAATGGAATTTGGAGGAGTAAATTTAGCCTGTGTTTTTGTAGTGGTGCTACTTAACTGCGAGTTTGATGATTTCTGCGAGGTCTGCACTCGTGGTTTTTCTTTGCATGACCATATCAACAGGGTCAAGACAGGTAGAATAGGAGCCAAATATTTAATTTTAATCATCCCCACCTCCTCCGCCACCACGGGTTGTAACGAATGAACCGTTTTCAATAAAGCCATTGTCGTTGAAGAAATCTAATTGCTGGGGGAAACCGTTTGCAGCAGGAGTACTTTCAGTGATAGTTAAAGAGGTAGCGGTGACGGTGTGGAAGATACGTCCCTTTGGCCTCCGTGTTGTCTCCCATCCTATTTGCATTGTTGCTGCAGATCGTGAAAGTGAGTTAACTGGTCGGGTGTAGTCAAAATCATAAACATCGGCGATTTCAGCGACGATTCCGATTTCTTCTGCAATGATCTTGTTTCCCGTTTTAACGAGGTCAAAATTTATAATGCCACTTTTTACTGTGGCACCGCCCCATGCAAGTTTCAACGAATTGGTGCCGGGATAATTTAGATTGATGAACTTGTCTGCTGGAACTGGGAAAGAATAGCTTTTTCGCGTTAGATTTTGATTCTGAAATTCGCTCCATATTTGCGCGTGGTGAGACTCTAAGACATCTCGGGAAATTCCATGTAAGCCATAGCCTACAGCTGCGCTAAAATAGTTTTCAACCAAATCTGAGGCTTGCGATCCATTAGGGAGTAGGAAACTCGGTATCGATGTTTCCCAGTTGGCTGATGAATATGAAGAGCCCGCAATAAGGGTTGGCGGAGTATCTGTGATTTTTCTCACGTAAGCTGGCAATGGCGAGGCCCCCACTGGAGCCGAAATTTGATTAAAGAACGTTCGAACAAAGGAGCCCGCAGTGCCACCTATAGCAAAAAAGGTTAGGGTGGAAACTCTGGAGGCCGCAGCAGTCATGTCTGACGTGGAAACGGCTCTGATCGATAGCGGTTCGTCCAAATGCCCGAGAGGATGAATCTCATTGGCTTCGAAAGAGCCATTTTTATTTATATCTATTCTCAAGTGTGGAAAATACAAAGTGTCAATGGCATCCCCTGTAACATTAAAAGAAATTTCAGCTTCGTTGTTGCTGTTAAAAGATTTCGTTGTCACTTCAGCGCCATTGGAATCTTTAAGAAGAATTGAACGAGAAAAGCTAGAATCTCTTGCCAAATTAAAAGTCACTTCGACTTTTTCGTTTTCAGGTTCTGTTGAGATAAAAAGTCGGTTGAGGAGGAGTCTTTTCAAGCTCTGGTCATTCTGAGATCGATGGTAATTAGGTTCTTTAGGATTTGGAACTCGGTTGCACGGTTGGTCAGTTTCAAAGAATTCACATTCTAGTGGTAGCAAGCTAACTTTAACTGTCTCAGTGTAGACGATTTTGTCAGGTTCTGCCACGCCAGCCACCAGTTCAGCACCTGTTGTAGCGAGGAGAAATTTGGGCTGCATCAAATAGGGACTAGAATCATTCTGGTTTGCTGCAATTGAAAAGGTGATCAGTTGAGATTCAGGGGGCTGATTAGCACCGTTGACTGTTCTTTCGGTGACAAGCAAAGCATTGACTTGTCTGGGCTCAGTGCTTGTGCCTGCTAGTCTGACTATGATTTGTTTGCCCTCCAGATCAGCGTGATAACAAGGTTTGTTGGCGATGATCTCGACTTTTCCAGATGCTTCAAGTGAGTTATCAAAACCTGACATTGGAAAGCTGGCTGGAAATGGCTGCTGCGTGTTTAAGTTCACATCAAGATTTGAAATAACCAAGGGTGCATTGAGAGGCTGCGACTGTGAATTTTGGGGTGGCCACGATCGGCTGGTGTCCAGTTTCTTGGGTGCATTTGGTTGTTGCGGTCCATAATCGTCGTAATCGTAATCAGCAGTCCTGCTGATCGCTAACCACTGTGGAGGAATATCCTGCGCATCTGGTATCCCGTTGTTGTTTGTATCAGGGTTATTGGGGTCGGTTCCTGCCACATATTCTTCTGCGTTGGTGAGGCCATCAGGTGGAGTTTCGTTGTCCAAACTGGCATCAGCAGGGTTCAATGGATCCAGACCGTTGTCACTTTCCCAGCCATCGGGAATTCCGTCACCATCCGTATCAACATTCACAGGATTTGTTGCAATATCCTGCTCGGTGAGTGAGACCAACCCGTCAAGATCGTGGTCAAGTTGCGGAGCATCAAAAACGAAGGGGTTGATGATGAACTTTTCTTCGCCGGGGTCTTCGATAGCATTGCCATTGAGGTCGACGAAAGTCCTGGTTTTGAACTCGGTGATGTCCCACAAGCCGTCGCGGTCAATATCCTGATGAAAAAGATCTGTCACCTCGCTGTTAGTCAGCGTGCGGTCATAAATTCGTAAGCGGTCAAAGGATGCGTCTACTGTTTGGCTTGTGTGGGCAAATGTCCCAAACACCATCCGGTATTGCGGCATTGTGAAGCTTGTTGACCAAGTTTGAATCGTTGTTGGGATTCCCGAAATTCCAAAGGTTGACTGCTCCTTATGAACCAGCTCACCATCGACGTAGTAGAAATATCCCGGGGCGAAACCCGCACTCTGGATCTGCTTGGCTCGCACAATAGAAATATGGTGCCACTTGCCATCGTCGCTGGTTCCGTCGGGCAAGCTCCACGACAAACCATCTGAGGAAAGCGTCGGGAAAGTGATACCTCCTCCAGAATTGCCATTGATGCGACCCAAGAACCAGTCTTCGTCGCTGGTAACTGGATTCTTGCGAACGGTCAAAAGCTCAATATTAGCGACTCCAAAGGCAGGGGAATTAGAAAGACTCCAAATGACCTTGGGCTGGGAGCCTGATAGTTGTCCCTCGTCTAGCTTCATCCAGAATGAAATCGTCCAGTTATTCTGAATAATGGGGGAATTGGTGAATCCTTGATTTAAGATGGAAGGATCGACAAAAAATTCCCGTGAGCCTGTCGCTGAGGAAACGCGGGCTGCCTTGGAAGGCATTCCTATTGGTTCAATAGCGAGTGGTAGGGTGGCCGCAAGGGTACGAGCATCATAGCCAGACAAGCTGCCCCCTGTTTGAGGAAAGATAGAAATAGGGAAGAATCCACCAGGTGGGATAGAAGCTTGTGGGTGCTCAAAATCCCAGCAGCCAACAAGACCATTGAGCAAGCTTCCAGAAAGGTTGCAGCCATCTGGGTCTGCCATGGCATTGTTAATTAGGCGCGCCGCAGCATCAACTTCCAAGTGATCAAGAATGCCATCGAGGTCGGTATCATTGGAAAGCCAGTTCGACATATCTGCAATCTCTTGAGCATTGGAGATGCTATCCCCATCAGAATCAAGCAAAGCCGGGTTCGTGGTTTGGACTCTCCAGAAACCTTTGC
>CAZGXV010000053.1:0-12353 GCA_964529725.1 uncultured Roseibacillus sp.
AAACTTGGTCCCTAGCTTGGTCGCCCTGCGCCATTGAGGGGATTTTTCCAACGCTAACGGTCCATGACCTGAGGCAACACGAATTCTGCCAGTTCAGTCCCCCGCTTCACGACGAGACGAGTCTCCTGCACCGCGGCGGATGCAGCCAGCCGCGCCAAAAGGTCATTGGGTTCGGTCACACGGCGGCCATTGACCTCTAAGATAAAATCCCCTGGCTCGATTCCCTCTCTAGCTCCAGCAGATTGTTCGGCAACTTCTGCCACGAGAACACCTTCGCCACCCCGCATCCGCTCCAAGACCGAGAGCCCACGCACGCGCAAGCCGACCCGCTGCAAGACCACCCGGTCATCAGCCAACGGCCTTCCCTGCTGCTGCACCTCGGCCGCGCGCCGCCAATCGTCATAGTCAACGATTTGCGGCTTGAAGGTCATTTGCTCACGTCTTCGCCAGACCTCCAGTTCCACCTCTTGACCGACCTTGGTGCGCTGAATCATGGTGATGAATTGGGTGAGGCTTCGGAGGGGCTGCCCATTGTAACTTTGGATAATGTCGTTGGCGCGCAAGCCCGCTTTCTCGGCTGGACTTCCCGAAACCACCACGTCGATGGCCACTCCATTGCCTCGGGGATAGCCTAGTTCGTAACGCACCCGCGAGCTGAGGTCGCGACCGTTTAAGCCCAAGAAACCTCGCACCGGTCGACCACGTTCCAAAATCTGCTCGAAAGTATCCTTCACATCATTGGATGGAATGGAGAACCCAACGCCCGCAAATCCCTGGTTCTCGGTATCGGGCGAATAGATGGCCACGTTGATACCGATGATTTCTCCCTGAAAATTGACCAGCGGCCCTCCGGAATTCCCGGGGTTAATAGCGGCGTCAGTCTGGAACAAATCACGCTGTCGGTCAGAAATGGAGCGCTCCTTGGCCGAGACAATTCCTTGGGTAACGGTCTCTCCCAAACCAAATGGATTACCCACTGCAAAGACCATTTCGCCCGGCTGGACGCGATTGGAATCCCCGAAGCTGAGTGCGTCGAACGGGCCTTCCCCCTCCAATCGTAATACCGCTACGTCCAAGGTAGGATCCTTACCGATCAAGCGAGCCGGAAAGGTTCGTCCATCGTGCAATGTCACCTTGATCCCCAGCGTGCCATCGATGACGTGCTCATTGGTGATGATGTGGCCTTCTGGCGTGACGATGACGCCACTTCCAATTCCCGTGGTCTCCCAGGTGCGCTCGTAGGTTCTTCCCAAGTAGTTGAGACGTTCCCGCCTTTCTCCGACGGTATCGATACTGACGACCGAAGGCACTACGCTCCCCACCAGCTGGGTATACTCCGCGTTCAAGCGAGCCAAGAGTTGCACGTCATCGACCTCCAGAGCTGGCAATTCCTTCAAGGTATATTCCTCGGGACGGAACTGCCCTCGGCCCGTCTCTAACATCTCATTTTGCTGAGCACGGAGAAAGCCAGGCAGGCCACGATCGTCCTTCCATTTGCGCCAGATGGTGACGAGACCAAAGGCTAAACAGAATACGATTAACAGGATGACCAGTCGCGCGATTGCGGCCTTCATGGAGCAGTCTTCTTCAAAGTTGGAACCGGGTGAACAGCAAGAGGATGAACTTGGCACCCGATAGGAGCAAAGAGAAAATATCCAGGAGGCGGAAAAAGAATCGCCCACGCTCACTCATCGGTGAGTTAGTCTTCGCAGAAAAAGTCCCCGACCAAAATGATTGCTGGGGTTTTCTGAAAAACTCGTAAGAGCCTTGAAAAAGGACGCCAGACGGCCCACCTTCGGCCCCTTATCATGTTCTCCAACCTCTCCGACGCTCTCGACAAGTCGTTTCGCAACCTGACCGGCACGGGAAAAATCAGCGAAGAAAATATCTTCGATGCCCTGCGCGAAATTCGTCTCGCTCTCCTTGAGGCCGATGTCGAGTTCTCGGTGGCAAAGGAGTTCATCGAGACGGTAAGGGAAAAGGCGCAAGGTGAGGAAGTCCTGAAATCCGTCAAACCCGGAGAGCAAATCGTCAAAATCTTTCACGACGAACTCGCTGTTCTTCTCGGTGGCGATCAAGCCCCCCTCGACCTCAACCCACCCGCTCACATTTTGCTCTGCGGGCTCAATGGTGCTGGTAAAACAACGACAGCCGCCAAGCTCGCCCGCCGCTTGAAGAAAGACGGCCGCAAGCCTCTTCTGGTCGCCTGCGACCTTTACCGACCAGCTGCCATCGAACAGCTCTCTCTTCTCGGCCAACAATGCGAAGTCCCCGTTTTCACTCCCGAGCCTGGCGAAAAGGACCTCGTCAAAGTAGCGAAGCACGCTCTCAAATCCGATGAAGCTCGCAATGCCTCGGTCATCATTTTCGATACTGCGGGTCGACAGGAAATCGACGATGCTCTCGTGGAAGAGCTCAAGAAGCTGCACAAGTTCGTCAAACCTAAGGAGACCTTGCTCGTGGCCGATGCCGCCACTGGTCAACAGGCTGTTTCCGTCGCAAAGCATTTTGACGAGGCCGTCGGTATCACTGGTATCATCCTCACCAAACTCGATGGCGATGCCCGTGGTGGAGCTGCTCTGTCGATGCGGCAGGTGACTGGTAAGCCCATCAAATACATCGGTGAGGGCGAGAAGCTGGAGAACCTAGCCGAGTTTCACCCCGAACGCATGGCCGACCGTATCCTCGGGATGGGCGATGTGGTGAGCATGGTCGAAAACATCTCCGAGAAAATCGATCATCAGGAAGCTGAGAAGGCCGCCCGGCGCATGGCCAAAGGTAAATTCGACTTTGAGGATTTTCTCAAGCAGATGAAGATGCTGCAAAATCTCGGACCTCTTGAAGGCGTTCTTGGGATGATGCCGGGCTTTAATAAAATCAAGAAACAGCTTCCGAGCGGAGCCCTCGACGACAAGCGCATCAAGCATATGGAAGCCATTGTTCTCTCGATGACGCCTAAGGAGCGCCGACGTCCTCAAATCATTAAAGGTACCCGTCGCAAACGCATCGCGAAGGGGAGCGGCCGCACTCTGATTGAGGTCAACCAACTCATCAAACAATTTGGTCAAATGCAAAAGATGATGGGCTCTAAGTCCAAGATGAAGCAGATGATGCAACAGATGGAAGCGCTAGGCGGCGAAGACGGGGGCGGCATGGGTGGCCTCGGAGGAATGCTTGGCGGAGGCGGCAAAGGCGGCCCCCGTATGCCGTTCTAACCACAAACAGCAGTCGGGTTGTTTTGAAAAAACGACCGCGAAGATACGAGAACCGGAAACCACCCGAGAGCGTTGAGCGGCTTCGAAATGGTGAAGGAAAGTTTGAGTGCGATAGACCTCAACGGAGACAATTTATCAAATCGTCCCTACTTTCTTCCAAAAAAACCACGAGCCCGATCCCCAAAAGCTATCTCCGGCGAACGGGAATTCTGATCGGCTCAGGCTTGCGGGAATCGCGGACTTTCAAAAACAAACCATAGAGACCTGCAGAAGCTGCTATCGCGACCACTGCCACGACGCCGAAGGGCCAGTCATCGCCGTGGGTATGTCCAGGAGGGCCAGGATGAGCAGCAGCCAGTTGCAAAAAGGCGGCGTTCACTCCGACAACCCAACCTGCAATTTTCAATTTCGACATCATTTCTTAGATACTTTCACACGGCTTTCAGGAGCCGACAACCTCATTTCTTGAGAAATCTTCTCTCTCAAACGCTCAAAGAGACCTCTAAGTAGCACACCGCGTGCCGTCGCCATGCGCAAAACCGCGACCTCGGGCGCAAGACGAGAAAATCCGATTTTACAATTCTCGTCCGCCCAACCCTCGGCCTCTTGCAAGCAATTCGTGCTCGCGCCCACTAGCCAGAGTCCACCATAGAAGCAATTTTCCCAGCCTTCCACCTTGAGCGGCCACGCTCCTTGCTGGGGCTCTAGATTCATGCGCTCCCGAGCCACCAACTCATCTCCCAGTCGCAATTCGAACTCAGTGGTCAGCCTTCGAAATGCCTGGCTCTCCCCATGGGCTACCCGACCAGGTGCCAGCATGTCGCCAAAGACTAGCGTGCCGCCCTGAGCCACCGTCAGCTTCGTAACTTGATGAACCGCGCTCCCTCCCTGCGGCATCACCCACTCCGGCCAGTATTCCAAACAACTCCCTTCTCCCACCTGAAAGACCTGCTCAATGGTCGCTTCCTGCCCCGCCATTGCGTGAAAGCGCGTCGCGCTGGGGGTCACCAAAGACACCTTAGCACCATCTGCCAATGCCACCCTCATCCGCAACCGATCACCAGCGAAAACACCCGCGGTGGGGTTCACCAGCTGCAAGGCAAGCACCTCGCCATCCCAATACGGCTTTCCAACATGGCAAAGCCCACCCGCCCGGCGCTTGCGCAAAATAGTCAGCCCTCGCTCAGTATCTTGCTCGAAGACCAGCTCAATCTCGCTTTCTAGGCTACCCGACATCGGTAAAAAACACCTCCCGGTCAAACCAGGCCATCAACTCCTCGCACTGCTCTCCTGTTTTTAAGTCCGTAAACAGAAAAGGGCGCTCACCGCGCTTGCTTGCGCAATCACTTTTCATCCTTCCGACATCCGCTCCTACATAAGGGGCCAGAGTCACCTTATTGACTAACAAGAGGTCAGACCCAGCGATAGCGGGCCCGCCTTTGCGCGGAATATCGTCTCCCTCAGTGACGTCGATCACGTAGATAAAAACGTCCACCAGCTCGGGTGAGAAGGTAGCGGTCAAATTGTCGCCACCGCTTTCAATTAAAATCAACTCCAACCCCTCGAGGCGTTCCTCCAGCTCCTCGGCAGCATCAAGGTTCATCGAAATATCATCTCGAATCGCGGTGTGAGGGCAGCCGCCAGTTTCCACTCCGACGATGCGATCTGCTGGCAGGGCCTCAGCCTCAGTCAGCATGCGCGCGTCCTCACGAGTGTAGATATCGTTGGTAATGACCGCCATGTTACGAGATTTCCCGTAGTGCCGACACAGCTCTAGACACAGCGTTGATTTACCCGAACCAACCGGGCCACCTATTCCTACTCTGACTGCCTTCTTGCTCATGATAAAAAGAGTCTCGCCTCCGCGCGTTCATGCCGGGAACTCGCACAATCCCAGACTGGATTAAAGGTGCCCAGCTCGCTGTCTGCTACCACCAAAGCCTCCTCGCAGAGTTTCGTCGAGCTCACCATTGCTTCGCAAAGCAAGCGTTGGGTGGCCATGGGCCCAATCGGCAGTAGCTTGAGAGCGGCTTGCAGCAGGGCTGAATAAGTTTGGTAGCAAAAGACCCGCAACCCGGCGTCCAAAGGCACTCCGCGTTTTGCGAAAATGACTCCCGCTACGGGTGCGACTTGGAAGGTCTCGAACCAAGCGCGCGCCTCCTGGTCATTCCTATCGGCCCAAGTGCGTTCGAAGAGCTTCCACTGCTGCCGTCCAACCTTGGCGCCAGACTCTCTTAATTCTCCAGTCGGCCGCAAGGCGCGCGCCCACTCATCCCATCGCTTCACCTCCCCACAATCGTTGCTGAGAGCAGCTTGATAGACGCGCGCCACCAAGGGTAGTTCAACAGCGCGGAGCGACTCGCGGACATCACGCCTTAGAAACCGAACGAGGGTTTCTTCATCAACGACTTCGCCAGCCTGCACCATCCCTTCCAAGCCAAAAGAATGCGCGTATCCACCAACGGGAGCAGCTGTATCAGCAAAGGAAAGAACCAGCCCGAGCCAATCGTAATCGGTCTTCATGGCATCAGTGAGTGTGCTCGGAGTGAGGACGGCAATTGAGGACATCATTTCTAATTTGATAGGAGATTCCGATTCGGTCGAGCGAATCAGTCAGAGTTGGAAACAGCTCTAACAAAATTTCCTCTTCGCGAACCTCGATGGGCAAATGGCGGTTGCCCAAATACCACCCGATTTTGGCGGCCATGGACCGTTCTTTGGGCATCACAATAGCGACCACCTCTTCCGCCATTTGAGCAATGCGAAAGGAACGATCGCCTCCGAGTAAAATGTCGCCATTTGTAGCCGACTTTTCGAGAGCGACGGCAACGACGGTTCCATCCTCGGCGGTGCTTCGCCAACGTCGCGTCCAGAGAGTGATACGCGCGACCGGGAGGGGCACCGCATCCTCGTGCTCCTCCTGCGCAATCTTATCTAACAGAATGGCTTTGGGCATTTTTTTAAAATAGGAAATAGCGCTGACCCAAAGGCACTTCCGCGAGAGGCTCACACTCGAGGATCTCGCCATCAGCCTTCACGGTGTAGCTCTCAGGATCGATTTCGATATCGGGGGTGCTTTCGTTGAATAGCATGTCTCCTTTGCCCACCGAACGGGTATTGCGCACGGGCACCAGCCGCTTATCAACCTTGAGTTCTTCCGCGAGCCCGCCATCAAGGGAGGCTTGGCTGACAAAGGTCACGCAAGTGCTCGCCCGGGCCTTGCCAGCAGCACCAAACATGGGCCGGTAAAAGGTCGGTTGAGGGGTGGGGATAGAGGCATTTGGATCACCCATGTTTGCCATCGCAATCAAACCTCCTTTCAAGATCAACTCTGGCTTCACTCCAAAGAAGGCCGGTTTCCACAACACCATATCGGCCAGCTTCCCCACCATGAGGGAACCCACTTCGTCTGCCATGCCGTGGGTGAGCGCAGGATTGATCGTGTATTTCGCAAGATAGCGGAGCACCCGGAAGTTATCTGCTGCCTCATGCGCGCCCGACTCATCGGCGAGTGGCCCAAATTGCACCCTCATCTTGTGTGCAGTTTGCCAAGTACGCATCACCACCTCCCCGACTCGACCCATGGCTTGGCTATCGGATGCGATCATCGAGATAGCTCCTCGATCGTGCAAGATGTCTTCCGCGGCGATGGTCTGTGGGCGAATCCGAGACTCGGCAAAAGCGACGTCTTCCGGGATTTTCGAATCCAAGTGATGGCACACCATCAACATATCAAGATGCTCATCAAGGGTATTGACCGTGAAGGGCCGGGTTGGATTTGTCGAAGACGGCAGCACATGAGCAAAGGAACAAATCTTCATGATATCGGGCGCATGACCTCCGCCCGCTCCCTCCGAATGATAGGTGTGAATGGTCCGATCCCCAATCGCGGCTATGGTGTCTTCCACGAAGCCTGATTCATTCAAAGTATCGGTGTGAATGGCGACCTGCACATCGAGCTCGTCGGCCACCGAGAGACAAACATCAATCGCGGCCGGAGTGGTTCCCCAATCCTCATGCAACTTCAAGCCAATCGCCCCCGCCCTGATTTGCTCTCGCAAAGGCTCCGGCGTCGCACAATTCCCTTTCCCTAAAAAGCCTAGGTTCATGGGATACTCATCTGCGGCCTCGATCATGCGATGGATGTTCCACTTACCTGGTGTACAGGTGGTGGCGTTAGTGCCAGTAGCCGGGCCCGTTCCTCCGCCCAACATGGTGGTCACGCCACTGGCAAGTGCCTCATCAATCTGTTGCGGACAAATAAAATGAATGTGGGCATCGATGCCACCCGCCGTTATGATGGCACCTTCCGCCGCGAGAGCTTCCGTCCCTGCGCCGATGATCATGGGGTCAAGTTTTCCCGTCGCCGGATCCGCGATGAGTGAGCCGATCCCATCCTGAATCCCCGGATTACCTGCGTGTCCGATACCAACGATTCGGCCCGCACGCACTCCGATATCGGCTTTGATCACACCCAATTCCGCATCGATGATGGTGGCATTGGTGACCACCAGATCGAGCGAATCAGCATCAAGAGCGGTGGACGATTGTCCCATGCCATCGCGTATCACCTTTCCGCCTCCGAACTTCACCTCGTTGCCATAGCCTCCGGCGTCCGCAATCAAATCACGCTCCACCTCTATGAACAATTCGGTGTCCCCTAAGCGCAGGCGGTCACCCACGGTAGGTCCATAGTGCTCGGCGTATGCCTGTCTCGAAATCTTCAAGGCCATAACTTAATCCAAGCAGTTTTCACTCCAACCCGCCAGCCCTCAACGCGAGCTAGCCAAAGAGAAAGGCACCGCTTAGTCGAAATGCGACTAGTCGAACCTTAAGCTCTTCTAGATTTGCGTCTTGCCTTGTTTAAACTAGCCGTAGTAAACCCCGGGGCGACAACGGACGAGGATTGGAACTTTGGCGAAATGTCACCGGGTTTTTAAGGTTCACGCTGCCAAGGTTACCAAACCCGGCGAGACGTGGATTTGAAAAAGCGCTACGGTGACCTCAAAGCGACAACTTCTCGAACGCTTCCAATTTGCTCCAAAGTAGAAAAAGCGCCCATAGCTCAGCTGGATAGAGCAACGGACTTCTAATCCGTAGGTCGATGGTTCGAATCCATCTGGGCGTGCTTTTCCCCTTTTCCCTCTTCCAATTGAAAAGGAAACGGCGACCCCTCGAATGGAAGCCGCCGTCTCTATTGGGTTGCCCGGAAAATTTTTCCAGATGGCTATTGTTCTTCGACGCGGAAGAATTCTGCGCCGTCACCGTTGGCATCAAGGCTGCCAGCAGAAATTGTGAAGCGATTGGCACCATCGTTAGTGACTCCACCTGCTTGGGTAAACTGGGAGACAAGGTCCGGTGAGGTGGTGACAATCAAGCCATCAACCCCCTCTGCCACATCGATATAAAAGTTGCCACTGCTATCGAAGCCGGAGTCGGTGATCGTGATGGGGGCCAGTTCCGGAATCACAATCTCGATATTATCGTAGCCCACATCAGAATCGTCACCGTGAACCAGCACCACTTTGATTCGATCCACCGCACCTCCGGCGGCAATGGTTTCGGGAACGAACAAGTCGGTGTAGGTATAAGTCTCCCACTCTGTTCCATCGTTGATGAGGGTTGGAGGGAGCTCTTGGGTTTGGTCACCAGAAGGCTGTCCGCCCGCACTGCCAGAATAATATTCAATTTTCACCTTCCCCAAATTGCTTCCGCTGAAAATTTTCATATCAATCTTGATGTCAATATTCATGCCCGCAGTGAGGCCAAGGTCTGCGAGAAGGACAGTGGCATTGGAGTTTGGAACGAGGACGCCCCATGCGCCCACGGTTGCGTCAATACGTCCATGTCCATCGGGATTGCCACCTGTGGTAGGGAAGCTTGAAGTCGTTCCGCCTTGGAAGAAGGACCAACCCGCATTGCCCTGCTCGAAATCAAGATTACTGAGAACCGGAACGGTGACAGGCGTAGTATCGACCGTAATATTATCAAAACGAATCGAAGAACCAATACCAGCAACTGGCACTACCCGTATGGCGTCTGTTCCAGAAGGGAGCGAAACCACAAAGTCATCATTGACCCAGGTGTTCAGGACGGAATTGGCAGGGATGTCGCCCGAGTCACCAAAGGGCTGACCGAAGCTAAAGAATTCTACCTTCAGCTTACCGGGGTCGGAACCAGAGTTCAGGAAGGTATCCATGCTAAAAGTGTAAGCATTCCCGTCGGAAAGACCGAGTCGCTCAATTGGAATCGAGCTGTCCGCGTTGGCAATCAGGACGCCGAAGGAACCCGGACTGGCATCATTGACCATCTCGGCATAGCCACCAGGCATCCCTCCCGAAGCAGGGAAGGAGAACGACGTGGCGGGTTCGCCTGCAGTTCCCCAATTGGTATTACCAGCTGAGAAGTCGCCATTGGGAATCCCCATGGTCGGAGGGGCTGCGATAGGAGTGGTGGCAATGGTGACATCGTCAAAGCCAACACGAGAGGCAAATCCTCCCAGAAGAACGACCTTGAGAGCATCCGCGTTGGGTGGGATTTGAACTGGAAAATCATAGTTGTTCCATCCGCTCCCCTGCGAGGCGGCGGGGAACATGTCTCCAGTCGTGCTATGCTGATTACCGCACGAAAAGAACTCCACCTTCAGGCCACCGATATTCGAACCGGCAAAGAGATTCATCTGCTGTTGGAAGTTGTAGGTCTCGCCAGCTGTAAGCCCAAGTCCACCAATCGGAAGCACTTGATCAGAAAAGGATACCAAGACGCCAAAGCTCGCGCTGGTAGTATCAATTTCGCCATAGCCACCCCCTCCAGCTCCGCCCGCGGCTGGGAAAGATATCGTAGCGGCACCGCCGTCGTCATTCAGTCCCCAAGAGTCACCACTCGCGATCTCGAAATCACCATTGGGAATGGCGGTCACCGGCGGCAGTGCTTCATCATCGACACTGACATTGTCGAAGGCCACTCGAGAAGCCGCACCCCAGAGCAAAACCACTTTGATCGAATCCACGGTTCCCGGAATGTAGACGTCAAAGGTATAGTTCTCCCAGGTCGTGCCATCGCCAATGAGCGCGGGAAAAATATCTCCGGTATCCCCACAACGACTTCCATCGCGATAGAATTCGATTTTCAGGCCTCCAATTTGGGCCGTCCCTCCTGCCTCCCCTTCGATGATGAGAGGGTCAAATCTCATATCTTGGCTGAAGCGATAGACTGAACCCGCAGTCAGACCCAGGTCGCCCAGAGGAATCTCCAACCCGTCATTCGCAGTCCAAGTTGCAAAGCCGTCTGGCGAAATATGGTCGATGACGACATAGCCATCACCATCTGGCTCCGTAGCAGGCTCGGTCTCGTTCGCTCCGCCAAAAGTGTATTCGTCGAAGAAGAAGTCATTTGCATTGTCCTCATCCGTCGCTGAAACCCAGAGCGCAGCGGGACTGCTGGCATCCTCGAAGTCACCGTTGGGAACTAAAACTGGGGCTGCTTGCGCGCTCACTGTCGCACCCAACAGGATGCCCAAAACCTTGGTTTTTCTATGCTTTTTCATTTTTTTTCGAAGCAGTCAGACACGAGAGGGAAGTCTGATGCTGTCTTTCGGGGTCGTGTTACTTGTCTTCCAAACATGGGATTTGGAAAAGGCAGGCTGCGCGAGACAATGCGGAAACAAGGTCTTGCCTCCACGTCACTACTGCAACTTTATGCAATCTCATCTAGGATGCATTCTGGCGCAAGCAAAAAGATAGAAATCCATTTCGGGAATCCCTTCTCTCCTTTTGCAAGAAAGTATGATTCTGCCGCAAACAGTCCATTTTCCAAGAACGACTGAGAATCTGTTCGGGTTCAACCCCCTCTCGCTAACGGGGCCCAGACAGCCCCGATTCGTTGATTGTCTTTGTTTTTCAACAGATGACCACCCTTACCTCCCCGATCGAATCAAACCGATTTACCCTTCCAAAAAAGCGAAGTTTGAAGAAGGTCAATGAGCATCAGGAAGGCAAGGGCAATCAAAGGAGAACAAGGTTGCGAATTGCCGTTGCCGCGCTAGTCTCCCGCGTCCGCGAGAGAAATGAATATTCACGAATACCAAGCCAAGGAGTTGTTTGAAAAGTTCGGCGTGCCGAGCCCTAACGGAAAAGTCGCTGGGAGCGCGGCGGAAGCACAAGCTGCCGCCGAAGAAATCGGAGGAGGCAACTATGTTGTTAAGGCCCAAGTCCACGCCGGTGGCCGCGGTAAGGGAACCTTTAAGAATGGCTTCCAAGGTGGCGTTCACCTCGATGGTGACCCCGCCAAAATCGGTGAAATCGCCGGTCAGATGATCGGCCAGACTCTCGTCACCAAACAAACTGGCGATGAAGGCAAGCTCGTCCGCAAGGTCATGGTCGCCGAGTCCGTCGACATCAAACATGAGTATTACCTCTCCATCCTCATGGACCGCGCGACTTCTCGTCCCGTGATTGTTGCTTCTGTAGAAGGTGGCATGGACATCGAGGAAGTGGCCGAGAATCGCCCCGAGAAAATCCTCAAGCAATTCATCCACCCCCTCGCCGGCTTGCAAGCCTACGAAGTGCGCTCCCTCGTGAAAGGCCTCGGCTTTGAAAAAGAAGCCGCCAAGCAATTCGCCAAGCTGCTCAAGGCTCTCTACAAGCTCTTCCTCGATTGCGACTGCGCGATGGTGGAAATCAATCCGCTCGTCGAGACCACCGACGGACGCATCCTCGCCCTCGATGCCAAGTTCGGCTTCGACGACAACGCCCTCTACCGCCACCCCGATATCGAAGCTTACCGCGACACCGACGAGGAAGACCCTCGCGAAGTGGCCGCTGCCGAATACGACCTCAACTACATCGGCCTCGACGGCAACATCGCTTGCCTCGTCAACGGAGCCGGTCTCGCCATGGC
This sequence comes from uncultured Roseibacillus sp., assembly GCA_964529725.1. Classification (GTDB taxonomy): domain Bacteria; phylum Verrucomicrobiota; class Verrucomicrobiia; order Verrucomicrobiales; family Akkermansiaceae; genus Roseibacillus. The sequence goes on from CAZGXV010000053.1 coordinate 12,114, forward strand.
TACCATGGACATCATCAAGCACGCCGGCGGCGACCCTGCCAACTTCCTCGACGTCGGTGGTGGAGCCAAAACCGAAGCCGTCACCGAAGCCTTTCGCATTATCCTCGAAGACAAAAATGTCCAGGCCGTTTTGGTCAACATCTTCGGTGGCATCATGCAATGCACGACGATCGCCAACGCGATCCTCGAAGCTTACAAAACCGTTGGCTTTAATGTGCCGCTGGTCGTGCGGCTGGAAGG
>CAZGXV010000053.1:12363-23305 GCA_964529725.1 uncultured Roseibacillus sp.
GGCATTCTGGTCAACATCTTCGGCGGCATCATGGACTGCAACGTCATTGCCGAAGGCGTGGTCGCTGCTTCCAAGGAAGTCGGGCTCAATATCCCCCTCGTCGTGCGCCTCGAAGGCAACAACGTGGAAGCAGGTAAGAAGACCCTCCAAGCCAGCGGACTCAACCTCATCACCGGCGACGACATCCTCGACGCCGCCAAGAAAGTAGTCGCCTCCACCCAAGCCGCCTAACAACCCAGTAACTACCAACTTTTAACTAATCACTTCAAATGGCTATTCTAGTAGACGAAAACACAAAGGTCATGGTGCAGGGAATCACGGGCGGCTTCGGAGGCCGTCACGCGGGACTCTCCCTCGACTACGGCACCCAGCTCGTTGCGGGCGTCACTCCTGGCAAAGGCGGACAAAGCTTCGAACACAACGGGCAGAAGGTCCCCATCTTTGACACCGTGGAAGAAGCGGCGAAAGAGACGGGAGCCACCGCCAGCGCCATCTTTGTCCCCCCACCCTTTGCCGCCGACGCCATTCTCGAAGCCGTCGACGCCGAACTCGACCTCGCGGTTGCCATCACCGAAGGCATTCCCGTCATGGACATGATGAAGGTCAACTCCATCATGGCCGAAGGCTGCAAGACCCGCCTCATCGGACCCAACTGCCCCGGCCTCGTCACCCCCGGTCGCGGCGAAAAGTCCCACGGCGGTTGCCGCATCGGCATCGCACCGGGATACATTCACAAGCGCGGCAGCGTGGGCATCGTCTCCCGCTCCGGAACGCTCACCTACGAAGCGGTCTGGCAAGTCAGCCAGGAAGGCGAAGGTCAAAGCACCTGCGTCGGCATCGGAGGCGACCCCATCAACGGCACCTCACACTTGGACATCGTCAAAATGTTCAACGACGACGACGAAACCGAAGCCATCATCATGATTGGCGAAATCGGCGGCACCGCCGAAGTGGAAGCCGGACGTTGGATCAAGGAGAACTGCAAAAAGCCCGTCGCCGCCTTCATCGCTGGAGCCACCGCTCCTCCCGGACGCCGCATGGGTCACGCCGGAGCCATCGTCGGAGGCGAAGAAGACACCGCCCAAGCCAAAAAGCGCATCCTCGCCGAATGCGGCATCTCCGTCGCCGAAACCCCCGCCGACATGGGCCGCTCGCTGATGCAAGCCTGGGGTAAGTAGAGGTGAACGAAACTTTACACCTAGACGGCGGCTTCAAAAGAAGCCGCCGTTTTTTGTTTTAAAACTCTCCCATTACAGATCCACCTACGCCGACTGCCACTCTATCTAAAGCCTGCTTGCCATTTGATAGCACCTTCGAGTCCTCACAGCTTTTTTTCGAAGAATACCGGGGGAGAAACGAATGAATCAGGATTCAAGACTTACTAAAAACGTAATTATTGGGAAAAACCTCGATCTCCTTATTCGATAGAACGCAGGGGTTCCTCACTTCAAAGACCATAAACTCAACAGATCCGAGACTTTTTAGGTCGTGAGACGTTAGTACTTTAAACCTACTCGACTTACATATCTCAAACCTTCATGCTCAGATCCTCGCCACAAACTCAGTTCATGGCCTCTGCTGCACAAATCAAATCACTTCTGAAAAGTCACTCCTCTGGAGATGATGAGCATTTTCATGCTGTGGCACTTCAAGTAGCCGCAGCAGAAGCAAGGAAGGGGCACCAGAAGCTAGCTGACGAAATCCGAAAACTTGTCCAAACGAGCAAAAAGAAATTCGAAGAAGAACAGGCCACTTCGTCAGTTCAAAGCCTTTTTACTCCACAAGGTGAAGCAAGCGATTTACTGGACCACGTTGAGACCCATCTCAAGATATCCGACCTTGTTCTCGACGAGAGTCTTCAACTCAGGATCGAACGTATACTGAACGAACAAAAAAATCTGAGCCGTCTCAGAGAAAATAATCTACGTCCGCGTCAACGCCTCCTCTTCACTGGCCCTCCTGGGTGCGGCAAGACAATGACCGCCTCAGCTATCGCAAACGAGTTGCGCCTCCCTCTATTCGTCGTTCGCTTAGACACCCTGATCAGTCGCTACCTAGGTGAGTCACTTTCCAAGCTTCGCCTTATTTTTCAAGCGGCCGAACGCCATCGAGCCGTCTACCTTTTTGATGAGTTCGATAGCATCGGATTCACTCGCGATGCTGTTAGTGAAGTTGGAGAAATGCGACGGGTTCTTAATGCCTTTCTGGTCTTTATCGAACAGCTTGAAAGCAATAGTCTCATCATCGCCGCTACCAATTATGGCCAACGATTGGATCAAGCCTTGTTCCGGCGCTTCGATGATCTTGTGGAATTCGGCCTACCCCAACCTCCTCAAGTCCAACAGATCATTAAAGGACTCCTCAGGAACTATGAGCATCCTCGGCTTGCTTGGAAGAAAATCGAAGCGGCGGCTGAAGACCTGAGTTACGCCGAGATCACGAGAGCTACCGAAGAGGCCATTAAGGATATGATCATCCACGACCGCGCGAAAATCACAAGTGAAGCTCTAGTCAATGCCCTGACTGAACGGCGCCTTCATTTAAATCACTAGACTCCGATGCCCGAGCACCTTCGCTTCTCGATTCAAGCTGAACGCTTCCAATACAGTGGCCCAACAGGAGGTCCATCACCTAAGCTTAAAGAACGGGCCAATCGAGAGTCCTTTGTGACTTCAATGAGAAGGCAGCTCAAGGCAGTCGAACAAAAGTTTGAACTCATCGAAACAAAACGACAAAGTAATCAACAACCCTCGGAATTTGGACTCATCCTTAATGTCGAATCCGAGCCAGATTACGAGTTAAAATTCGAAAGCTTGGAAGATCAACGAGCAGGAATTTCTCTCCTCAATCTCCGACACGAGAGCACTCCTGCTGGCGAAGTCACTAAAGCCGCCATCTTCGTTCCATTCGGAAAACTTGAAACTATCAAGAAAAAGGTCGAAGACTACGCTGACCCTCAAAAAGACAAAAAGAATCGCAGCAACGCCCCTCTCCTCAACAATATCCACACCATTGCTGTAGCAGCTCTTGAAGCTTTGTGGACTGACCCTGATCCAATGCCGGCAGCAGACGAACTTGTCTGGTTTGAACTTTGGATTCGCCGTGATAATCGCCGCGACTGGAAATCACAATTGCTCTCGGAATGTCAGCGCTTGGAAATTGAAGTGCCCGATCAAGTCCTGACTTTTCCAGACCACCTCGTCGTTATCGCCAATGCCTCCCGGAGCCAACTTGAGTCGTCCCTCGATCTTTTAAATTGTCTCTCAGAAGCCCGCAAAGCGCGCCCTTGCAGTGTTGGCCTAACCGACCTTTCTGGACTTGAGCAAGAAGAATGGATCGACGAAGCCTTAGACCGTATTACTTGGCCTGACGAAATGGCTCCAGCTGTCTGCTTGCTCGATACTGGTGTAAACCGAGGTCACGCCCTCATTGAACCCCTACTTTCAACAGGTGACATGGACACCGTCTTTGGAGAAGAGGACACCTCTGATGATATTCAGAGAAAACATGGCACACCAATGGCCGGGCTGGCTGCTTATGGTGACATCCGAACTCTGATGCTCTCATCCGCCACTTGGCGACAACTCCATCGCTTGGAGTCAGTAAAGCTCATCAAGTCGGGTAGCCCGCACAAACCGGAAAACTACGGCTACGTCACTCAGCAAGCCATCTACGGGCGCGATGCAGCCAATAGCAGTCGCGCTCGTGTATTTTGTATGGCAGTGACCAGTTCAGGACCGAACTCGTTCGGTAATCCAAGTTCATGGTCCACCGCTCTGGATATCGCAGCCTCGGGCGCAGGGGAGGAAGGCCAGCCGCGACGCGTCATTTTAGTATCCGCAGGCAACACGGATCATCACGATGAAACTTTTACTTATCCCCAATCAATAGAACAAAATCCCGTTGAAGACCCAGCTCATGCTTGGAACATAATAACCGTCGGAGCCATAACCCAGCGCACGAATATCGAAGAAGATGACGACGAGGCAACTCGCTGCAATCCTGTTGCCGAAAAATACGGACTAAGCCCCTTTACTCGAAGCAGTCTTGCTTGGACCGAGGGCCGGAAAGATTGGCCCATCAAGCCTGACATCGTCATGGAAGGCGGGAACTTAGGTAAACACCGCGATCTTGAGCACAATTACCAGTCCTTTGCCTCACTTCAGCCTCTAACCACCGCATCAGACTTCGCCCTCCGCCCGATCATCCCCTTTAATGCGACCAGTGCAGCAACCGCCCAAGCTTCGCGTGTAGCAGCCCAGATTTTTGCCCGATATCCTGACCTCCAACCCGAGACTGTTCGTGGCTTATTAGTCCATTCTGCACGGTGGCCTGAGGAAGTTTTACAGCGTGAAGGCATCGACCCACACAAGAGCGGTCAGACTGAAAAAGTCAAAAGACTCATGCGCTCTTATGGATTTGGCATCGTGGATGAGCAAAGAGCGCTCGAAAGCCTCGGCAATGCCACCACCATTTTCACCGAGAATGAGATCACTCCTTATCGGGGAGAAGCTGGCAAAGCATCTCTTAATGAATGCCATCTCATCTCCCTTCCGTGGCCAAAGCAACTGCTTCAAGCCCATGATGATGTCACCTGCACGCTTCGCGTTACCCTTTCATACTTCATCCAACCTAATCCAGGCACTCGAGGCTTTGAGACCGGTCAAAAGTATCGTTACGCCAGTCACCTGCTTGGATTCAAACCTAAACCTGCAAGCCAACCTCTCGATGAGTTTCGCTCTCGGCTTCACGCAGACGAAGAGACTCAGGGTGAGAGTCGAACTGACCCAGGCTGGGCAGTAGGAGCAACAAATAGGGGCAAAGCAGGTTCGTTGGTCCAAGACGTGTGGAAAGGATCAGCCGCCGAACTCGCCTCCATGGATGCCATTGCCGTCTATCCTCGAGCAAAAGGATGGTGGGCTTTACGAAAGTTTAAGGAAGATAGAGAAGAGCACGACTGTCATCTCCGTAGTGTTCCTTACTCTCTTATCATCAGTATTGAGACCGAAGCTAATCTCCCCATATACCAAGAAATTAGCAACGCTATCGAGAATATTTCAATTGATCCTGATGCGAATATCGAGATTTCACAATAGGACAATAGAGGAGCAGGCATTGCCCATTTACCCTACTTCATTTAGCGACAGAAGAGGCTGCTAGCTCTTTGACAGCGTCTGACAAATTGGCGACGATTAAATCGTGAAGACCTTAGCCGAAGTCATCCAAGATGCCGATCAACTCTCTACCGAGGCGCAGGCAGGTCTCGCCACCCATCTTCTTTCCCAAATAAAAGGAGCCCCCCTTGGGCCTGATGATGAGGAAGTGGCCCGCCGCGATGCGGAAATTGACGCGGGAACTGCAAAATTCATCACATCCGACGAACTCAGACGAGCTGTCGGCCGATGAACCGCAACCTACTCCACCCGCAGAATCCCCGGCCATTTAAAGGGTCAGGCGTTTATCTTTCCTCTACTTGGTTTTGCAAAGGTCGCTGTTCTACGGAATATCCACTCGAGCGTGAGTAATACCAAAGCCAGCAGCCAGACTCACCAGCGGTTCCATTGCGGGCTGGTGTAGGGCACTTGGGATTGTTCGGATTTTTCCAGAATAGTAATTGGAGGGATCGGGCATTTTCCATTTTTGCTCAAGGCCTTCAGAGGTTAGCAGTATCTTCTCACGAAATTCGATTTGATGGGACGAATTCTGTTGGGGTGTCGCTGAGGTGTCGTGGCCATGATGATGCTTTTTTAGCCGCAAAGATGGGAAGCGTTCTTTTTGATCCAGTTGTGCAATCGGAGGAACACAGCCTTCCTAGGTTCGATGATAAGGAAGATTATCAGCAGCCCAGCTATGGGCGTTACGATCACTCAAGTTGCACTTGCCTCGCCATAGTGTCAATCGCATCCTTACCGGATTGCTCCCAAGATTTCACAAAGGCTTTCAAAATTTCTCCTGGATTTGCTTGCACAGATTGCAAATCAATTTTTCCTCACCACGCGTTGAAACTGTTATCAACTTTCGACTTCACATTAATGACTCAAAGAGTTATCTAACCAGATGTTTGGTTCTCACAAATGCTATTGCGGGCTTCTGGTGCTGAAGCTTTTGATGCTTGGCCAAATCTCAATTAGGGCAGAACTCCCCCAAGGCTCTTGGTTCAATACTGGCGATAGCCTCTCGCCTCCAGATGCACTCGCGATTGATTGGCTTGATGATGTTCAAGAAGCCCGGGTTGGAGGAAATTTCAATATCGTGGAGAGAAGTGACGGGCGGCTTTTCTCTTGGGGATGGGGAGGGGTAGCTGTGATTCCTAAGGCGGCTCAAGAGGGTGTCCGGGATTTTTCAGCTGGGATGAGGCACGCTTCCGCTCTGCTCAATGACGGCTCTGTCGTCTCTTGGGGGGATTTTGGATTTTCGGGCGAGCCATTAATCCCGCCCAGCGAAGCATTAATGGGGATAAAAGCGATTTCATCGGGTGGAGAGCATACCCTGGCCCTCCGGTCCAATGGGTCCGTCATTGCCTGGGGAGCAGGAACAGACGGAACTGTCTTTAGTCCTTTCACAGACGAGGTTGGACAAAGCGTTGTCCCCCCAGCGGCCATGTCTGGGGTCGTTGCCATTTCCGCAGGAGCCTACCATTCCGTGATACTGAAGGATGATGGCTCAGTACATGCGTGGGGGCTCGGAGCTACTGATCAAAGCATCAACCCCTCTTTCGAAGCCTACGGTCAAGCCGATGTCCCACCGGAAGCCAGCAGTGGAATTATCGCTATCGCAGCAGGCGGAGTTCATACTCTAGCTCTCAAAAGTAATGGCGACCTGTTAGCGTGGGGAAGCTCCCCGAACGGGCAAGCCATCATTCCGCAGGGGTGGGATACCGATATCATCGAAATCGCGGCCGGTCGCAGCGTTGCAATGGCTCGAAGATCCAATGGAAATTGGTTAGTTTGGGATCCATCAACCGGATTAGAGCGTCTCTTTGGATTCGGAGTTGAATATGAACAAGTCTCTCTCGGTCCGTCGAGTGACCGGATTTTACACCTCTTTCCAAATCTCCCTCTGCGGGTTATTCCCAGCAGCTACGGCGTGCTTCCTATTGGGGTCAATACTGTCCCAAAGGCACTTTCATCTCAAGTTGAGGAAGTCAGCATCGGCCGATCTCATCGTCTGGTGGTGACAGAGGATCATTCGGTTCAAGCTTGGGGAGTTGACGACTTTTATGGCTTTCTCAACGTTCCTAGTTCAGCAAGCTCGGGAGTGAAAAAGGTCGCCGCAGGTAGGACTTTCTCATTGGCTCTCAAATCAGATGGCTCTCTTTTACACTGGGGGCATTTGACAACTGATTCGGTGACAATTCCTACTTACCAAGGAATCAGTGATATTTCTGCCGGACAGGATTTTGCGGCCGTCATTGATGATGAACAAACAGGTCGAGCTTGGGGCGACGATCTCACAGTTCGATCAGCTTCCGACGTGGTCGCGGTTTCTTCAAATTACGAGCATTTGCTTTTTCTAGGAGGTAACGGCTTCATAAGAAGCTACGGCAGAGACCAAGAAGGACAGAATGAGGTTCCCCAATCAGTGCAAAACAATGCGGTAGCGATTGCAGCTGGAGCTTATCATGGCCTGGCTCTCACCAAAGCCGGTGGAGTTGTTGCCTGGGGAGCGGGAGGTCCTGGCTCAACTCCCGACTCTTACTACAATTTTGGCCAATCCCAGGTCCCCCCCGAGGCAGAAAGTGGCGTAGTCGCGATCTCCGCAACACTTCATCGCAGCGTTGCCCTCAAGAAGGATGGTACTGTCTTAGCCTGGGGATCGGGGGCGGAACGATATTTGCAACGCATTCACGAAGTTCAGGGCCGAGTCACCCGCTTGAGCGAAGGAGGGGCCCACTATCTGAAACTTGATGATGTCCACTTCGAGGATTCGGCTTTCAAAGCTCATCTCGCGAACCGCTTGGGTCTTCCTCCTGGCTCACCCATCACCCGCTCCGATCTTTCTCAGCTCACCTCGCTTTCCCTCCAAGGTCTGAACCTGACGAGTCTTCGCGGACTGGAATTTGCGCCCAACCTAAAACATCTCGACCTTCGCGGTAACCCTAACATCAAGAGGACTCTCCCTGACTATTTGTTCGCAAAGCAATTGGATACCGTCGTTGTGGATTCTTCCTCTCGGTTCAGTGTCGATGAGTTTCTCTGGATTCCATACAGCAGCCAAGATGGAGATTCTCTTCTTCTTTGGGTGAACCGCGATCTTACTGCTCTGGACCTATCCACCTTCGATATTGACCTCAGCAATGACGATAACCTCATCAAGCTGCAGCCTCTCACCCACCTTGGAATTGAGATTCGAGACTCAACAACGGACATCCGTCCTATCGCTTTGGCAGGTTATCAGATCAAGGACAGGGAGACAGGCTCGGTCACTCTCGATGGCAGTGAGTCCTTCGACCTTGATGGTTCTATCTTGAGCTACCAATGGGATTGGCCAGCAGGGAGTGCGAGTGGAGAGCGCATAGATATCACCCTCTTAGAGTCCACAACGACTATCACCCTTACCATAACAGACGAATCCGGAGCGCAAGACCATGCCACTCTTCTTGTTACTCTTCCACAAACCGATCCCTTGGAAGGGGGCTGGGTTTACACCAGTACGATTCCAGCCGAAGACCAAAGTGAACTAGAGATACCCATTACAGACGTTAAAGACCTAGAGATATTGCAATTTAACAATGGTGGTTTTCTTTTGTCCAACAGTGGCAAGCTTTCAACGTTTTTAGGTCCTCAATATTATTCTAAAGAAACCTTCATCCCTCAGGAATCTTCTGAGGAGATCGTTCAAGTCCTATCAAATAATGGAGTCCATGGTGTAATTAAAGAAGACGGCTCCCTAAATTTATGGCACTCAAGACAATCAGCTCCAACCATTCTCCTCCCTGACCACATCCGGAATAACAACGCCCAAGTGGCGCTGAGCGGCGATTATGGTTGTGCCTTAAAAACTGATGGTAGAGTTTTTTCTTTTGAACTCTATCCTCAACACAACTTTCCTCCAAGCTGGACCGTGCCTGAGGAAGCTCAAACTAAGGTGGTCCAGCTGCTAGGAGCGAGAAGATGGTCGCCGTCTGCTTTTTTCGCTCTCAAAGACAATGGCGACGTCATTGCTTGGGGCGACGAAGAGAACGACCTCATGATTCTTCCAGCGGAGGCTCAATCGAATGTTGCGGACATCAAAATTGGTTATGGTCACGCAGTTGCTTTGAAAACCGATGGTTCGGTGGTTACTTGGGGCCATGACTCCTACGAAGGCTACGCCGAATCCCTCCTGCCCGTCCCTGACTTCGTGCAGAGTGACATTGTTGGAATTGCGGCTGGCTATCAGATTTCTTTGGCATGGAAGGCCGACAATTCCTTCGTAGTCTGGGGTGATGAAACTGATTTGGTGAAACGAATCCGCGAGAGCTTGCCACACCTCGACGGGCCTTTCAAAAATGCGTATTTCACTGGACAGAAAGCCTACTTCTTGATGGAGGATGGCCGCGTATGGGAGATCAATCAATCTGGACAAGGATATCTCAGAAAGGAATTCAAACCTTCGTTCAGCAATCTTTTCACGGGTAGTTTCTTTGGACAAAGCATCTTTCTTGACGACAAGGGTCTCCTGCTTGTAGGGCCGGTTGTTTTCCAAATTTTGGGTTTCGAAGGCCCCGTTGAAGCGGTCGATCCAGCGTATCGTCCTAAGTCTGGAATTATGCAGATTTCAGGCACCGAGTCGGGACTAGAGACATATTTGAGACAAGATGGGCGCGTTATCCTGCCTTACGGAAGAGTTCCTCCTGAAGCCCAAACTGGCATTTCATCCATCTCAACTTCGATAGGATTCTACGCCGCTCTCAAGGAAAATGGAGAAGCGGTGATCTGGAACAATTCGTACACGAAGACACCCCTTCCAATCCCACCGCCAAACGCGACCTCAGATCTCAAACAGATCGAAGCAGGGCAGAGTCATCTCCTCGCGCTTAAAAAGGATGGCTCGCTCATCGCCTGGGGAAACAACGAGTTTGAACAACTTGAAATTCCAGTCGAAGCTCGCACAAATATTTCGAAGATCCTCGTCTTCTCGAACCTGAATTTTGCGATCTCAAACACAGGTTCGCTCTTCGTGTGGGGCAAATACTCCGGGTTGGGCGAGCAGTCTGTTGTCACCCTTCCTCAGATATTTCGAGATAACGTGAAGGATGTTGTTGTTGATTACGACAATGTCTTGGTCCTACGAAACGATGGTCTGGCCCTTAGATGGGCACTCACCCAGCAACACGAGCGTCCCATCCCCGAAACTGCTCGCTGGGGAGTGAGCGCCATCAAGAGCTGCGCTATAGGCCTCCAAAGTCATTTATTCTTTCAGCTCGACCCCCAACTTCAACCATCTCAATCCTACCAAGAGGCCGTCGAGGAGGCAGGTCTCGCCGACGCTAATCAAGACCCATCAGCTATACCCTTCAATGATGGCGTTTCTAATCTCGAAAAATTCGCCTTTAATTTAAGCTTGGCCGAAAGCGATCGACAGATTCTTTCTGAAAATGGGAAGAGCGGGCTCCCAGTCTCACGATTGATTCCTCGCTCAGAAGGATCTATCTCTTCGGTAGACGATAACTTTGAAATACAATACCTCAGGCGGAAGCGCTCAAACCTGAGATATATCTTAGAGCGCTCTTCTTCGCTAAAGCCTGGAAGCTTTCAAGAAGTTCCTTCGCCAGAGCCTTCCGGGTTTCCCGAAAAGATTGAAACGATTTCGCATGATTGGGAGAAAATAACCTTTGTTGACCGTTATTTGGGTTCTCACCGGAAGGCCTACTACCGGGTGAGAGTTGAGCTTGTTGATTAGGACATAGAGCGTTTTCCAAAAATCTGTTCGTCTATGGTGAGTGTGTATTGCAAACCGA
>CAZGXV010000054.1:0-22647 GCA_964529725.1 uncultured Roseibacillus sp.
TCCCCCACCTCGCCCCTCGGTCGCAAGTCCAAGACGGATCCGCGAGGAGCGATGGATCGTCCCATCAATCCGATGGCGCAGTTGGTCAGCAGTGGCGCGACCTTCGTGGCGCGCTCTCATGCCGCGCAGGTGAAGCACATGAACGAGATGTTCGAGCGTGCGATTTTGCACAACGGCTTTTCAGTGGTGGAGACTTTGTCCGAGTGCACCATGTTCTACCCAGGTTCCTTCGACGATAGCATCCCTCGCAAAGGTGGTGAGTTCAATCTTGTCGAAGAAGAGCACAACCGGGAGGACCTAGCGGCAGCTATGGAGTTGACCAACGACCTCAGCCCCGGCAAATTTGGTATCTACTATGAGGCTGATCGGCCGACGAAGAATGAAAACGAGATGACGTGGGTGAAAGATGCCCAAGAAGCCCACGCGGGCCTCTCGGATCAGGATATTCTTCGTAAAAGCTTCGCGCGCATGAAGTAGCGCCTTCGGGCAAGACTTCTAACAACCCTGGCCTCCAAGTGTGGCACCTTTTCGGGTGGTCTCGAACGACTTGCCCGACTGGAGCGATACTCATCCTTGCTAAAAAAGCAGGCCGCTACTTTTGCTCCTTGATTTGGTCCTTGAGCGAGCGGTCGTGTCGAGACAGCGACGGCTTCTCTGAACCGAATGTCGTCTTCCCTCAAAAAATAGCCCCCTCTCGACTGGGGGATCGAGAGGGGGCAGTTTGCTACTTGTTCCCAAGAAGCCGATAGTCAAAACAAACCGGTCTTCTTGCGCGAAGCTTAACGTAGCCGAAACTTTATAGCAAGTTAATATTAGCTAATTCGAATAAAAATATAGAAAAACACCTACCACGAATAAACTACTTCGTAGGTAAAGCTCACAACCTCGTCCGGTTCAATGACTTTGGTGAACTCGATCGTATTGGCACCAGTTTTTTGAAATTCACTCCCAGAATCAATCTGCCAGTTCGACCAGCGCCAGAGATGCTCACGTGCGGTGATGGTTTGCTTCTTTTTCGAACGGTTTTTGAGAGTGATCTCGATGGTTTCTTGGACTCGATTTTCTCGGTCGATGAATACGAAATTCGTGACCTTGCGTTCTCCTACCAAGTCGAAGGCATTCCCGGTGTAAATTTTCAGATCTTCGTTGTTGGGCGTGTGGTCGATCCGGTTTTCGCCGACGAACTCCAGATTTCCGTCGTCGCTATCCTCGCGATAGAAGCGAACAGTTCCCCCCGGCAGCGCCACTCCCAGTCCATTTTCTTCGCTATTACTAAAATTCCAGTAGATGCCAACGTCCTTCGTAAAGTTGTCATTACCGCGATTGGTATTTCGCCCTCCACTATAGCGATAGGGTACGGGATCGTAGAGATAACTCTTGGTTGCTTGCACTTTGGTCGAGCGAATGAATTCGACCTGTTTGGTCTCCTTGTCCTGAAGCGTGATTGGTCTTGGCAAGGTGTAGAGGTGAAAGTCGTCAAAGGATTTTTCCTTCACGCCTGCGTCCAAGGCAAAGGACTCGACCATTGCCGCCTTGCTTCGCATTCCTCGACCAAGCTGAGCCTCGGGGACAGTATTGACGTCGCCTGCGACCAGCTTCACTTTCGCTTCTTCAAAGGCAGTTCCCGAATTGTTGGTGGCTGTGATCCAGCCGCTGAGGGTGACTAGTTCTCCTTCTTCGGGAGCCACGAGATTATAAGAAGCCTGCCAAGTGAGACCGCGTGTGAGGTAGGATAATTGCGCTTCGAAGTTGGCCTCGGCAGCACTCCCGAGAGTCCACGAAAGGGTTGGCCTTAAAATTGAATCATCTCCCAGTGAGGGAAAAAGCGGTTCTCCCGGTAGGGAAAATTGAAGGCCTTTCTCGGTCTCGATAACAGGTGAGCTCTGGTTACGTGTCCCGGGTTGGTAGCCGGAGCGAATAACTTTTCCGGTGATGAGTTCGACCTTGCCATCGGGATAGACTTTCTGGAATTGGATCTCTTTTCCCTCGAAGAGCGAGAGTAACAATCCTTGTGAGACGGGGTCGTTGCGGTAGCTTTGTTCGCGGAGAAGAAAGGGTGTTTCGGCGGACGGGTCGCGGAAGACGACGGAATCGGGAATGACTTGGGCGGTGGCGCGGTCGTAGCTAATCTGGGTGTCCCCTGCTTGTAAGGCGACTGGTAAGGTGTCGCGCACGACAGCGAGGTTGCCATTGTAAATCGTGACCGCGACTTCGGCTTGGGCTCCTGCAGCAACGGCGAGGGTCATCATTAGTCTTTTCTTCATGCTATTGAGAAGACACCTGAAAGAGCGAAAACTTGGAAGGTTTTTCGCATTTGGCGAAAAAGGCTCGCTGGCAGCTGTGGTAAAGGGCTAGCGCTGACTAGCGACGGCGTCCACGGTAGCGTTCGCGCGGATCATCCTCGGGCGTGGCCTCGTCTTTGTAACCGAGGATGCCGTGGCGGCGCAGATTTTTGATGAAGGTCTTGGTGTCGGTATTGACTTCCTCGTCTTGGGTCAGCGTGCCCACGAGACCCTCTTCGTTATTCAGGGAATCAAGGGTTTCTCCAGCTTTGGCGAAGGTTTTTTCGGCCTCTCCTACCGCACCTTCAGCCTTGTCTGCGACCCGGCGAAGGGAGCGCATGGTCTCGGGCACCTCTTCCATCGCTGGTTCGATGTGGGCCAGCTGACGGTCTACTTCCTCGAAGGTGCTTTCGGCTTTTTGAGCTAGAATCGTGACCTGCTCGATGGCTTCGCGGGCATTGACCATGAGCGGTTTCAAATCAGCGGAAGCGTTTCGTGCTCCGATGGAAGCATCTTCGACATTGGCGAGAGTACGCGAAAGTGAGGAGACGTTTTTTTGAGAAAGTACTCCGGTGTTGATCTCCTCAACGGTTTCGCCCAAGCGCCCGGCCACCGCCCGAATGTCATCAAGGGCAGCATCGAACTTGAGAAGGGTGGTGCGCGCGTCGGCCATGAGGATACGGGCATCACCAGCGACCGCGACGGCATCATTTTGAATGGCCTCCAAGCCTCCCGCCCCTCCTCCGTCAATCATACTATTGGGTCCAAGGACCGCGCTGGTAGGATTTTCGGGAATGGTCACTACGATGAGCTTATCGCCTAATACGGTGGCACTTTGGATTTGGAAAATGGCATCCGCTGGGAGAATCCGGCTGCTATCGATGGCAATTGGGACGCGCACCTTGGGTGGCGAGATGGACTCGAGGGTTGGCCTGCCGGAAACAGCGCCAATGCGCACACCTGAAAGCCTGACTGGCGTCCCAGTAATCACCCCGCTGGCATCACTGAACCTGACCTCGATGTTGTAGACCTCATCATAGGAATTTTGGAAACGTCCGAACTGTAGAATGAGCCAGGCAAGCACTGCCAAACCAGCGAAGATAAAAATCCCCACCAAAGTTGCGGTGCGTTGTTCCTTGGCAGCCATCGAGGGAGACGATCTCATACCCGGTCAGTGCTGTCAACGGAGGGCATCCCGCTAAAAAGTTGCACAGTCATCGCTCTAGCCTGTTGGCGTTCCACGTGCTACTGCCAACCGATTGCTATGGACATTGAGAAGCAGCGACTTGCCGAAGACGAAGTTCGTGAGAAGAACTGGCGCCGATGGGGCCCTTATTTGAGTGAGCGGCAGTGGGGCACGGTGCGTGAGGATTACTCTGCGCACGGCAACAGCTGGGAGGCTTTTCCCCATGACCACGCTCGCAGCCGGGCCTACCGTTGGGGGGAAGATGGCTTGCAAGGCTGGTGTGACCGGCAGTGCCGCCTCTGCTTCGCGCCCGCGCTCTGGAATGGCCAAGACGATATTCTCAAGGAACGCTTGTTCGGTCTCACTGGTCCCGAGGGGAACCATGGCGAAGACGTGAAGGAGTGTTACTACTACCTCGACTCCACCCCCACCCATTCTTACACCAAAGCGCTCTATAAATACCCGCAAGCGAAGTTCCCCTACATTCAGATCAGGGATGAAAATGCAGCCCGTCGGCGAGATGAGCGCGAGCTGGAATTGGAGGACACCGGGGTCTTTGATGACGGTCGTTACTTCGATGTCGTCCAAGAAGTCGCCAAGCGCTCACCGGAAGATATTCTTTGGAAGATCAGCATCACCAATCACGGTCCGGAAGAAGCGGAGATTCATGTCCTGCCTCAGCTCTGGTTCCGAAACACTTGGAAGTGGGGAAATGAATACGAAGAGGTTCGCAATAAGCCCTTCATCCGGCTCGATGGCGAGAGCCTGCTGGCCGATCATGATATCCTCGGAAGCTTTCGCTTCTTTACCGATGCTCCTGAGCAGGCAAGCACCGGGAAGGATTGGCTGTTTACTGAAAATGAAACCAATTACCCAAGAATTTTCAAAACTAAGGGCGAAGGTCTTTATGTGAAGGACAGCTTCCATCGTTACGTCTGCGAAGGGAGAAAGCGAGCGGTGAATCCTGCCCAAGAAGGAACCAAGGCTGCAGCCCACTTCAAATTATCGATACCTCCAGGAGAGACCATGACCGTGCGCTGCCGCTTGCATGCAGAGGGCGAGGACAACGGTGTCGAGGGCTTGGATGGGTTTGATGAAACGGTGGCCGAGCGTCTCGCCGAGGCGAACCAGTTTTACAATCTAGTCATTCCCGACAACCTCTCCCGCGATGAGGAGATGATTTGTCGGCAAGGGTATGCCGGATTGTTATGGACCAAGCAGTTTTTCTATTATGTGATTAAGGATTGGTTGCAGGGAGATAAAGATGGTCCTCCCCCGCCCCAAGAACGCCTGTCGGGTCGCAATTCTGACTGGCAGCATTTCTTCGCCCGCGACATCCTCTCCATGCCGGACAAATGGGAGTATCCGTGGTTCGCAGCTTGGGACACGGCCTTTCATATGATTCCCTTTGCCAAGCTCGATCCTTCCTTTACCAAGCACCAGCTGCTCTTGCTACTACGCGAGTGGTACATGCATCCCAATGGCCAGTTACCCGCCTATGAGTGGAACTTCTCAGACGTCAATCCGCCAGTGCACGCTTGGGCTGTGTGGCGGGTCTATAAGATTTCTGACGCCAAGGGTGAGCGTGACCTGGATTTCCTAGAGCGCTGTTTTCAGAAACTTCTCATCAACTTCACTTGGTGGGTGAACCGGAAGGACGTGGAAGGGAATCATGTCTTTGGAGGAGGCTTTCTGGGGCTTGATAACATCGGTGTCTTTGACCGTTCCCACTCCTTGCCGAGCGGTTCTGTTTTGCATCAAGCGGACGGGACGGCGTGGATGGGATTTTACTGTCTCACGATGCTGTCGATGGCTTTGGAGCTCGCACCGACTAGACCTCCCTACGAGGACATTGCTTCCAAGTTCTTGGAGCACTTTGTGAGTATCACCGATGCCATGAACTCCCTGGGAGGAAGCGGTCTCTGGGATGAAGAGGATGGCTTTTATTACGATAATTTAAAAATCGGAAACGACCAACCCGTCCCGATGAAAATTCGCTCCTTGGTCGGTTTGTTGCCCATGATTGGGGTGACGGTCTTGAAACAAAAGACATTGGATTCACTGCCGGGATTCAAGAAGAGGATGGATTGGTTTTTGGCCAATCGCCCCGAGTTGTTAGAGTATATTGATGTCCGTCGCGTGGAGGGACAAAAGAACTCGGGGCGAGTGCTGCTTGCCATTCCTCCCAAAGATCGGCTCTTGAAAACCCTGCGACGTCTGTTGGATTCTGACGAGTTTCTGTCCGATTTTGGTATTCGGTCTCTGAGCAAGGCTCACGCAGCGGAACCGTTTGTTTTCAAGCATGAGAAGCAGAGCAACAAGGTGAGCTACGTTCCGGGCGAATCCGATACTGGAATGTTTGGAGGTAACTCTAATTGGCGGGGCCCGATTTGGTTCCCGACGAATTTCCTCATCATCGAGGCGTTGGAGCGTTACCACTATTTCTATGGCGATAGCCTCAAGGTGGAATTCCCCAGCGGTTCGGGCAATGCCATGAATCTACGGGAAGTGGCAATCAACCTCTGTGATCGCCTCATCTCACTCTTTGTCCCCGATGAAACTGGACAGCGACCTTGTTACGGAAAAAACCGTCGCCATGCCGACAGCGAGGATTGGCAGGATTTGATTCTTTTCCACGAATACTTCCACGGTGATACTGGGGAAGGTTTGGGAGCTTCCCATCAGACTGGTTGGACCTCGTTGGTGGTCCGACTTGTTCGTGAACGGCGTGAGAAGCTCACCTGCGAAACCGAAGAATGGGATTAATGGATAAAGCAGAACGACATATTTTCCTCTGCGCTTTGCCGACGAAGGCTAAGTGTTGTGAACCGGTTTTGGGTGAGGCGGCTTGGAATTTCTTGAAGCGGCGGTTGGCGGAATTGAGTTTGGGAGAGCCAAAGCTCAAGGTTCATCGTTCCAAGGCCGATTGTCTGCGGGTTTGTGAGAACGGGCCTATTGTGGTGGTTTATCCGGAGGGGGTTTGGTATCGGGATGCGACGCCAGAGAACTTGGAGAAGATTATCCAAGAACATTTGTTAGAGGGTCGGGTGGTAGAGGAATTGAGAATCGAGGAACCGCGTCCTTGATGCCTTTTGGGCCGGAACCCTGGCACTTTCGGTTATTCCTCGAGTTTGCCATCACGCACCTCGCCTGCGACATTCGCTTGAAGGTAGTTGCCCGTCTCGACATGCAGTCCGGTTAACCACCCTCCCCTGCCGACATCGGTATCAATGCAGACGGCGTGGCCGAGGTTGAGAGGAAGGTGAGACTTTTGAGCGGTGTGGCCGACGATGAGAGTTTTTCCCGAGAAGTGAGGTTGGGGTAGCCCATAGAGGGGGTGGTTGAACTTCAGGTGGATCAGGGTATAGGGCAGTTGTTGCTCCATGGGCACATCTGCGAGGGCGTAGGCGTGGACAAAGATGTGAGTGTCGGTTTCGACGTAGGCCTTGTTCTGGAAGAAAAAGTCCCAGTGTTCCGGTGGGATGTCCTCGATGGTGGTTCCATAGGAATCGAGGGTTTCTTGCCCTCCCCAGATGGCGCACCAGTGGACGAGATCGTCGGGATCCACGCGTGACATGAGGAGTTTCTCCTCGTGGTTGCCGGTGAGGCAATCGATGCGAAGGCTTTTACTTTGCTCGATGATGAAGTCGATGACGCCCTTGGAATCGGGGCCACGATCCACGTAGTCGCCGACGAAGATGATGTGGTCCTCAGGCTGAGGATCGAGAGCCTTCCAAAGAGTCTGCAGGGCATCTAGGCAGCCGTGGATGTCGCTGATGGCGAGAGTTCTCATGGCGGAAGCTTAACGCTTGCTTACGGAGGGCTGTAAAGAAAGGAAGGAGTAGTTGTTGTTCGCAATCACCGCGCGTCGTTAGCTCTGTGATTGACTTTGGCTTGTTTCTTCTGGTTCGTTTGGCGGCTCGTCTTCTTTGCTATTGTAGGAATAAGCCTCTTGAATCCCCTTTCCAATGGCAACGAGGCTTTGCTGAACGCCGTCGAGGAAGTCATGAATTTCCCCGTCAATATTTCCGGAGAAAGCGCCGAGGTCCAGTTCTGCCAAGAAGCGTCCGCAGGCCTTCTCGGCTTCGTTGCGATAGATTTCGGCAGCTGAGCCGGAGAGATTATGAAGGACGGAATTAACCTCGCGCACGCAGTAGCGGATGGAGCGAGGAAAGACAGAGCTGAAGACAAGAGTCTGATTAAGACGGGGCCAATCAGCCTCCGTATTGCCGAAGCCGCGTTGGGAGCCGGCACCGCAGCCGCGCATGATGGAAAGCCAAACGTAGGGCTCGAAGGCCTTACCCTCTTCGTCATCCTTGCCAGGCATAAAGGTCTTTAGGTCGAGGAGGCGCGAGGTTTGGTCAGCGCGTTCGAGCATGGTCCCGAGTCGGAGGTAGCACCAAGGGCCTTCGCGCGGCATCATCTCTTCGATGAGGCCTCGCAATTGGAGACAACCCTGCCGGACACGAGAGCCATAGATGGCAGGATTAAGAGTGGCGGCAGAGCGAGAAGTGTCTTTGCAAGAAAGGTAGAGCTCGTTGAGCACTTCCCACAGCTCGGCGGTCAGCTGTTCGCGAGCACCTCGGGCATTCTCACGTGCAGCTGCAAGGGAGCGAAAGACGGAGCCGGGATTTTCTTCATCGACTAAGAGAAAGCGGTGAAAGTCCTGACTCGTTTTAAGTTGCGAGATATCTTTCTCCGGATACCCGTATGATTGCAGGATGGGCTTCCAGAACAAGTCAGTTGCACTTAATTTTGGATGACTGTAGTCGAGGGCCAATTGGTCGGCGACTTCGACAAGACGGGCGAGGCTTTTAGCTCTCTCGACATAGCGGGACAGCCACATCAGGGATTCGGCAACTCGGGATAGCATGATGAAATGAGAGTGAGGAAAGTTCTAGTAGAGGACCCAAGTGTCTTTGCTGCCACCGCCTTGCGAGGAATTCACGACAATGGACCCTTCGTTGAGGGCGACCCGGGTGAGGCCGCCGGGCACAACGCGTGTTTTTTCTCCAGAAAGAATGTAGGGACGCAAGTCGATGTGGCGGGGAGAAATCTGGTCGTCGCAGAAGGTGGGGTGGGTGGAGAGCGATATCATGGGCTGGGCAACATAGTTGCGCGGAGACTCCTTGATTTTCTCCCGGAAGGTTTCGATTTCCTTCTTGCTGGATTTGGGGCCGACCAGCATGCCGTAGCCTCCGGACTCGTTGGCGGCCTTGACCACTAGCTGGTCGAGGTTTTCCATGATGTGGCTCATCTCACTATCCACGGAGGCGAGATAGGTTTCGACATTCGGCAAAAGGGCGTCTTGGTCGAGATAATATTTGATGAAGTCAGGAACGTATTTGTAAACCACCTTGTCGTCGGCCACTCCTGTGCCAACGGTGTTGGCGAGGGCGACATTACCAGCTCGATAAGCGCGCATCAGACCAGTAACTCCGAGGAGAGAATCTTCGCGAAATTCCTCCGGGTCGAGGAAATCGTCATCAATGCGACGATAGATGACATCGACCTGTTTCAGTCCGCGCGTGGTCTTCATGTAAACGATCTCGTCCTGCACCACGAGGTCGCGACCTTCCACAATCTGGATGCCCATGCGACTGGCGAGAAAGGAATGCTCGAAATAGGCACTATTGTAGACCCCGGGGGTGAGCAGGACACAGACGGGGTCATGGCCGTTAGGCTTGGCGAGACCTTCGAGAGTTTCTAACAGCCAGTCGGTGTAGACATCCACAGGGCGCACCCCCATCTCTTGGAAGAGAGACGGATAAACCTTCTTCATCGCAGAGCGGTTCTCTAACAAGTAACTCGCGCCCGAAGGGCAGCGGCAATTGTCTTCTAGAATGAGGTAGCCGTTGTCCTTGTCGCGGATGAGGTCAGTCCCGCAAATTTGGATATAGCTATCATTAGGCACGGGCGTTCCGACGAGGTTGTCGCGATAGTGGGCTGCGCTTTTGATGATTTCCTCGGGGATGACTCCGTCTTTAATTATTTTTTGCTCCGAATAGATATCTTTGAGGAAAAGATTGAGGGCCTCAATCCGCTGCACGAGTCCCTTTTCTAACAATGCCCACTCGTGGCCAGGGATGACGCGAGGCACTGGGTCAAAGGGGAAGATACGTTCGGTCCCTTCGTCGTTATTATAGACAGTGAAGGTCACCCCTTGTTTCAGGAAAGAGAGGCTGAGCGTGTTCTGGATGGACTTGAACTCTTCGGGGCTGACGTCACTCAAGCGCTTGACGACTGCATGATAATGTTTTCGAAATTCTCCTGAAGTCTGGAAAGCCTCATCAAAGGCGGGGGTCGGTTGGTAGTTGTCAAAGAGCATATTTCTGATACCGGGCGGTGGATTGCAGTCACTTTCAGTCGGGTTCAACATTTGTTAAGAAGTTGGCCTTATTCGAGCTGACTCTGCACCTTAGTTCGCTCCATCATCTTTTCCCAAGCAACTTTCAGGCCATGTCGATTCATTGCTCCTTGCACCATAAGACCAGTTATCACTACAAACGCCCTGTTCGGCTAGGACCGCAGGTTGTTCGGCTGCGACCTGCTCCTCATTCGCGGACTGCAGTGTCGGGTTACTCCCTCAAGATTCAACCCGAGAAGCATTTCCTCAATTGGCAGCAGGACACGCAGGGTAACTTCTTAGGACGGTTAGTGTTTCCTGAACCGGTAAAGTCCTTGGAGATCCAAGTTGATTTGATTGCCGACCTTTCTCCAATCAACCCCTTCGACTTCTTTGTGGACAAGGCGGCCGAAAATTATCCTTTTGATTATCCGAAGGAGTTGACTGAAGAGTTGCGTCCGTTCCTTGCCATTGATCCGAAAGAAGGCGCTAGCGAGGAATTGATGGCCTTTCAGGAGACTTTGGATTTGCCAGACGGACTCGCTATCAATGAGTTCATGGTGAAGGTTAATCAGGCAGTGAGCGAGACTGTCGGTTACACCATCAGGATGGAACCGGGAGTGCAGACCCCGCAGGAGACGCTCCTGAAACGCAAGGGCTCGTGTCGTGACTCAGCGTGGTTGTTGATCAATCTGATGCGCCGCTTGGGGATAGCGGCCCGATTTTGCTCGGGATATCTGATTCAGCTTAAGGCTGACCAGAAGCCTGTCGACGGAGGGGCGGAAGGACCTTCCGAAGACTTTACCGATTTGCATGCTTGGGCGGAAGTTTACTTGCCTGGTGCCGGATGGGTAGGGCTCGACCCGACCTCTGGTCTACTCGCGGGCGAGGGGCACATCCCCCTTTGTGCGACTGCTCACTACCGCGACGCCGCGCCTTTGACTGGCAGTCTGCTAGAGGCAGATGAGATTGAGACTGAGTTCGACTTCGAGATGAAGGTGGAGCGGGTTTCTGAGACTCCCCGCGTGACCTTGCCTTACACCAAAGCTCAGGAGAAAGCGATTGAGAGCCTCGGTCACGAGCTTGACGATCGGATTAGGAAGCAGGATATGCGGCTCACTATGGGTGGGGAGCCGACCTTTGTTTCGGCAAGCGAGATGGAGACGGCGGAGTGGAATACTGATGCGCTGGGACCGACAAAAGAGGGGTATGGCGAAACTCTTCTTCGTAAACTTTACGACAAGTTTTCACCGGGCGGCTTCCTGCATCATGGTCAAGGGAAGTGGTATCCCGGGGAACCATTGCCGCGCTGGGCTTTCACGTCTTACTGGCGGAAAGATGGTGAGGCGATTTGGAACGATCCGTCACTGTTTGGACGTCCTGATAAGGACTATGGTCACGATGTTAAAACTTCGGAAGCCTTTACGCGATTGTTGGCTAAGAACTTGGGATTGTCCGACAAGTATGCCCGGGCAGCCTTTGAGGACCTCTATTACTATATGTGGAAGGAGCGTCGCTTGCCGGTCAATGTCGAGGTCAGTGACGCAAGGTTGGACGACAAGCTGGAGCGCGATACCATAGCGCGCATCTTTGAGCAGGGGTTAGGTTCGCCGGTTGGTCATATTCTGCCGCTCGCGCATGAGAAGGAGGGAAAGGATTGGGTGACGGGGCCGTGGCTGTTGGGAGGTGAGGAAGTCTTTCTTCATCCGGGTAATCATCCTATGGGCTACCGCTTGCCCTTAGACGGTCTGCCGTGGGCTAAGCGGGAGGATCATCCTTATTTGGAGCCTGCCGATCCATCGATACCGAGGACAGCTCTGCCGGGCGAGCGATTGTTGCCCCCTTCCCTGCGTCGGCAGGAAGCTGCTATCCGGTCCGAGTATGCTGACGGCAAACGGCGAGGTCTTTCCGCAGAGGAGATTCTAGAACGGCAGCGCGAGGCCGCTTTGCGGCAACCAGCCTTGGGCGAGTCGGCCAAAGGGAGCGTGCGGACGGGTCTTTGTGTGGAGCCGCGCGATGGGCGCTTGCATGTCTTTTTCCCGCCTATTCCGGAGACGGAGCCTTACTTGGAGCTGGTGGGCGCCATCGAGGAAACGGCCAAAGAGCTGGGGACTCCAGTGCTCATCGAGGGCTACAAACCGCCTTCTGATCCGCGTTTGAACTCATTTTCGGTGACCCCGGATCCGGGAGTGTTGGAGATTAATATTCATCCTTCCAAGAGCTGGGATGGCATTGTTGAGAAGACCCGGGTGCTTTATGATGAGGCTCGCAAATGCGGGTTGGGGACTGAGAAGTTCATGCAGGACGGGCGTCACTCGGGCACGGGTGGGGGCAATCATATCGTGGTGGGTGGCGAGACTCCGCTGGACTCTCCTTTCTTGCGGCGGCCAGACCTTTTGCAGTCGGTGGTGACTTACTTCAACAACCACCCTTCCCTCTCGTATCTCTTTTCGGGGCTCTTTATCGGGCCCACTTCGCAGGCTCCGCGGTTGGATGAAGCGCGTCACGAGGCGATGTATGAACTCGAGACCGCTTTCACGTCGCTACCCAAAGGCGATACCACTCTGAAAAGTTGCCAGTGGATGATTGACCGGGTGTTGAGGAATCATATGACGGACCTAACGGGCAACACCCATCGCTCGGAAATCTGTATCGACAAGCTTTTTGGCCCTGGGCCAACTGGTCGTCTTGGCCTCGTGGAATTTCGCGGTTTCGAAATGCCGCCCCATCCTGAGATGTCGCTTTCGCAGCAGCTTTTGATTCGTGGTCTGTTGTCACGCTTCTGGGATGAGCCTTACAAGGCTAAGCTCGTGCGTTGGGGCTCGTCTATCCATGACAAGTGGTTACTGCCTCATTATCTCAAGGATGATCTTGATGAAGTGGTGGCCGACCTCCGAGGGCATGGATTTGATTTTCAAGAGGATTGGTATGATCCTCACTTAGAGTTTCGATTCCCGCTCATTGGTGAGCACGAGGAGCGGAATGTTCATCTTGAACTAAGGCAAGCCGCCGAGCCGTGGAATGTGCTTGGAGAAGAGTCCTCATCCAGTGGAACCGCTCGTTATGTGGATTCGTCGGTGGAGCGGATACAGGTCAAGGTTTCGAATTTGACCGAGTCTCGCCATGTGGTGACTTGTAATGGTATCCCGGTGCCACTGCACTCGACAGGCCGTAAAGGAGAGTTCATCGCAGGGGTTCGCTATCGGGCGTGGGCACCTTTCTCGGCGATGCATCCTGCTAAGGAAATCAATTCGCCGCTGACCTTTGATTTGGTGGATACTTGGAATGAGAAGTCAATGGGTGCTTGCCAGTATCATGTCGTTCATCCCGGGGGGCGAAGTTACGATGACTTTCCTCTCAATGGAATGGTTGCGGAGTCGCGACGCCGCTCGCGTTTTTTCAACATGGGCAGGACTTCCGGCCGCTTGGATCCTCCTCTCCCAGCACCGAATCCGGACTATCCTTTGACTTTAGATTTGCAGCGATTTTCTTAAAGAAAAGACTCTTCGAATTGGACTGGAAAATGCTGCCTTTCTGCTGGCGTGAACAGGAGGTCGGCTCCACAGTTGGCGAGCCGAACTAAGACTCCTGTCCGCCTTTATAGATGCCTAAAACTCAAAGCCAGACCCTTGGTTTCATGACCCAGAGCCAGACTTCCGAGGTTCTCGGGGGACCCGCCGATATGATGGATTCCTATCAAAGCCCGGCGGGAAGCTTCGATGAGCTCAAAGACGAATCAGGGAAGAGGCGCCCTGCTTGGGAAGGCTTCGGTGTCCGGCTTAAGGAGTTGGGAAGAGAGGGATTGTCTCAGTCTTGGCGTCGAGGTGAGGAACTGCTGCGTGAGAATGGAATCTCTTATAATCTCGTTGGCGACCAGGGTGAAAGCCAGCGACCGTGGAAGTTGGATCCTATTCCTGCGCTGATTTCGGAGAGCGAGTGGGCGACCCTTTCCGAAGGGCTCGTTGAGCGGGCTCATCTTTGGAATCAAGTTCTAAAGGATTGTTATGGGGCTCGTGCTTTGTTGGGCGAGGGCTTGTTGCCTCCTTCGTTGCTGTATTCGCAGCCCAACTTCAATCGCTTTCTTCCCCCCGTCAATGGTGGGGGTGTTTTGCTCACTTCCTATGCAGTGGACGTCGCTCGCGACGCCAACGGTTCTTGGACGGTAGTAGCCGACCGAACCGAAGCACCTAATGGAGCTGGCTTCGCGCTCGAGAATCGAATCATTCTTTCTAATGTCTTCCCGGAGACTAGCCACCACCTGAACTTGGTGCGGGTGGCCTCCTACTTTCAGTCCTTGCGTGCGACTCTTTTCTCGCATGCGCCTGATGGATTGGATGAGCCTACCGTGGTTCTTCTTTCTCCCGGTCCAGATGATCGGACCTATTTCGAGGATGCCTATCTGGCGCGTTATCTCGGCATCACGCTCGCGGTGGGAGAAGAGCTTACGGTCAGGAGTAATCGGGTTTACCTAAAAACAGTATCTGGCTTGCAGCGGGTCCACGTGATCTACCGGCGGGTTCATGAGACCCTGATCGACCCGCTGGAAATTCCCACCAATTCTCAACAGGGCGTTCCTGGATTAATGGGTGCGATTCGTTCTGGAAGCGTGATGGTCATCAACCCGCCTGGGACAGGAATCGCCGAGTCCCCTGCCCTGTTGTCGTACTTGCCCGCTATTTCACGGCGTTTGTTTGGCAAGGAACTTGCCATCCCTTCAGTGGAAACGGTCTGGGGTGGTGAGCAATCCGATTTGCTGGATTCGTTGCCTGGCCAAGCTTCTCTTTTAAAGGATGCTTTCGGAATGCGCCAGAATCCCCCGATTCAGCTGGAGACCCTGCCCGCGATTCAGCGGGAGTCTTTGCTCGCGAAGGTGAAGATGAATCCGGCGTCCTTTGTGGTCCAGAAGCAGATGAATTTCTCACACGCGCCCGTTTGGACCGGTTCGGAGATTGAATCGCGTCCCTTGGCCTACCGTTTCTTCCTTTTTGCCAAAGGAGATAGCTATCAGGTCATGCCGGGCGCGCTCGTTCGCTGCGCGTCTTCGACCGAGGCCTTGCCCGGGCTTTCCCTAGACCACGATTCCGGCTCCAAGGACCTCTGGGTTTTGGGTGCCAAATCCAACCCCAATCAGCTACAGAGCAATCAACCTAATCACCTCTCGATCCGACGTTCGACAGGTGCCCTCTCTTCACGATCTGCGGACAATTTGTTTTGGATCGGGCGTTATTCCGAGCGGGCGGAGTTTGCGACTCGTATTTTGTTAGAGACGGTTTTGTCGATGACCGATGACAAAGGGCTGGGCGCGTCACCTTCCTTGTCTTCCTTACTTGCGACTTTGCAAAGCTTTAGTTACTTGAATCGAAAGGAGCTTATGGAATTGCCGGACGAGCCTTCCCGAAATGAAATCTTGCAGCTGTTGGCCCCTGCCTTTTTTGAGGTTAAGCGATCAACTTCGGGCTGCGATTCGGTGCCAGCCAACGTGGAAGCACTTTCTCGGTTGGCCTCGCTCTCACGTGATCGGCTTTCCAATGAATCTTGGCGAATCATTCGTGCTCACGCCGACGTTACCGCTTCGGAGCCACCACAGACTTTGTTGTCGATGCGGCCTTTCCTTCAAAAGGCTCTTCTGAACCATTCAGCTTTCAACGGTACTTGTCGTGAAAATATCACTCGGAACCAAGGCTGGCTTTTCCTGAACATTGGGCGTCGGGTGGAACGGATTCATTGGCTGCTCACTTTGGTTGAAAAGTTGATGAAAGAGGATCCGGAGCTTGGGCCCAATAGCTTGGAGACCGCGTTGGCGATTAACGACACCACCCTGACCTATCGCTTCCGTTACCGTGGTTCGCCTCAGCCCTTGCCGGCAATGGATCTGATTTTATTCGATCCCTCTAATCCGCGTTCGCTCGCCTTCCAGTTGCAAGAGTTGGATCGTGATCTGGGAAAGTTGCCACGGAGCGATGAGTCCGCCCAGAGTGATGTCCCCCGCCCCGCCCACCGTATTGTGAT
The DNA here is from genome assembly GCA_964529725.1 of uncultured Roseibacillus sp. GTDB lineage: Bacteria > Verrucomicrobiota > Verrucomicrobiia > Verrucomicrobiales > Akkermansiaceae > Roseibacillus. Next base: position 15,824 of record CAZGXV010000054.1, read on the forward strand.
GAAAGCGATGCATTATTTAGAGACGGAGATTTTGTCCGCAGATGATGAACACTCCGAAGAGGAAGAGCTGGAGAGACTAGGGGTTTTTGTCAAAGAGCTTCTCACTAAGATGCCTGGTATCACAGAGAAGTTGGGTTGGGACTTCTTTACTCATGTCGAGTTCACCACCTCCTAGTTTTTAAGAATCGTGCGCTATAAAATCCACCACCAGACGATTTACGAGTACGAGAGTTTGGTCTCCTATTCTCAGCACGTTGCTCGTTTGCGCCCAAGCTTAAGCCCGCACCAATCCCAAGGTTCTTTCGAGCTGAAGGTTTCTCCTTCTCCAGAGAGTCTTTCTCATTCGATAGATTATTTTGGAAACGCTTGCAGCTATTTTGGCCTTACGACTCCACATCGTGAGCTAAAGATTGATTCCTATAGCGAGGTGGAGGTGAAGGAGAGTTCCTCTATTGATCTAGACTTGTCCATGCCTTGGGAGATGGTGCGTGATATTCTCCGGACGTCCCAACTGGCACCTGATTTGTCGGCGAGTGAGTTTAGCTTTGCCTCTCCCCTCTGCCCAATTCTACCGGAGTTAGCGGACTATGCCCGTCAGTCTTTTGCGAAAGAGGTGCCTATTCTACAAGCGTCTAAGGATTTGACTTCAAGGATTTTTAAGGACTTTAAATTCGATCCCAAGGTGACCACGGTGGCGACTCCCGTTTCCGAGGTGTTTGCGAAGCGTGCTGGTGTGTGCCAGGACTTTTCGCACCTGCAGATATCCTGTCTGCGATCGTTGGGATTGGCAGTGGCTTATGTTTCTGGCTACATCCGGACTCTTCCCCCTCCTGGTGAGGAAAGGCTGATTGGCGCCGATGCTTCCCACGCTTGGGTTTCGGTTTATGCGCCCCAGATCGGTTGGCAAGGGTTCGATGCTACGAACAATGTCCATCCAGGGAAGGATCATATCTTTGTGGCGAGAGGTCGCGATTATCTGGACGTTTCTCCAGTTCGTGGAACCGTCTTCGGTGGTGGAGCGCAAACTCTGAATATCGGGGTCACGGTCAGCGAGGCTGAGTAGAGTGGCGAGGGTTCTTTAATATTGCGGTGCACCCTATTTTGCGGTTTTGGAGCCGTCCCGAAGGGCGCGGTTTGGTTCGCGAAGGAATGTCGGAAGGAGGGGCTTCGGGAGAGCTTGCGAACAGAGAAGTCGCACCCTTGCCCCATCTTTGGGCTGGGAGAGATTCGGAGGTTACTCTTCGCTTCACCCCCGGCTACCATCTTGCCAGCCCTCTCGGAGTTCTTCTGTGCTTTCACGAAATTGAGGCGTAGTGTTTTACTAGAATTCTAGTAGTTGACTCCCCTACCCGATTTTGACGGAATGTTTTTTGGAGAGACGGAGAATGTCGCCGGGTCTGAATTCAGGGACGAGAGTCGGGTCAGTGAGCTTTTCGCCGTTGAGCTGGATGGCTCCGGGGAGGATGAATTGCTTCTTGATGGCCCCAAGGGATTTTTCTTCGCCAGTAGCGGCAAGGAGGGCAGCCTGAACTTGTTGGGCGAGGTTGCTTCCGTCTTTAAAAGGTCGGAATGTAAGGGCTCCTGCTGAGTCGTCCCCTTTTGAGCGAGCGAGAGAGACTTCTTGTGCGGTGTCCGCCGCTTCCCGACTGTGGTAGCGGGTGGTAATTTTGTGGGCTAGCTGACGCATGGCGTCTTGAGGGTGGAGGCTGGCATCGCGTTCTTCGCCCAAGAGGAGCTGGTAGTAGCGGTCCATGAGTTTATCGGAGATGTGCATCAGCTTGCCGAACATCTCGTTGGGCTCTTCGGAGACGCCGACGTAGTTCTGGTAGCTCTTGGACATCTTTTTGACGCCATCGAGACCTTCGAGGAGGGGCATGGTGAGCACGATTTGTGGCAATTGTCCTTCTTCTTTCTGTAAGTCTCTGCCAACCAGTATGTTGAAGAGTTGATCGGAGCCGCCAATCTCGACGTCGGCGCGAACTTCAACCGAATCCCAGCCCTGCACGATGGGGTATTGGATTTCATGAAGACGGACTTCTTGGCCTTTGTCAATTCTCGTTCTAAAGTCCTCACGCTGAAGCATTTGTTGCATAGTGACGCGAGAATTGAGGCGAAGGACGTCCTCGAAGGTCATTTTGCGGAACCAGTCGCCATTGTAGACGATTTCAGTTTTGGATTCGTCGAGCACCTTGAAGGCCTGAGTGGTGTAAGTTTCGGCATTGGCGAGCACTTCATCACGGGAAAGGGGAGGCCGGGTGGCGGAACGTCCGGAGGGGTCTCCGATGGTCGCGGTGAAGTCGCCAATGATGAGAACTGCCTGATGGCCAAGGGATTGGAACTGGCGAAGTTTCTCTAGGACGACAGTGTGACCGAGATGAAGGTCCGGGGAGGTGGGATCAACTCCCAATTTGACGCGCAGGGGGCGGCCTTCTTTCGCGCAAAGCTTGAGGCGGTCGGAAAGCTCTTTCTCGGAGAGGACTTGGGCCGTTCCGGCCATCAGGGTGCTGAGTTGATCGCTCATTGGATGGCTGTTTCTAAACACGGGAGGGCAGGGGAGGCACGTTTTCTTTTTGTAAGTCGATGCGGAGTTGCTAATTTTTCGACCATGAACGACCCGTATGCCACGCCTCACCTGAGCCAACCGGAGAGCGGCGTGCCCGTCCTAGAGCCAAAATCTCTCAAGGTATTCGGGATTCTCCATATTATTTTTGCCATTTTGGGTATCCTTTCGGTTCTTGTGATGGCGGTGTTCATCTTTGCCGTGGGGCCGCTCTTTGACTGGTTGGCCAAGGAGACAGGCTCAGCCGATCCAGAAGCGGCAGAAATGATGTCGATGATGGGGGACCTCTATCAGAGTCAGATTCCCTATTATATTGGTAGCACGCTCGTGACCGCAGTTTTGGTGGTGTTCCTCTTGCGCGCGGGTATTGCGCTGGTAAAAAAACGATCGCAGGCGGCTCGTCTTTCTAATCTTTGGGCCTGGTTGACGATTGCCTTTGTTGTGATCAACCTTCCGATTTCAATTTTTTACACATTTCCAGCGCAGCGTGAGATGCAGGCTGAGCTGGAGAGTTCCATGGGCGGAGCCTCAACGGGGACGGAATCATTAGAGCAAGCCATTGAAATTGGCTCGCTGGTGCTCGGTTTCGTGGCCTCGTTGGTGTATCCGATTTTGGCTCTGTATTTTCTTAAGCGAAAGAAAGTGACCGACTTTTTAGCCCAATACGGCAAATAAGTGGGGAGGTGATGATTTTCGGCTTGAAAATGGATGGCAGGGGAGTAAGAAGCCTGCCCGCTATTAAAGCTGGTGGCCGTAGCTCAGTTGGTAGAGCCCCGGATTGTGATTCCGGTTGTCGCGGGTTCAAGCCCCGTCGGTCGCCCCATCTCTTTCTAATGCAGTGACTGTTGAGCCGAATCCCACAGTCAAGTCGCCTCGGAGTCGATTAGAGGGGCAACTTCGCTACCAATTTCAAGAGGAGTCCCTTCTCGAAACGGCTTTGACTCATCCCAGTATTGTTGCTGAGAGTAAGTTGCATAGCGTTGATAATCAGCGTCTTGAGTATTTAGGAGATGCGGTTTTACAACTGGTTTTAACGGAAGCTCTCTACCGCCGTTTTCCTGAACAGGGGGAAGGTGTCTTGACGAAATGGAGGGCTCGCTTGGTTTCTAAACCAGCCTTGGCTTCTTTTGGCAGAGCGTTACAGCTGGGCGAGGACATGCTGATGGGCAAGGGCGAGGAGGCCAACGGAGGGCGGCAGAGGGATTCGACTTTAGCCGATTGTGTGGAGGCAGTTCTAGGAGCTATCTATTTGGACGGGGGCTTCGAGGCTGCTCAAACTGTGGTTTTGCAAGTGGTGGGATCGGCTCTCGATGAGGTGACTCAAAGTGCGGAATCGGGTAATCCGAAAGGAGAATTGCAGGAGGCGCTTCAAGCGATCGCAAGTGAGGGCCCCGTTTATCAGATCCTTTCGGCAATTGGTCCTGACCACGACAAGAAATTTTTAGCAGCGGTTATCTGGCGGGGAGAGGAGCTGGGAAGAGGAGAGGGAGTCAGCAAAAAGTTGGCGGAGGCAGCTGCCGCTTCGACCGCTTTGGCCGAGGGGCGTTGGCGAGGAGAGGGGAACTAGGATGACGGGTGACTGTCCGTTTTTGCCGAAGGTGGACCGGGTTTGGCGAGCTCGTGAGATGAGTTCATTTCGGGAGAAACGTGATGAGAGCTTTTATGTGGCAGCCTTGTCCTATGCGCAGTCACTGCTGGGTGAGGGAAAACCAGCGCAAGCTCTCCTGCAGATCAACAAATCGTTTCTGGCTGACCTGAGTGATGAAGCGGTCTTAGAGGATTGGCCCCCAGCCTATGAGGCCGTGGTTTGGATTATCGAAGAGTATCGCGAACGGGAGGATCACTTTTTAGGAAACCCGGTGAGGCATTATCAGCATCTAGCGACTCGGATGAGTGGTCCGAGGGGAGGAGTGCGGACCTTAAGAGCTTGGGCGTGTTTCTATCTCGCGGAAGTGTTTGCACCCGAGTTTCCGCGTGACCAGGAGCAGATCGAAAAGGAGGAGCTGGTGATTCCTTCATTCCGAGCGGTACTCGAAGCCATTGATAAATTTGGTTGGAGTGGGGAAGGGGATGTTCTACGTGGAACTTTTAGAAAGCTGGATGCTTAGGAGTGCGAGCGTTTCTCGAATCTGCTCGTGGTGCCCGTGAGGCGGGTGGGAACCTGAGTTCTCCTGATTTTACTCCGCCTTCGTGAGTGTTTGGGAGAGTTCCCTCTTTTTGAGCCAGATTGAGAGCACTGCGATATCGGCGGGAGTGATGCCTGCGATTCGACCAGCTTGTCCCAGGGTTGTCGGTCGAATATCCGAAAAGCGCTGACGGGCTTCCATTTTTAAACCCGTGATGGCATGGTAGTCAACGTCAAGGGGCAGGGGAACGTTTTCTTGTTTAGCCACCCTTTCAATCTGTTGGGCTTGGCGTTGAATGTGCCCGGCATATTTAAAATCACTCTCTAAGATGGACCAATGTTCCATGTGGAACTTAGCTTGCATGTCGGAGGGCAGGTTCTGCCAATGGCTCTCATTACGGCGGAACCAGTTCTCGAGCTTGCCTCCGTCGTAGGCGGTTTCGCGAATGTATTGTGCGCCATTCTCGAGCGCGTCTTTCTTCTCTTGAAAGCGGTGCCAGCGAGTATCTGGGATGAGCCCCGCCTCGCGGGCCGAGGGTGTGATGCGCTGGTCGGCGGTGTCTTGGCGGAGAAGCAATCGATGTTCAGCCCGGCTGGTGAAGAGGCGATAGGGCTCGGTGCACCCCTTGGTGACGAGGTCATCGATCATGACCCCGATATAGGCCTGATCGCGCCCAAGGATGAGGGGCTCTTTTCCTTGGATTTTGAGAGCGGCATTGGCGCCTGCGAGGAGGCCTTGAGCGGCGGCTTCCTCGTAGCCTGAGGTGCCATTAATTTGTCCGGCGAAGTAGAGCCCCGAGATGGATTTAGTTTCGAGGGTCGGTGAGAGCTGAGTGGGTGGACAGTAGTCATACTCGACGGCGTAACCGGCCCGAATGATCTCCGCGTTCTCAAGTCCCTCAATAGAGCGAATAAAGTCGAGTTGGACGGAGTAGGGCAAAGACGTCGAAACCCCATTGATGTAATACTCGCGGGTGTGCCGACCCTCGGGTTCGAGGAAAACCTGGTGTCTTTCTTTGTCTGCGAATTTCACCACTTTGTCCTCAATAGAGGGGCAGTAGCGGGGACCGACTCCCTCAATCATTCCGCCATACATCGCTGAGAGATGGAGATTCTCTCGGATGTGGTCGTGGGTCTGCGCATTGGTCCAAGTGATCCAACAGGGGAGCTGTTCCACATGGAACATTCCGTCCTTCGTGTAATGATTGAGGCTGAAAAGGTCGTCTTCGTCCTTGGTGAGTTCTTCCGGATGATAAGAGAAAAGAGCAGGCGGGTTGTCGCCGTCTTGGCGTTCGCACTTGGAGAAGTCCAGCGAACGACCGTTCAGTCGGCAGGGGGTGCCGGTCTTGAATCGTTCTACTTGGAAGCCCAGTTCCTTGAGAGAGTCGCTGACGGTGGAGACCGCGTCTCCCGTGCGCCCGCCCTTTTGGGTCTCCTTGCCGACATGCATCAGACCGCGCATAAAAGTGCCTGCGGAGAGAATGATGGAGCGGGCGTCCAAGCGTAGCCCCATGTTCGTTTCGAGTCCGACCACGGCGTCGTCCTTGACGAGGAGCTTGGTCACGTTTCCTTGGTGGAGATCGAGATTCGGCGTCGATTCGATGATATTCTTGATCCGAAATTGATAAGCCTTCTTATCGCACTGGGCCCGGGGAGCGCGCACACTTGGGCCTTTGCCGCTATTGAGCATGCGCCATTGGATGGCGGTCGCGTCGGTATTTTGCGCCATGATGCCACCGAGGGCATCAATTTCTCGAACGACGTGCCCTTTGGCCAAGCCGCCAATCGCCGGGTTGCAGCTCATCTGTCCAATGGTGTCGAGATTCTGGGTGAGCAAGGCGACATCGCAACCCATCCGGGCAGCAGCAAGGGCCGCTTCGACTCCGGCGTGGCCAGCTCCAATGACAACGACGTGATAAGACTTGGGAAAGGTAAACATCAGCGGGCGGGACGATAGCTTGTTTGTGGTGGCGAGTCTACTGGAGGATGCTGCGAAGGGGATTTCCTGCCAATGGGGCTCTGTTTAGTGAAACGAACGCGTCTTTCCGATTTTGTTCCACGTGGAACTTTTTCCGCCTACTGGGTTACTAGTCAGGCCGATCAAGCGAGGAATCTAGTTGCTCTCTTCTGCCAATTCTT
>CAZGXV010000055.1:0-22519 GCA_964529725.1 uncultured Roseibacillus sp.
AACAGGCGGTTTTGAGAACCGACGGGGAATTTATCGGGGGCGGCGAGTTCTCCTCCTCCGAGGGCTTTGAAGAGGCGGACGGCGTGGGCGGCGCGGCGGCCTTCGGTGGCGAGGCGTTCGTCGTCGGTGATGGCAGCATCACGGTAGCCATTGAGCAGGCGCCGGATGTCGATGAGACCGGATTTATAACTCTCGAAGAGAAGGTCGGCGGTCTCTTGATGAGAGGCCGAGGCTTTTTCTAACAACTCCAAGCGCTTGCTCTCGTAATTGAGAGATGACATCGCGTCTTCGACATTAGTGACGGCTTCGATGATGGTCTTTTCGTAAAAGATGATGGCTTCTTTGAGTTTTTCGTTTTGTTCGGCAATGCGATATTGGTCGGCACAGGCGTGATAGATGCGCTGGCGAAAGTTGCCTCCAATTCCGATGACGCGCTCTAACAACTCGATGACGGAGCCACGCTCAAGAATCTCGTAACGGATGGCCCCGCTGATCGAAAGCGAGGGATAGAGGTCGGCGGTGGCGACACCCACGAGGGCGGTCTGGTTCGCAATGCGACGCTCGGCCCTTCGGACGTCGGGACGCGAGCGAAGCAATTCCAATGGAAACCCGACTGCGATCGACCGAGGCGGTTCCGGTATTTCGCCTTCGTTCACGAAACCATTGAGTTGACTGGGATGGATCGCTAACAGGCTGGCAAGCTTGTTGCGCACCACTGCGAGTTCCTTTTGGAGACGGGGCACGTCGGCCTCGGTGGCACGGTAGCGGGCCTCGGCTTCCTTCACTTCCACCTTGGCGGAAATTCCCTCTTCATGCCGAATCTGAATCAGTTCATAGATTCGTTTGAAGGATGCCGTCGAGTCGCGCGCTACTTGTAAGCGACCCTCGAGAGCCCGCATCGCGATGTAATCGAGGGCCACTTCGGCGGTGATGAAGACTTGGGTATCGCGGTAGCCTTCGTAACGGGCCTGCCACTCAGCTTCGGCGGCTTCGGTCTGGCGTTTGATGCGCCCAAAGACATCCAGCTCCCAACCGTAGTCGAGCTTGGTCAAGTTGCCGTGGGACTCGAAGGGATCGATGCGCACCCCACTGGTACAAAAGCCGCCCAAGCCATAATCGTCTCGCGAGGAGAAATCAACATGGGGATAGAAAGCAGCCGAGAGAACCCCCCGCTGATACCAGGCCTGATCGATGCGCTTCTGAGCGATGCGAATGTTGGGACTAGCTTTGCGGGCACGCGCGATGAGGCGGTTCAAATCCTGATCGCCAAACTTTCGCCACCAATGTTGGGAGCCCGAAATGGAGGAACCTAAGTCCTGTTGAATGGAAGCGGTCCAGCCGTCGGGAACCGTAATTTCGGGGGCCTCGTAATCCGGACCCACGGTGCAAGAGGGAGTCGCGGCCAGTAGCAGAACTACTAGGCAGCGGACTTTCTCGCGGGCTCGCTTCATCCTGTTTTTTTTACGGGGGTCTGACTCTTGAACACAGAAAATTTTACCGGATGCCAGACTCCTTGCCAAAACGAGGAATTACCTAAAATTTCCATAACTCACTTAATATAAATGAATTAAAAATACAGCGAGTCAAGCTGGCACGAGCTTTGCCAAGTAGGAGGGGAAACCAAACCAATTATCCAAATGATTAACCTTCCAAATAACTTGTCCTCTCCTTCCAACGTCAACGTCACTGCAGATTCGCTCAGCTTCATCATCCCAGCGATGAACGAGGAAGCCACTCTCGAGACGCTCTTCGAAGGCATCCGCGCCCAGGCTGAAAAAATCACTCCCGTCTGGGAAGTCATCTTCATCGACGATGGTTCGACCGACTCCACTTGGAACGTGATGAAGTCCCTCGCTCGCCGCGAAGGCGCCCATGTCCGCGCCCTGCGCTTCCGCCACAATCGCGGTAAGGCCGACGCGCTCGCTCTCGGCTACCGCGAGGCCAAGGGCGAAATCGTCTTCACCATGGATGCCGACTTGCAGGATGACCCGAACGAGATTCCGCGTTTTCTCGAAAAATTGGCGGAAGGCTTCGACATCGTCTCGGGCTACAAGAAGAAGCGCCACGACCCTTGGCACAAGGTGCTTCCCAGCCGTGTCTTTAATGCGGCGATCAGTAAGCTAGTCGATGTTAAACTCCACGACCACAACTGCGGCTTCAAGGCCTACCGGAGCGAGGTCGTCAAGAGCCTGCCCATGTATGGCGACATGCACCGCATGGTCCCCTCTCTCGCTTCCTTCAACGGATACAAGACGGGCGAAATCGTGGTGCAGCATCACCCTCGCCTTCACGGAGAAAGCAAATACGGCTGGGGCCGCATCGCCATCGGCCTCATGGATATGACCACGGTGAGCTTCCTTAAGCGTTTCCGTGACTGCCCCATGCACTTCGCTGGCAAAATGGCTGCAGGCATGGCTGGACTCGGTCTTCTGCAACTGACTCTCGCCGCCGTTCTCGCTTTCACCTTGGGTGGTGCCAGCTTGTTCGTGACCACCGGAGTTCTCACCATTCTCACCGGAGTGCTGGTTCTCAATCAGGGTCTCATGATGGAGCACCGCGTCTACGAGCGCATGCAACGTCCCCGCACCCTTCCCGTCGATCAGGAGGTCTCTGCCAATGCAATGGCAGCTCGCCAGCACGTTGAGTTCCCCCAACTCGCGTCCTGATACCAGAGAACTGCACAGTATCTTTTACCGAAGACGCCCCCGAATTCCGGTAAAAACTACCTGATCTGTGCCAGTAGGGCCACTGCCATTAAGAACGTAAGCCATTGATAATGCACGCAGTGGAAGAAAACCCAAGCTACTGGCACAGGTCTTGCCCTCTCCTATCGGCTCCATCCCCCATCCGATCAATCCGAACCACCCCGCAACCCCAATCCATCCATTCCAATGAAAAGTTCCACCTCTCCTAGAATCGCAATTGTCACCTCCACCTATGCCCGCCACCACGACGATCCTCAAGTCCCTTGGATGCGCGAGCAAATCTCGCATCTCAAGGCCCAAGGCCTCGAAGTAGAGGTCTTTGCACCCACCTTCGAAGGTCTTGCTTCCCACGAAATCGATGGCGTGAGGGTCAACCGGTTCCGCTACGGGCTGAGGAGGATGGAAAACGTCACCCATGACGAAGGTGCGCCGAACAAGGCTAGGAATCTCATCTTCAAGCTCACGGTGCTGTGCTATCTCTTCTTTGGAACCCTTGCCGTCTTCTGGTGGTGCCTTCGGAAAAAAATCGACGTGCTTCACGTTCACTGGCCCTTCCCTCACGCCCTTTGGTCGCTACTTCCCCAGCGTCTCTTGGGAGTCAAAGTTCTTGTCATGAACCACGGGGCCGAACTCGCTCTTGCACGTAACAGCAAGCCCATTCGCAGCATGCTTGGCTGGCTCATTCGGCAAGCCGATGCCTGCTGCGCGAACAGCTCTCATACCGCTAATGAGGTCCAATCGGTGAGTGGGCGCGAGGCCATCATCACCCCTTATGGCGCGACCGTCCAAGCCAAGGATGGAGGCGCAACGAAAGCCGACGAGGTCCCTACCCTCCTCTTCTGCGGTCGCCTGATCCAACGCAAGGGCATCGATGTCTTGCTGCGGGCTCTGCCCGAGATTCTTTGCCAAAAACAAGTGAAAGTAGTCATCACTGGCGAGGGAGATCGTAAGGCCGAGTGGCAAACGCTTTCCAACTCTTTGGGACTGCAAGACACCGTTCGCTTTGCGGGCTTCGTCAGCGATGAAGAGTTGGCCGAGCTCTATCAGACCAGCGACCTCTATGTGCACCCGGCCATCTTCGATGACAAGGGCGATACCGAAGGCCTTGGCGTGGTCCTCATCGAGGCCCTTGCTCACAAGTTGCCTGTGGTGGCCTCTGGGGTGGGCGGTATCGTTGATGTTATCAAGAATGAGACTACTGGACTTCTCGTCCCCGAGAAAGACGAACACGCGCTCGCCAATGCGATTGTCCGCATTCTCAATGAACCCGAACTGGCCCGACGCCTAGGCGAAGAGGGCTTCCGTCATGTTGAGCAGTTCTTTGACTGGTTTCGCATCACCGACCAGATGGTCACTCTTTACAAAGACCTGTTAGAGCCAATCGGTGGCAAAGCTCGCACGAACGACCGCAAGCAAGCCGCTGCCTAACAAAACTCTTCCTCACCTTCTCATCCCTTCCACCTCCATGAAAAAAATCGTTAAAACCACTCTGCTGGCACTTGGCATGTGCTTGGCTGCGAGCGCGCTCATCAGTCGTTGGCCGGAAATCCAACCGCGCCTTGTCGGGTGCAACTGGTTCCTTCTCGCTCTCGCTGCCCTCGGGCTCCTTGTTTATCAATTTTTGAACGCCGGGGTGTGGTCCTTGGTCCTGGGTTCTCTCGGTCAGCGGGTCTCGTTTGCCCGGGCCGCTCAAGTCTGGCTGCAGTCTGAAGCGCTGCGTTGGCTCCCGGGAGGCATCTGGGGCTACGGCTCCCGAGTCCTCAATGCCAAAGAGCTGGGGGTCTCCAAGTCCAAAGCCTCTGCGAGCCTGATCCTCGAACTCGCGCTCACCAACCTCGCTTGGGCTTTGACGGCCTCGATTCTCTTATTCAGTCCTCTTGTTGCCTTGGTTCTTGAAGCTCTCTCCAAGCTCATCCCACGCGATCTTCCCTGGATACTGGTGAGTGTCGGCATCGTCGGAGTGACGATGCTGGCACTGGTTTCCCTGCTTAGTTTTTCAAAATCAAAAGACCTGCGTGAGAAGGCTCTTCAGCTCTTGCCTTGGCGCGAGCTGGAGGTGACTCCTCTGCTTCTCACACTCTTTTCTTATCTCGGTCTGTGTCTCTGTAATGGTTTGATACTCTGGATTGTTATCGCTGCCGTCCCCAACCTTTCGGTTTCGCCGCTCGTAGTACTCGGCATTGGGGCAGGAGCCTGGCTGGCGGGATTTTGGGCCATTGGCGTGCCGGGTGGGATTGGAGTTCGCGAAGCTGCCCTCGCTCTCATGTTGGCTGCCTTTGGTGACCTTGACTCTGGTATTGCGGTCGCCGTTCTTTGGCGTGCGCTCCAGATGGCTGTCGAGATTCTTTCCCTCCTGCTGGTTTCGCTGCCAGTTTTTCAAAAGAGAAAGAAGGCGAAAACAACTGTCCCTGGCCCATCGAAAAGCAATTCCAGCTGCGCCAGCTTCCGCCTGCTCAACACTCTTCCATAGATTTCCCCAGCCTCTGCTTGGTAGCCGTCTGGTGGAATGGAGCGGCTACCGGGCGGGGGTTTTCCGCGCGTCAGGAAAGGAGGGAGATGGCGGACTCAGCACTAGCTCCCCGCTTCTTTTTATCTATCATTTCAAGACAACAGACTTTTCTGCCTACTAAACCATCTCAATTTTTTAACCCGATGAAAGAAGAACACCCGGACTCGCCCCCTCCTCCGACAGGAGAGCGTTCTTGGTGGAAACGTTTGGTGACCGTCCTCCGCGAGCTCATTGTAGACAATCGGGGACTGCTTCTGGGTGGGCTGATTCTGGCAGTCTTTATTCTGCTAGTTGGTTGGAAGGTGCTGCGGCCTTCTTACATGGACCCCTCCACGAAATTCTATAGTTCGGGGCTAGGTTACCCGGCCATGATGCGTAAGCTGGACCGCCCCCTGCCGGTGGTGGTGTCTGCAGCTGGGGAGCGCGAATTTACTCGTTACATTATGGGTGAAGGGGTCTGCGCTAGTGACCCGGTGCTCATTCCGCTGGTGCCGCTCGCGCCCATTAGCAAAGTCAACTTCCACGAAGGCGACTCTGTCAAAAAGGGCGAGGTGATGGCGGAGCTCGATGACAAGCTCGCTCGCATCAAGCTCTCGAGTGCCCAGCTCGCAGTCTCCACCGCCGAGGCAGAATTGGCCCGGGTGGTAGCGGGCTCGGCTTATGTTCTCGCGCAGGAGCGCCCTAATCTGGAGAAGCTTAACGTGAAGGCCGAGACCGACAAGGTGGCTTTGGCGAAAGATAAGGTCGAGCGTTACCGACGCGCTTTTGAAAAAGGAGTGGTCTCCAAGACCGCACTGCTTGATGCCGAAAAAGACTTTACCGATGCCGAGCAAAGTTATGGCGAGGCCTTGCTCCGCATCCAGATGGCGGAGGAAGGGGTGACCAAAAGTTTGCAGATTGCGCGCAATGCCGTTCGCGATGCCAGGGAGGCCGTGGCCCACCGCGAGCTTGAGCTAGAAAACTATCAAATCCGTGCACCTATTGACGGCATCGTAGAGCGTGTCCTCATCAAAGAGGGCGAATACAATGCCGATCCGGGCAAACCGGGCTTTGTAGTGGTGAGCGGCCTTTGGTTCGAGGCCTACTACGATCAGGCGGACTTCCCCTTTGTCACGACAGGTCTACCCGGCGAAGTGCGCCTAGAGGCCTATCCCGGGCATTCCTTCCAAGCAGAGATTGAGACGATCAATCCCGTAGTCAGCTTCAACGAAGGAGGCCCCGAGATTTCGCGGCCCCTGCGTCCACGCGGATCGGGTGCCCCCGAGTGGGCGGCCACCTTCAAGGCTAGGATGAGCCTGCACAACCTCCCCACCCATAAGCCGGTGGCAATGGGCATGACGGGCTTCGGAAGGCTGACGGTGAGCCGAAAGGGTATTGCCATTCCGCGGGCAGCTCTTCTTTCTGTCTCGGCTGGTGCGGGGGTGGTTTACCTCGTGGAGGAGGATGGCAATTGGCAAGCGCGCGGGGTCGAGGTGGGAATTGTCGATGATTTCGCGGTTGAGATTTTAGACGGTATCGAACCAGGGGAAGAGGTGGTTGTGGAGGGCCATTGGATCCTGCGCAAAGACGACAAAATCGAAGTCACCGAGACTCGCGAATTCGACTACCAGAACAATGGCTAGGTTGGCAGCACTGGGTGTCCTCATTATTGGCCTTCTCCTGATGGCGCTCGCCTTCAAGGAAAACTGGTTCACCCTCCCGCAAGGCTGGGAAGCGGATGGCAGCGCGACCGTCCGTGATTCTCCCGTCACCAAGTATTTCAAGGTCGGCTTTCTCCTTACCCTTACCATTTGGATACTTGGATTTGTTCTCATTATTTGGAGACAAGGACCCTCGTTTTTTAGAAATTGGAAAGGAGAACGCCTCCGAAGGAAAGCCGAGCAAGAGGAGCTGATTGGCTCGTGGCCGAAACGGCTTCTCAAACAAATTCTTCGCGCTCTTGGCGATAGCTTGAGCACAATTTCGTTCGGCAAAGTGCCCCCCATCATTCACTCCTTTCTCGCGTGGAGCTTTCTTTGGGCGATGGCGGTCTTCCCTCTCCTGTGGTGGTATCCACAATGGGTTATTGTGCAAGATGCTGACACCTCGGGAGATGCCGCTTGGTTGCAACAGCAGCATGACAACCTCACTTGGCTAGGTGGTGACGTGTTTCGCGCCCATTCGGAACGCTATAATGAGGTTCAGTTAGCCACCAACATGCAAGACCCTCCCATCTTCCTTGCCGCCTTTCGCACTCCGATGGACTCCCTCATCACCTTGGGAATTGAAGAAATTCCAGAAGTCATCTGGTGGTTCGGCCTCAATCCCGCATTCTCACAATTCGTAGGACGAGGATGGTTCGTTGCCTGGTTAGGAACTTGTGCTTTCGGAATGGCTTCCTTCGGCCTTCTCAAGCAGATGCCGGACAAGGGGCGACGGAGACTTCTCAAGCAAGCGGGGGTGGCGGTGAGCTTGAGCTCTTTGGTCCTCCTCATCTCGGCACTCACTCCGGTTCTCAATGCGAGCCGAAATCTGCGTGAAGCCAGAGTCGCGACTTTGAACGGTGACTATCAAGACAGTCTCCAGCTCATCGGAGCTGCCCAGAGCTGGATGCCTGCGCTGTGCTTCGACTCCTCGCTCATCCTTCAACGGGGACGCATCGAGACGCTTCTGAGTCACGACACCACCTGCGCCCGTCTCTATCAAATTTGGAAACTAGAGCAGCAAGGGCACGGGGGACGCGCTAAAGAAATCCTGCAAGACCTTGAGGAAGAGCGCGCTCAGCTTCCTAGGGAATGGCAACGGGAATTGTCGCGCACCTGGATGCGAGTGACCATCGACGACTTTAATGCCGGACGCTTATCGGAAGCCCATCTGCAATTCGGCAAGCTGTGCGAAGTGGAGGCAACGGCCATCCAGGCCCGCTTCCACCATCAACTCACTAGCCTGCAAGTGGGTGACCTCGCGCTCAACCGCCGACGTCACCTCGAAATCGAACAGCTCTATGGCCCTTACCTCCGCAAGAACAAGCGCGGGGTCATCTCGACTTCCTTCCTGATTCTTTCCCAAGGGGAATGGAATGCGGGGAACATGACCGCCGCCGCCGAGGCTCGTCGGCAATCCAAAGGACTCTAACAGAGTGATAACAACCAGCCACTTTCCCCGCTTTCGCTTCGCCCTCATTTGTGCGCTGGCGGTGGGTGCCTTGGTGTGGGCAGTCACCTCCGCACTCAATCCTTCCGAGCCTATCGGTCGCGAGTTTGAGTTCCCGCCGGACGCGAGATGGATACGGGTGCAAGACGACACTCAACGAACGGGCTGCTTCCAGAGAGAGTTTTTTCTTGCCAGCGAGGTTCGGCACGCTTGGGTGTGTATCGCCTCCGAGGGAGGATTCGAACTTGTCATCAATGGCAATCCTGTGGGCGCGCTCAGTTACTGGCGGGCCACCCGCCCCTACCAAAACGGACTGACCGAAGCAGGACAACGAGTGGTGGCTAGCCGGCCCGCGGTCGCCTTTAACTTTCCAAGAGAGTATCAATGGACGGGGCACGAAAATCATCGTTCGCCCATCTACTTTGACATTCGTTCCTACCTCGACCCCGGTCAAAACTCGATTGCGATCGAAACCGAAGGTCGCTGGACCGGAGTGGCATTTTGCCTCACTGGCGAGATTGAATTGGAGGACGGAAGTCAGATTTCCCTCCGCAGCAATGAGACCTGGAAAGGCGAGCCAGTGCCGAAAGGAATGGGACAGCGCGACTGGCTCACCAAAGGTGCGAACCTCAATCATTGGCAGCAAGCGATCACCGGACGCCGTTTCAGCGGTACTCCCCTCACCTTTGTGCCTAACGGCTTGTTCGAAAATAAATTTACCGGGCAATGGATGGTCGCGGAAGCCTTGGAGAAGGAACAGGCGGCTCCCGCTGGACAAGACTTTGTCTATCATTGGACGCAGGAAAAAGAAGTGGCCAGCGCGTTCGTGCGCGTGGCTTCGCGAGCACCCTACATGCTGCTTGTCAATGGCACTGCCATCAGGCCCCCCACGATGGCAAAACGTGGTCTTGGAGACGGGGGTTGGATGGTGGGCTGGAATGGTCGTCGCCCTCTCGAGGTCCTGCCAACCCTACTCGATCCTGACGAAACTGGAGACGCTTTCATTGGCTATCGGTTTGAAAACCCCAGTCATGGCGACCCAACCATCAACGATTTTCGCCGCTACGAAAACACCCTCAACCGCACCCGGGAACGCGAAACAGCCACCACCGCCGGCGAACTGTTAGATGATGGCGGAGACCCCGATGACCCCAAGGCCGGCAACCCCGATCCCTACGGAGTTCTCGAAGAAGGGGAATGGCGCGCGCCGCCGGAAGTCACCCGGGAGCGCGGTCAGGAGGACTATCATGGCTATGGTATCGGCTCCGTCCTCCGAGAGGGAACTAATGAAATCCGGGTGCGCCTCTTGGAGGAACCCGACCTTGGCTACCGCCGGAGTCGCTCCGTGGCCGTGGCGGTGGATGGGCAAGTCACCGCTCACGATGGCTCGGTGACAAACATTCGATCTGATAGCAGTTGGATAAGCGAATGGAAGGAGAAGGTATTCCCGCTCGTGCTTGGTCGCAACACCGCGCGACCGGGCACCAATTTTCCACGGCTACAATTTATCGGTGAACAGCGAGCGGGAGAAAGTAACGGAACGAAATCGCTTCTGGTCGTTGCCTTTGCCCTACCTGTCTTTCTGTTTTTTTCCCGGAAAGCGGGGAGAGCCCAGAAGGCCCAGAAGACCCAGAAAGCCCAGAAAAGAATCGAGTGCTTTGCTGTTGGCTTTTTGGTGACTATGGCCTTGATAGTTCTTCTTAAGTTCTCCTTTTTTGAGCGCAGCGAATATCTCTGGTTTCGTAACGAGTGGTGGACTTGGGCTCTACTCCTTATCAGCCTTTTGGGCGGTGGTCTGCTTGCATTCTGTGGTCCAACCAAGAGTGAGAAATTAGAGCGTAAGTTCTCGTCACCCGCTTGGCTCACCCTGACCTTGCTCCTCGTCATCTGCCTCATCCCTCGGGCCTATCGCATGATGGAGCAACCTATCGACGATGATGAATACGCCTCCATCCAGGCCGTGGTCTCCATCACCGAGACCGGGTTACCTGAGATTGGAGAAGGCATCTGGTACAGCCGTAGCCCCGGCTACCACTATCTGGCAGGTCTTTTTGCTAAGGTCTTCGGAACTAATCTATGGGTCCTCCGCATGCTCACAGTATTGACCTCCCTTGCAACGGGCTGGGTCGTCTGGCGCATGGCCCACACTTACTTTCACAGTCGATGGATTGCAGTCATTGCTACCTTCTTCTTCGCGCTGCATCCCTTTCTTATCTTCACCGGACACATCGCCCGCTTCTATCAGCAACAGCAACTTTTTCTGCTGCTTCTCATCGATTTTTTCATTCGAGGCTTCATCGTAGCCAACGACGCGCGGTGGCGAGTGTGGGCCATTTTCTGTTTTGGCCTCGCGGTCCTGAGCCAAGAAATTAGCATCTCCTTTGTCCCCATTTTGGTCGTGCTTTACGTTCTTTTCGGAAAGGATGTTAATTGGAAGTGGGAGGTCAAAGCAGTTCTCGCCCTCATGGTGACGGGTGGTGCCATTGCGATCGATATTGTTCTTTTTCAAATGAAGTGCATGACTCGTCCTGTGGGCGTTTCGCCCAATGTGGAAGCCACCATTGCCCCTAATTTTTGGGAACTTGGTAACCTGCTCGCTCTTTTTATCGGCTACTCCCGTCTTCACGTTGCTCTCTCGGTTTTCTGGCTTGTTAGCCTCTTCTATTCGCTCCGCTCCGGCTATCGGCGACTGATTGTGCTGCACGTCACCTTGCTGTCTGGCGTTCTCTTTCTCAACCTCCTCATCACCTCCCCTAGCTTCCGCTATCAATACACCCTCATTGCGCTTTGGGTTTTGTTGGGCTGTCATGGCCTTTGGATATTCTTTCAATACCTAGGTCGCTGGACAGGAAATCCACGTGGTGCACACCTGCTGCGCAGCATGGCCGTGGTCGTCATCTTCCTCAGTTGGAGCCCTTGGCGCATCCCCGGATCCTACCAAGAGAAAATCCTTGGCGACCCCATCTCTGGTCTTAGATACGTCAAAGCCCACCTGCGGGAAGGCGATAAGGTGATGATTACCGAACCTCACCCCCACGCTGCCAAGATGGAGGTGGGCCAAGCCGATTACGACTTAGCGGTGCCCATACTTTACGACTTCACCTACAGTGATAATGGGCTTCTGCGCGACCGCAACGGAGATGCCGAAGTCATCAACCGAGTCGCAGGTCTGCAACAGGTCTTCGCGCAAGATGAGCGGGTGTGGATTCTTCTCAATCGCGAAAAGTTCCGCTCCCGCAAACGCAACCTCCGTTGGGAATACCCCTCCGCCCGAGAGGAGCTCTACATTCGCGAGAACTGTCGGCTCGTCTACCGCTCTTACCTCTGGCACGTCTATCTCTGGGACCGGAGCAATGGCAAATACAACGCCTTCCGCAAAGACCCAGGTGGCTGGAGCGAGTAAATCCTTGGGAGAACACCCTTGTCTCAGCGGAAATCCCCCCCCGTTCATTCTTGCTGAAAGTCGAGCACAAGACCACTCAAGCAATTCTGTCATAACGCCTCCAGAGACGGGATTTTCGACAACATTCGGCCACTCAATCGAAATTATCTAGATTATTTGCTATATTTTATAACATCGTAAATCACTGGTATTCAGAAGAAAACTTCTCTTTCAAAATCTAGATAATAAATACAACTTGTAAACATGTCTTAATAAAGATAAAACACGAATAGTTCAGTTGACTGATGCAAATTTGAAAACAGAGCACCCTTGATTCAAACCATTATGAAGAACCATCACCACACTATCCAGTTGCTCGATGCCGTAGAGAAGAAGCGGCCCACCCTCAGTTTCATTGTGCCAGCAATGAACGAAGAAAAAACTCTCACTACCCTCTTCGAAGGTATTCGGGACCAAGTTCAGGACCTGGCCTCGCATTGGGAGATTATTTTCATTGATGATGGCTCCACGGACTCGACTTGGGACGTGATGCTTAACCTCGCATACATCCACCAGGAGAATGTCACGGCGCTGCGCTTTCGTCACAATCGGGGCAAAGCCGACGCACTCGCGCTCGGCTACCGGGAAGCGAAGGGAGAGATTGTCTTCACCATGGATGCCGACCTTCAAGATGATCCGACCGAGATTCCCCGCTTCCTTGCAAAAATGGAGGAAGGGTTCGATATCGTGACCGGCTACAAGAAAAAGCGGCACGACCCTTGGCATAAGGTGTTGCCGAGTCGGGTCTTTAACGCTGTCCTTAGCCGTCTCGTCAATGTTCACTTGCATGACCACAATTGTGGCTTCAAGGCTTATCGTTCCGAGGTTCTCAAGTCTCTTCCAATGTATGGAGATATGCACCGTATGGTGCCCTCTTTGGCCTCCTTCAATGGATACAAGACTGGCGAAATTGTGGTCCAACATCACCCCCGCCTTCATGGAGAAAGCAAGTATGGCTGGGGACGGATCGCGATTGGGGTCATGGACATGACCACGGTTAGCTTTCTTAAGCGGTTTCAGGAATCGCCCATGCATTATGCGGGGAAAGCCGCCTTCGCCCTCATGGCACTGGGGCTATTACAGCTGGCATCAGCTACTATCATGGTCGTTATGGGGCTCAATGCAGGCATCCTTTTGACGACGGGTGCGATGTTTGCCCTTACTGGCTTTCTCACGCTTAATCAGGGACTCATCCTTGAGTCCTCGACCCACGAACGGATGAAAGATCGGCGAGGACTTCCAGTTGCCGAGGCTCTTCATCACCACGCTGAGTTTGGCAAAATCGAAAAGGAGAGAATCAGTGATTTCCAAACTGCGTAACGATTAGCCTCTCTCGAACTCCGCAGACAACGATCCACGCTCGGCAATCTAACTTGCCGCGCTTGAAGCTGGATGTTGTCGGGTGCTGCCTGCCGCTCATTCGGCCTCTTTTCTCCAAGAAGAGAGCCTCGCCAAGCAGAGACAGCTAACTTGGGGTCCTTGTGTGACCACAGGTTTGCCCCCAATGCGCAATCGAGAACACCTCACTCACCCACTTTATGAAATCTCACGCCCCCCCTCGAGTCGCCGTCGTTACTTCCACCTACGCGCGAAACGCAGATGACCCGCAAGTGCCTTGGATGCGCGAACAAGTTGCTCATCTCAAGAAACAAGGAGTCGCTCTCGAAATCATTGCCCCCAGTTTCGAAGGGCTCTCTTCCCACGAAATCGACGGCATTCGCGTCAACCGCTTTCGGTATGCTCACCGTTCAATAGAGAATATCACCCATGACGAAGGTGCTCCTAACAAAGAAACGAACCTATTATTTAAATTCACAGTGTTGAGTTACCTCATTTGTGGGCTCGTGGCGACCTTTTGGTGGTGTCTTCGCAAGAAAATCACCGTATTGCACGTGCATTGGCCTTTTCCGCATGGCTTTTGGTCCCTCTTGCCCCAGCGCATTCTAGGAGTGAAAGTCCTCGTGATGAACCACGGTGCTGAGCTAGCCCTTGCACGCCAGAGCACCGGGATACGTTGCGCCTTGCGTTGGTTAATTCATCAAGCGGATGCCTGTTGCGCTAATAGCTCCCACACCGCCAATGAGGTCAAGTCCCTCTCAGGCCGTGACTCTCTCATCTCTCCCTACGGGGCGACCGTTCAGGCCAAAGCTGTCACCACAGATGAAAGAAACGAGGTTCCCCAGCTTCTCTTTTGCGGTCGTTTGATTGAGAGAAAAGGCATCGACGTCTTGCTTCGCGCATTGCCCTTAATACTTGTTCATCGAAAGGTTCAGCTCGTCATTACTGGCGAAGGAGACCGTCAAGCAGAATGGCAACAGCTCTCACAGGAACTCAACTTACAAGACCATGTTAGGTTCGCCGGTTTTGTGAGCGATGAAGAGTTGGCTAAGCTCTATCAGAAAAGCGATCTCTATGTTCATCCTGCTATCTTCGACAGCAAGGGAGATACCGAAGGGCTGGGGGTGGTTTTGATTGAAGCTCTCGCCCACAAGCTCCCTGTCGTCGCTTCGGAGGTTGGAGGTATTGTGGACGTTATCAAAGACGAGGAAACCGGACTTCTTGTTCCTGAGAAAGACCCTGAACAACTCGCAGCGGCACTTTTAAGGTTACTGGACGACCCTCTTCTCGCTCATGAGCTCGGAGAGAACGGGTTCGAGCATGTGAGACAGTTTTTTGATTGGAATCGAATCACGCTTCAAGTTAGCGGCATCTATCGCAACCTACTCGACCCCGATGCAGGTCCCGAACCGCTCGCGATCCAAACACGAGAGGTAAAAGCACGAGAGGCAAAGGCCTAAGCAGTCCTCTCTCACGATAGACTCCTATGAAGAAGGCTCTCAAAAATAGTTTACTCTTGCTGGGCATGGGCTTTGCACTTGCCGCTCTCGTTAGTCGATGGCCAGAAATCCAGCCCCGTCTTGCAGGCACCAATTGGTTGCTTCTCGGCGGTGCCGCCGCTGGGCTTCTCATCTACCAATTCCTAAATGCTGGCGTGTGGTCGCTCGTGCTCGGTTCACTGGGTCACCGAGTCCCTTTCGTGCACGCAGCCCGAGTGTGGTTGCAATCCGAAGCCTTGCGCTGGCTCCCCGGAGGCATCTGGGGATACGGCTCGCGAGTGCTCAACGCCAAGGAGCTGGGAGTTGAAAAAGGCAGGGCATCCACCAGCCTCATCCTTGAGCTTGCCCTCACAAACTGTGCGTGGGCTCTGGCCGCTAGCCTTCTTCTCTTTAGCCCTTTGGCCACTCTTGCCGTCTCCTTCTTGCAAGACTTCCTCCCTTCCTCCCTCACCCCCTCTCTTGTGATAGTGGTTGTGGCCAGTGTTGTCGTGATGGCGGCACTGGCTCTCCTCGCTCTCTTCTTTTTCTCGAAGCATCGTCTGGGAAAGACGCTTTTTCGCAAACTAATGGGGTTCATTCCTTGGAGAGAACTCAGACCCAAGCTGACCTTACAAACTACTTTTGCCTACGTGGGCTTGTGCATTTTCAACGGCTTTCTGCTCTGGCTGGTCATCACAGCGGTGCCCAACCTTTCAGTTCAGCCCCTGGTGGCAGTCGGCATTGGAGGAGCAGCCTGGCTTGTCGGCTTCTGGGCCCTTGGCGTACCCGGCGGAATCGGAGTCAGGGAGGGTGCGCTCGCCGTGATGCTGGCAGCCTTTGGTGACTTGGATTCTGGCATTGCAGTGGCCGTTCTCTGGCGTGGGGTGCAAGTATTTGTCGAGCTTATTTCCCTCTGCCTCGTCGCGCTGCCCTTCTACCAACCGAGAAAAACCCTTCCCGACGAAGCTACAACAGCCTCGAAAGACAAGCTTCCTCTTCCGGAGCTGATTCCTCTGGCGCAAAGTCCTCTGGGGCAAAGGCGACGCTTTCATCGCTTCCGCCTTCTCAACATGCTTTGAAGACGTGCAAGAGAGGATCGAAAGCTCATCCCTCCCATTGTCCGGCGCGCTTAGCTGAGAATCTCCTTCACCACTCGCGCGGGATTGACTCCAGTCAGCTTTTGGTCAAGACCTAGGAACGGGAAGGTCAGTTTGTTGTGGTCGAGCCCGAGGCGATTGAGGATAGTGGCATTGAAGTCGCGCACGTGCACCTCGTCCTTCACCACGTTGTAACAATAGTCGTCAGTCTCGCCATGGACCATCCCGCCTTGCACCCCTGCTCCTGCCATCCAAGTCGTAAAGCAACGGGGATGATGGTCGCGGCCGTAATCATTATGAGCAAGCTTGCCCTGGCAGTAGGTGGTGCGCCCGAATTCCCCTCCAAATACTACTAGAGTATCATCTAACAACCCTCTTTGCTTGAGGTCTTTCAACAGACCAGCACAGGCTTGGTCAACATCATAAGCTTGCCCACGAATCTGTTCCGGCAAACGGACGTGATGGTCCCATCCTCGATGGAAAAGCTGGATACAACGCACATCTCTCTCCGCGAGGCGGCGGGCCAGCAGACAGTTGCGCGCAAAGGATCCACTTTTGTGAACTTCGGGGCCGTAGAGTGAGAGAGTGCTCTCGGTCTCATCAGAAAGGTCGGCCAAATCCGGCACCGACATTTGCATGCGGAAGGCCATCTCTTGCTGGGCGATGGTTGTTTGAATCTCAGGGTCCCCCACCGAGGCGAGATGGCCCTCGTTCATCTCAGTGACAAAATCCAGCATCTGATGCCGGATCTTGCGCGTCACTCCATCGGGATTGGACAAGAACAAAACCGGATCACCGGATGGCTGCAAGGTTACCCCTTGGTGCTTGGACGGGAGGAACCCTGAACCCCATAGCCGACTATACAAGCCTTGCACGTTGGCGGTACCACCTGTCCAGAAGGCTGAATTCAACACCATGAAGTCCGGCAAATTCTCATTCATGCGTCCCAAGCCGTAGCTCAGCCAAGCGCCCATGCTGGCCTTGCCCGGAATCTCAGTCCCGGTGCAGAACAAGGTTTTGCCCGGGTCATGATTGATGGAATCTGTGCTCGTCGATTTGATGAGACAAATATCATCCACCACCGAACCGAGGTGCGGTAAAAGCTCGCTGAGGTAGGTGCCGTTTTTCCCATGGCGTTCGAAGTTGAACATGGAAGGAGCAACCAGCTTCTCTTGCCCCTTAGTCATCGCGGTCACCCGCTGGCCTTGGGTGATGCTTTCCGGAAGTGGTTCTTTGAAACGCTTGGCAAGCTCGGGCTTATAGTCGAAGAGGTCGAGCTGACTGGGTGCCCCAGCCATGAATAGAAAGATGACCCGCTTGGCCTTGGGCTCCTGATGAGCTCCCACCACATGCTGGCCTCCCGCACCCTGCGTTTGCGAAAGGAGCGAACCCATAGCGGCCGCACCCAAGCCCATGCCAGTGGTATTGAGAAACTGGCGGCGGTTGAGGATATCGTTGTGTTGTTGAAAAAGGTTCATAGCCTACTCGCGGTTTTTGAGAGAATCGAGATTGAACAAAGAGTGCACCAACATGGTCCAGGCAGCGTGCTCCTGTCGCCGTGCCGGGTCTTCCTCTTGTGGGAACATTGCTTGAGCTGACTCCGCATCTTCTTGATAAAGTTCGCGGAACATCTCTAAGCCTCCAGCCAATTGGGTAGCTTGTTCTCCGTCTGGAACCTTCGAGGTCACAGTCTCATAAAGTCGCGAAATTTTCTCTTCATCCGGTAGGTCGTCTCTTTCTAACAGAGCAGCGGCTAGATGCTTCGCAGCGGCAAAGAACTCACTCTCATTCATCAGGAGCAAAGCCTGCAAGGGAGTATTGGTCCGCTCCCGGCGCGCGACACAAGCATCACGGCTAGGGGCATCAAAAATCGACATCTGCGGCGGAGGCAACCCACGCTTCCAGAATGAGTAAACACTGCGTCGATAAATCTCGTCTCCGGTATCGGGCTCAAAAACCTGGGGATAGGAACTCGGTAAGGTCACGATTTTCCACAATCCCTCTGGCTGAGGAAACTTCACACTGTGGCCATACATGGCGGGATTGAGGAGCCCGCTCACCGCGAGAATCTGGTCGCGAATGACCTCCGAGTCCAAACGGAAGCGAGAACCCCGAGAGAGAGTCCGGTTATCGGGGTCCTTGAGGAATTCCTGCCGAGATGCGACCGACGATTGCTGATAGGTTTCGCTCATTACGAGGCTCTTCACGAAAGCCTTGATGTCCCAACCCATTTCGACGAATTGGATGGCCAAGTGGTCTAACAACTCGGGATGGCTGGGCCATTCGCCTTGAGCGCCAAAGTCCTCCGAAGTCTTCACCAAACCGACCCCGAAGAATTGTTGCCAAAAACGGTTCACGGCCACGCGAGCCGAGAGCGGGTTCACGGGATCGACCAACCATTCCGCCAAATCCATGCGTGACTTCTGACCTTCCACATCCAGCGGTGGCAAAAACGAAGGCACGTCACGCGGCACGATCTCGCCGGGATTGTCGTAAACACCTCGAATCAAAATATGCGAAGGACGGACCTCCTCGCGCTCCTTCATCACCATTGCTCCTCGAAAAGACTTTTTCAGAGCCTCCCGCTGGTCCTGCAATTGCATCAGCTCGTCGCTCTCATCGGATTTCTCCGACGCCAACTCCAATTCCAATTCCTTTATCCGAGATTCCAACTCTGCCAACTGGGCCTCCTGTTCGGGCGTGCCCACCAAGATATAGGGTGGCTGTAGTCCTTTTTTAAAGTCTGGCGTGTCCCGCTTTCCGGTCTCCGGCTTGCCATCAAAATTGTTGAAAAAGGCAAACATGGCGAAAAAGTCCTTCTGCGAAATAGGGTCATACTTGTGATCGTGGCAAACGGCACACTGCAGAGTGAGACCCATGAAGGCGGTTCCCACCGCCGAGACCCTATCGATGACGTTCTTAGTAAAACTCTCCTGAGGGAGCGCAGTGCCCTTGTCGATGATGATGTGGAGACGATTGAATCCCGAGGCCACGAGCTGGTCCTTGGTCGCATTGGGATAGAGGTCACCAGCGATTTGATACTTGGTAAATTCCTTGTAGCTCAGATTGTCATTGAAGGCGCGGATGACCCAATCGCGATAAGGCGTCAAGTCACGCAGGTGGTCGTGATGAGCGCCATTCGTATCGGCGAAGCGAACCAGGTCTAACCAATACTTGGCCATGTGCTCACCATACTCCTTCTTTTCTAACAGACCGTCTACCAAGCGCTCATAAGCTCCTTCTGACTCATCTCCTAAAAAGGCATCAATCTCGTCGAGAGTTGGCGGGAGGCCTGTCAGGTCGAAGCTTACTCGGCGAATCAGTGTCCGACGGTCCGCCTTTTCCTTGGGGCTCAAGCCCTTGTCTTCCATGGTTGCGAGAGCAAATCGGTCGATTGCTTGGTCGCTCCACTCTTCATTCACCACCTTTGGTAAAGGGTATTGTTTGGGCGGAACAAAGGACCAAAAATCCTCGTACTCCGCTCCTTGCTCAATCCACTTCTTAATCGTTTCCTTCTCTTGCGAAGTGAGCGGCTTGACATGCGATTTTTTCTCCGGAGGAGGCATGATATCATCTGGGTCGTCGCTGAGAATGCGCTTCCAGACTTCACTGTTTGCTAGGTCTCCTGGTTTGATGGCCTGGGACCCGTCGAGAATGCGGTAGGCCCCGTCCTCGCCATCCGGGATATCGAGCCGCAAATCTCCCTTGCGACCTTCTTCCGCATCCGGTCCGTGGCAGAGAATACACTTTTTCGAAAGCAGTGGCCGCACGTCTTGATTGAAGCGAAGACGCTCCTCTGCTCCGCACCAAGATGCGAGCATGATCAGGATTGGAATCGGAGCCAGAAATCTCATAAAAGTAACTGCCATAGTGTAACTCACCCTTCTACGGCTGCCAGCGGGATAAATTGCTAAAAAGTGTCCCGTTTTTAGGCTTCAAGTGCTCTTGCAAAATCATTTCAGCTTCGCAACATCTTCCCCATGAAGACCATCATCCTCCTTTCTGGCGGCATGGACTCTACCGTGGCGTTGTGGGATGCCTTGGAGAAGGGCCATGACGTGGTCGCCTGTCTTGGCGTTGACTACGCCTCCAAGCACAATGGCAAGGAGCTACCCATGGCCCGATGGCAGGCAGAACAGGCAAAGGTCCCCTTCCAGATTGCCGACCTCACTTTTATGAACCAACTCTTCCAAAGCGACCTCTTGCAATCCGGCGGCGAGATTCCGGAGGGCCATTATGAGGAAGAAAATATGAAAAGCACTGTTGTTCCCTTCCGCAACGGCATCTTGCTTTCGGTAGCGGCGGGCTTTGCCGAAAGCGTGGGGGCACAGGGCCTCGTCATTGCGGCCCACTCCGGCGACCACGCGATCTATCCTGATTGCCGAGAAGACTTTCTCGCCCCCATGTCGCAGGCTATTTCAGCTGGAACCTACGCCGACGTCGAAGTGCTGCGTCCCTTTGTCGACCTGCGCAAGGAAGACATCGCCGCCCGGGGTGCCGAACTCGGTGTTGATTTCACCCACACCTGGTCCTGCTACAAGGGGCAGGAAACCCATTGCGGAAAGTGCGGAACCTGTGTGGAGCGCAAGGAAGCCTTCGCGCTGGCCAATCTCGTCGATCCCACTCAGTACGAGATAGCATAGCTTTCCGGTTAAATCACCTTCACTCCCATCTTGCGCAAAAACCAAACCATGACCCAGAACAAGACGATAGTCAGTAAGCAGTTTGCGGCCAAGGACCAACCAAAGCCCCATCCCTTTCGCAGCATCCAGGGCAGGACCAAAAACATGGGCAGCGTCGGAAGCACGAACCAAAAAGTTCCCTCAGCATGATTCGCGATGCGATCGCTGCCCTGCTTCTCGCTATTCATCCAAATCATCGCCAGTAGCGAGGTCAAGGGGAGCGCAATCAACAATGCCGAAAGCTTGTCGTTGACCACCTGCACCTTGGTCACCAGAACGATCACGAGCGCGCTGAGCACCAATTTGGCCCCGTCCATCCAGCTCCAAGTCGTCAGTTCGCGCCCCAATGCGGCCCAATCAATCTTCATGACCCGCAGCCTACCTGAATAAGAGCTGTCCTCAAGCCGTCTTGACTCTCGTAGCTGAATTCATTGAGCTACTGCACAAGTGATGAAAGCCCTCTTAATCTTCCCCGCCCTTCTTCTCGCTCTCCTTCTCGCTCTTGCAGCCTGCACCCCGGCCGATGGACCCCGCCTCTCGCAAAACCCGGCTTCGCAGTCCGCTCCCGGCGCTGCGGCCCGTCCTATCTCGGTGGCGACTACGCAAACCACTCTCACCGCTTCGCAAAAGGCCACCATCGGTCGCAAGATTTGGCAAAATGAATCAGGCGGCACCCGCACCGGGCTCACGGCCTGGAACGAAGGCGAGGCCTTCCCGTCCCTCGGCATCGGTCACTTCATCTGGTACCCCACGGGCAAAACTGGCCCCTACACCGAGTCCTTTCCCCAGTTCATCGCCTTCGCCCGCCAACAGGGAGCTAACCCTCCTGCTATTGCCTTGAGCCGAGGTGCTCCATGGCCGACTCGCATCGCCTTCAAGAGCGAGTTCAACGGCCGCGCCATGAACGGACTTCGCGACTGGCTGGCGAACAACGTGGCCCTTCAAACTGACTTCATCATTGCCAAGTCCCGGGCCTCGCTGCCGAAGATCCTGCAAGCTGCGGGCCGTGATGCCGCTCTCGTGCAAGCCAACTACAACCGCACCGCCACCAGTGCCAGCGGCCAATACGCTCTGATCGACTACGTCAATTTCAAGGGTGAAGGAATCAACCCAAACGAGCGTTACAACGGCCAAGGTTGGGGCCTACTGCAAGTCCTTCAAGAAATGCGTGGCAGTGCCTCAGGACAGGCTGCTGCCCGCGAATTCTCACGCGCGGCCAAAACCGTGATGGCGCGCCGCGTCGCGAATTCCGGCGGCAAGGACGTGCGCTGGAATGCAGGCTGGCAAAATCGCTGCGCCACCTACGCGCAGCCGTTGTAGGATCATCCGTCGGCGTTTCTTTTTTGCGCCAAAAGGAATCATCTTTTTTCCCAGCCTTGCCAACCTCGCCGTTTCGCGCTAACCCCGCCTCAACATGGCACAAGAAACTACATTGATCCTCTTCAAGCCCGATGCTGTCTCTAAAGGCAACGTCGGGACCGTTCTCGCTCGTTACGAAGCTGCAGGCTTCCAAATCAAAGGCATCAAGATGATGACTCTTTCCGACGAGATTCTCGCTGAGCATTATGCCCACATCGCCGAGATGCCTTTCTTCCCCGAAGTGCGCGGCTTCATGCAAGAGACTCCCGTCATTGCTCTCGCGCTCGCTGGCGAAGATGTGATCGGCAAGGTCCGCGACCTTCTTGGACCCACTGACTCCACCGCTGCCGCTGCTGGAACGATTCGTGGTGACTTCGGCGACAAGTCGGGCGACTCCAAGATGCGCAACGTCTGCCATGCTTCTGATTCACCCGAAGCCGCAGCCGCCGAAATCAAGCGCTTCTTCGGCGAAGGCGAGGTCTTCGCTTAGAGTCATTGCTCCAACCAAGTTTTCGAAGGTCGCATCTCAAAAGATGCGGCTTTTTTTTGGACAAACCTTGAGGAGCGCGGAGCACCAGCTCCGCAAAAAGACTTCTGATGCGAGGCTGGACTCCCGATGCGGAGCTGGACGTTCGATGCGGAGCTGGACTTCCGATGCGGAGCTGGTGCTCCCGATGCGGAGCTGGACTTCCGATGCGAGGCTGGACTCCCGATGCGGAGCTGGACTTCCGATGCGGAGCTGGTGCTCCGCGCTCCCATTTATAGTAAATATTTGGC
>CAZGXV010000056.1:0-10871 GCA_964529725.1 uncultured Roseibacillus sp.
TCCATCTTGGTCCAAGAATTGGCTAAAGAGAGAAACTTGGTCCCTAGCTTGGTCGTCCTGCACTGCATGGAGCCAATTTTCGGATGGACCGCGAGTCTTGAACTCGCCTCGCTGCCCAATCAACTAGTTGAAAAATAGGACTCTTGGAGTCTTCCTAGAACCTCTCACTCCTCTCCGAACGCAGGCGATTTCAGCAGCTGTTGATAGACCAGAGTGACGAACTGAAGACCCACCTTCCAGAACAGTTAGTCAAGAAAACCGCTAATGTCGCCTCATTCGGAGCGGCTCTCAAGACAAGGAAGCCGTTGCCAGAAGGGCAATCAGTTGGAACCAAAATGCGAATCGCGGGAGGCCGAAGCCCCCCGCGACCGTGAATTTTTCAACTGGCCGAGCGGACTGCTGGTCGCCCGGGGCTGAAAAACTACTGTTCACCCTTTGTGAATGTCCCGATCGAACGGGCGCATTCAGAAAAGTAGACCTTTCACAAGAGGGATCGTTCAACGATGATTGAAAAAAGATGAGCACCCTGCGGATGATTTTGACCCTTCTGGCCGTTTTTTCGGTGGTTTTGGCCGCAGAGGAAAAAGGTGAGCCCAATCGATTGGCTACCGAGAAATCACCCTATCTCTTGCTTCATGCCTACAACCCTGTCGACTGGTATCCGTGGGGGAAAGAGGCCTTCGAAAAAGCGCGAAGGGAAAAGAAGCCCATCCTTCTCAGTGTTGGCTATTCGACCTGCCATTGGTGTCACGTGATGGAACGCGAGTCGTTCAAGGATGAGAAAATCGCGGCCTATCTCAACGAGCATTTTGTCAGCATCAAGTTAGACCGCGAGGAACGACCGGATGTGGATTCGGTCTATATGAAGAAGCTGCAGGCTCTCACGGGCGAAGGAGGAGGCTGGCCGTTGAACGTTTTTCTCACCCCAGATTTGAAAATGTTTTTTGGAGGGACATACTTTCCTCCCCAGTCCCAGCGGGGGCGACCCTCGTTCATGAAAGTGTTGCAGGGCGTGGAGCGTGCTTGGCGCGAAGATAGAGCGGGAGTGTTGAAGACGGGTTCCCAATTAACGGCTCAACTCGATCTGTTTTTGGAGCAAGGCCGTGGCAAGGAAGGGGAGTTGACTTCGGAAACCGTCGCGGAGGTGGTGGCGGCAGTAGCGGATCGGGTGGACTCTCTCCATGGCGGTTGGGGCGATGGACCTAAATTTCCTCAAGCCAGTCATCTCATGCTGTTACTCACCAGCAGGGACGAAGCGGCCCGGGAGAAAGCGCTTCTCACTTGTCGCAAGATGGCGCAAGGAGGTATCCATGATTTGCTCGGTGGTGGTTTTCATCGTTATGCCGTCGACGACCTTTGGCAGGTGCCTCATTTTGAGAAAATGCTCTCTGATCAAGCTCAGCTTTTGGAGGTCTACTGCGAGGCGTGGCGGCTGAGCGAGGAGCCTTTGTTTCGGTCTGCTGCCGTCGGGATCGCAGAGTATGTTTTGGCAGAGTTGAGGGGCCAGAGTGGTGCCTTCTACAGCGCACAGGATGCTCAAAGTGAAGGGAAGGAAGGCAAGTATTGGTGCTGGACGACGACCGAGCTACGAGAGCTTTTGTCTGAGGATGAGTGGAGAGCAGTGGGGCGTGTGTTCGGTCTCACAGAGAAGGGCAACTTCGAAGATCACTCCGACCCCGAAGCTCTCAAAAATCAGAATGTGCTCTCGATTGTAACCCCTGTGGGTGACGAGAAGGAGGTTTTCGAGAAGGCAATAGCCAAGATGCGTGCCGAGCGGGCGACTCGTGTTCCCCCCGCCACCGACGACAAAATTTTAGCAGGATGGAACGGGCTTATGATTGCCGCCTTGGCCGAGGCCGGCTTGGTTTTGGGCGAGGAGCGCTATCTCGCGGCCGCGCGGGAAGCCTTTGCAGCCATCGAGAAGTTGCTTTGGAATGGAACGCGCTTGGCGAATCGCTGGCGGGAGGATGATGTCGAGGAAAGCCAGCAGGCGATGAACTATCTCGCAATGGCGAAGGCCGGGCGGCGCTTGTATGGAGTCACCTTGGAGGTCGACTTCCTAGTAGCGGGCTTGCGCTATCTCGAGGAAGGGCAGCGACGTTTCTATCATGATGAGAAGGGCGGGTTCTTCGATGGCGAGGCTCGCGATGACCTCGTGCTACGACTCAAAGGAGACTACGATTCGGCCCTGCCGACTGCTAGCTCGCTTGGGCTGCAGGAATTAATCTGGTATGCTGAGATGACCGACCGTGATGATTTGAGGGAAAGGTTGTCCCAGAGCTTGGCCTACTTTGGACAAACGCTGCGGGAAGAACCTTTCTCGCTCCCCGGGATGGCGCGTGCCTTGGCTTGGAGTTTGGAAAAGCCTTCTCGGCTTGTTGTTGTCGGAACGGATGACGAGAAGAAGGAAGAGTTTCTCAAAATGGCTTGGCAAGTGCCTGGGGGCAATTTGGTAGTGATGGGCAATGAGGGACCAGTGGGTGAGTTTACTAAAAGTCTAGTATCTCAAGAAAGAGTGCGGGTTTTTCTGTGCAAGGGGATGACTTGTCGCGAGCCGACCGACGATTTGGAGAAGGTTTCTGCTTGGCTCCACGGGAAAGACGAGGAAACTACCGCCGATGAGTGACCGAATCACTATTCCGCAATACGCCATGGCTCTCGCCGAAGTGGCCAGTTTGCGTTCGGAGGACCCCTTTCGCAAGGTGGGGGCCGCGGCCTTGGATTTTGATAACCGGGTCATTGCCACCGCCTACAACGGATTGGCCCCGGGTTTCGATGCCCCCGAGGGCTTTTGGGATGACCGTGATAAGAGGCAAAAATTCATGCTTCATGCGGAAATCAACCTCTGCAGCTTGTTCAAGCGTGGAGAAGCCAAAATTGTCGCCACCTCGACAATGCCCTGCACGCCTTGCATGCAGACCTTGTGCGCCTATGGCATTCGTGAAGTCTACTACCGCGAAGTCTACAAGCAGTCGCACGCTCCGGAAATTGCCGAGACCTATGGCGTCAAGTTGGAGCAAATCTTGGGCTGATCGAACTAAGAGCCCTAGGTCCGATTATTGGCTAAAAATTCCTGAAGAATCCTGCCGGAGAGCAGTGTCTTGGTCACTCGCTTCCGCTCACGAATCATTGCGAGGCTCTCTCGACAAGGGCTGGACCAGAAGAGGCAGTGTCGTGAACAGAAGACTGGCAGCGATGGCCTTGGGAGGGAGATTCAGGAGTGTTGAGGTCGCGGCACGGTAGCTCGCCAACTGGTCTTGATAGCCCTTCGCTGTTGCTTTTGCTTCTGCTTCGCTGGACACCCGGTCGGTCTTGAAGTCGAGGATGTGGGCTGAGATGGCTTGGCCCGATGCATCACGAACGATGGTCACCCGGTCGATGACTCCAGAGGTCCAATGACCGTCCATGAGAATCTCGAAATTCTGCTCACGCCAAAGTTCCGCCGTTTCACCATCGTCCAAGTTGGGTTTGGTAAGAGCCTCTTGGCAAAGGGGGGCAGCCAGACTTCTCTCAAGATGTTCAAATGCCGAAGCGGGAAAGAGTGCCCGGTCTGGCAAGTCGAAGTCGGGAGTCCACCACTCGATTTTCTCAAAGAGAGCATGCACCGCTGTTCCAATTTCCAGCGCCTTGGGGTCTTTGGGTACGAAGGCGTTCTTGCTATCAGGAGCACTGGCACTCCGCGATGGGGTGCGTCGGGCCGGGCGAGGACGGGGTTCGAGAGGAGGGAGGGGTGGAGCTTGTCGGGGAGAGACCGTGGGTTTCTCTTTCTGGCGCAGCTGTTTCCACCAGTCCGCATGCGAGGTCGGGAGGTCGCTTTCAAAAATCTTTTTGAAACGGATGCCATCAAGATTTCCCTCGGCGGGCTCGTTCTCCGTTGCCAAGGTGTCATCTAGTAGTTTGATGAAGTTGCGCGAAGACGATTTCGGAGGGCGAGGAGCCGCGATGAGATAGTTGGCAAAGCGAGCTCGAGTCAGTGCCACATAGAATTTGCAGAGCTGTTCGTAGCCAGCTTCGGCCTCCAGTCGATTGCGGTGCCGTAGTAGCATCTCATCGCCCTCCGCGATGGATTTGCGGGGGAGATCGAGCACCCACTCCACCTCTCGAGTCTCGCGGTCGCGCTGCACCCCCATGGCTGTGCGCGCCGTTGTGAGCGCGTTTCCTCCCAATTGAGGAAGAATGGCCATGTCATAGGTCAGGCCTTTTGATTTGTGAATGGTCATGACCTGGACCGCGCTCTTCGAATTTGGCTCACGAAGAGTGTAGGACTTGGCGTAGCTAACGAAGCGGTCAAGCGAGAGGTCACCCGATTGGTCGAAGACACGGGCCGCGAGGCAGAGTTCGGCGAGCCTTTGCTTGGAAAATTCGTCGGCTAGCAGGTTCAAGTTCTCAGCTAAGCCTACCCAATGGCGCAAGGTGGCTTCGAAACCAGTTTGATTCACCTGGCTGCGAATGAGTTTGGTGAGTTGGGGATGCGAAAGGCCTTCGCCCTCAATGACCTTTTTCAAAGGACTGAGCTCGAGGTGGCCTTTGGCAAAGTCATCGCCGGGGTGGGCTGCGAGGTGAAGGAGGTTGAGGAAAGCAAGGGTCACCGGATTGTCCACCGCAATGGCGACATCGGACTCGGAGGCTACCGGAATGTTCGACTTCGAGTGGGCCCGGATGTAATCGACAAGGGCGCGACCTTCCTTGTTGCCTTGCACGAGAATCACGCAGGAAAGACCGTGCTTGATGGGCTGTATGTCTTCCAAGATAGCGAGCGTGAGAGCATAACAGTCCTCTTCGGTGACCTTATCTCCATCAGCTGGTTCGGGTTGATAGTAGGCAGTGAGTCCAGGATGCTTTTTGTTGGGTTCGGCAACTTCGTGGGGAGTCCAGTGCCATTGTTCGAGTGCCTCGGGAGGCATCCCCAGACCCGCGAGAGCTTCTTTGTTCCCGAAGATTTGGTTGAGGGGTTGGATGACGTCTTCCCCCGAGCGCCATGAGACACTGAGGTCCCGGAGCTTGAGCGCGCGTTCATCGTGACCTTGGTAACGGCGGGCAATGTCGTTGAAGAGTTGGGTGTCGCCACCGCGCCAAGCGTAGATGGCCTGCTTAATGTCGCCTACTTGGAAGAGGGAACGTTCGCCGGAGTGGTCTTGTACTGCCTCATCGACTAAGTTCTCGATGATGGACCACTGCAGATAGGAAGTGTCCTGGAATTCGTCCAAAAGCCAGTGGTCAAAACGGGCATCAAGCCGGTAATCGATACGCAGACGCCCCTCCTCGCCCGGGCCTTGAGCGAGGATAGGTCGAGGTGCTGTGGGAGAACCTGCCAAGAGGACCTCGACGTCGTGGAAAGTGAGTTTGCCTCGGCGACGCACCTGCTGCGCGTAAGTGGATTCGTAGTGAGCAAGGATGGCCCAAATCCCTCTGGTGCGGACGAGATGATTCCGGAGTTCTTCGCCCACGTAGCGGGTCGTGATGTCGCTGAGAATACGACACTCGCGGAGGCCAAAGGTCTGATCCTTGCGATTGACTTTGAAGGTCACTTCGCCGTCTTGGATGGCTTCCCAATTCTCGAGAAACTTATCGAGGAAAAACTTTACTCGCGTTGAGGGTGTGGTGCCGGGGGTCAGCAGGGGGAGTTGCTCACGAAACTCGTCCCAGAATTTGCTTTGTCCCTCAGTGAGGTCTTGTCTGTCAAAGAACTGAAAGAGCGAGTCTAGACTGTCGGAGTAACTAGGAGTTTCACGAAGCCAGGGATTTCCTTCCGGCCAAATGCGTTGTGGGTTGCCCCATAGAGTGGGACTCGCTGCCGCCAAGAGAATGTGGTGATGCTTGTCGATGAAGTTGTCTAACAGGCGTTGCACCGAAGCCTCGCTGCTGCCCAAGGTTGCGAGGCGAAAGGCTTCCAAAAACTCAGCTTGCTGGTCGGCGTCGGCCGCAGCCTCGAAGACATGGCGAAAGACATCACTGCGGGTCTGTTCGGCTTCGTGCTCGCTCAGGATTTCGAATCCACCCGAGAGCCCAAACTCGGCTGGAAAGCTGCGCACGATATTAGCAAAGAGAGAATCCAGAGTGCCCAGAAAAAGACGCGGCATCTTCTTGATGAAGAGCACAAGCAACTGCTGGTAGTGGTCGCGCGTGAGCTGTTTGAGGAGAGGGTAGAGCGGATTCTGAACCTCGTCGGGCACTCCAGCAAGTTCGCGTGCGGCCTCTTCCGAGGACGCTCCTTTGGCCAGCTTCTTGAGAATTTCGTCGAAAAACTCGCCAGCAGCCTTGCGAGTGAAAGTAACGGCGAGAATGGCTTCGGGCCGTGGTTCTTTTCCTGCCAAGAGGTCGCGCCCCATGATGGCGAGATAGCGGTTGGTCAATTGCCAGGTTTTGCCCGAACCAGCGGAGGCGAGAATCATTTCATTGTTCATGACTGGTCGGCGGTGATGAGGTTTTGAGGGTCGATGGCAGCCTCGGGGTCTCCGAAAAGAAGGGCTGCGAAGTTGTCGTAGTGGGGCCTCTCGGCTGGAGGCCAGAAGTGATGGTTCTGGATGTTTTCGATGACCCCGAGGGCGCAGAGACGGGCGGACTCGAGAAGCTCCTCATCGAGTGCTTGCCACAGGTCAAGATGCACGTCGCCTTTGGTCGCTCCCAGTTGGACGTAGCCCGAGACGCACTCCTGCTGAGGGAAACGGCTGGCCAGCGCGAGAAGATACAGTGGAATTTGCAGATTGGTCCAAACTTGTGCCTTGCCCTTGAGGTTGGTCAACTTCCAACTCGGAAATCCATTAGGTTCTTCGCTTCGTTTAGGAGAGCGCAGGTGGGCCTTGATGACGGGAGTCGGTTTTTTCTTGGTCTTAAAGTCGAGGATGCGGAGGCCGTAGTCGGGGTGGCTCTCAATGCGGTCGATTTTTCCTCGAATCATCATGCCACCTAAAAGAAAAGGATCGTCATCGGGAGCGAGGTCGGTTTCGGTCTCGAGGATAGTCCAGCCTTCTGCGCGCTGGCGGGCTTCGTGCTCCGCCCACCAAGCCAGACGTTGTCGGATGGAGTTCGCTTGGATGAGAAGAGGGGCTGAGAGATGAGGTCCGTAGCGTTCTGCAAGCTTGCTCGTGAGCAGGTCTTGGAAGCAGGCTGCAATGTCCTTGGCGCAATCCGAAGAGGCAGCGGTGGTGGCGGCGAAATCTTCCAAAACGTCGTGGGTTAGGGTGCCGTAGTCACGCGGATTGAGTTCCATACGCTCGAGGTCTGGCTCCCGCATGCGCAAACCGAACTGGAGATAATAACGGAAGGGGCAGTCTAGGTAGGAAGAGAAAGAGGTGACTGAGAGTTTTTGAAAGCGTTCGGGGTCCGGTTTGGGTGGGGTCAATTGCCAAGCGAGATTCCAGGGCAGAGGTGCGGAACTGGACTCGTTTTCTTGAAAAAGCAGGTTCACCCGTTCGGGAAGCTCGGTGGTTGCAGTAGCGAGAAGCAGTCGAGAAGGGCGCAGGGGATCGTTCTGTTCATTGACGCGCCCGAAGAAGAGATCGACCTGCCCTTCCACCGTCCGAGAGGCGAGAAGGGCGGCCATGAGATAGCTGTCACGCGCTTGGCGGCTGGCATTATGGCGTAGTCCCAGAGCGAGCCGTGCTTCGTTGGGAAGCCAAGGATGCCCCTGAATGCTTTCGGGGACGAGGCCATCGTTGCAACCGGTGAGGATGACGTGGGGCGCGTCCTCCCAAGGCAATTCGAGCCAGCCGGGCAATTCGATAGCCTCAGCGGGACGTTTTGATGCAAGGACTTGTTCTTCTAGGAGAGTGAGAAAGAGCTGGAAGGACTCGTGTCCGGATTCCGAAGGAAGAGCAAGGCTAGCAACCTCCGCGAGAACTTGGTTGAGTATCTGAGTGACGGAATCAAACTCCTCTTGGTTCGTGATAGAGACATGTTGATAGACTCCGCTCAGGAATAGCGGAAGCGATTGGGCAAGTTCTTGTTGCTGGAGATTACGAAGGTGATGCTCGGCCCACTGCAAGGTGCGGGTCACGGGGGCAATGATTCTGGAATCAACGTTCTCCAAAACGCTTTGAGCGTCGGAGAGCGTTTCGCTGAGGTGGGCCTCGTGAAAACGGTCGAAGGCTTCGAGTAGAGTGTCGGGAGCGAAGGGGCTTTTCCCCTCTGGGACTTGGAAGGAGCCTGCCGCCTCGGCAACTCCGGGAAGGCGCAGGAGTTCGCGCAACGAGGCAAGTCGACGACTGCTCATCCAATCTCGCAGGCTGCGCAACAAGTGGCAAATTCCCTGTTGGGATAGTGGCTCGCCAGCAGGATCGAAGGCGGGAATATGACGCGCGGCAAGCGATTTCCGAAGGGGAGCGACAACCTCTGGATCAGGGACACCGATGGCAGCTAGCTGATGAGGAGAAGAGTGAACTGCAACGCGTTCGCTGGCTCTCTCGGCTTGTTCGGAAGGGGAGAGGCATTGGAAGATATTTTCGTCGGGAATACGAAGACAGCGTTCGCTCCAATCTTCGGTAGGTTTTCCGAGCCAGTCAAAGAGGTCGCTTTCTTCTTCGGGTGCGTGAATGAGAACTTCGACCGTCATTGTTTGCGCGACTCTTTCCAAGAGGGGCTCCAAGGCAGGCGGGGGGTCAGGTAGTCCGAGGAGAATGAGGCGTTGGTAGTCTTTGGCAGGCTTCCACGAGTCGATGGCTTGGCGGCGAGCGCTGGATCGGGGTTGTCGCCCTTGCTTCTCAAGTTTGGCAAAGACTGTTTGTTCAAGTTTGGCAAAGTCTTGCCAGCGCTCAGGTTCGAGGTCCTTGCTTGTGAGAACCTTAGAGGCATAGCTGGCATTGTGTGCT
The DNA here is from genome assembly GCA_964529725.1 of uncultured Roseibacillus sp. Taxonomy (GTDB): domain Bacteria; phylum Verrucomicrobiota; class Verrucomicrobiia; order Verrucomicrobiales; family Akkermansiaceae; genus Roseibacillus. The sequence goes on from CAZGXV010000056.1 coordinate 8,808, forward strand.
CCCTCGCCGAGAAGAGATTGCACGCCCATCAATTCTTTTGCGGAGGAGAGAGCCCATGCGAAATCCTGTTGCATGGGAGGGACGGGGAAGAGAGCGGGGAAGGCGCGAGAGGGGGCTTCTAGCAGAGTCCCAATCCAAGCGGCCAGAGTCTCAGCTTTGCTAGCGGTGGAGAGGGCGGCAGAAGGAGGAATGAGGAGATCGTCTGGATTGAGGATGAGAGGAGGGAGTGCTCCCGTGTTTTTCTGGGCAGCCCGGATGGCGAGGCTTTCGCGAAGCCTGCGGGAAGCATTGCGAGTCGGAACAATGACGATGAGGTGCGAGAGGTCGAGGGGGCCGCTTTCCCAGTGGTCCGTGAAGTAGTCGCTGGCAAGGTCCAAGAGAGGGCGATCCCAGCCTAGGAACTTCCGGGTCGTCTTGCGCGGGGGAGAGGTGAAGAGATCGAACTCGTCCTGTTGGTCAGCGGGCACGGCTTCATTGAAGAGGGAATCGGACCAGTGGCAAATGGTGAAGTGAGTGTTTTTGGTCTGGACCGAAAAAATGGAGCCGAAACAAATGCGGGTCAAAAAGCAGGATTCGGTTCCTCGCCCTTGTCTGAACGCTCTCCCGATGCTTCCGAGCTACCCGCGCAGAACATCAAGCGGTTGCTGGGCTAATTCGAGTTCGTTGATGATGTGGAACAAGATGAGCAGTGACGCCGCGGCATCGAAGAGCGCGTCGTGCCAATCGCGATTGGGGACAAGCTCACGGAGGTTGGGGGTGAGGGCGAGGTCGTCACAAAGGCGCCCGAGTTTGTAAGAAGCCATCTGGGGATAGACTTTGCGGGTGAGCTTGAGAGTGTCGATCCATGGGCCAAACGAATGACCGGGGAGGGAAGCGAGAAAGCGTTTCTCCGTACCATGGGCATGGGCCACTAGCGGGCGGTTACCGAGATGGAGTTGTAGGTCGGGATAGAGCTGCAAGAGAGTGGGCGAGTCCACCAATTGCTGGTCAGTGATGCCATGCACCCGTTGCGCGCCCCGGCTGACAGGTCGGTCAATGGCTAGAAAGCTGTCGAAGAGAACTGGCTTTTGACCGACGCATCCAGAAGCAATACCAATTTGTATGGGGACATCGGGCAGGCCGGGCACGGCTCCGGCTCCCTCGAAATCAAGGGCGGCGAAGGAGGCGTCGGCAATCAGCATACCGGAAAAGAAAAGAGGTTAGTCAGAGATTGTCGAACTCTATCTGGCGCAATTGATTCGGCGGCGAATGAAGAGAGAACTGTTGAGCTGTGACCGGGTTCGTGTGTGATACGTGATGGTGGTGTTTGACGAGGCGGAGATTGGCTCTAGGTTGCCTCATCGCTGACATCTCCATCATCATTCCCGCGCACAATGAGGAAGAGTTTTTACCTCAGTGTCTGGCAGGAGTCAGGCGGGCGGAGGCTTTTGCCGGGGTTAAAGTAGAGGTGATCGTTTCTCTCAATCGTTGCACCGACCGGACAGAGGAGATTGCTCGCGAGGCGGGAGCGCTGCTTGCAAGGGAAGATGAACGCAATCTTTCCAAGATTCGCAACGCCGGAGCAGCCTTAGCAACGGCATCCGTACTCGTTACTTGCGATGCTGATAGTGTGCCCCATGAAAAGACTTTCGCAGTTATTTTGGAAAAGTTGGCGACAGAAATGTTTGTAGGTGGTGGGACGCTGACTTTGCCGGAGAGATGGTCGCTAGGGGTCGTCTGCAGTGTAGGCTCGGTGCTCCCTTATCTCTTTTGGCATGGTGTGTCCTTCGGTTTGTTCTGGTGTCGCACGGAGGACTTTCGAGAAATTGGAGGTTTCAAGGAAGAGCTGGTCTCCATTGAGGACCTTGATTTTGCTAAGCGACTGAAGACATTAGGAAAGAGGAGAGGGCAGAAGTTTGGCACAATGGTGAGTGCTCCTTTGACAACTTCATGCCGCAAGTTCGACCAGTTTGGAGACTGGTATCTGTTTTTAAATCCACGCTTCGTCTGGCGAGTCTTTCGCGGCACGGATCGCGAGGTCGCAGATCGCTTTTGGTATCAGGTAGGGCGATAGCTTGGTTTTTT
>CAZGXV010000056.1:10971-21715 GCA_964529725.1 uncultured Roseibacillus sp.
ACTGCTTTCAATCCGTTTTGGCAGATTGGGCAAAGGTGGGGCTGCTGGCTCATCCGAATATCTAGAGCGCCTCTTCTAGTCGTCCCAAGTCGCGTGGATTCTCGGCGAGCTCAGGCCAGATTGCTTTTGTGACGAAAATAGAGCCCGTGACGGTGATGATAGTCACTAGAATGACGGCCACGAACGGCAGCACGAGCTTGATGGCAAAGCGAAGTCCACTCGCGACTCCCTTCGCATTTTCGTCTCCTTCGTTTTCCAAGAACCGAATTCTAATTTGGTTTTGGAGTATCGCACCAATCAGGCCAATAAAGAGTCCCGCAATGCCCATCAAAGGCCAAGACCACCAGGGGGCGTTGAAGGTGAAGCCGCCAGCGATAGCACCTCCAAACCCAGTAATAAGGGTTAAGACGACGGCAACATTGAGACTACTCACGGGGAGGATTTTAGAGGTTGTTGGAGGGGAGGGGGAGACAGTTCTTTGCCATCTTCGCTCCTTTTGTAAGCAAAAAAGCCGACATCCGGAAAACCAGATGCCGACTCTAGGGGAAATATTACTTTTTAAGCTTCGCTCAGGGCCGCCACACCGGGGAGGTCCTTGCCTTCCAAGAGCTCGAGGCTGGCTCCACCGCCAGTAGAAATAAAGGTCATGTCGTCAGCAACCTCGAACTTGTTGGCCGCAGTCACGGAGTCGCCACCGCCTACGATGCTAAGGGCGCTGCTCTCGGCCACAGCCTTGGCGAGCTCTCTGGTGCCAGTGGCGAAGCTGTCGATCTCGAAGACACCCATGGGACCGTTCCAGAGGATGGTTTTGGCTTCGGCGACCACTTTCTTGAACTCTTCGATGGCGACCGAACCGATATCGATGCCTTCCCAATCATCTGGGATTTCTCCGCCGTCGGCATAGGGTGCCGTGTTCTTAGTCTCGGCTCCGTCCTTGAACTCCTGGGTGATCAAGGTGTCGGCGGGGAGGAGGAACTTGACTCCTTTTTCTTCGGCCTTTTTAAGGATATCGAGAGCGAGCTCTTGCTTGTCGTCTTCTACTAGACTCATCCCTACTTTGTGACCTTGAGCCTTGCGGAAAGTGTAGGCCATCGCTCCGCCGATGAGGATGGTGTCGGCCTTGTCGAGGAGGGCAGTGATCACCTGGATTTTGTCGCTCACTTTCGCGCCACCCATGATGACAAGAAGCGGTCGCTCGGGGTTTCCCACTTTGCCAACGAGATATTCCAGCTCGCGTTCCATCAGGAAGCCCATCGCGCTTTTAGTTACATGATGAGTCACTCCCTCGGTAGAGCCATGAGCACGGTGGGCTGTTCCGAAAGCATCGTTGACGAAGACTTCAGCAGAGCCAGCAAGTGCTTCCGCGAAGGCTGCTTCGTTGGCGGTCTCGGCAGCATGGAAGCGAGTATTCTCCAAAAGAAGGATGGAGCCATCGCTGAGGGCAGCACGGGCAGCGGCAGCTTCTTCGCCGATACAGTCGCTGGCAAAGGCAACCTCGAGGCCAAGCAATTCGCCGAGACGGTTGGCCACGACTTGGAGAGAATACTTGCTATTCGGCTCGCCTTTGGGTCGGCCCATGTGGGAGCAAAGAACAAGCTTGGCGCCAGCTTCTTGGAGATGCTTGATCGAAGGGAGAGCAGCCTGAATCCGGGTGTCGTCGGTAATCTCGCCCGCCTCGTTGGTCGGAACATTAAAGTCGGCGCGCATCAATACTTCCTTGCCTGACGCATCCAAATCACGAATCGAGAGCTTCTTCATCGCGCGTGGTATCACCCGACGGGGTCGGGAAAGTCAAGAGTTCCCTGATCCGGACAAACCGAGAAACTTACGGAAACCCTTACAGTTCGGAGCGCTTCATGTTTTGAAAATCCGTTGTTCAATGTAGTTGTGATGACCGACTCATCCCGATTAAGTGTCATGCAATGTTTCCTGTTTTTATAGATTATCTGGAAGTCTTTGTTTCCGACGAGCGCTTTGTGGTTTTTGCGTCGTCATCGATTGTGCTCGCTCTCGCTCTCTTCCTGTTCGCCCCCAACTCGACTGGGGTGGCGCGACTGCTTCTCTGCAGTGCTGCTCTTCTGCTCATGTTTGCCTTCGTGGTCGTTGCTCCCCTGTCGGCCATCGATGTGGTGAGAGGCACCAAAGAGATGAATCCGGTAGCCTTGAACTTCAACTTCGGGTTCTTAGCCTTGGGGCTAGGCCTCTTTCTAAAATTCCGCCGCTTGCCGGGCCGTGAACAAATCTCCAACTCAGAAGAAAATTAATGGAATCGCTTTTTTACTCAGGGAATTTCGCGGGCTTAGTGGGGCTTTCGCTAATGTTTGTGGTGGGTGTCCGTCTCATTAGAAATGGACAGTTCGGAGGTTGGTTTTTGTCTCTCGGTGCGAGCTGTTTTGCCTTCTCGATCATCTACCGACTCTATCTTGAGCCCCTTCTACAAAAACCCATTCATCTCACTTTCAATCACACCATGATCACGCTGGTGACGATTGCTCCCACCTTGACTTTGACCGTAGGGTTCATCCTTCTGACTTTGGGTCTTTTGATGGTTGCTGCTCGCCAGCAGAAGGAACGAGAGGCTACCTCGCTACGCCGTTCCTAGTAGGTCGCGCACAAGAGGCGAAGGTTAAATCGCCGGCATGGATTTTTAGTCCTCTGGTGAGGAGTTGGAGAAGTAGTCGGCGAGAATTTTCTTGCGATGCTCGAAGATGCCGAGGGTCTTGGGTTTGACGAAAAGAGCTTTGATGGGAGCGCTGAATGGTTCGAAGGGTGCTTTCCAGTAGACTTCATCGCGAATAAGGCATCCTCCTTCTGCATCTTCAAAGGAGTGACGGTGATGCCAAAAGCGATAGGGCCCAAAGCGCTGTTCATCGACAAAGGCATGGCCCTCATCGACCGCCTTGATTTCGGTTACCCACGGAATAGCAAAAAGCGGAGCAAGCTGGAGTCGATGAATGATGATCGCTCCCGGATAGACCGGGCCTTCCGGGCAGCTGGTGGTCGAGAAACCAAGATCGTCGGGGGTGATCTTGTCGAGATTGAGAGGATGGGAGAAAAACTCCCAAGCCTCCTCGCGGGTGATAGGGAGGAATTGTTCCTGAATGATATGCTCCATGGGGCAGTGTCCGCTGCATTGCGGAAAATGCAAAGACTACCACCTCTCCTGGAGCTGAACTGGCGGGAGTTCCTGAGATTCACAAATCTCAAGGAGAATGGAGACTGGATTAGCGTGCCCGGGCGGGACCAGCGTCGGGGCAAGGTCACGCAAGGGGTGCAGGACGAAGCGACGCTCGTGCAGGCGAGGGTGGGGCAGAGTGAGTTCTCTTGTTTGGAGGACCGTATCGCCGTGTAGCAAAATATCGATATCGATAGGCCGCGGCGCATTCAGGATGCGAGTTGCTTTGGATTCGCGACCGAGTTCGTCTTCGATTGCCTGGGTTTTTAGCAAAAGCTGATCCGGGGAAAGATCACATTCGAGGGCGACCACGGTGTTGAGAAATGCGGGAGAATCTGGCGGGCAATCGAGGGGGTCCGTTTCGTAGAGTGGAGCCGAGACCATTTCTTGCACAGCGAGCGGAGCAAGCCGTTCACGTGCCTCCTGAAGGTGCGCCAAACGGTCACCAAGATTCGAGCCCAGTGCGAGGTAGATCATAGCTGAAAAAATTTCTAAAGGACCGCGAGTCTCCAGCTCGCCCCTTCGGTCCGTCAAGAGAGAGCGTGAAGATTGCTAAGAAAGCCCCAGCACATCTTGCATGCTGTAGAGACCGGGAGGCTTGTCTTGGAGCCAGAGGGCAGCACGGACGGCGCCGCCTGCGAAGGTCATGCGCGAGGAGGCCTTGTGAGTGAGTTCGACGCGTTCGCCATCGGCCGCGAACATCACGGTGTGGTCGCCGACGACGTCTCCCCCTCGAAGGGTGTGCATCCCGATACGTCCTTGGGGGCGGGCGCCCGTTTCTCCGACGCGGCCGTGGTCGATGTCGTCTTGATAAGAGGTGCCAGTCTCCTCATTGAGAACTTCTAACAGAGTGCGCGCGGTGCCAGAGGGCGCATCCACTTTGTGGCGGTGATGCATCTCGGTCACCTCGATGTCGAAGGTTTCGTTGCCGAGGATACGAGCGGCATGGCGAGTGAGCCAGAAGAGGGTATTCACACCGACCGAATAGTTGGATGCAAAAACAATGGGCAGGGTTTCGGCGGCCTTGGCGATGGCAGCCCGCTGCTCGTCGCTATGCCCGGTGGTGCCGATGACCAATGGCGTGCCCGCAACCAATGCTTTTTCCAAGAGGTCATCGGTGAGGCTGGGGAGAGTGAAGTCAATCACGCCTTGGGAGCCCTCCAAGGCCGCGGGGAGATCCTCACCTTTGTCGTGGGTGGAGTGCAGGCTCGCGTTGCCTTCTGCCTCAATCGCTTCGATAACGGCTTGGCCCATGCGTCCGGAGCGTCCGGTAACTGTCAGATTCATGAGGGAGTTCTAGGCTGGGATTCGGAAAAACTAAAAACGAAAAACGGAAAAACTAGATTTGAAGAAAAGGGAGACTCTTTATCGGACTCAGATTTCAGGCGATTCGATCAACGCAGAGTTCGTCTATGAGACTGAGAAATGTAGTGAAGGGTTCGGAGCATGAACCTTCTGCGCCTTGAGTGAGGCACTTGGGCTTACGGCAAGTAGACGCGCGTGACCCGGGGTGTGATCCCCGTGAGGACTTCCCAAGGGATAGTGCCAGCCCACTGTGCGACTTGGCTCACCAAGAGGTTGGGCCCAAAGAGTTCGACCTCATCGCCGACTTGGCAATCTGGCAGGTTCGAAGCATCAACCATGATTTGGTCCATAGTGACGCGGCCAAGTAAGGGGGCTTTTTTTCCTTTCACCAAGACGTGGGCCCCTTGGCCAGAGATGGAACGCGGTAGTCCGTCTCCATAACCAATTCCAATCGTGGCGACCGGTGTTTCTTGATCGAGAATAGTCGTGCGACCGTAACTGACCCCGTGTCCGGCGGGCAAAGTTCTGATGAGCGAGACCCGGGATTTGAGGGTCATCACCGGTTGGAGTTGGTTCTGCCAAGCGGGTAAAGGCGACGAGCCGTAGAGCATAAGGCCGGGTCGGACCAGATTGGTAGTAGCGGATTGATAGCCGAGAAGACCTGCGCTGTTAGAGAGATGAAAGTAAAAGTCTTCTCGCCCTTGCAAGGCCTTGGCCATCTCATCGAATTGAGAAAACTGGTGTTTGGTAAACTCCTCGTCTTCGTCGGCAGAGGGAAGGTGGGAGCCGATTCCGGTGAGCTGGATGGCCTTGTTTTGGGGGAGGGAAAGAGAGTCGAGGGCCTGGGATAAATTCTCGGGAAGAAAACCCCCGCGACCCATTCCGGTATCGATTGCAAAGTGGGCTCGGAGCGTTTTCTGGTGAATCGCGCAAAGCCGGGCGAAGTCATCAATTTCCGCGAGCGATGATAGGCAGGGGACCCAGCCATTGAGCACTACCTCTTCGCGCTCGTCGGGGAAGGTCGCACCAAGGAGATAAATAGGCGTCTGAATTCCGGCGGCGGTCAAAGTGCGAGCTTCTTTGACATTGGCGACTCCGAAAAAGGGCAGACCTTTGCGGTCAAGATATCTTCCCAGTTCGACGAGGCCATGGCCATAGGCCCCAGCCTTCAGGACTGCCATCACCGCTTGGCCAGAGTGCCGAGCGGCGAGATTCAGATTGTGTTCGAGGGCCGACAGATTGACTTCGGCCCACGCTCTTGGGGGAGAAGGCATGCAGGGGTATTCACCGCAAAGAAGCAGCGAAGCGCAAAGCTTTTGTCTGTTTTATTGCGGAGTCTTGCGACACACAAAATGTGAAACCAACACGCGAGTGCAGGACGATGGCTGCGGGTGCTTTTTGTTTTCAACGGCGCAAGCCGCACTATCGCACCCATCAAGCAGCCAGCGTGACGGCACGGTTTTACTCGGACAGCTTGAGCGAACGACATTTTCAGCGACAGCCTAACCCACCAGCCAACTTACTTTAAGATCGACAGATAGCCTCAGTTCACTTTAATTCTGACAAAATATGCCTTGGGAACCCGATAAACCTTTTGAATCACGCTCGGAGGTTCTTTGCAAGATTTTAGGGGTATTCACTCCTGTAATTCTATCGCTGCTCTATTCGTTCGTTCAAGGATTCTTTAAGAGCCCCTATGGTTCTGCTCTATCTGTATTATCAGCGTTCGGTGTTTTGCTCTTCCAACTGTTAGTCACAATCCCGTTTCATATTGCATTAAGAGACAAACAAGCAGAATACCTACACTGGTATCTTCTAGGCGGCATCCTCGTCCCTTCCTTAGTGTGGTTGATTATCGGCTTGATTTCATCACAAGAACTTCAAAATTTAAACTATCGAGAGTTAATCTATTTTGGATTTTTAGGCATGATGGCAACCGGTGTTTTCGGCGTTTTCCGAATACCTTTTGTTAATTCGCAAAACGAATAACCAGAAGTCTTCACAACTTCGACTATTCTGATTCTACTCACTCCTCTTGTGTAATCTGTTTTTTCTATAAACTCTGAGGCACTTCCACGTAGGCAAGTTTATTGATGTGATGAACCCTGCTGCCTGCTCAAAACCAGCTTAATCAGCATCCCCAAAACCAGAACACCCAAAATCCAGCCAAACCAAGATGAGATAACAGAACTAGTTTCACTCTTTTTCTGTGAGACTCCAGCAGAAGATTTACCAGAAACAACAATTAATCTCTCTTTATTAGACGGGCTTTTTTCAACAACTTGAGATTTACCTCTCAAGAAAAAGTTCACATTAAATCCTTCTTGAGCCTGCATGGCATTTTCAAAAATAAAATTAGGAGCTTCCTGAGAAAGCATTAGACCCTTTAACAAAGGCAGTCCTTCTAACATCTCCCACATTTGGCCTTCATTTAACTCAATGAGATCCTGATTCAGAAAAGTGATACCAAGGAGCCAAGCCACAAACGATTTATATTCTAAACTCCCCTCCTTAGTTAGGCTTTCCCATATGAGTTCAGAAACTCCATTTTGATGCCAAATTTGCGAAGGGATGCCGCTCGAATCAGAATTTTCCCAAACACCCTTGATTTCAATAAACGATTTCAATTCTTCTTCAGAAAAATTATGAGACAACGCATCTAAAGAAACAAATCCACCGCTCGATATTAGATAGTAAGATAATTTTTCAGGAAAGCCTTCTAAGGAGCTAATTGCCAGCTCATACTTTTCTGTTTTAAATCTAGCCTGATTATCTTCCATTTCAAAATCGTCAATTTCTAACAATTTTTTTCCCAGAAAACTTCGAGACTGATCATGCGAATTAAGGAAAACCTGTAAAGCATACCTCCGTCGGCCTCTTTCTGTTGAAAGGTCCTGCCAAAACACCCTAGAAAACTGACGGTTCTGTGGTGATAAGGAAGCCCACGATGTAACCTCCTCAAGTAGCTGTTCATCCTCAAGACCACTTTCATTTTTGAGAGAGCTTGCAACTTCGTTCCCAAATGCAGCTTGATCTAACCCGTTGAGTTCTTCTTTCTGCAAAATGCTCTCAATCAGATCACCAATTTCAACGGCTCCGATATTGGCCGCGAACATTGTGAAAAATAAAATACGAAATAAGTAAAAACTCATGGCTCGATGACTTTTTTAATTTCTTCTACAGCGGAATCAATAACCCGCTGATCATTCACAATCGTAATATGATTTAAATCAGGATACTCAATTTGCAGGTCTTTTGGAGCCGCCGCCCCAACCGTAGGTCCTCCAATCAAGAAGAACCCACCCACAACCCTATTCTGCTGATACCAGTTTACATGTCGTTGTGAATTTACTGGATAATCTGTTTCAGCAGTCACAAAATTTTTCTCAATCGCATCAATATATCCAGACAACACGAAATCATAGTTGGGTGATGGCGGAGTTCGGTCCAATCTATTGGCAAGAATATCAACAGCACCTCCTCCATGACTGTAGCCAACAACAACGAGCTTTTTCACACCTCCTCTAATAATTTGATTCCTAATTTCTAGATCCACTGCACCTGCAAAAAGTGGGGAAACATGAGATTCTGAGAAGTAATGAACGTTGAACCCTAGCTTATACAAGTCTTCACAGACCTCGTATGTCCCCATGCTTTCCGGTGCCAAAATCCCACCTCCAGGATTCGCATCAAAAACTTCGCCAGACAAACAAATCACTAATTCTTCAAAAGTGTTTATCTCAAATTGTTTCAATAGGGTTTCTTCTCCATCTTGAGTTCTCAGGTAAAAGCCTAGCTCATCCTCTTTCATGATCCCCGCAGATTCTAAAAAATAGCTTTGTGGTGGGTAATGCTCTTCTTCAATAACGGACTCAACCCCAAAGTCAGCCACAAGCTCATCCTTGTTCTTGGTTGTCCACAACCTCAAATCGTCAGGTTTCTTTACTACAAGGCTAAATCCAGCAGGAATCTCTGGACTTAGCATCTCAACTTCGACCAGGTCATTTTCAAATTGCTGAAGGGCTGCCGCATCATCTCCAACGTCTAAAATGCCACCGTTGAGCCTAAGCCCAATGCCTTTTTCATTTAGCTCTTGCTGAGGAATTTCTCTCTCTTCTCTTGTAAGCTGATACTTGACAGCAAGCTGAGGTTCTATTGGACGATAAACCTTAAACTCCACGGGCAGGAGATTCACCTTCACCTCCTCTCCATAGACCAGTTCGTCCGGTTCGGTGCCGGTTCCGGCGAATTCTGCCCCGGTGGTGGTGAGTGCGAATTCGGGCTCTAAGTCGTAGGTGTTTGAGATTTGAGCTCCTTGCGGGATGGTGAGGGTGATGATTTCGACTTCGGGGTCACTTTCGACTCCGTCTACTGTGTGCTCAGTGACGACGAGAGCTTTGAAGTCCATGGCCTCTGGCGCGTCGTAGCCGATCTGCACGGCAATTTGTCGGGCTTCGAGGTCGGCGTGGTAGCAGGGTGGATTGGCGATGATGGTGGCTTTGCCTTGGGCAAAGAGGTCGCTGCTGAGGCTTTCGTCGGGAAAGGTGCCGGGGAAGGCTTGCGCGGCGGCGAGGTCGTTGTCGATTTCGTTAAATTTCTTTGCTTCTTCGAGGGCCTCGTTGGTGGGATTGGCGTTAGGCCAAGTGGCTTCCGTTTTAAAGTGTTTTTGCGGAGTCTGCCCGCTGGGGCTGGCTTCGTAGTCGTCGTAATCGTAGACGGCTTTGCGCTGAATGGAGACCCAGAGGGGCGGAGTGTCGAGGTTGTCGGGGATGCCGTCGTCGTCGCTGTCGAGTTCGTTGGGGTCAGTACCAGCGAGGAATTCCTGACTGTTAGTGAGGTTGTCTCCATCGGGATCGTCGTCAGCATCTTCAGCTGAGAGGGGGTCGAGACCGTGGTCACTTTCCCAGCCGTCGGGGATTTGGTCGCCGTCAGTGTCGGGGTTGGCGGGGTCGGTGGGTCCATGGGCGGGCAGATTGCCTTCCTGTTCCACCAGGGAGACGAGGCCGTCTTGGTCGTGGTCGAGGGTGGGGGCGTCGTAGCGAAAGGGGTTGAGCAGCCAGTCGGTTTCGCCGGGGTCGAGCTGACCGTTGCCGTTGTGATCGCGGTGGAGGAGGCTGCGGTGCTCGGTGAGGTCGCGAAGTTCGTCGCGGTCGATGTCGGTCTGATAGAGGGCGAGCACGTCATCGGCGGTCAGCTTGCGGGAGTAGGCACGCAGACGGTCAAGAGAGGCTGGGAGGTTGGTGCGAGGGCCGTGTGCTCCACCCGCAAACTGAGGGTTGTTGATGTGGAAGTCGAGCGTGGGACTGAAGGGGCCGAAGCTGCCCAGATGGAAGGCCGTTCCGGCGGTGGCGACGTCCGAAAAATTGAAGGTGGGGATATTTTGGGCAGGAAAAGAGGGGTGCAGGGCGAGGCTTGCGCCGTCGAGGTAGGCCTCGGCAGAGTTGGAGGAAAGTTGCAACACGAGATGATGCCATTGCCCGTCGGCGAGGGCGGCGGGATCGAGGCTCCAGCCCTTCAGGATTTCGACCACCGGCCCGGGTTCCCAGTTTTCCAAAGCGAGGTGGTAGGTGGTCGCGCTCGTGGTGCGGGAGAGCGGAGCTCCGGGGAAGGTGAGGCTGGCGAGCTCCGGCTTGAGGACCCAGGCAAAGCGCGGGGTGGGAACGGTACTGCCTTGTCGCTCGGTGATGGTGAGAAGGCTGTAGACAGCTGGTTCGCCAAAGCCTCCGGCGGCGGACGAGGTCCAGGTGGTGGCTCCCAAGGGCGCAGTTTCGAAGGCATTGCGGAAGGGGTTTTCCGGGAATTTGAGCCAGAAAGAAAAGGTGTAGTGGGAGTGGTCGTCGAGGAAGGCGGGCGGGATGCTGAGGGCAGCGCTGTTGCTGCCCCAAGCTCCGCCACTGAGATGGAGAGCCTTGGAAGGCATGCCCCGAAACGCGCCCGTGCCATCGAAGGAGGCGTTACCGAGAGCGGTGGCAATTCCGGCTCCGGGAGTGATCGCGGCGGCGGGGGTGAAGGTGTTTGAGTGGGTCTCAAAGTCCCAGCGACCGATGAGCCCGAGGTCGAGACTACCGTGGTTGGCACCATCAGGATCGGCAAGAGCAGCGTTGCTGAGAGGGTCGGAATCAAGGAAGTCATCAAGGCCATCAAGGTCGCTATCGGCCGACAGCCAGTTGGTGCCATTATCAATCTCCCACTGGTTACTGAGCCCATCGCCATCAGAATCAAGCAAAGCCGGGTTCGTGGTTTGGACTCTCCAGAAACCTTTGC
>CAZGXV010000057.1:0-21502 GCA_964529725.1 uncultured Roseibacillus sp.
AACGGTAGCGGTTTTCGGCTCCGTAGCCGGTGGGCACGTTGCGTAGATTGCCGAAGGCGTCGTAGCGGTAGCTCGCGGCAATTGCTCCGGTGGCGTCTGTCACTTCGGTCATGTTTCCGTTATCGTCGTAGGTGTAATGCAGGGCTTGGTCTCCTATTTGAGGTGTCGTGGGAACCACGCTCAGGACGCGGTTATCACCGTCCCAACTGTAGATATTTTCCTCTTGTAGGGTGAGGTCGTCGTCGTCGTAGCCCTGGTCCTCGGTGAGGCCATTTGCGTTGGCCACGGTGGCGAAGCGGCCATCGGCATCGTAGTCGTAGTTCAAGGTGCGGGCGCTCCCACCGGCAAGGGTCTGGGTGTCGCTGAGCAATTGATATTTCACGGTGTAGGTAGAGTCGCTGCGGGAGATGCCGTTGTCGATGAATTTCAAAAGGCCGTTGGGGCAGTCATCACGGGTGGTGTCTGGGGTGGAGTTGGTTGCGGCACGTCGATTGCGATCCGCAGGAGAATTGGGGTCGCTCCTCATCACTGTTCCTCCTCCAGGGCGACCAAGCTCGGGACCAAGTTTCTCTCTTTAGCCCATTCTTGGACCAAGATTTGGACCAAGATTTGGACCAAGATGGATAGGATAGATTGGATTTTTGATGGAAAAACCTGAGCCGCGAAATTCTGAAGGGAATGGCACTTCAAAACTCGGCTCAGAACGATGAGTTTGAATTCTTAAATCTGATTCATCCCATCCATCCTGGTCTCATTTCATTGAATTTTTCCCTCGCTTGATCGCCCTGGTTCCTCCTCCCTCCCTTTCGAGTTGCACTTCCGCGCGTCTTCTCCAATGTTCCCCGCCACATGAGCAAGCCCGAAACACCCAGTGATGTAGCCGCCCCTCCCGCCGATGCCGAAAAGACCGCCTCTGGTCTCTTTTCCAAAGTTTTAACTGCGGGAACGGGCACCGAGAAGCCCGGTGGCGCCGATAAGGTGACTGTCCATTACTCAGGCTGGACTACTGACGGGCAACTTTTCGACAGCTCGGTGGCGCGCGGACAAACGATCAGCTTTCCTCTCAACGGAGTCATCAAGGGGTGGACTGAAGGCCTGCAACTGATGGTCACGGGCGAGAAGCGACGCTTCTGGATCCCGGCCGATCTGGCCTATGGCGAGAACCCTGGGGGAGGCCGTCCCGGTGGCATGCTCGTCTTCGACGTTGAGCTTTTTGAATTCCAAAAAGCTCCCGAACCACCCCAAACACCAGAGGACGTCGCCGCCGCTCCTGCTGATGCCGAAACCACGGCCTCGGGCTTGCAGTCCAAAGTCCTTTCCAAGGGCACGGGCACGACCCACCCGAAGGCGACTTCCATGGTGGAAGTTCACTACTCAGGCTGGACGACCAAGGGTGAGCTTTTCGATAGCTCGGTAGCTCGAGGCGAGTCCGTTGCCTTCCCTCTCAACGGAGTAATCAAAGGATGGACCGAAGGGGTGCAACTGATGGTTGAGGGCGAGAAGCGACGCTTCTGGATCCCGGCCGACCTCGCTTATGGTGAGAACCCCGGTAACGGCGCCCCTGGCGGGACCCTCGTCTTTGACGTGGAACTACTAGAAATCAAGTAGGTCACTCCTCTCTCAATCCAGCCTGTGCGACTCAAGCTCACCATCGCCTACGACGGACGCCCCTTTCTCGGTTGGGCCACCCAGCCCGAGGGCGGCACGGTGCAGGACCACCTCGAGACCGCTTTGGCAGAAGTGGTCAAGGAGCCCATCCGCATCCACAATGCAGGGCGCACCGATGCGGGGGTGCACGCCCTTGGTCAGATTGTTCACTTCGATGCCCCCGAGGCCTCGACGATGAACCCCTGCAACTACCTCCCTGCTCTCAACGGCAAGCTCCCTCCTACCATTCGAGTGATGGATTGTGAGGAAGCCGCTCCCGACTTCCATGCCCGCTTTTCGGCCAAGGAAAAGACGTATCAGTATCGGCTTTCGCTCGCGCCCGTCCTTCCTCCCTTGGACGCTGGGTTGGCTTGGCACCTCCCCCGCCAGCTCGATCCTGTCACTCTCGAAGAAGCACTTGCGCTCTATTTGGGTCGACATGATTTCCGGCATTTGGCGGCCAAGCGGGGTAACGAGACCGAAGACACCGATTACCAGCGCACCGTTTTGCGCAGTGACTTCGAGACTACCGCCGACGGCTATCTTCTCACTTTCGTCGGCGACGGCTTTCTCTACAAGATGGTTCGCATGCTCACCGGGACTGCGGTGCAAGCCGCCCAGGGCCGTTTGCGTCTTGACGAAATCGAAGACCTCATCACTGGAGCCAATCCCCAGACTCGCAAGCCCCCGCACTGCGCCCCTGCCGACGGCCTCACTCTCGTAAGGGTCCGCTATTAGCCTCGCTGAGGACACCGCAGGGCGCGCTCAGTCGCAGTCTTTACAAACTCTTAAGACTTTCGAAATCGTTTCGAAACAGGAATCCCCCATACTCTCCCCTGAACTCATTCTGGTTTATGAAGTACCTACTCCTCGCCCTCACCGCCTCGATACCTTTCCCCGTCCAAGCCCAAACCGGAACCGGAACCGGAACCGGGACCATTGATTTGACGGCACCAGCCAACTACGCGAGTCAACCCGTCCCGGATTACATCACACGCGACAACACCCCAGGCACGAATGCTATCACCGACCTCGGCGCGACCTTGGGCCGCATCCTTTTTTACGACAAACGCCTCTCTCGCAACAA
Organism: uncultured Roseibacillus sp.; assembly: GCA_964529725.1. Lineage (GTDB taxonomy): Bacteria > Verrucomicrobiota > Verrucomicrobiia > Verrucomicrobiales > Akkermansiaceae > Roseibacillus. Next base: position 2,735 of record CAZGXV010000057.1, read on the forward strand.
CACCATCTCCTGTGCCTCTTGCCATCAACAAGAAAACGGGTTCAGTGACCTCTCGCTAGCGAGCACTGGCGTAGCGGGAACGACAGGGCGGCACTCGATGCGATTGGTTAACTCACGCTTTGCGCAAAGCAGCAGCTTCTTCTGGGACGAACGGGCGGCCACCCTGGAAGAACAAACCACCCAACCTATCCAGGACCACATTGAGATGGGCTTCAGCGGCACCCTCGAGGATCCTGACTTTTCGGACCTTGTCACCCGCCTGAGTGCCATCGACGACTACCGTGTTCTTTTCGCCGCCGTCAACGGTACTCCCGAGATTACCGAAGCCAAAATCCAAAAAGCCCTCGCGCAGTTTGTGAGAAGCATCCAATCCTTCGATAGCAAGTATGATGTCGGTCGGAGCACCGTTGCCAATGATGGCGCCAATTTCCCGAATTTCACCGTGGATGAGAACCGGGGTAAAAGCCTCTTCCTCAGCCCTCCAGGCGGCCCCGGAGGAGGAGCTGGTTGTGCTGGTTGCCACCGCCCGCCCGAGTTCGACATCGCTCCCAACTCCGGCAACAACGGAATTGTGAGCTCGCTGGAAGGCGGTTCCGACTTCACTAACACCCGCTCCCCAAGCCTCCGTGATGTCGTTCAACAAGACGGAACACCTAACGGCCCTTTCATGCACGATGGGAGCAAGGCTGACCTCGCAGCAGTCATCGCGCATTACAATGCCATCCCTGCCATCGTGCCCGGTCTCGACGCCCGCCTCACTCGTCGCAGCCCGGGTGGCCCGCAGCCCCAGCGCCTCAATCTCACCGCCCAAGACCAAGCTGACCTCGTGGCCTTCTTAGGAACCCTGAGCGGCAACAGCCTCTACACCGATCCCAAGTGGTCAGACCCCTTCGACACAGATGGGCAGCTGTCGGTCATCGTGCTACCAGAAGACGCTTTGGCACTGGAGATGAGCACCAATGCCACGCATCACACCATCACGCTCTCAACAGTGGGGGTTCCCGGATTAGACTATGTCTTCCAACAATCGGAGGACTGCTCGACTTGGTTCGACACCGCTATCACCGCTGATGTCGAAGGCAGCCTCCGGGTGGAAGTCGCGCCTCCGACCAGCGACCAAAAGTGGTTCTACCGCTTCATCTATCAGGTTCCCGAAGCGTAGTTCCAGAGGTCTTAGTTTTGCACCGTTTTTCCTAACCGCTTAACGGCGCGCATTGGGGTTCACGAAAGGATTGTTCGTTCCGTAGAGCGACCAAGGTCCCCGTTTAACGTGCGCGAACTCCACGAAGCGCCAGTGCACTTTTTGTCCACTTTTGATGCCTAGATAATCGCGCACCGCTGGTGAGACATCGATTCCAGCCGCTTTGTTCTTTTTATTCTTCACCTCCTCGTAGCGGAAAACATATTCCCAGTTGGTGGTGCTGAACGGTCCACAATCCTCCCATTGCGCGAAACAGACCTTACCGTTGCGCGCAATTTCGACCCAACGACCCTTGCAAACGGTTTGACCCGGACGCGGATTGTAGCTCTTGAACCATGGGATCACCTTCGCGGCTTCAGGCTTGTGCTGACGATGATTAAGAACGTCGTTGTAGGGCAGTGCGACGTAAAACGGGTTCTGCTTGGGAGTAAACCCCTTGGGCAAGTAGCCTCGCCGCGCCTTGGGGTTGGGATTATCGTAACCTCCAAAGTTCTGCATCCACTTGGTGTCCCAAGAGGACTTGCAGTTGGGGGTGGGATTGCGCGCGGTGGGCTGCTCTCCTACCCAAAAAATAGTCGCGGTGGCACCCAGATGCCAAGGGTACTTGGGAATCCCGTTTTGCACCACCTGCCGATTCTGGGTAGGTGCCACGACCGAAGGACCGCGCGATTGACCTTGGACGGGAAGCAACAGCAGGGCTAGCGGTAGAGTGAGGAAAAATTGACGCGACGACATGTTGTTGAAGAGATGACTTTCGGGCTAGAAGATGACCGAGATGAAAGCATTTTCCAGCGCCTTTTTTGCGACTTCCCTCCTTTTGACTTCGTGCGGAAAGTGGGGCGACTCTGAGACTCGCATCAGCGGAAAGCCAGTTCTCAGCCCCCTTGTGCAGGCCGAAACGAAAAGCCAAATCGACTTCGCGCGCCACGTCAAACCCATCTTAGAGGAGCGTTGCGTCTGGTGCCACGATGGTTCCGACAAAACAATCTCCTACGCCCTGACCAACAAGGAAGAGGCCTTCAAGAACAAGCGCATCGTGCCGGGTAAGCCCGGAAAAAGTCTCCTCTTCGTAGCCGCCAGCGGACAGCACCCTGCTCTCAAAATGCCTTCCGTAGGCATCAAGATTGCGGCTAGCGACTTGAAGGTGCTCGAGCGCTGGATCGTCTCGGGTGCAGTTTGGCCCGAAGGCGAGGCTGGACAATTGAAAGCTCGGTAGCAAGTTGGGGCACATGGAATCGCTTTCTCTTAAAAACGCAGCCGTCGTGGGCAACGAACTCGCTTTGGCTTGGAGCGATGGCGAGGAAAATTATCTAACCTTCGAGGCCCTGCGACGAGCCTGCCCCTGTGCCTCTTGTCAGGGAGAACCCGATGCTCTCGGACGTGTGATTCGCCCCAACCCAACCTTAGGGCCTAGAGCCTTTGACCTCGTGAGCTGGGAGGTTGTCGGCGGTTACGCCTTGCAACCGCGCTGGGGCGACGGCCATGCCACCGGAATTTATTCCTATCAGTATTTGCGGGGAATTTGATTCGAGGCTTGACCAGAAATGCCACTGGTCAATGTCTAGGCAACCGGAAAGAACGGAATCATGAAAGCTTGCACGCCACCTGCTTTCCGTTGAAGTAGAGCCATGCCCACTGACGGATTGAACAAAGCTTACTTTGACCGCGGATTCCAAGCCCTTGAGGATGAATTGCGCGAGGTCACCAGCACGCTGGCGAATTCGCTGCCTCTCGCTGCCGAGTCCATCAATCGTCTCCCTTGGCTGACAGACCATTCTTCCGTCGAGGATAACCCGAGCGATGCCGCGGAAGCTGCGCAGCTATCTTCGCTCGCTTTCGAGATTCTCAATATTGTGGAAGAGCGTGTCGCATGGCGCTTCCGGGCCATTCGTCGGGCGGAGCATGGGCCGGAAACGATCCGTGGGCTTTGGCCGGGCGTGATCGCCCGCATGAAGGAGGCGGGCCTCACCGAGGAACAGGCCATCGAGGCTTTTAAGAAGGTCAATGTTGAACCGGTCTTGACCGCCCATCCCACCGAAGCAAAACGTCCGCTGGTGCGCGAGAAGCATCTCGCGATCTACAACCGCCTCTCGGAGTGGGAAGACGCACGTCGCGATCCATTGCGCGAAAAGCGGGTGCGCGACAGCCTGCGCGCAGAATTCGAAAGTCTCTGGCACACGGGCGAGATTTTCGTCGAACGTCCGACTATCTCTGACGAGCGTCGCAATGCCCTCTACTATCTGCGCGAAGTCTTTCCCGAGGTTGTGATCCGACTCAACCGTTCGCTTGAGGTGGCCTGGGAAGCCGCTGGCTGGTCCCTCACGAAGCTGCGTTCGGCTCAAGCCTACCCGCGCATCTCCTTTGCCAGTTGGATTGGTGGCGACCGCGACGGACACCCCTTCGTGACGCCCCAAGTGACCGAAAACACCTTCAACGAAATGCGTTATCAAGCACTGCGTCTGCAACGCCGCTGGACACGCAAGGCTGCGGAATCCCTCACTGAGAGCAAACCCTTCGTAAAAGTTCCGGAAGCGTTAGAAGAAGGCATTGCCCGTCTCACTCAAGAGCTGGGCGAAACCGGAGCTACGATTGCCTCCCGCAATGAAGCCGAACGCTGGCGTTGCTGGCTCTATCTCTTGCGCGAGAAGCTGGAGCGCTCCATCAATGAGGTCAACGGGGGTTATAACAGCAACGAAGACTACGCCGAAGACCTTGAGCTGGCCCGCTGGACCCTCTGCGAAGCAGGAGCCAAGCTGGCCGCCAAAGAGTGGATTGAGCCGCTCATCCTTTTGAACGATGTTTTTGGCTTCCACCTTGCGCGCCTCGATATTCGAAATAATTCCGCCACTCACGACGCGGCCCTTGCTGCCATTCTCACTACGGCTGGCATAGTAGATGGTGCAAGCTTTGCAGACTGGCCGGAGGAAAAACGTGTTTCCTTCCTGATAGACGAGCTCAAGAGCCGCCGCCCCCTGCTCTCAATCAACACCACCCTGCCGGAAGAAGGCGAGAACGTGCTCGGTTATCTTCGAAAGGTAGCGGAGCAGGAAAAAGCTCGTGGCCCGGAGTCCTTGGGGCAACTCATCATCTCCATGACGCGCCAAGTGTCTGACCTGCTGGCGATGCATCTCTTTGCCCGCGAAGCCGGACTGGCCGACTACATTGATGGCATGTGGCGCTCGCGCCTGCCAGTTAGCCCTTTGTTCGAGACTGGAGACGATCTCGCTGCCGCCTCGGGCATCCTTGGCGAGTATCGCGACCTCATGTCAGGAGGCACGGAGACAGTCCAACCAGCGATGGTGGGCTACTCCGACAGCAATAAGGACGCCGGGGTCTTTGCCAGCCAATGGGGCATCCACCGCGCGCAAAAGGAGATGGCGGACAGTCTCGCCAGCCGCAACTTTGAGCCGCAATTCTTTCATGGTCGCGGAGGGACCATCGGACGCGGAGCGGGCCCTACGCAATGGTTCCTGCGCGCGCTTCCTCCTGGCTGCCTCACTGGTCCAGTTCGACTGACCGAACAAGGCGAAGTGCTTCCTCGCAAGTATTCCCACGAGGGAAATGCCCACTATCACCTCGAGCTCTTGATGGCGGGGGTCAGCGAAGCGGTGGCGATGCAAGACAAGCGCACAGGAGTTCCGGAAGAATTCCACGCCACCTTAGACCAGCTCTCCGCAAAAAGCTCGGAGGCTTACCGAGCCCTTCTCACGAGCGAAGACTTCCTCACCTTTCACCGCTCTGCTACCCCCATTGATGCCTTGGAAACAGGGGTCTTTGGCTCCCGACCCGCTCGCCGGACTGGCAAGCCTTCCTTAAAAGACCTGCGCGCGATTCCATGGGTTTTCTCTTGGACGCAATCCCGATTCTACCTCCCCGGTTGGTTTGGAGTCGGCAGCGGTTTGGCAGCCTTGCAAAAAGAAGACTCGGCGACTTACGAGAAACTCAAGGAGTCATTCTCATCCATCGCTTTCCTGCGCTATGTCTTCACTAATGTCGAAACCTCCCTCGCCAGCGCCAATCTGGAGTTGATGGAAAGCTACGGCGAGCTTTGCGAAGACGCTTCGCTGCGGAAGAAAGTGTTAGATACTATTCGAGAAGAGTTTCAACGCACGCGGGAACAGGTAGGAGCGTTCCTTGGCGGTGACTTTGCCACCCGACGTCCGCGCATGAATAAGACCCTCGCCCTGCGTGAGGAGCCTTTGCGCAAACTGCACCTGCAGCAAATCCAACTACTCAAGGACTGGCGCGCCGCTGACCGCCCCTTGGAACGCGAAAACGGAAAAGCAGACGAAACCTTCCTTGCGCTTCAGCTCACCGTGAACGCCATCTCATCTGGCCTCAAGGAAACTGGTTGAAGACGACAAGCGGTCGCTTAACGAGATTCAATGCGATAGAACTTATGGTCCTCACCCAGCGGGACCAGGAAGCTTTCCTCTTCTGCCACTGCGGACTTGGAGGCTACTTCCATCCAGCTTTCTGGCTCGAGAGTCGAGGACTCCATGAGAAAATAGCTTTCTTCGAGCTGGGCTTGGAAAGAGATCGAGAGGCTCTCATCGCTGGCTTCTACAGTCAGAATCGAAATTTCCTCGGAGGCAAGCAAAGCGATGCCATCGCAATCAAATCCAGCCGAAATCACAGTCGGAAATGGATCGAAAATAAAGTTGCCCTCACTATCCGTCGAGCTCCCCCCGATGACATCAAGCAATCTCACATAACGGATATTATTTTTATCGAGCTGAGGACTGTTCGGCAGCTCGGCCAAGTCGAAGCCGGTGCCAAAACCTTGCCGATACTTTCCCGCCAAACCAAAGACATCGGTCGGGTCCAGCGTTCCGAACGCACCCACTGCGGAGGTGGTGAGAGAGCGGTTGCGGAAACGGAAAAAATTTTCTCCGTCGGAAGAGACTTCCACAAATGCCAACTCAAGGTAGTCGTTTGAAAAACCATTTTCAAAAACCGCAAAATCAGGCCCGAAGCCATTCGGCAAAGCACGTCCGAATGAGACCGTCATCGAGCCACCACGTCCGAGGGAACATATCTGGAATGAGTTCCCTTGCGCAGGCCCCAAAACCTGTGACGAGTCGGCCCAACTCTCCTCCACTTCGAGACCTGGTTGATAGTTCTCAACCTCGGTCGCCCACCCCATGATGCGAGCGTCGTCTTTGCTGATGGCCCGACTGCCCTCTTGTCCAGCGGCAGGTGCATACGGGCCTGCTTGCGCAGAAAGCGACAGAAAACCTAAAATTAAAAAACATTTCATCGCACCTAATAAGTGAGCTTAGCACCAACAAGAAACTGCCGCCCTGCTCCCGGGAAGATTCCATTCGAAAATTGAGTGGAGATAAAGTCCTCATCGAAAAGATTGTTACAGCGAAGAAAAAAGGAACAGTGCTCATTGAGCTCCCAACGGGCAGTCGCATTCCAAACCGAATAGGAGGGAATTTCGCGGAATTGAATCAACTGTGCCAGTTCTCCCCGGTCGTTCCCATCGCTCCGTTGGCTCACGAAGCGGCCTTCCACTCCCAAGTCCAGACTGGAGGTAGCATGCCACGTCAATGAGCCGGAAAGAGAATGCCTCGGCACTAACGGAACTCGCTCGCCATCATCGAAGCCGTCCCGAAAGCGGGCGAAGGTGGCGTTGTAAAAGAGACCCGCATCCCAACAATCCCCCTTATGGCTCACACTCAGCTCCGCGCCCAGACGCTCGGTAGCAGGAAGGTTCTCATTGAGGTTGGAAAATCCATCGAAGAAAATTTCATCCTGTAACCATTGCCCGAAAAGAGTCGCCCCCCATGTCCAATGCTCGTTGGTCTCTTGTCGCCAACCCAGCTCGAGTCCCTGTCCGGTCTCGGGCCTCAGTTCAGCATTGAAGGGAGTCGGTGAATCGAAGCCTTGGAAGAACGCCACTTCATCGAGGACAGGAAAGCGGACCGAGCGGTCATAGCGTAGCCAGAGCAAGGAATCATCAGTCAACTTCCACTCGACGCCAATCTCGTAAGCCCACTCACTCTCCTCCGTGTTGCCGGAGAAATTGCGCAAATCATTATTGGGATCGTTTGGCTCTCGCGCTTGGCCATCTAGCCGATAGCGGTCCCAACTGCCACCAGCACTGAAAGCCCATCTCTCATTGGGCTCCCATCGCACGATGCCAAATGCGCCCTGACTCTCGCGAGACAAATCAGCAAACTGCCGACCCCTTGCGGAGCCGCGATTGCTTCGCTCGAAATCAAGCTCACTCCGCGTGTAGCGATAGCCCAATTCCAAATTCCAATCCTCTCCCTCTCGCGAAAGAACCAGCTCGCCGTCCCAGTCAAGGAAGTCACCTTGGGTCAGTCGGCCCTGATAGTCGGACTCCCGCTGCCTCTGACCCACCCTACCCTTCGCCGCCAACTCCCAATCGGAACCCAAAAAAAGAGTAAGCTGATTGGCCAAGGTTAGAGACTCAGATTGCAAGCTTTGGTCAGGCTGCAAAGACTGCCGAGAGTCTTCACGAAAGGCCGATAGCGAGAGCGGCCCCGGGTCTTGAAAGTGATTCCGACTGGCGGAGAGGAGAACGCGATTCTTCCCCCATACCGCCTCAGGTGTTAGAAAAGAAAATGAAGCCGAGGTTGACTCCTGGTCCGAGTTTTCGCGATAACCATCAGTGCTGAAATGCTCAAGCTGAGCCCCGAACTGCCATCCAGAGAGAGGAGTAGAAAGTGACAAGCGTTGACGAAAAGTCTCGTCAGAACCAAAGGTCGTTTCCGACTCCCATCCCAGTTCGCGATCCGTTTTGGTCTCCAAGGCAATCACTCCCGCCACCGCACTGGGGCCATAACGAACGGTGCGACCCCCGCGCAAAATTGACACTTTCTCGAGGTTTGCAAGCGAAGTTCGGGACCAAGGGCTCACGGATAGATCGCTTTGACTGACGGGAAGGCCGTCAATCGTCACGAGGGTCCGTAATTGAGAATTCTCTCCAAAGCCGCGCCACTGCGGAGCAGCGAGATCGTCGTTTCCAAAAAAGGAGGCGAAGCCAATCCCAGCTCGGTTGGACAACAACTCGGGCAGGAAAGAGACCGAGCTGTCTTGCAAGACTTCACCCTCTAACACAAGAGAATTCCCCGCGAGGGAGGCGGTCGCTTGCTCGGCAGGCAAGCGGCTGGCCACCACGAGGGTTTCCTCAAACTCCAGCACCTCAGATTGCAGGACGCATGCGGGAGACAGCATCAGAATGACGCTTCCTTTCAACACCTTGTTTATCGTTTGCGTCGAGCAAGACCCAACAGAAGCCCACCTACTACCAAAACCGTAGCAGAAGGTTCGGGAATGGGAGCAAAATTAGGAGGGACAGAACCATCACTGAAGCTAATCACATCGGTGGCACCAGGCTCCACGATCCGAAAAGGAGCGGAAACTCCGGAACCAAAAGTCCAACTCTCGCTAGGAATGGGAGCTGGCTGTGGTGCAAAGTCGGGAGCAGGACCTACCCCAGCTTGGCCGCCCGCTACCCACTGGGCCCAGAAGTTGGTGCCATCGAAGGCCTCACTACTCCCGCCAAAGCTCACGCTCGAGAGGAATTGATTATCGGGAGAACCACCAAACGCGAATGAAATGAGCGCATCTGCACTATCGACGAGAGCCAGCAAGTCATCAGTACCAAGAGGATTGGCCGCTTCGAAATCGAAGAAGACCTCATAGGTTCGCATTCCCACATTGGGACTTTCGACGACGAGGAACGAGCTGTCCGCGCCAGTTCCGACCACGATTGCACCTGCTGCTTGCCAAACCAAACAACTCGACACTACTGACCCTATCCAGAGTCCTTTTGCTAATTTCATATTTGTTCTCGAATTTTGAGTTTCGGGCGAGAACGTCGCATCCTGCGATTTGACGAATCCCGTCGCTCTCTGGATCGCGAAAGAGCGTGATTTGATGAGAGCCCGAAATCTCTCGCCAAAGACGGTGACCTGCGGGGCGAAGTATTCGGACTCCCGGCTCAAACCTCCTTCCCTCCTTCACCTCCAAAGAGATTGGTTCTTGGGAATTCGTCACCAGTTACCGCAGCGCGTCTGTTCTGGACTTTCACCAGATTCCATACACCCCTGCATCAGCGTCGCCTCTCGCTTGCCCGAAAGCAGGCTGCCAAACAAGTCCAAAGTGCGAATGCTATGCGATCGAACCTCGCTGGGAATTCCGATTTCGAATTTGTGTCCCTGCTGCAATCTGGTAACCCTTGCCTATGGCAGAACGCTCAAAACGCTTTCAATCCGCAGTCCTTCTTCTCGCGCTGGCACTCCTGATTTTTCTTTTCACCGCCATCACCCTTTCATTTTTGCCGCAAGATCTCTCGGATTTGGAAGGCCGCAACCAAGATGGAACAAGCTCCCCGCCCAGCCGGAACTTGGAACGAGTGCTCGAAAACGCGGCCAATCAGGGCATCAAAGTCACTCTCTCCGAAAAAGAAGTCAATCAATGGTTGGCTAGCAAAGTGGCAGGCACGCAGGAGGGAGTGCTCGCTAGTTCGGTGAGCTACCGTGGCACTTGGGTCCGCCTGAAGGAGGGCTCTGCCCAAGTCCTCTTCGAGCGCGAGGCCTTCAACCGTCTCCACACCATCGCAATGAACGTCGAGATCGACCAGCTCATCGAGGGCAACAATCAGATGAGCAGCAAAATCAATTGGGCTGGAGGTCGCCTTGGCCAAATGCCCGTTCCGCAAGGTTATCTCATGCTGGTAATGAGCAGCTATGAGGAACTCGCCACCGCCCTTGCTCCCGAGATGCGTTCTTTGAAAAGTCTTTTGGAGGGAAAAGCTACTGTCGAATTCCAAGAAGGCAAAATTGTCTTCGAGCCTCGCTCTCTCGGTGATGGCGACTTTGGTCTCCAAGGTTTCTAACAAGTCTTGGCATGAAAACCCTCTCCCTGCTCACCGTTTTGACCGTTGTCCTGACGGGCAGGCTTGTGGCGCAGGCACCCGCTGAGGCTTTGGCCAAAGTCATCTCCGCTGACGAGCGGGTCTTAGTCTTCGGGCAAGACAGCACCACCATTACTGCTGTTCTTTCACAAATCACCGAGCTTCGAGAGGAGCTGAACTTCATTATCAAAGACCCGAACGGGAATGTTAACGAAACTCATTTCCCTCTCAAGAACGACCTCATTGTCACTCTCTACGGTCAGGTCGGCGACTCTCCCCAATCTCGTCCCTTTGCGATCAGACCGCGACCAGTCGAGGGTTCGAACCGATTTCGGATCGAGCTCAATGTCGACTTGGCCAAGGGTCTCAATCGTGAGTCTTTGCGCCGATATACCCTCGAGTGTATTCTCATGGATCGGTCTTTGAATGAAGGAGTGCGCGATGATCAGGCCATCGAAGTCGCTCCCTGGCTCACCACTGGGATGGTGGAACGAATTGCTTGGCGCAATGGCGATGCCGACCGAGGGCTCTACAAAGCACTCTTTAAGAACGGGATGATGATGGACATTGAAGAAATGGTGGCCCTCGAAGATCCTTACACCTTGGACGCTGCCGAGCGCACCGCCTTTCGCGTGACTGCCGGAGCGTTTCTGATGGCCATGCTCGGACAAGATGGAGGGACGGAAACCTTCCTCGACTACCTTGATCGCGCGCCTACCCATGAGGGTGACGACTTCCTTCTCTTCCGAAACACCTTCTTCACTGCCGCGCTCACCGAGGAGGGCTTGGCCAAGCAATGGGCACTGCAACTCGCGAATCTCACTCAGGATTTTGTCACCGAGACTCTCTCTCCCCTTGCGACAGAAAAAGCTCTCACAGAGATTCTGCAAGGAACCTTGGAAGACGAAGAAAGCGGAGCGCGCGTCTATCGCCTGATTGCCTATCGCGATATTCTTGCCTTACCCGAAGAGCAACGCCGCCTGCTTCTCTCCCCGATGCTGGAGCGCATCAACCTTCTCTCCTTTCGCTGCTTCCCCTCCTACCGGGACCTCTTATCCGGCTACGCCCGCATTACCAAACAACTCGCTGAAGGGGATGATGAAGATGTCGAAGAATTGCTCATGATTCTTGAGCAAAAACGCACTGCCCTTCATCAGGTCGGCGAACGCCTCCGCGACTACCTCGACTGGTATCAGATTGCCAACGCCACCAGCCTCACGGGCGAATTTAAGGATTACCAGAGACTCAAAGAAGAGCTGGAAAGCAAAAATCCCGACCATCCCGGCCCCTTGGACCACTACCTCAATGCGGTGCAGAATCTCTATGAGGAGTAAAGGCAAGGCAAGAGGTGACCGACAAAAGAAGAGCCATTAAACTAGGGAAAAAGTGGGTGGAATTCGACCAAGAATTGGCGAAAGAGAACAACTTGGTTCCTAGCTGGTCGCCCTGCTTACAAAGGAAGAGCATTTTTCGAATCGCGCCCTTTTCCCAACCGGGCTAACTTGCAAGCAATGGAAGTTCTTGAACAACTGGGAGTCGCCCTCGGCTTTGCCACCTTAGCCGGGATTAACCTCTACCTCACCACCTTCATCGCCGGCCTCGCTATTCGCTTTGACTGGCTGGCTCTTGCGAGCAAATACGAACAGTTAGAAGTCCTCGCCGATCCATGGATCATCGGGGTTTCGGGAACGCTGTTCGCAATCGAATTTTTCGCAGACAAGATTCCTTGGATCGATTCCACTTGGGATGTTCTCCACACCATCGTGCGACCAGTGGGGGGCGTGATGCTTGCTCTGGCAGCCTTGGGCGAATTGGATCCAGCCATCTCGGTGATTGCCGCCTTGTTGGCGGGGGGAACTTCTCTCACTACCCACCTCGCCAAAGCCGGAGGACGACTTTTCGTGAATCTCTCCCCCGAACCGGTCTCCAACATTGCCGCCAGTACAGCCGAAGACGGCCTTGTACTCGGAGGACTAGGGTTGATGGCGTTTGCGCCCGTTCCCGCCTTTTTCTTTTTCCTACTCCTCATCGCGGCGGCGGCCTTTCTCGTCTGGAAAACGAGCTCTCTCTTTCAAAAAGGGTGGCAACGCATGCGTCCGAAATCGGATGCCACGACAGTCTAAAGAAAGAGGACTTCGCTTTTGCCCAGCGAGAGACCTGTGCTGTTAGTCCAAAGTTTCGACCAGCCATCTGGTCAATGCCTCATGATTTTTGGCAGCGTAGCGCCAAGCCTTGAGGTTGAGCTGCAATCCCGTGGTGACGTTTTCAGGAAGGTCATCGAAATACAGAGTGTCCTCTGGTATCAGACCAAATTTCTCGAAGGCGTGATGATAAATCACCGGGTCTGGTTTCGCGGCGCCGACTTGATGTGAGAACACGTGACCATCGAACAAGTCGAACACCTCCGAGAATTCCTTCAGAAAATAGTCCGCGTGCATCTGGTTGGTATTGCTGAACAGAATGAGCTCATAACCACGGGACTTCAACTCGCGCAAAGTCTCCCACATCGGTAGGTTGGGAGTGAAGATATCGTTCCAAGCCGCAACAAATTCGTCCGGCTGACCAGAGAATTGCAGCTTGTTACTGGCCCACTCGACAAAATCTTCATCCGACAACTGACCTGCCTCGAAATCATCTTTCTTCTCCAAAAGAGAGCGAACTCTCCCCTCGGGATCCGCCAACTCTTCGGGCACTAGCTTGCAAAGGGAACTTTCAAAATCGATGTGTAGGATTACGTTTCCGATATCGACGAGGGCCGCTTTTTTCATAGTCGCAAATTTTATTGAGCAAGATTCTCTAACACGAACTGTGCCGTAACAGTCGCGGATTGTGGCCGCGAGGCCTTGGCTAGATTACGCTTCCATCGCTTCCATTCCCAGCAATCTTTAGCGAGGAGTTTTTCGAGCTTTTCCCTCAGTTTGGCAGGTGAGTCAGCCAAATCCCCCCCTCCTATCTGACGCAGAAGGGCCAAATTACCCTCCTCCTGCCCGGGCACTAAGTGGTGAATCAACATCGGGATGGAGGCCGCAATGCACTCATGGACAGTCGCTCCGCCAGCCTTTCCAACCGCGAGATGATGTTGGCAGAGGTGGGTCGGTATCTTGCGGGACCAACCCAAAATGCGCACCCGGCCTGGATACTGGGCCTTGAGCTCGCGCGCGGGGCGGTAGAGACGACGGACATTCCCGCCCAAGACGAGAGTGAGTTGGGTCCCCGGGCATTGCAGTACGGGATGGCCCACCGAGGAAATCTGCGGTTTGCGTCCAGTCGTGAAGTAAAGCACCCGAAACGGATCGGTAGCCGACTGCGAGGTCAGTGGCTCCAAGGTTCGAAAGGTCGGTGACACCGGGAAGCCTGTCTCAATGACCCGGCTCTCTTCCAGCCCACGGCTCAGCATCATGCGCCGTGTCATACCGTCAGTAACCAACCAGTAGTCTGTCGGAGCCTGCAACCACGCGTTGTTGATCTCGATGGAATCCGTCACCACCGTAAAAATCTTTCCCTTCCATTGCCCTCTTTTGCGCAACCTCTCGACGAAATACGGGTAGAGCGGATAGGTTGAGACGATGGCATCGGGCTGAAACTGCTCCACCTTTTCGGCCAAAGCCCCCTCGGGCTTGCGCAGGACATGGAAGGTCTCCTTGGTGAAGTCATGGCGCTCTGTTGCCCGGTAGACCCAGTCCCACATCGAGGGCGAATAGGTTGTCATGGTGCGATAACCCCGACGTAGAACTTCGTTCAATTCCGGAGCTCCTTCGGCACAAGGATCGGTCACGAGCACTTCCGCGCGGCCCTCCAACGCACTCGCCAAACCTCGGGCGGCGCTATTGTGACCCTCGCCATAGCCGGCGGTCACGATCAGGATTCGGGGGAGTCTACCCATGAAGAGAGAACCTCTTCTATCGGGGCGAAAGGTTGCCTTACACGAGTTTTTCAGACATCATTTCGCGGTGGCAGGCGATCAACAGTCAGGGAAAAAGCAACCCAGCCTCAAAATTGTCGATCATATGGAGGACGATGAGGAGGTCACCCGTTTGGGGCAGAGCCCAGGCAAACCCTCTCCTCCTCGCAAAAAAGCAGCACTCCGGCGTTCGCAAGAGGCAACAGCTCTCGTTCGCGACCTGACCGAACAGGAAGCGGTCAAAGCACCTGAAGAGTCGCCCTTGGAAGAGGAACTGGAAGCAAATGCTCCTGCCCCTCCCATACACATTCCCCCCGTATTCTTTGCTCTCGCCGCAGGGGCCTTCCTTCTTTTGCTGGCTCTTGGAGTGTTCCTCGCGATGGGCGGTCGTGATGGCAAGAAGAACGACCGTAGCCTAGAGCGTTCTCGGGAAAATCTGCAACAAGCCGAACAAGACCAAGAAGAAGCCCGGGCATTATTGGAGGAAATCAAAAGCACCTTAGAAAAATACACTTCGGCAAAGACCGTGGCCGAAAAGTCGTCCTTAGTAAGACAACCAGAGCGGGTTCGCCCGTTGATGGAAGACTACTATAACTCTCGTAGATTAATCCCCGAAATCGGAGCCAGGCTTATCGGTCAGTATGCCCTTCCTATCAAAAATCGCTCCTTCGTGGTATTGACCGTAGAGTTCGATGACGAAAGCCAAAGGATCCTCCTCGCGGAGGTCGATAATGACCTCAATGTGACCATCGATTGGGAATCCGATGTCTGCTATCAACCCGTCGATTTAGAAGAATACATCCAGAACAAGCCTACTGAGCCCGTCACCCTGAGGGTCTTCGCCAAACCAGATAATTTTTATGTTTTCGAATTCTCCGATAGCGACAAGTACCAGTGTCTCCGACTGACCTTTCGGGACGACGACGCCCTCCTCTTTGGTTATGTCCAGCGTAGCAGTGCCGTCAGCGAGCGCATGGCAAGTTACTTTAAAAAGAGCCTGCGTGAAGGAGGAGTCAGAGCTGAACCTGTGATGCTCAAAGTTCGCTTCTTGGAAAACTCGAAAGCTGACCAAGGAGTATTAATCGAGGAGTTCATCGCTCCTCGTTGGGCCAACATTGATGAATTCCAAGATGAACAAGAAGAGTAATCCCCCTCAACTGAAACCCGGCGGCACCGAAGGTGGCGAAACTCTCTTTCTAACCGGAGGAGGGCTGACACTTTGCGGAATCGGGCTCTACCTCTTGCTCGATTCAGTACGGGTGGTGAGCGGAGACTTTGGAGCCATTTCCGGAATGATGAATCGCCGGGGTGGCATGGGAGAAACCACTTCCATGGGAATTATCTTTGTTCCCTTTCTCATTGGCGCGGTTGTTCTGTTTTACGATGCCGCCAAAAAGTGGGCGTGGTGGCTAGCCGGAGGCGGCCTTACGATCATCATTATCGAGATTCTCAGCCGCATTCGGTTTGTTCTGAATATGAAGACAACTCATCTGCTGCTCATCTTCCTCGTGATTGCCGCCGGAGCCGGGTGTCTCGCTCGCGCTTATCGAACAAGTCAAAGGACCTTGGAGTAGCAAGTCATTACTCGCCTCCGGTTGCTGGCTGCAATCGGGTGACGAAGACAACGCCCGCCAGGCAAAGGAGCGAAAAGAACGCCAAGGCCCAAGTAGAGCCGACGATTTGGACAGCGGAACCAATTGCTCCCAGAATTAGAATGATAATCGCAATCAAAGTATTACTAGCGGAGACGTAGTCAGTGCGCTGATTGCCATCCGCAACATCAACAATGTAGGTCTTTCGACCCACCCGGACGCCTGAATAGCCGATGTGCATCAGGAAGAAGAGAGTCGGCCACGTCCACAATGATACCGACCAAGAAGGCACCCAAAGTGCAATGCCAATGGCCACCAACCCAATGACTCCTGCTATCAAGCCACCCAAAGCCATCGCCTTGCGGCTAGATGTGTCGCTGAGACTTCCCCAAAGGAAGGAACTCAGAGCAGAAGCCAATCCTCCTGCCACCACGAAGGCGGCCAGTGAGCGGAGGTCGAACTTGGAGCCTTGGGCAAGAAGGACCAGGTAAGGCGAGGCAAGCGCAGAGCCCAAAAGAAGACTACGCGCGATCACAAAATGGCGCAGAACAGGGTCTTTCCAAACCAACTGTAAGCGTGCTTTCAAGTCACCCCAAAGGGCTCCGGTTTGTTGTTCCGATTCTTCTTCCTTCAAAAAGACGAACGCGAATCCTGCCAAGAGAAACAAGACGGCCGCGCAGGCGAGTAAGCTCGTATAGTGAGACGGAGAGGCTTCCTCTTTCACTCCAAACAAAACCACCAAGGCTGCGCCCAGGCCAATTAGCCCCGAGAACGCGGCGGCCGCTCCGGAGATGCGGCCACGCGTTCCTTTTCGGGCCACTTTTCCTAACACATCTTTGGAGGCAATCGAGCAAAGGCACCGCGCGAAGGCGAAAAATATGAGCCCCGCAACGATGGTCCAACCGGCAACCGCACCAGAAAAAGAAAGGGCAGCCACTGCCATGATTAGCAAAGAAACCGCCTGTCCGATAGCGCCTCCTAGATAGACCCACTTCCGGCGGCGGACTTTTTTGACAAGGCCGGAGATAAAGGCCTGCGGTAGCATGGAACCGGATTCCCGAATTGGGACTAAGAGACCGGTTAGAAAGGGGGGTGCCCCCAAGCCTATCATCAGCCAGGTTAAGACCGTCTTAGGATTGCTCAGGATATCAGCGAGCTTACTGCTTGTTTGGGTAGCCACTAGCAAAAGCGCATTCCGTCGCTCATCCGGATCGAGGTCTTTGAGATTTGGTGAGGCTCCCATCGTTGCCAAGAGTAGGTTTGCTCGTCATAGATGCCAGAGAGAAAGAAAGGGAGGACAGACAACCTGTTCTCCCTTTCTGAATATTTGTAGAAGGTAGCAAGTGCTTTTTACTTTGAGCCTCCGATGGTGTAGGTGCTCGTTGGCGGGTGTGTAGTTGGTGGCAGACCCTGGGGTTGTGAGGGTCCGCAGCTGACCAGAGTGCCTGCTACGAAGGCTGCCGCAGCCAGGGCTGCAATTATCATTGTTGGTTTCATAAGATTAGTCTTCGGGCGCAATACACATCACACCCATCATGGCCGGGGGTTGCTTCTCTGGAGTAGAGCACGAGGCCAAAGCGAGACCGCTCGCGGCTGTGACGCCAATCATCGTTTTGCGCGCTGTTTCCCGAACGACTGCGCCGCGAGAGCCGCAACCCTTGACCAACAGGTAGCCATTCTGATTACGCTGAAGTCGGATGCAGGCAGTCGCGCGAGGTCCGTGCTCGGCGACGAAGAAGGCCACTTCTTCGACCGTCATTTGCGTGAGGTCCGTAACTGTTTTTGAGCATTGATTGCAAAAGCGTTCCTGCTCGTTGCCGTCCATCTTGTCCCAGTTCATTGGGCATTGAAATCCAACTTGCATTCGTTGGAGCAGATTCTTCTTCATCTCTTGTTGTTAGGGTTGAGTGATCGCTGTGGTTAGCGCGCGGTGCGGAGGGGTGCTTCGGCAAATGGGCGTGCTTCATTTCTTCGATAGGCTTCGCCAGTCGACCAACGCCAAGGAGAGCTTCCTTTCTCCGCAAAGACCGCCAAACCAATGACCCCTACATCGCGGGTCTGTCCATGGCGCAGGTTTGAATAACTGGCAGAGACACTGGAAAACTTGAAGGCGGCCACCGCGTTGTAGCTGGTGCGGAAGCCTTTCACTTCGATCTTCTCTCCTGGCGCTAAAATATATCCTCGTTTTTTGAAGCTGGCGGTCTGGCCATCCATGACATCGAGCCCATCAACTGAGAGCACCACCTCCAAACGGCTATCGCTCACATTGCGCACGATGAGGGAGTAGTTCTTTCCGTTTTTTCCAACCACAAATCGTTTGGCTCCGGACATATAGTGGTCGGGGTGGCCCCAGCCACTCTTGACTCCCCATTCAACGGCTCCGTTGGCCGCTTTTTGAAGGGGTGAGGTTTTATTTTTGTAAGGCCCTGCCATGGCCTCGATTCCTTCTTGGTCGTTGTAATAGACCATGGCCACTCCACCGAAGGGACGATTGTTTTCTCTGGTGAAGGAAGTGTTGCCCAAGGAAGAGCTGATTCTCTTTCCCCATCCAGTGCCCAGCCCGGGACGATTTTGCGGAACCGCAGAAGGTTTGCGAGTCAGGCGTCTGGTTTGGGAGAGGGAGCGTGGTGCAGCAGATGTCGTATCGACAAGTCCACTACTTCCCACTGGTTCGGCGGATACCGATTCGGGTGCTGGTGCCGCTACCGAAGGAGCTGGTGAGGTGGAACAACTTGTAAAGATGAGGACCGCGCAGAGGGCGGCACCAATTAACAAAAAGGTCCCCAATTCCTGAATCACTTCTTTCTTCATTCTCATGCGTGCTAAAAAACCAGCAAATCAGTGAGCGGTCAAATTCTTTTTGCTGAAAATTTAGCATTAAACGTTTTGACGAAGGAGAGTGGAGTCAGGGCGATCAAGCTAGGGAAGAATTCGGTGAAATGAGATCAGGATGGATTGGATGAATCAGATTTAAGAATTCAAACTCATCGTTCTGAGCCGAGTTTTGAGGTGCCATTCCCTTCAAAAGTTCGCGGCTCATATTTTTCCATCAAAAATCCAATCTATCCTATCCATCTTGTTTCAAGAATTGGTTAAGGAGAGAGCCTTGGTCGCGAGCTTGGTCGCCCTGAGAGTGATAGGAACTTTCGTTACTTTCTAGGTGAACGTGAAGAGTTCGCGT
>CAZGXV010000058.1:0-21460 GCA_964529725.1 uncultured Roseibacillus sp.
GATGTAGCCAGTATGGCGCGTACTTGGGCTCAGGGAGGAGTTGGGAAGGAATATCGCAAGCTTCTGTTAGGCGCGGGCCAAGAAGTGGTCGTTGAAGCCAAAGTAATCAAGAAAGGCATGACCAAAGCCCAGGCTCAAAAAGAACTCTCTGCGCTCGAAGAGGGAACGAGCGACCTCGTCGTTTCCAAAGTCATTCGCCATCGCATCCGCTACTTTTCCGACGGGGTCATCATCGGTAGCAAAGACTTCGTGGACACCTTCTTCAAAGGTTCACGCAAACGCTTCGGACCCAAACGAACTTCCGGTGCCCGCAAACCCCGTGGCGCGCTCTCCCCGCTCAAAGAGCAAATTTTTTCTTTGCGAGATCTCACAGAACAAAGTCCCCCATCAACTGATTCGCAAGTTCTTGAGTAGACTCCAAACGCACCGCGACTGTGTTACTGGCCCAGCACGAGCTCCTAGTAGTGCGGAGTTTTCTAGTCCTGTCCTTCTACTCGTGGCCCGGAACTGACTGTGATGTCAAAGTTGGACGGCCAAGTTGTTCCTATACTCTCCCTCGCGCACCCGGGCCCTCTGAGCCATACAGCTTCGCCATGACAACGAACTTGTCGCCTTGCTCTTGTCCAGAAGACGTCGATGCAAACGTAGCCTGAAAAGCAAACGGTCGTCCCGCTTTTAGTGAGGCTCCACCCCTTCTCACTCCCAGAATTCATCGCACTGCAAAAAAAGTTCTGTCGGCTGGAATAAGAAAGATGGTTCGGACTCTCAGTAGTAGGTGAAGGACTTCGCGAGAAGAATTTCGCCCCAACTTAAAAAACAAAATGAAAACACTTCAAACCTTATTGATTGCTGCCTTTGCCCTTTTCTCCAGCCCCTTGTTCGGCGATGAGATGAAGAAAGACGTTGCTCTCGGTGGCTACTGTCCTGTCTGTTACGTGGCCGCTGGTAAAGCGGTGAAAGGCACCTCCGAGTTCAAAGTCGAACACGAGGACAAAACCTATTACTTTGTGAGCCAAGACGCGGTGGATGCCTTTACCAAAGAGCCTGCCAAGTTCCTCCCTGCCTATGACGGCTACTGTGCTTTTGGAATCGCGCACGGAAAGAAGTTCGAGTCTGACCCGACAGTCTTCAAGGTCATCGACGGCGTCATCTACCTGAACAAGGACAAGGAAATCGGTGCAAAGTTCGCTGAGGACACTGCAGGATTCATCACCAAAGCCGATGCAACTTGGAAAAAGATGATGATGGAAAAGGCGGAGAAAAAGGAAATGATGAAGAAGTAATCCTTCTATCGGTTTCATTACAAAATTCTAACACTAGAAGGCCCTCTTCAAGCGAATGCTTGAGAGGGCTTTCTAGCGTCCAGCACTCTTCCATTCAGTTCTGCCGGAGAGATGCTTCCGTCGAAACCAGTCAATTTTCTGCGGGCCACTACTCTTTGCCTACCAGTTCTGGCGACAAACATCTGGAACGACTCGCTGGATCGGCGGCGTGTATTGCAAGGGCAGCCGCGAGTGAACTAAACTTCTCAGTCTTCTTTGGTCGCTTTACTCACCCTTCCAAAAGACAAAACATTGACTCGCAAAAATCTACTTCATCCGAATCCGTAGCACCACCGGATGGTGGTCCGAAGCGGGAGGGTTCCCATTGGCATCGGTCTCAAACTTCCCGTTAAAAAACCGAGGAGAAGTAAAGATGTGATCGATGCGAGGCCCGGGCACAAGGGCACCCTGCCAACGATTGAAAGTCTTGAACTCCTCCCCCCCGTGATCGACCAAGACATCCGAGCGCAAAAGCATCTGAACGGCAAGGTTCGTCCGGCTGGCATTTAAGTCTCCCATGAGCACGTAAGGTTCCTGTTGATTCTTTCGCGCTTTGATTCGTTGCAAGATAAGCTCAGAAGCTTTGATTCGCGACTCTTGGCTCTGGTGATCCCAATGGGTGTTAAAGACATAAAGACCATTCCCACTTGGGTTCACGAACCGAGCCCAGCTGCAAATACGAGGAATCTCGTTTCCCCATGATTGACTGCCGGGGTTCGTAGGCGTGTCCGAGAGCCAAAAGGTTCCCTGCTCTGCGGCATCGATCTTCCATTTCTTTGGATCGTAAAAAAGAGGAGAGTGCTCCCCACCTCGGTGAGCATCACGACCGACACCGATGTAATTGTAACAAGCTAACGCCTCATCAAGCTCGTGTAGCTGCTTCTCGCGCACCTCCTGCAATGCGACGAAATCGGCCTTCTTTTCGAGAAGGTATTTCACCACCTTGCCTCTCCGTTGTTCCCAACTGCGGACGCCTTGGTCACCGCGATTGTCGTAACGAATGTTGTAGGAAATCAAAGTAAGAGGCTCCTTGGCAGAAAGCAGTCCCACAAGACCGAGTAACACAAATATTAGAAAACCCTTCATCAACACGGCAAAGCTATCGAAGGAAGACATCAGTTTCAAATCGAGACTAGGTCTAGCGAAATCATTTTCGTTGTTGAGCGAACACTAAAGGCCGCTGAAAGCAATGGGAAGAATCGATCGAACGACCAGGCTACCTCTCTATGGTTTTGGGCCAAACGTGAATGAGGCTCGTGAAGAGGCAAGGTCATTTGCGAAACCAACGGCCTTTTTAGGCTTTGTATGGGCGGTCCTCCTGTCCTCCGGAGAGGCTCCTGTGCTTGTCCTTGTGATAGATGCGGTCAAAGCGGTTGGACGGGCCAGCCGAAACACGAGTCACCATCTGATTTTCATCTTTGAAAAAGGCTCACAACGACTCACAAGGGGCCAACCGGACATACTCATTCTTTACAAAAGAAGCGCGTGCCCTCGTCCGGCTTCCGGCTTAGAATACCGCCATGATTTATCTCGATAACAATGCCACCACCCCTGTTCACCCCGAGGTGCTGGACGCGATGCTTCCTTTTTTAAGAGAGAACTTTCACAACCCGTCTTCCGGTTACCGGGCTGCGAAACCTGTGAAGGCTGCCATCCAAACCGCGCGCGAACAGGTGGCTGCGCTCATCAACGCCAGTCCTAATGAAATTATCTTTACGAGCTGTGGCACCGAATCGAATAACACGGCCCTGAAGTCTCTCGCGCGCTTAGTAGGAAGAAAGAAATCGCGCGTAGTCACATCCACAATTGAGCACTCTGCAGTCTTGCGACCCATCGAAGCAATGGCGGCGGTGGGCTTCGAGACCCGCACCATTGGAGTTCACCCCGATGGACGCTTCAACTTGGAAGAATTGGCCACCCAGCTCGATGCCGAAGTCCCCACCTTTGCCTCCTTGATGTGGTCTAACAACGAGACCGGAGTCACACAACCGATGGCCGAAGCTTGTGCTCTGCTCAAGGAACACAACGCTGTGCTGCACACCGACGCCATCCAAGCAGTGGGAAAAGTCCCGGTCGATGTGCAAGCAGTTCCAGTCGATTTACTTTCCATCTCGGGCCACAAGCTCTATGCCCCTAAAGGAGTGGGAGCCCTTTATCTCCGCAATGGCTTTCGCCTGGAGCCTCTTCTGCGGGGTGGCGGACAAGAAGGAAGCCACCGCTCGGGCACCGAAAACGTTCCTTACATCGTTGGATTAGGCAAAGCTGCCGAACTAGCGCTCAATTACGAGAATTCTAGTATCGAAGTCCTACGCAACCATCTCGAAGCACGCCTGCTCTCTGAAATCGAAGGCGTGCATCTCAATGGTTCCCGCGAGCACCGAGCGGGCAACATCTGCCACGTCTCCTTCGACCAATGCGAAGGCGCCGGGCTCATGATTCTTCTCGACGAAGCTGGCGTGCAAGTGTCTACCGGGTCGGCCTGCATGACGGGCAAGCAGCAACCGTCCCATGTTCAGAAAGCGATGGGCTTCAGCGATGAGCATGCCAAAAGCAGTCTTCGTATTTCGCTCTCTCGTTTCACTACTCGCGAGGAAATCGACAGCGCTGCTGATGCTCTGGTGAAAGCAGTGGGTAAACTGCGTGCCATCCAATCTCCCCTCACTGGGCCGGTGCAAGTCTTCAGCTAGCGCAAGGCCTCTCTCCCCGACGACGAGCAGAGCTACTTCGGCCTTCTTATTTTCACTCGCGAAGATTTTCAAATGCGCTAGCTTCCTCGCGACTATGAAAACACCCTTCATCTTTGCAAGTGCTGCCATGGCCCTACTCCTCGCCTCTTGCGGAACCAAAATTGAACAGCCAACCGTTACCCGGCTCGATCCTGCGAAATATTCCGGCAAATGGCATGAGATTGGACGCCTTCCCAATCGTTTCGAAAAAGATGTCGTGGCTGCTACCGCAACCTACACCGCGCAACCTGATGGCAGCCTCACTGTCCTGAACAATGGTCTCAAGTCAACAGGCGAGCGAACTTCCATCCTTGGCAAAGCCACCCGCCCTGACCCCAAACAACCCGGTAAACTTAAGGTGCGCTTTCACTCGTTTCCCGCTAACCTCTTCGCTGGTGACTACTGGGTGCTGGCCTTGAGCCAAGACTATACCCGCGCGCTGGTAGGCTCTCCCAGCCAAGACTACCTGTGGTTTCTTTCCAAGCGGGAAGGCTCTCAGAAGGAGAACTTCGAAGACTTCCTCAAGACCGCAAAGGGTCTTGGCTACGAGACCGAATCTGTCATCTGGAATCCCAAGCGACTTTAGAGCGCGACTCGTCAGGCTATTCTTCTTGCTGAGTCAGCAGCCTTTCTGGTTGTCTCGGTGGAGATGAAAACTTTGCTCGCTCTCGCTCTCCTCCCCACCTTACTTACTGCGGAGCCATCTCTTCCGCTCGTCGAGGCCGCCAATAAGCTCGTCGAACAACTCGATGACACCCAAAAGAAAATAGCGCTTTTTCCTTTTGATTCCGAAGAGCGCGAAAACTGGCACTACGTCCCCTTGAACCGCGAGGGACTTCGCATTGACGCTCTCAACGAAAAGCAAAATAAATCCCTCACCAGACTTCTTGCCAGCTCTCTTTCGGCGCAAGGAGTAACCACTGCCGAGCAGGTCATTCAACTAGAGGCAATGCTCTATGAGCGGAGCAACAAGGCCGCCTTTCGCGACCCCGGCAAATACACAGTTGCCATTTTTGGAAGTCCGGCGATCGAGAAGCCTTGGGGGTGGCGATTCGAAGGCCATCATCTTTCTCTCAACTTCACCGTCGCTTCGAATCAGGTTACTCTCACCACCCCATTTTTCTTCGGCACCAATCCGGCCGAAGTGCGCGAAGGAGACCTCAAGGGCCTGCGCCCGTTGGGAAAAATTGAGGATGCCGCGCGTGCGCTCGCAGAGGAAATCCACGGCGAAGGTCATCATGTTCGCTTCACCAACGAGCCTCCGAGCGAAATCCTAACCCGACAGGATCGCACGGCAAAGGCCCTCGCCCGAGAGGGGGTGACCTACGTTGAGCTCAATGAGCAGCATCAAAAGGCCCTGCTCGCTGTCGGGCAGCTCATTGCCGCTAATCAGAGGAAAGAGTTCCTGACTCTCACCGCGCAAGACCTTGCCGAGGGGCAATTTGCTTGGGCTGGCGAGTTCGAAAAGGGAGAGCCCCACTACTTCCGAATCCAGACTCCGAAATTTCTCATCGAGTATGCGAATACGCAAAACGGAGGCAACCACGCTCATTTAATTTGGCGCGACTTTCAGAATGACTTTGGTCGCGACGTTCTCAAGGAGCACCTTCAGCACGACCACTGAACTGGGTCACGAGCCTGGCAATGGTTCCCATCGCTACTTCTTCTTCACACACCCGCAGGTGCTGCTTCCACAGGACTTCCCCTTCTTGGCTTTGCCTCGTAAAAGCAAGAAGGCCAGTGAAGCGAGCACAAGGACCAACACGAGTGCTCCTTGCCAATCAAACGCTGCCGTCAGTGCTAGAATACTCATGTTATCAAGCTCACTAATTGGAAGGTGATGAGAGCAGTGAGATAGGCGAAGAGCGACATTCCGGCCAACTGCCCCAGTGCCCATTTCCACGATTTAGTTTCGCGACCTACTACAGCGGTCGTAGGTAAGCATTGCAGAGCGAACACGTAAAAGACCAGCAGAGAAAGCACGGTCGCGATGGAGTAGGACGCTCGAAATTCATCTCGGATGGTCTCGCGGGTGCCCTCCTCATCATCTCCCTCCTCGATGGCATAAGAGATAGCAACTTGGGAATTGAAGACCTCCCGAGCGGCGAAGGAAGCCAACATTGCGGTGCCGAGACGATGGTCCCAGCCCAGCGGTTCGACGACCGGTTCGATAACCTTCCCGATGCGCCCCATGGCTGAATATCCAAACTGGTCTTGTTCCTCCCCAGAAGGAGCCTGCGGAAAGGTTGCCAAGGCCCAGAGTAGAATCGAAAGCGCCAAAATCACAGTTCCCGCTTTCTTCAAAAAACTGCCCGCCCGGTCCAAGAGATGGCGGAAGATAAAGCCCCAGTCCGGTCCCTTGTAACGAGGCATTTCCATGAGGAAGGTCGGCTCCTGATCCTTCTCGATACCGACCCTCCCCCGCAGGAGAAAGGCAGTTAGGAACGCGGCGGCGGTTCCTAGAAAATAGAGACCGAAGAGCACCAATCCCTGCGCGAAACTACCCGCCACCAAGAGTGGAATCAATAACAGATAAACAGGCAGGCGCGCGCTACACGACATCCAAGGCAAAATCAAAATCGTCAGAAGACGCTCTTTGGCACTGGGCACCGAGCGCGCGGCCATCACGCCAGGAATGGCACAGGCATAACCACTCAGGAGCGGTAAGAAACTGCGGCCACTGAGGCCCACTCTGCTCATGATGCCATCCATCAAGAATGCCGCCCGCGCCATATATCCGGTCGATTCCAAGACTCCCAAGAAGAAAAAGAGGAAAAGAATTTGCGGAAGAAAAATCACCACTCCACCGACGCCCGCAATGATGCCGTCAACTAACAAGTCGGTAAACATACCAGGAGGAAGAGCACCGGAAACCGCATCCCCCAAAGCGCCAAAGGCACCATCGATCCAATCCATAGGAATGCCCGACCAGCTAAACAAACTCCAGAATACGAGAAAGAAAATCCCAAGAAAGAAGACCCAACCCAAGACAGGATGTAGGAGAAAGCGGTCCAAGCGGTCCGAGAAAGTCTCCTCATCACCGGAAGCCTCCGAGACCACTAAGCCGGCTAAGTCTCGCACTCGGCTCCGGCGCGACTTATCAACGAGTTCTGCAAAATTCTCTTCGGCAGTCACCTCCGCCACGACCTGTTCCGCCTCTGGCAAAAGACCGTTGCTCTCGTCTGAACGATAGCTCTCGTCGGCGAGAAGGAGCCATGCTTTTCGGTCGGCGGCAGCGACCCCGAGGGCCGCGAGCTTCTCGGACAAATCTTCCCTTACTTTCCCAATCGGACCATCGGCCTGCCAAGCTGGATGAGGCGGTAAGGGCAGCGGAAACCGTAGCGCTTGCTTGAGGTCCAAGAGCCCTTTCCCGGCATCGGCCTGAAGCGGCACCACTGGCAAGCCTAACTCCTCGCCCAACAGCTCATGGTTCACGCGAGTGCCATTGGCCTCCGCGACATCAATCTTGTTTAGGACCACCAGCGTGGGCAGACCCAACTCCACCACCTGCAGGGCCAAAGGAAGATGGCGCTCTAGGGAAGATGCATCCAGCACGACCACCACGAGGTCGGGGGCCTCTTCGCCGAGAAGGACATCGCGAGTGACCGCCTCGTCAGTGGCTCTTGAGATCAAGGACAGACATCCCGGTAAATCGACCAGTTCCACCTTTTTGCCATGAGGGGTGAAAAACTCACCAGACTTGTGGGCGACGGTGACGCCGGGGTAGTTGCCCACCTTGGCCTTGCCGCCAGTGAGAGCGTTAAACAAAGTGGATTTTCCAACATTCGGCTGTCCCACCAACACCAACCGCGGCGTCTGCTCTCCGTCCATTTTGATCGTCTAAGAAAGTTGCCGAACCTGAATCTGCTCGGCGAGATGATTAGAAATTGCGAGCCGTGAACCACAAATGGAACAAATCAAATTTCGCCCCCGATTGGTAATTTTCCGAAGACGCATCTGCTCGCAAAAACCGAGGTCACGCAATTGGCCGCAGTTCTCACCAGCGACTAATTCAACCTGCAAATCACAGCCAGTTGCCGCCTGATTCAGAGAAACAGTGGTATCAACTTCCAAACTGTGAGCGGTGACCTTCATTCTTCGACCAAAAGATGCTCTTATTGAGACTCGATTGCAACAATAAAGCCTAAAACGGGGACATTCCCAATTTTCTTTCTCTTTTTTGAGCTCAATCAGCCCGCTTATGAGGGTGACTCAACTCGGGAACAATTTCGTGAAATTTGACCCGGATGGATTGGGCTTGGAGGCAGAAAGGCAAGGTCCGTTCGAGGCGTCCTGACCGAATCTTTCCGGCCCTCATGCCAGATAGCGCGCCCAGGAAAGCGAAACCTCCTCATTCTTAAAAAGGGGAAATCTGTCGTCCAAAGACCCGCCACTCAATTTCCGAAAAATTCTTCCAAAGAAAATCTCTGCTTCCCCGTTTTCAAGGGGCGGATGCAATTGCAATGCGGGTAGAAATGAATTTTCGCGACTTCTTTTCTTTACTCCGTATGACGCATCTTCAGTATTCCGCCCACACATTTACAAAGACATGATTGATAAAACCTGCAGCCGTCTCCCACGGATCGTTTCCTCCGCCGCCGTCTTCTTTTTGGCGTCCTCCGGCAACCTTTTGGCGGCCTCAAACAAGAACGCTCTCCAGAAGTACATCCTCGATGGTGGTCCCACCATGATCTTCATTGGAATCGCGATTTTGGCTCTGATCGCTCTCGTGGTTTTCAACTTTATCAACCTGACTAAGGCTAAGTTTTGTCCCGATGATTTGAACGCTGCTCTCCTTGAGCACATGACTGCTTGCCGCGTCCGTTCCGCTATCGAGCTTGGTGCTTCCCATCCTTCTTACTTGGGCCGCATGACCGCTTATTCTCTTCCCAATATCGACGCCACCCAGCCCGAGACTCTCGGTCGTGACTACGTGGAAGACGCGATGGCCGACTTTTCCATCAACGAGAACCGTAAGAACATGACTTGGATCAACTACATCGGTCTGGTGGCACAGGCAGCTCCCATGCTGGGACTGCTCGGAACCGTTATCGGTATGGTGAGTGCCTTCGGTGTTCTTGCTGAGACCGGACAAGCAGAACCCGCCCAGTTGGCTGGTCAGATTTCAGTCGCCCTGTTGACCACGATGTGGGGTCTCATCACTGCCATTCCCGCGGTTATTTTTTACTTCTTCTTCAAGAACAAACTCAATGGTCTCGTGGCTGATTCCCATCACGCCGCCGAGGAGATGCTCAACGCTTCCCTCCAGACTGTGAACGCCGACGCTTACCTCACCAAGATTCCTGAGGGAGTTGCTGTCTAATTCGGCTCCGCTGCGAATCTCTC
Organism: uncultured Roseibacillus sp.; assembly: GCA_964529725.1. GTDB lineage: Bacteria > Verrucomicrobiota > Verrucomicrobiia > Verrucomicrobiales > Akkermansiaceae > Roseibacillus. Next base: position 9,395 of record CAZGXV010000058.1, read on the forward strand.
CGAATTTCTACCCAATCCAATGGCTTCCAAACGTCTCAGAGCTGCAAACTCCAAAGAAGAGGAGGGCCTTGCCGTCGACATGTCTCCCATGATCGACATGGTCTTCCTTCTCCTCATTTTCTTCATTGTTACCGCCAACTTGGTGGTGGTGAAGATGGACAAGCGAGTGCAGGTTCCGGTCGCGGAGAACTCCACTCCGCAGGAAAAGAAGACAGGACGCATCGTGATCAACGTCTATGGCGAGGGTGTCGATAAAGACGGCAACTCGCTCGCTCATCCCTCGGGAGCACGCTTCAGTATCGGTGATCAGACCTTCACCGCTCTCCCCGACGACGACGAAGCCATCTTCGAATACATCAAAGAGCAGAAGGACAAGATGGAAGGCACTCTAAAGCCCCAGCTCCACCTTCGTGGTCATCGCGGAGTCGAGTTCAAGCACTGCCGTCGCATCATCCGCATTGCGGCGGAGGCGGGAGTCGATCAAGTGATCTTCGCCAGTTACGCCAGCTCGAACGCATACAAATAAGAACCATCTCACATGGCCAGACACAAAAAAGGCAAGGCGCTTGAAGAGGACGAACCAGTCCTCGACATCTCGTCCCTGATCGACATTTGCTTTCTTCTTCTCATTTACTTCTTGGTGACGACCACCATCGTCCGAAGCGAGACCGATACCAATATGCAGCTTCCGGCAGCAGCGCCGTCGGACGACATCCCGGAAATCAAACCCATGTTCATCCGGGTCGATAATGCGGGAGTGATTTTCATCAATTCGGGTCCCGCGCAAGAGCGTCTCGACGATGATCCAGAGTCACGGAAACTGCCCATGCTCGCTGAGCGCCTTGGCACCTACGCTGACGGAGCTCGCGCGGCAGGGCAAGAGCCTTTGGTTCAAGTCTATGTCGATGGAGATGCAGAGCACCAACGGGCCATCGATGTTATCGATACCCTGCGGTCCAAGCAGATCACAAAAGTGACCTTTACCGATCTCGTCAATTAGGCAGCTCCTCCTTTCCCCAACAAATCCCCTCTCCCCTGTGGTCGTCTCCCTGATCGCCGAGGAACTCTTTTGCACTTTTCCCTAATCCAAGCCAACTTATCCATAATGAAACACTGGAACTCTCCGGCAACTCTCGTTGCTCTTCTCATCCTCTTCTTTAGTCAGACCCCTCTGCGCGCTCAGGGTGGAGTGGAAGCACTGCACACCAATTCCCTCACCGCCATGAACGAGGCCCGGCGTCTCGGGATGCCCGAAGGCGCGGCGAAGTGGAATGAGGCGCTCAACCTTCTTCGCCAAGCAACCGACACCTTTGACGGTCGGGCGATGCAGCTGTTTGGACCTAAGTTCGGCTGGTTCTGGTATCACCGGGGGTTTTGCGAGCTCAAGCTCAACAAATTTGAAGAAGCAGCCTCCTCTTTCAAAAACTGCTACGAGAAGTATCCCAACAAACAAGGGGCCGAAAACGTCAACACCTACCACAAGAAAGCTTTGCTCAAGTGGGGTGAAGCGGCACAGGGCATGGAGAATTACGACGAGGCTATTAAGCAGTATAAGAAGTTCCTCGCCGAGCGTGACCCCGAGCGCGACAACTTTCCTAAGGGGGCCTTCTACATCAACATGGCCGTCTGCCACTTCAAGGTCGGCAAGCTCGCTGGCGGAACTGAGAACCTTCAGATTGCTATCAAAAACAAAGCCACTTTTCCAACTCCTCCAGCTGGGATCATGGCCGGGTTCCAAGCTTTTTGCGAAGCCTCCATCGCCAAGAAAGACGAGGCTGCCATGCTCGACTTTCTGAAAAAGCACCGCGCTGACGTCACCTTCCTTCCTTGGGAAGCCCAGCCCTACTCCCCAGTCTTCATGAGCCTAGCGGCCACTGCCATGGGTGCCAATCTGACCCAAGTCGCCTTCGAGCTCTACGCCTTGGTCCCGAGTTCGGTGGAAGCCGAAGACAGCATCCAAGCCGCGATGGCAGGTCTCGGAGACTTCCCGCGTTCAGTGCCCGACGGCGCCACTATCTACAACAAGCCCGCTCTGGAAAAGCAGCTCGAGATGAGCCGCGCCCGAGGGAAAGAAGGCAAGCTCCCCGAGGTCACCGCTCTTGCAGCGACAGCCTTCATCCACGAACAGAACGGGAACATCCGCGCTGCCTATGGTGCCTACGACATGCTCGAGCGTTTCCATAACAATTCTCCCCGTGATAAACGCGAAAATTACCTCTACCAACTTGTGAGGACCTCATCGCTTGTGGGTCGTGTTCTCCAGACCGAAGAGCAGGGCCAAAAGTTCCTCAAGCTTTTCCCCGGCAGCCAATACGAAGAGTCGGTTCGCAGCCTGATGCTGACGGGCCTCTTCTTCGAAGGTGAGTATGACCTCTGCCTCGAAGTCGCTACTGTGATGGAGCCCAAGCTGCCCGCTGGTTCCAAACAACACGACATCTGCCTTCACGTTCTCGGTGGCAGTCTCTACTACACCGGACAATTTGATAAAGCAGTCGAGCCTCTCAAGCGGCACGTCTCGGAATACCCCGAGAGCCAATTCAAAGTGGCAGCGCAATACTTCGAGGCCTCCAACTATGCTCAATTGCAAATCTGGGACAAAGCTGCCGGACTGCTCGACAAGTTCCTCGAAGCCTACCCTAACCCCAAAGACAACGCCTACCTTCCCTTCGCGCTCTATGACCGTGCGAACTGCCACTTTGCTGAAGAGGAATACGATGGCGCGCTCGAGAAACTCAACCGAGTGGAATCCGAATTCCCCGATGCCAGCAATCGCGAGATGGTCTTCAACCTGAAAGGCAACGTTTTCCAAACCCAAGGCAGCAAGGAAGAGGCCAAGGAATACTACACCCGCGCTCTCACTCTCGCCGAGCGTAAGGAGAACGACATCGTGGCCAGCGAATCTCTCTTCTACCTCGTCGGTCTTCTTGGTGAGGAGAAAAGCGACACTCTCGCGGAGGCCGTGCCCTTCTACGACAAGTTCTGGGAAAGCTACGGAAATGATTCACCATACAAAGCCCAGGTTGCAGTGGCAGGTATGCCTGCCTTGATTGCAGCGGAACGCTCCGAGGAAGGCCTCGACCGTCTGCAAGGAGTGATTGCCCAACTCGCAAAAATCCCGGGAGCCTACGGTCTCGAAGAAGCGATCAACTCTTATACCAAATTTTTCCTCGCCACACCTGGTAACACCGAAGAAGCCCTCAAGGATGTCTACTACGACTTCCCTGGTATCAGTTCGGAGGACAAGGCAGCACAAGCCCTTCTTCGTATCGCCCTCATTGGTGTCTTTGAGGACAAAGCCAAGACTGCAGTCAAGGATGACGATGACGATGCAACCAGCAAGTCCAACGCCATGGTTAAGGTGCTCTTTAATGACTTGAAGCAAGACTTCGACCTCAAGAGCCTTTCCAACTTCATTCTCGTGAGCGTGGGAGACTACCTTCGCGAAAAGACAGCCTCTCCCAAGCAAGCCATCCCCTACTATGAGGAAGTGCTCGGACGCTCTGACCAGTCCTATCGTTTCCCTGCTCGCTTTGGCTTGGCCGATGTCTACGGTCGCTCCGACAGCGAGGCGGAAAACACCAAGGCGGTCGAGCAGTTGATCGCAGTTTATGCCAACTCCACGGATAATAAACAACAGGAGCAAGCCCTCTACCGGGCAATCGAAGTTCTTGGCAAATTGGAGAAGTGGCAGGAGGCCAAGGAGCGAGCCAAGGAGTTCCTCAAGCCCGAGCTGAACTACAATCGTTACGCACCATTCGTCAGCTATGTGCTTGCGCAGGCGTATGACAATTTGGGTGAAACCGAGAATGCGCTCATCACCTACTTCCAAGTTTACTCCTCCTATCGAGGGCTCTTGAAGGTCTCGGCCCCTTCTCTGAAGCGCTATATGGAGCTTCTCTGGGAACGCAATCAACCGGCTGGCGAGAGGACGCCCGCGGACCGCCAATTTGCCTACGAAACCGGTGCCAAATTCCTCAAAGCAACCGCTGGCATCCTCAGCAATGCTAAGGTGCCCGAGGACGAGAAAGACCTGTGGAAGGATGTGCAATCCCTCGTCCGGGTCTACGAAGCCAACCCCGGAGTCGAAGCACTCTCCGAAGAAGAAGAAAACTAACAACCTCACAGACCTCGAATTATGAAAACCATTATTCTCTCCCTCGCTGGGGCCGCTCTTCTTCCCGCGCAGACCCTTGCTCCCGCCTTCCTCGAACAAGAAGGCCGTGGCTCCAATATCTGGATCGAGGCGGCTTCTGAAAAGACCATCCGCTACCGGGAAAAGCAGAACAATCTCAACCGCATTGATGTGCCTCTCCGCAAGGTCTCGGTGTTGTTCTACACTCCGCCAGAATTCTCGGCCGCACTCGAGCTTTTCGAAAACCGCAATTACGAAGAGGCGAAGCCAGCCTTCGTCGTCGCTCGCGAAAAATACAAATTTACCGAAGACGTTCCCGGCAACTTTTCGACACTCGCGGGCTTTTACGAAATCGAATGCGCGCGCATCTTGGGCAACTACGAGGAAATCGAAACTCTCTTCGACAAGTTCAAGCCCGGACCGCTTTTGATGGAAACCCATAAGACGCAAATCGAGCTCTACCCTCTCTACGGCGCCATCCGTTCCGAGGACTGGTCCCGTCTCAATATCTTATGTGAAGAATGGGGCGAAAAGTATGTCCCAGGTGGGTTGCGGGCTCAGATTGAGTATGCCCACGGTCTTGCGCTGGAAGGCTTAGCTCAACCCGAGAACGCCCTCATTGCCTTTAACAAAGCCATGGTCGCTGATTACGGTGCTTCTTCCCGACTGGTAAGGAAGGCTGCCTTGGCTTGCTTTGGCATCTACGACCAACACCCTGAAGTGCAACTCGCTCGCAAGCTCCACGGCACTCCCGACGAGAACCCTAATTCGGCGGGCGCCCTGCTCCTTGCCGAAGCAGCTTCGCTTGTTGAAATGTGGAACACAGCCTTAGGCCGAGGGGAAGCTCTCCCCGACGAATACAAGGCGTTTTTGAAATTCAGGAAGTCGTAGTCAGCTAGCTGCGACTGCTCGCTAGTCTGCGAGAGCATTCTCTTTCATTTTCTCCCTTTCCCCTCGGGCCTTAAGAGGCCAAGATGGCATCCGATGCTAGAACAGAGGGAGCAAACATTCGACGGGGAAGCGGTCTCGCAAGGGATTGCCTTTGGACCCGTGCACGTGGTGGCACGTGGCTTTGCCGCTCCCGAAGTCTACCCCGTTTCTTCGCATCAGATCCCTGCCGAGAAAGAACGATTCCGCCGTGCCCTCGAGCGCACCAAAGACCAGCTCGCTGCACTCCAAGCCCAGATTGAATCCATCTCGGGCGAGGCCGAAGGGCGGATCTTCGAGTCGCACCTCATGGTTCTCGAAGACAAGACTGTCCTCGACCGCGTCAATGAAGCGATTGAGTCGCGACTGCAGAATGCTGAATTCTGTTTTTATGCCGTAATGCAGACCTTCCTCGAAGCCATGCGACGCGTGGCCGACCCTTATCTGCGCGAACGAACCAGCGACATCGAAGACGTGGCCCAGCGCCTTTTGCAAAACTTCTCAGGTGCCAATCCGGATGAGGAAGAAAGCCCTGACCACCGGCACATCATGGTTGCCTACGACCTCAGTCCTTCGGACACCGCTGGTCTCGATCCTCAACGCACCCTCGGCTTCGCCACCGAACGTGGCTCCGGTGTCTCTCATACTGCTATCTTGGCCCGCTCGATGGGCATTCCCGCAGTGGTGAGCCTCAAAGGTGCTGTTCTCGGTATCCGCACCCTCAATCCCTGTATTATCGATGGCTATGAGGGCAAGCTGATCGTTAATCCCACTCCCGAAACTGTGGAGCACTACCGGGCTCTGGCGGAAGAAAAAGCACTCTTCAAGACCTCTCTCGATACTCTTCGTGACTCCGACACCACCACCCTCGACGAGCGCAAAATCACCCTCTCGGCCAATGTCGAGTTTGAGCATGAGCTCGCCCAAGTCAGTCAATCAGGCGCCAACGGGATCGGACTTTTCCGGACGGAATTCTTCATGCTGGAATCGGGTGAATTCCCCGATGAACACACCCAGGCCCGCCTCTATCGTCACGTGGTCGAATCGGTAGCGCCCAAGCAAGCCATCATTCGCACCCTCGATGTGGGTGGCGACAAGTTGCCAGGCGAACCTCTCACCGAACCCGAACCCAATCCCTTTCTCGGCTGGCGCGGCATTCGCTACTCGCTCGACCGCCGTGACACCTTCAAGGACCAACTCCGTGCGATTCTTCGCGCCTCGGCCCATGGTAAGGTGGGCATCATGTTTCCCCTTGTCTCGGGACTCCGCGAAATCCGGGAAGCGCGCGATGTCTTGGAGCAATGCAAGGAGGACCTCACCGACAAGGGAATCGCCTTTTCCGAGGACGTCGAGGTTGGAGCTATGATTGAAGTTCCTTCCGCCGCTCTCATGGCCCACGAAATTGCAGCCCATGTCGATTTTCTTTCCATCGGCACTAACGATCTCATCCAATACACGGTGGCTGTTGACCGCGTGAACCCGAGGGTCTCCCAACTCTACAAACCTGCCCACCCCGCCGTGATGCGTCTCATTAAGATGACCATCGACAGTGGTCGCATGAATGGAATCTGGACTGGAATTTGCGGCGAAATGGCAGCCGACCTGATTCTCCTGCCTGTTCTTGTCGGGCTTGGCATTGATGAGCTTTCGGTCAGCACTCCCCGCCTTCCTTCGGTGAAGCACGCCATCCGCGCTCTTAATTATGAGGAATGTAAGGCCTTGGCCGAAGAAGCTCTCTCTCTCTCGGAATCGCGCCACATTATGAAGGCTTCTCGGGAGATCGCAATGCAAGCCTACCCTGAGCTTCTCACCTAAGCCCGCCGAAGGATTTAACCTTAAGCGTCGTTAGCAATCGTTTGCCCCAAATAGGCTTCAAACAATCGCGTTAACCTAATCATTTTTCGGCCCGGCTATCTTTCGCAGTTCACCCGCAAGCTGCGCGACAACTTCAGGATGCTCCCCGGCCACATTCAAGGTCTCTCCCTCATCACTTGCTCGATCATACAGCTCGCACGCTTCTCCTTCGTGCTCAATGTAGCGATACCTCTCTGTCCTCAAGGTTCGTTTATCGCCATGATAGGCATAGGCAAAACCACTACTCTCACCCTGTGCACCACCCTTCCATGACGCACTCAAGGAACGCCCGTTGAGTCCAGCAGGAACGCCCAAACCAGCCAATTCACATAAAGTTGGGAAAATGTCTACTGACTGCACGATTTCCGGGACGACTTGGCCTCGGTTTTGGCCTCCTTCGCCAGGTGGCACCACAATCAAGGGCGATCGCAAGGACTCTTCGAATAATGTATGTTTCCCCCAGACCGCATGCTCACCCAGATGCCAGCCATGGTCTCCCCAGAGGACGACGATAGTATTCTCGGCTTCACCTGAGTCCTCTAAGGCCTGCAAAACTTGACCCACCATCGCGTCGGCATAGCTCACGCAGGCGGCATAGTGACGGCGCACTTCCTCGCCAAAGGCTAAATCCTGGTTGGGGTCCTTACCCCATCGATGATACCTCATAAACTCACCGGAGCGATGCCAAGTGGTCTTTCCTTGGGGCTTACTAGGACGCTGAATGGCGGGTAGTTCGACGCCATCATACAAATCCAAATACTTTTTAGGTGCACCAAAAGGTAAGTGTGGCCGCAGGATACCCACCGCCAGAAAGAACGGCTTTTCCTCTTTGGCTAAGGATCGTAACTGCTCTGTTGCAACTGGAATCATCACCCCATCGGGATAAATCTCGTCGCCTCCTTCTGTTGCTTGAAAGAGGTCCATCTCGCTCGCACCCTCGCGAATCTCACCATGAGCCAGACCATGCATCCACCCTCTCGGATGCTGCCAAGGTCCCGCTGGTAACAGATGTCGGTCCCACGATTGGGGCATCTCCAGCTTAGTATTATCATCCCAATCCTCTCCTCCTCGACCACCGGGATGATGCGAAACTTTACCTACTGAAACCGTAGTATATCCTTTCTCCCGGAACCAACCTGGGAGGCTGGGAGCCACCTTCTCCGCTTCCAATCTTTTAGCCCGCGCGAAGAGTGCCTCGTTCCCTGACGGTCCATATCGCCCGGTCAACAGAGCATAGCGCGAAGCCCCGCAAGTGGGTGCCTGCACAAAGTGATTTTTAAAAAGAACCCCGCGCCCGGCCAAGGCATCAATCTGCGGCGACTCGATGTAGTCAACCCCGTAGCACCCCAGCTCCGGTCGTAAGTCGTCTACGCAAATCAAAAGGATATTGGATCGCTCCGCCTGCACCACACCTATCAGCAGAGCTAATCCTGCAAACACTATCTTATCTTTCATCGTTCAAGAGTCTACTGAGCTTTGCCCCGTCATCTCCCAAAGAATCCCCCTTGTTTTTGAAGGCTCGATAAAGGCGGCCTCACCGTTTTGCGGTGCGGGGTGGGGCTCCCCTGCCTTGGCCTCTAATCCGTGTGCGATTAGATTCTTCATCGCTTCGCGGGTATTATCCACTCCCCAACAAAGATGATGCAAGTGCTCTCCCTTCTCCAACAATTGAGCTTTTAGCGGGTGATCGTCGCGCAGGGGCTCGACTAATTGGAGCTTCACGTTACCCGCATCCAGGTGAGTAAGCCGCACTCCGACTTCGACCAATTCCTCACTGAGTAGAACTTTCAGTCGCAAAGTATCGCGGTAGAAAGTTAGGGCTTCTGCGGTATCTTTGACGAGAATCGCTACATGATCGAGCTGGTTAAACATGGCCACATCGTTGCAAACTCTCCTCAGTGAGCAAGAGAGCATTTCAAATCGCAGTCCTCCCCGGCCACGGCATCGGTCCTGAAGTCACCGCCGCAGCCGTGTCAGTTCTACAGGCAAATCAGGCAAAGTCCCCCGCCCTCAGCTTGAACATCGAAGAACATGCGGTGGGCGCGGGCGAATTTCTCAAATCCGGCAATCCCCTTCCTGAGTCAGCCTTCGAGGCCTGCCGCCAGTCGGACGCCGTCCTCCTCGGCGCGATGGGCCTTCCCGGAGTGCGCTGGCCCGACGGTCGCGAGATGACTCCGCAGATTGACCTGCGAGAGCGCCTCGACCTCTACGCTGGTCCCCGCCCTATCTACCTCTACTCGGCGGACGACTCGCCCCTCAAAAACTACCAAGCTGGCGAAATCGACTTCACCATTATTCGTGAGAATACGGAGGGCCTGTTCTCGGCACGCGGCTCGCAACAGCCGGAAGACCGCTCTTCGGCAAGTGATGTCCTTCACCTCACTCGCGATGGCTGCGAGCGTATTTGCCGCTACGCCTTCGAGGAAGCGATGCGTCGCCGCAAGAAATGCACCCTTGTCGATAAGGCCAACGTGCTTCCCACCATGGTTTTTTTCCGCGAGATTTTTGATAAAGTCGCAAAAGATTTTCCTGAGGTTGAAACCGAGCATATCTATGTCGACGCTGCGGCTCTCTTCTTGGTGCAACGGCCTGAAAGCTTCGATGTCTTAGTCACCGAGAATATGTTCGGCGATATTCTTTCCGACCTCGCAGCTGGGCTTGTCGGTGGTATGGGCATGGCCCCCTCCGGCGACATCGGTCAAGATTGCGCGGTCTTCCAGCCTTCTCACGGCACTGCTCCCGACATTGTCGGTCAGGAAAAAGCCAACCCTATCGGCACCATCCTTTCGGCAGCCCTGATGCTGGAATGGTTGGGCGAAACCCAAGCCGCTCATCTCATACGCGAAGCCGTCCGAAAGGTTCTCGCCGACCCCGCTTGCCGTACTCCCGACATGGGTGGCAGTGAGACTACCACCTCCCTTACCGAGAAAATCCGAGCAAGCCTTTAAGATTGGAAACAAATCACAAGCCAGCCTTCCCTGCAAATCATCTGTTAGAAACGTCATGCTCATCGACCTTACCGCGACTCTCACCACGGAAACCCCGGGCGTCTCTTGGGAGGTCGCCAAGGACTTGGACCGCGATGGGTGGAATGCTCGTACCCTGCACCTCTATTCCCACAGCGGCACCCATATGGATGCGCCCCGCCACTTCGGCTGCGAGCACCAGGGCGTCCAAAGCATTGACGAACTTTCTCTCGAAACTTTTCTTGGACCTGCTCGTGTTCTTTCGCTCGAGCCCGAAGAAGGTGAACTCATTACTACCGAACATCTCGGCGAGCTTGCTACTACTTTTCCCGTAGGTCACGCACTTCTCATCCATACTGGATGGTCGCAGCACCGAGAGAACCCCAATATCTTCCGCAACCGCTTGCCTCGCCTCTCCGAGGAACTAGCCCATTGGTGTGTTAACAAACAGGTGCGCGTCCTCGGGGTCGAGCCCCCTTCCGTCGCCGACGTCAACGACTTGGCTGAGGTGACCCGCATACATGAGATTTTGCTCTCCGGTGGCGTGACTATTGTGGAAGGGCTCGTCAACTTGGAGCAGCTCCCCGCTGACCGTGACTTCATCTTCGGGGCTTTTCCTCTCAAAATTCACAAGGGAGACGGCGCCCCTTGCCGTGCCTTTGCCCAACTCTCATGAACTTCGCCGAACTGACCGCCGACTTGCCTCCTGTTTGGGAGGATGACCTCTTGCCCACCATCCACCGGCAACTTGCCGAGTCCGGAAAGACCCTTGTGGTTCTCGATGATGACCCCACCGGAACCCAGACTGTTTTCGACGTTCCCGTTTTGACTCGGCTCGACCACGCTACCATTGCGGAGCTCTTGGAAGAAAAGCCTCCCGTGCTTTTTCTACTCACCAACTCGCGCGCCCTCACGGTAGCAGAGACCACTGAACTTCATCGCGAGCTGGGCAGCATCTTGCGAAAATTTGGCGACGACATTGTTGTCATCTCGCGGTCGGACTCGACTCTTCGCGGCCACTTCCCCCTCGAGACCGATATCCTGCGTGAAAGCCTCGCGCTCCCGAAAGCGCCCCTTCTTTTCATTCCTTTTTTCGAAGCAGGTGGACGGTTCACCATCAAAGACACCCACTATCTTGTCGAAGGCGAAACCGCTACACCCGCTCATCTCACCCCTTTCGCTAACGACAACTCCTTCCCCTTTTCTCACTCCTATCTCCCCGATTATCTGGCGGAGAAGTCTGAGGGCACGCTGCGCGTGGAAAGTATTTCTCTGGAACAGTTGCGGAGCGGCGACGTTAGCGCTGAGCTCGCAAGTCTACCCGACGGCTGCACCTGCATCATTAATGCTGTTGAACGCCGTGACCTCGAAGTGCTCGCCACGGCTCTCCATGCCAGCGAACGACGCTTTCTCTTCCGAACAGCGGCTTCTTTCGTGCAAACATTGGCGGGTATTCCGATGCGGCCGCCACTGGAATCTTGGCAAATGCAGGACCTCGAACCAAATCCTAACGGAGGCCTTGTCGTTGTGGGCTCCCACGTTCCAAAAACCAGTGCCCAGCTTGAACATTTGTTAGCTAACAATCCTGATGCCGTTTCTCTGGAGCTCGACGTGCCTGCCTTTTTGCAAGGAGCGGACGAAGTACTTTTTCCACTTTCTCAACAGCTCAACCAGACTGTGCAAAGCGGTAAGACCGCGATTCTCTACACCTCTCGCGAACGAATTGATGCGTCCTCGGCCCGAGAAAATTTGGCCATTGCCCAGACCATCTCGCGAGCCTTGGTGGCTCTCGTGCAATCGCTGACCTTGCGACCATCTTTCCTGATCGCCAAAGGGGGTATCACCTCTTCTGACATCGCCACCGATGCGTTGGGAGTGACAAAAGCTCTCGTGCTTGGACAGATTCTTCCAGGAGTCCCGGTCTGGTCGCTTGGCAACGAGACCCGCTTTCCAGGCCTCGCCTACATCATCTTTCCCGGCAATGTCGGCGACGACAACGCCCTCACCCAAGCACTCCAAAAACTTTCGGAGTGCGGCTAGAATCGCCGCTTTGGACTCAACCGGAAAATGAGCAAAAAGTCTATTATTCGCCTACCGTCGAAAACATCCAAACTATAGAGGCCGAAAAGGTTGCTCACTTTCTCACCACGTCACACGTCACACCTCACACCTCACACCTCACACCTC
>CAZGXV010000059.1:0-21346 GCA_964529725.1 uncultured Roseibacillus sp.
TTCAAACTCATCGTTCTGAGCCGAGTTTTGAAGTGCCATTCCCTTCAAAAGTTCGCGGCTCAGGTTTTTCCATCAAAAAATCCAATCTATCCTATCTATCTTGGTCGCCCTGCTTTTGCTAGCGCAGGTGAAACTCGACCCGCGAGGGAAGGGATTCGGTGAGAGGGTTCGATGAGAAGGAGCTCAGCCTTCGTATCGGCTCCCTTGAACCAATGCTGGATTCGCGACCCGTTTTCGTAAAGGCCTCTAAAGGCGACTCGCCGCAGAGAAGGAGGCCGCTCGCCGGGACGGGGTGGAACTAGGGTTGGATGGTGACCCGGTCGCCTCGCTTGGTCTCTTTCCAAAAGTATTGCGCAGTTGAGCGAGGGAGGCGGATGCAGCCGTGGGAAGCGAAGCGAGAATAGGTGTTCCCCTCGTGAAAGCCCTCAGGACGACAGGAAAAGCGCTGGAAGTAGGGCATCTCGGCACCCCCATAGAGGTTCGAGCGGTGGTGACGTGTCTTGTCGGTGATCACGAACTCGCCTGTAGGGGTGCGGTGTCCTCTCATGCCGGAGGAGATGCGCGATGTTTTTTGCAACTCACCGTTCTTATAGTAGCGCACTTTTTGTTCGGACAAATCGATGACGAAGTTGCGCACTTGTTCTTCATCACGGTAGGGGACGCCGATGATGAGTTGTTGCATTTGGACGTTCTTATTTTCGGCAGCCATTTGAATCGGAAAAACAACACCGGGAGCAGCCGTCCCTTGCTGACGATCAACGCCAAGCTCAATGAGTTTTTCGGCCACGGGGAGGTTACTCGTCATCACGGCAGCCATCAGCGGGGTGAGCCCCTCCTCATTGCGACAATACCAATCGAAGAAGCCCTTACGTGCGAACAAGTCGCGGAACTCATCACTGACTGGGTATTCCATCACCGCGCTCAAGTCGGGACGGTTTTGATGGGAGAGCAGTGTCACGGCGGCCTCGGTCTGTTTGCTGGCAATAGCGAAAAAGAGAGCGCGCTGACCTTCCTTGCTAAATTGATTGGGATCGGCATCAGCCGACAGCAGCGAGGCAAGAAGGTCCGTCTGACCACTTCGGATAGCGTGGATGAGCGGGGTGTCGCCCTCAGGTCCGATCTCTTCTACGGGGGAGCCTTTGGCGAGGAGGTTCTCGATGGCGGCGACGTTGTTGTGCTCAATCGCAAGCCAAAGGCATCCGGAAACATTCTGGATGCGGGGGAAGAGCAGCTCGAGGGCTGGGCGAAAGTCGCTTGCGAGCGCTAGCTGAATCGGGCGGAGCCCATCGCTGCCGGGCAGTTCAGGGTCGGCACCCGAGACTAAAAGAGTCCCAATCACGCGCGTGGTTTGGGCGGGCTCGATCTTCCAATTCTTATGCTCTTTCAGGACCGCAATGAGAGCCGGTTCGCCATAGACGAGCCCTTTGGGATCGCTGCCTTTCTCAAGGAGTTTGCAGGCGAGAGCGCCATCGCCATCCTGCAGGGCAAGGGCGAGGGTGCTCTGTCCATCGAGCGCGGGCGAATCCGGATTCGCTCCATTGGCGAGCAGAAAGGTGACATCATCAGCGCGCTTGGCCTGGTGGTAACCGGGCAGTGCTAATTCGCCGCTCGGAAGCGTAAAGTTGGGGCTCGCTCCTTCGGCGATGAGCTGGCTGGCAAGTTCATGAAGGCTGCGGTCGAGAGTGAGTGAGAGCGGAGTATTGCCCTCTTGATCACGGGCATCGAGGTCATAGCCACGCTGCTTGAGAAGCGGAAGCATGGAGAGGTGATCATTCTCGAGAGCAAGGTGCAGTGTGGTCCGTCCTTGGTCGTCTTTTTGGGAAAAATCCACATCCGCGCGGGCGAGAGTAGTGAGTTTGACGATGTCTCCAGATGCCACTGTTTTGAGCACGGTGGCGGGGGTAGCCGGGATTCCTTGCTTCTCTAATTCCCGCAGGGCGACCTGGGGATCGGCGAAAAACCCCTTCTGGTAAAGGTATCCGAGGCCAGCGCCGCTGATGAGAAGCAGGAGGGTGAAGACGATAAGGAGGATTTTGGCAAAGCGCATCATAGCGTTCGAAAACGGTGTGGGGTGCCAAAGAAGATACCTTGAAGCCGGGAAACAGTCACTTCTCTTTGCGCGGAACTAGAAATGGACCGCATTCGTCATTGGATCTTGGGCTTAATTTGCTCAAAATACCTCACAATGTCGGCACCAGAAACGCGAGTTAGTCTCATCATGCGGGTGCGCGATGTCCGGGATGAGAAGGCTTGGAGCGAGTTCGTGACCCTCTATTCGCCAGTCGTCTATGCATTTGTCAGAAGTCGAGGGATGCGCGAAGCCGATGGCCAGGATATCACACAAGAGGTCTTTCGTTCGCTGGCCAAGGCTCTCCCCCAATTCGAGTTGGATAAGTCGATCGGGACCTTTCGCAACTGGCTCTTCACAGTCACTCGCTCGAAGCTCAACAATCATTTGGTGAAGTCGCAAAAGCTGCCGGTGCCGACCGAGCATTTGCCCGAAGAGGGAGATGTCTCGGATTGGGATAACCTCTATATGAAAGAGCTCTTTCGCCATGCGTGCGTCAAGGTCGAGAAGGCGGTGGAGCCCTCGAGCTGGCTGGCCTTTTGGCGCACAGCGGTGGAGCTGGAGTCGCCTGACGCGGTCGCGAGTGACTTGGGCTTGACGGTAGCCAATGTTTATCAGAAGCGGTCGCGAGTTGCTTCCCGGCTGCGGGAGGTGATTCGATTGGCGGATGATGAGGTCTTGTCAGAACCACCTTCGGGAACAGGTATGCCTCTTTAGATGACCCGAGCCCAAAACCAATTTTTCCAATGAGCGATCCTCTCGATGAACTGGCTCCCTTTCTCAAGCAAGCGAGGAAGAGCAAGCCTGAGTTCTCGCCTCCCGACTACCTGACTGTGAGGTTGATGGAAACTCGAGGAGGAGCGCTCGAGCCTGCGGTGTCTCCAGTGCCAGAGGGACCTACTCTGCCGCGCAAATTTGGTCCCTATCTCCTAGAAAAAGTGCTGGGGCACGGTGGCACGGGGACGGTTTATCAGGCGTATGATCCCGAATTGGAACGGGCGGTGGCTTTGAAAATACTGTCGCCGTCGTTGGGATCGCAACGTGATGCCGCCGTTCGCTTTTTGCGCGAAGCACGGGCCATGGCGAAGCTCAGTCACGATCACCTCATGCCCTTGTTGGCGGTTCATCAGGAGACCCCCGAACCTTGTTACACAATGCCACTGCTGGAGGGAGAAACCCTGGAAGATCGAGTCCAACGCGAGGGCCCGCTGTCCGTTGATGAGACGGTGAAGCTCGCAGAGCAAATTTGTAGCGGCTTGGTCACTGCTCATGATGCGGACTTGGTTCATCGAGACCTCAAGCCGTCCAATATTTTTCTCGAAACGACTGCGACTGGTCCCCGTGCGCGAATTATGGACTTTGGCCTCGTCAAAGCAGGCGAAGATCCGGCTCTGACCCGGGAGGGCGAGATGGCTGGGACACCCTCGTTCATGGCACCCGAGCAAATCGATGGCTTGGTTGTCGATGGCCGTGCTGACTTATATGCCCTCGGTGCCACCTTGTTTACCGTTCTTACCGGGAAGCCTCCTTTTGAAGGGAAAACCCTCACCTCGACGTTGCGACAAGTAGCGAGCACAGAGGCGCCAGAGCTGAGCGAACTCGATCCGAGCGTGCCCTCATGGCTGTCGGTTTTGGTGAACCAGCTTTTGCAAAAAGAAGCCGCTAACCGACCAGCCAACGCTCGTCTTGTGGCGGTGAGGCTGAAGGATCGCAAAAGTGCGGCGACCTCAACCGGTGGAATCATCCAGACCAGTTGGTTGGTCGGGGCTTTTTTGGCCGCCGCAGTTTTGGGAGGGATTCTGTGGCTTTCAAGTTCGCTTCTTGAGCGGAAAGAAGAAGAGGGCAAGTTTGAATTCGAGGCCGCGATTGCCAATCTGCAGTCTGGTGATGTCTGGACCATCCCGGCTGGAGTCCACTATCTCAAAAGTATCGATTTGGGAGGACGAGACCTTCGGATAGAGGGTTCGGAAAAGGGCAGTCGGTTGGAATTTGTGAAGCTGGCCGGACCTGCTTTTGTGAACGCGGGAAACCTGGAGCTCGTCAATTTAACCATCAACTGCAGCGGTGGTGGCGAGGGGGAGAATACTCCTCTCGTAGAATCAAGTGGAGACTCGGTGACGCTGATCCATTGCCGTGTGGAGCAGAAGCAATCGTCTCAACACTTTCCCGATAGTCGGACCCTCATCGAAGCCGCAGCAGGCTCGGAGACCCTCATTCGTGGTTGCGAATTCTATACTTTTCAATCCGTGATCTGGCGGATGCGGAAAGATGCTCGATTGAAGGTTGAGGACTCTTTGTTGGTTTCTCCCGGGTTGAGTTTTTCTGCAAGTAGCGAGGGCAGTTCAGGGCAAGTCTCGGTCCAGCGTTCCACTTTAATTCACCAAGTTGGGCTCACTTATTTTATGGAGGAGGATGAGTCCCCGGTCGTTGGTTTTTCGCTGCAAGATTCCATTATCGAGTGCAGCCATTCCTTGCTTTGGTTGCCAATGGGTGATGAAGAAACTTTACGGGGTGCTATCGATTACGAGGCGAACAAAGTTTTATTCCTAATGGAGAGGAATCTCGTCAGTACGGCCGTGCGACCACGAGTTGTTCTACGCCGGGGAGGAATAGTTGATCGTTGGCAACCCTCGCAATGGTCAAAGTTTTGGGGAGAGAAGGAAAAGGATACTTTTTTCCAAAAGGAGTCGCTCATTGAGCGCGAAGGCATCACCGACCGAGTCATCGAGAATCTGCAGGCGGAGCAGTTGGAGGTCCCTACGGCTTTCCGCGATTGGGGAGCGAACCTGAAGAAGGTCGGCCCCCGGGGTGGAGCTTTACAGTGATTCCTGAAGGCCCTCGGCATAGGCCTTAAAGACGAGTCCGATCTCGTCCCGAATCTTGCGGAAGACCAAGAGTTTTTCTTCTTCACTTCCTTCCGCGTCGGCTGGATCGGCGAACCCCCAATGATGACGATGAACTTGGCCCGGGAAAAGAGGGCATGCCTCATCTGCATTGCCGCACACGGTCACGACGGTATCGACACCTTCCGCGAGAAACTGGTCCCACCTCTTCGAAGTGTGGGTACTGAGGTCGATTCCGACTTCGGCCATCACCTTGATCGCAAGCGGGTGAACCGAGCCCGACGGGTGAGAACCTGCGCTCGATACTTGTGCGAGTTTGCCAAGCTCATGGCGAAGAAAGCCTTCGGCCATGTGGCTGCGACAGGAGTTTCCGGTGCAAAGAATGAGGATATGGCGTAATTGTTTTTCGGGTAACTGCATGGCGCGATTCTTACGATGGGAGGGCGAAGAGCAAAGAGCTGGCCCGTCATATCTCGCCAGACAGCGATTTTAGGAAACGGATAGAGGTGCCTCTTTTGACCGCGTCAGGTCTTTGACTCGGAAGGGGCTCGCTCTTTCCGGGGAGTGGGGTTAGGCTTTTGGAGTGAAAGAGTTGTTGGAAGCAGGTGGACCTATTCTTTGGGTGCAACTGGTCTTGGCCTTTTTGGGGCTGGTTTTGATTTTGGAGCGGCTTTTGTTTTTTCAAACGGTGAAAACACAGGTCCCCGATTTGTTGCGTGGTCTCCAAGTGCATATTAGTAAGCAGGGATTTTCGGAAGCTATCTACGAGGCAAGCCGTGAGCGAGGACCAGCGGCACGGGTGGCGCATTCAGTTTTGATTCGACATTCCTTACCGAGGACCAACCTGCGCGAAGTGGCCGAAGAGGCGGTTAAAATCGAGGTGCCCCGCATCGAGCGTAATTTAAGAACACTGTTGGCGATTTCGATGATGGCTCCTTTAACGGGACTGCTCGGGACTGCGTTGGGCTTGCTGGATGTGTTTGGCAATGTCGTGGAGGTCGGGTCCACGGTGGCGCAAGCGACACTGGCTCGTGGAATTTTCGAAAGCTTGGTCACCACCGTGGTAGGGCTGGCAATAGCGACCGGTGCCTATGGATTGTATCTTGTTCTTTTGGGAAAGGCGCGCTCACTATTGGGCGATTTAGAGCGGACGGGGATTGAGATGGTCAACCTCATCATGGATGCGCGTGACCAGGCCGACGTCGTTCTCATGCGCGAAAAGATGTCCGAGACGGTGACTCGCCGAACAAGCCAAGGTTCTTAATAGGCAAAGGTCGTGAATGTTTCCCTAACAATTGATGAGAAGTCCGGCCCACTGCATGCCTTTGCAGCATTGGATATTCTCGTCTTGATCATGTTGTTGGGGTTCGTGGCGTCTTCTCTCGTCCATCGTTCGGGAGTGGCCGTCCAGTTGCCCCAGAGCGAGACCAAATTTCCCGCAGCCAACGAGGCCTTGGTTTTGACTGTGAAGGGCACGATCAAGCCCGTCTTCTACATGGGCGCGAGACCGATTGGGGAAGCCGACTTAGTAGAAACCTTGCAACGTAAACGTGACGAGGAAGGGTTGCGAATGGTTCTTTTGAGAGCCGACCGTCGCATGCCCGTGACTTGGCAAGCGCGTCTCAGCGAGTTGGTTCTCAGCGAGGGTCTGGACTGTGGTTGGTTAGCCGAACCCGCATCTCCTTCCTTGAATCCATGAAATCGAAACCAGCTTCTGATTCCTGCAGTACGGAGGGTTTGACCTTTGCTTGGCGAAGGGGTGATGAAGCATTGGTTCGATTTTGGTGTGCTCTTTTGTTAGCGGGTGGATTGTTTTTCGGGGCTTGGCTTGCTTTTCGAATCGTGGTGCCTGCTGCCATGGCAGAAGACCAGCCGCGGGTGGAGAGGGCGCAGCTGATTTTAGTCAATGAGGAGAGCCATCCCTCTCTACGGCGCTTGCTCGCGGATCGCAATCTCCCTTCGCTCGGGATCGAGCAATCGCCGGGAACCGTTCCACTGGTGGAAGACATGATGGCTTTGTTAGGTTTGGAGGAAGAACGGGAAGCCCCTTTGAAGCTCTACCCCGCGCCTGAAGTGGCTATCCCCGCGCGATGGCCCAAAGAGAAAGAGCTAGCCATGGTTTTGCCAAAGCTTCCCGCCTTGGATGAAAGTTCTTGGCCTCAAATCGAGCCAGCGGAACCAGGTCAGTGGGCCGTCAAATTTTCGATCAAAGAACCCGAGGGTGAGGTCATGGCCGAGCCAGTTGCTCCTTGGAGGTTGCCCGTTCCGGCGATTCGGCAAGGAAAGTGGCGTGTGGTCATCGACGCGGACGAGCGGCTCGTGTTCGCGACCCCGATGAGTGAGACCAGCGAGGATGCTCAGAAAGAAATCCGCGGGTTGCTGCAAAAAATCTTCGAAGTCGGGCAGTGGTCCCATCCACCGCGTTCGGGATTGGTAGAGCTCAGCTTTTTGAAAATTGCGGAGTGATGAAACAGGAGGAAATCACTTTGCAAGAGCTGGTGCCGTGGGGAGTGCTGGCAGTCTTGGGCTTTTTGCTGTTGGGAACGATTTTTCGCTTCTGGCAGCAGCGCAAACGGGAGGGTAAGCAACGAAAACTGAAGCGGTGCTGCGCCCAATGTGGCCTCTGGGAGAAAATCGAGAGAGGAGAACCCAAATACGGCGTCTGTGTCGCCTGTGGAGGAGTGACTAGCCGAGGACGTTCCCGCAAACTCGGATGATGCTTGCTAACAGGCAGGGCCACTCTAGGCTTCTGGCAACAAATTCAAGATGACCGAGCGACGTGTGGTAATTACCGGAATCGGGGGAGTGACTCCGATGGGGAATGATTGGGCTTCCAGCTGGGAAGGCCTGAAGGCGGGCAAGAGTGGAATCGCTCCTATTGCAGGAATGGATACTACCGACTATGCCTGCAAGATCGGGGGGGAAGTGCGCGACTACGATCCCTTGCCCTATTTTAATAATCCCAAGGAAGGGCGCCGCGTGGATCGCTATGCCGCGCTGGCCATGGGTGCTGCCAAGATGGCGGTGGCCGACTCAGGGATGGACGTCGAAAAGTTGGACGTGACCCGGGTGGGCGTGATGGTAGGAAGTGGCATTGGCGGACTGGCTACCTTGGAGAAAAATCACACCGCTTGTATTACCAAAGGGCCGGCCCGCGTCTCACCCTTCACCATCCCGATGATGATCTCGAACATCGCGAGTGGACTGATCTCAATGGAGTATGGTTTCGGTGGCCCCAACATGTCCATCGTGACGGCATGTGCGACTGCGAATAATTCCGTGGGCGAAGCATGGCGGATGATTAAGTTTGGCGATGCCGACATGTTCGTCGCTGGTGGTTCGGAAGCCAGCTTTACCCCGATGGGTTTGTCCGGCTTTGGAAACATGCGCGCCCTCAGCACTCGCAACGACGAACCGGAACGCGCCAGCCGCCCTTTTGATGTCGGGCGGGATGGTTTCGTTATGGGAGAAGGTGCCGGAGTGGTCATCATTGAGGAGTTGGAGCACGCCAAAGCTCGTGGAGCCACAATTTACGCCGAGTTGGCGGGCTATGGGGTGAGCGCGGATGCTTACCACCTCAGTGCACCCTCTCCGGATGGGACTGGCCCTGCCCGGGCCATGGGCATGGCTCTCAAGCACGCCGGGCTCAATCCCGAAGATATTCAGTATCTCAATGCTCACGGCACCTCGACTCCTTTGGGGGATATCGCGGAAACCAAAGCGATGAAAATTGCCTTTGCGGATTATGCCAAGAACGGTCTCATGGTCAGTTCAACGAAGTCGATGACTGGTCACCTACTAGGTGCTGCGGGTGCAGTGGAACTCGCGGCTTGTGTGATGGCGGTGAAGGAAGGCGTCGTTCCTCCAACAATCAATTTGGAAGACCAGGACCCCGAGTGCGACCTCGACTACGTGCCCAACGAAAGTCGCGAAATCGAGGTCAAGGCCGCAATGAGCAACGGCTTTGGATTCGGTGGTCACAATGCCACTCTAGTGGTGAAGAAATTTGCCTAATGGCCTCCACCTTCCGGCGGCGAGTTGCCTTTTCCGAGACGGATGCCTCGGGTAGGGCTCACTTTACCGCTCTTTTAAAGTGGGCGGAAGATGCTGAACATCAGTTGTTGGATTCTTTAGGGATTCCGATTTGTTCGTCAACAGGAGGCTGGCCCCGGGCTAGGGTAGAGTGCGACTATCGTCAGCCACTGCAAGCGGGCGAAGAAGTGGAAGTTGCAATTGAACTCGTGGAAATCGGGACAAGCTCATTGCGTTGGAGCTTTCGTATCTTCGGAAAGGAGCACTCGTTGGCTGCCGTCGGTCGAATGGTGACGGTATTTGCCAGTCATTCAGGTTCCATCCCAATCGAGGGAGGCTTGCGGGAAAAGCTGGCTGGCTGGCTGGCCTCTCCGGGATAAGTAGCGCGTAACCTCCGTCAACCAAGCTAGGCGCGTCTCCGTAGAAGGACGAACCAAAGGATTCCGCCCAAAAGAATCGCGAAGGTAGATTCTGGAACAGGGCTTGCAGTTTCGTTCACGACGGCAACCGTGGAACCGGCGACCACCTCCTGACCTTCGGCTATCAGGCACGTGCAAAACGTAAGGGTGAGCAGAAGGAGAAGTTGGGCTTTCTTCATGACACTCAACTGTTAACCACGATTTCCGTCAGGAAAGAAGCATTACTTATTCCGGATGCCATGATTATCTGTGACTTATAATTTTTCGGGTTTTAATAGGAAGACGTTTGATACTTTCTCAGGCGATTCTCGAATTTTTGATTGAACTTCCGGCCTCCACGGGGGCTGTCTTCTTTTGTGAGCGAATCTCTCAAGTTGGAATTTGAGTCCGGTGTTTTTCTACAATCCTTGTTGGGCGGAGAGGCCTCTTCCTTGTCTTATCTGGAGAAGGCCCTCTCGTTGACAAAGGTCGTGACACGCGACGGCTGGGTCTTGATGGAAGGCGAAGCGGAAGACCTCGAACGGGCGAAGCTGGTCTTCAGCGACCTGGAGGAGGCTCGTCGTGGAGGAGCCTTGTTATCGGGGCGGGATTTTCGCCTAGCGGTTGACTTGGTAGCCAAGGACTCGACCCAAAGCGTGAGCGAGATGGTGAAGGTCAAATTACTCGGTGCCCGGGGAGGGAAGGCTGTGGTGCCTAAATCTCCTGGACAGGCGGAGTATATCGCGGCCATGCAGACCCACGATGTGACCTTTGGGCTAGGACCCGCAGGAACAGGAAAAACCTATCTCGCGATGGCGATGGCTCTTTCTTTGTTGAAAGACAAATTGATTCATCGCGTTGTTCTGACTCGACCAGCGGTGGAGGCGGGAGAAGCCTTGGGTTTCCTGCCTGGGGATTTGAAGGAAAAGGTCGCTCCTTATCTACGACCACTCTACGATGCTTTGCACGACATGTTGGGGCCGGAGGAAGGGCAGAAATATCTCGACGATGGCACCATTGAGATCGCGCCTTTGGCTTATATGCGGGGCCGGACTCTAGCTCGTAGTTTCGTGATTCTGGATGAAGCGCAAAACACGACCCCCGAGCAGATGTTTATGTTTCTCACTCGTCTCGGTGAAGGTTCCAAATGCGCAGTAACCGGGGATGGCAGTCAGGTCGATCTGAAGGATGGCCAACAGTCGGGACTAGCCGAGGCCGAACGGGCGCTGGCTCATGTGGAAGGTGTCGCCTTGGTGAAATTGCAAGCGGAGGACGTGGTTCGTCACGAGGTCGTCGGCCGAATCATCGCTGCCTACGACAAAGAACGCGGACACTAGCGAAACAAGAATACGATTGCGCGACACGAAGCGAGCTGCGGGCCATCTCCGAGGCTCAGTGGACTTCCCGCCCCGGCAGACTCCTTTTGGCAGATGGATGCGGCAATGGCAGGTGGCTACCCGAAAAAGGCGTAGGCCACAAAGATGGCGGCAATAATGCCTGCAAAATCCGCAGAGAGGCCAGCAACAAGAGCATAGCGAGTTTTGCGAATACCAACGGAGCCGAAGTAGACCGCTAGGACATAGAAGGTGGTCTCAGTCGAGCCTTGGAAGGTGCAGGCGAGTTGCCCCACGAAGCTATCGACGCCGTGGGTCTCCATCGCTTCGGCGGCGAGACCGCGAGCGCCTGAACCGGAAAGTGGTTTCATGAGTGCAGTCGGCATGGCCTCTACCCAACGGTCATCCATCCCGGTGGCGCGTGCCCCTTGAGCAATAGTGCCAGTAATGGCGTCGAAGCTACCCGAGGCTCGAAAGACTCCGATCGCCACCAGCATCGCGACGAGGAAGGGAATGATTTTCACCGCCACTCCAAAGCCTTCTTTGGCTCCTTCCACAAACTCTTCATAGACGTTCACTTTCCGAATGGCCCCAAGTGCGAGAAAGGCGGCAATGATGGTGAAGATAAAGAGGGCTGCCGTGAGAGCGGATTGCGTCTCGACAGCTGCTTGCGAGAGCGAGGTGAAGTAGGAAACCATACCCGCAATGCAGGTCGTCATTCCACCTAACCACAGTAGGATGGGCCACTGGAACAGATTAATACGTTGTAGCAAAGAGGTCAGGAGAAGACCCACCAGTGAGGAGCAATAGGTGGCGATCAGAATGGGAATGAAGACATCGGCTGGATTCGTCGCACCGGCGGCAGCTCGCAGAATCATGACCGAAACCGGAATGATGGTCAGCCCCGAGGTGTTCAGGACCAAGAACATGATTTGGGAATTGGAGGCGGTCTCCTTGACCGGGTTGAGCTCCTGCAGTTCCTTCATCGCTTTTAATCCCAATGGAGTGGCAGCGTTATCGAGGCCTAACAGATTGGCGGAAAAGTTCATCACGATGGAGCCTTGCGCGGGATGGCCCTTGGGAACCTCGGGAAAGATGCGGGAA
Organism: uncultured Roseibacillus sp.; assembly: GCA_964529725.1. Taxonomy (GTDB): domain Bacteria; phylum Verrucomicrobiota; class Verrucomicrobiia; order Verrucomicrobiales; family Akkermansiaceae; genus Roseibacillus. Next base: position 11,780 of record CAZGXV010000059.1, read on the forward strand.
AAGAGGGGATTAACCAGGCGGGCGAGGATGGCGACTGCACCGGCCTTCTCACCAATGCGCATGATGCCCAACCAGAGAGCCATCCCCCCAATGTAACCGAGGGCCAGGTTGGTTCCTACCTTGGCCATATCGAAGAGGGCCTGGGTCATGGCGGGGAAAACGGTGTAGTCTTGCCAGAAGATGGTTTTGGCGAGGGCGACTACGAAGGCAATCAGGAAGAATCCAAGCCAGATGAAGTTGAGGGCCATACCAGAGAATCGGGAGCAGCTTGGCAAAGGTCAAGAAGCGGCAGCGTCGTGCGCTTGAGCACGGCCCCTCTTTTACCAAATTCTCATTTTTCCCACCGAAGTCTACGGGCGGAAGTTGCGCTCGTTTTGGGATTGATAGGTGCCCTTTTGCGCGAGCCAAATGGTGTGAAAACGGTTCTGCTTTCCTTTCTTATTGGCGGGGACTTTTTCGCAAGTGACGTCGAAGCCGGCCTTGATGAGGTTTTTCTCGAAGCTCTTGTCATGCCGCACCGACCAGACCGCGAGGACACCGCCGGTCTTGAGTGCCTGTTTGGCGGCGTGAAGCCCATTGAGCGAGTAGAGGGCCTCGTTGGCTTCGTCTTGGAAGGCCCATGGACCGTTATCAACATCGAGCAGAATGGCGGCAAAGGTTTCTTCGTTTTCGCGGATGAGGTTTTGCACCGGGACGGGTTCGACGAGAATGCGATCGTCTTCCCAAAGTTCAGGGTGAAGGCCGCGAAGATGGGTTTGATTCCACTCCACGATAGCAGGAGTTTGCTCGGCAACGACAAAGCGGGCTCCTTTCTGAGGAAGGGCCTGGCGAGCAGCTGCAAGGGTGTAACCGAAGCCTAAGCCTCCGATGAGCACCGTGGGCTGGCGCGCGGGACGCGAGGGCGCGCAACCGAGACGGGCGAGCTCTTCTTCCGAGCCATGGGAGAAGGTTGTCATCAGTTTCTCGCCTCGCGATTGGAGATGATAGTGACCATCATGACTGACGAGGCTAAGAGGTTCTCCTTCGGGGGTAGTTGTTTCGGCGAGAGTGATTTGTGGCTTCACGACCACGTGATGGAAATTGGAACGGCTAGGAAAGGAAAGATGATTCGTTGGAAGATTGAATTTTTAGGGAGGTAAGAGAGTTTAGTGAAGGTGTGAGAGGCTTTTTGAAATATTTATCCGCGTTCATCGCTGCGGCAGTGCTGGGTGGCTTGACCAGTTGCGGGACCGGGGGAGGCGCAGCGCCCTCGCCGGGCTTCGGGCGTGGTGATGCCAATGCGGCCTTCGCGGCTCAAAAGGTTGATGTCGACTTCGTGGCGGCATGGTCCCGTTACCAGCGCGGGGACCGGGCTGGAGCGGGCCGCTATCTCGATAAAGCGGCCGGCACCCTTCGCAAGCAGGGTGGAGATGCGGGCACGATCCGGAACCTTGCGAGCCGGGTCAAGTCGGGCACGACGGTGAGCGAGAGCGAATTCGAGCAAACCTTCGCCGGCAGCCACCTAGCGATGGCGAGTGTGCGCCGAAATCAGGCGGATCAACAATTGGCCCAACAAGATGAGCGGGCTGCGGGTGCGTCCATGGAGGCCATGGCCTACCACACCGAGCGCTCGGCGGAATGGTCGGGGCAACCCTTGACTGCTCGACAGCAACAGGAGGTCTCCAATTTGCGCCGAGTAGGAGGGGCTCTGCGAACGGGTTCCGGATACGTGGTGAAGGGCTCCGGCTATGTGGTGCAAGGCACCGGCTGGGTGCTGGGGAAGGGATTCAATTTGCTAACCAGAGGTGGCGAGCGCACCCAAGGGCGAACCGGAAGCGTGATTCGGGGCACCGGTCGTGGAGGCGAGACAGGTTCGCGCTGGATCGAAGGCGCAGGTGGAGGAATGCGCCGCTTCGGAGATTGGATTCTGCGGCGCTAGCTACGAATACGAGGTCGTGTTAGGCTAACCATATCAAGCTCATAATTTTTCGAACGAATTTATTCGCGTTCTGATTTTTTTTCTTGTGAAGCTATCGATTCTGGAGATTTTCCATCCTGTTATGCGCAGCAACCATCATTCCTGATGAGTCAAGGCACTCGGACTCTTTCTCCGGTGCCGGACAGTATCGATGTTGAGAACGACAGCTCCGGATGAGTGGTTGTTCAATCTGGATGAGCACGGGGCAAATTTCCCTGCCGCCCAGCCTTTTTTTGAAACGGCCTATCGGAGAAGCGCCCTAAGACTTCTCTTCTTTCAGGAATGAAAACCGAAGACCTGCGCGAGGTGATCGCGTGCTTGCCGAAAGGGCGCACTCTCTTTCGGTATACCAAAGATGATTACGCCTTCCGTTTGCTCAAGCGAGTGGCGGGCAATTATGCCAACCTTAGCGAGCTACGAAAGAGCAGTTATGCCAAGCTTCTCCAAAAGCCAGCCGTCCGAGACAGCATGGCCCAAGGGAGCTCCTCGCAATGGTTCGGGCCTCACTTTGGAGACTACCGCGAGGGCCAGCAAACCTATCGTCTCTCGCTCGACGAGTGGGGCGACGAAGATGATGATTGGGCATGGCGTCAAACCACCCGCCCCGGCAAAAGCTTAGTGCTGCAGCTCAACCTCACCGGGCGGCATCACGAACGGATGAAGCGGCTCTTGCGAGCAAGCCAATATGAGGATCCTTTTCACTTCGAGTCCCACCCCGCGCGCGTAGGGCGAAATGCCACTTTGGCTTGGGCGCGTCTCGATTTTGACCTAGAGACTCAAGAGGCTCTCATCGAGGAAATTCAAAGCGACCGCCTGCGCGATGTGCGGGCCCTCAGCCGCAAAGCACCTTGTCAGAAGTGCCGACGAATTCATTGGAAAGGCTATCTCCTTGACCCTCGCGAAATCAAGTTGTTTTGGGAGCAGGAGATGAGGCCTCACGAAGCCCTGTGGGACGAAGCTATGCTGATGGCGGCACTGGAGTTCCTTTTCGACGAATTAGGAATGAGAAAGGTGTTCTATCACACCTTCGAACTCGGATGCCGGCTCAAGGGAATCCACCACTACTTTCCACCACGCTCGCTCTATACCTCCCTGCCCAAGAGGTTCTGCTTCGAAACCACCGGTGAGATTCCTTCCTTTTTGAGAAAGTCCAAGTTCCGGCGCGAACAACTCCGGATGAGCCCCGCGAGTTCCCGCTTCTTCGTCTTGGAGTAGTGAGCGTAATGGACAATCGGAAAGCCGTCGCCAAACCCACTCCAAGGGACTGGAGCAATATCTTCGCAGTCACCAATAAGCGCACATCATCTGGAGGAGGCAAAGAACAAGACAACAGAGCCAAAGTGCGGTCCGGTTGACTGAAATAGGCGGGTCGGAAGGGGAGGTTCTCCTGCGGTTGGGTAGGCCTCAAAAATGATTCTGGCGGAGAAAATTCTTGTTACTGTTCAAAATTTGCTTATTGTTCTTCCGAACCTCTGTTCAAATTATGGCAATAGCACTCACTGACAAGCAGCAAGCTGTCCTCGATTTTCTGAAATCAGAACACCGCAAAACAGGATTGATTCCTTCGACTCGCGAGATCCAAGCGCACTTCGGATTTGCCAGTCAGACTGCGGCGATGAGCCATTTGCGTGCTTTGGAGCGTAAGGAAGCAGTCATTCGCCTCCCGGGTAAGGCACGTGCAGTCATGTTCCCCGATGAGATGGACCGAGAGGAAATCATTGATATTCCTGTTTATGGTTCCATCGCAGCCGGTATGGCGGAGGATCAGGTGCAAGATCAGGAGAGTTGCTTATCGATCGATATTTCGTCACTCGGTTTGCGTGGAAATTCGAAAACCTTTGCCTTGAAGGTGAGAGGGGAGTCGATGATCGATGCCCATATCTGTGACGGCGATACCGTGGTGCTCGAGTTCCGTGAGCCTCGCAATGGTGATGTCGTGGCCGCCCTAATCGACGGCGAGACGACCTTGAAGCGCTATGTTGTGAATCGGGGCAAACCCTATTTGCAGGCGGAGAACGAACTTTATCCCGATCTGATTCCTGCCCGTGAGCTCATCATCCAAGGTGTCATGGTCGCCTTGCTCAGAAATTCTTAGCCTCACGGTCTCCTGCCTCAATATCTCCGTCTCGCGATTCCAATGAGGGCGGTGAGGGCGGTGAGGAATGGCGACCTCATGGAGGGCAAGTTTCGTCGCCCCCGACTTGCGGGCATCGATTTGCTCGTTATCTTTCTTCAGTGTTCGAGCTTGAAAGATGTGCATGGGTAAGAGGAGGGGCCTTGCTGGTTCTCTTTTTGTTTGGCTGCACAAACTTCGAGCACCTTAGCTACGATATCCCTGAAACTCGGGCCCTCCAGATGGAGAGTCTGAAGCGAGTTTCCCCCCGACCAATTCGTGGTGAAAGCATCGAGGATTTTTTCCGGGATAAAGTGGGGCTGATCGTGCCCGAAGGTCGAAGCTTTCCCTCCGGCCGCGCAGTTCCAATTTCGCCCGATGGATACTACCTCACTGCTTGGCATGTCGTGGACGAAGGCGGTTTTTTCCTCTCAAATTTTGTGAGCTTAAAGCCCCTTCCAGTCGGGGAAGTGGTAGAGGCCAAGGAGTATTATCGGGATGAGCTTCTTCCGGGACGTTTGGTGTGGAAGGACGAAAAAAGCGACCTTGCGATCGTGAAGTTTGATTTTCGCCCTCAGCATGTTTTCTCGCTTTCGAATACTCCCGTGCAACCCGGGGAAAACGTTTTCAGCGGAGCAGTAGGCACCAACAGTGGTCTCCTTTTGATTTCTTCAGGGATGAGAGTGAGCGATGGGGTGGGGAATGGTCCTTATCAAACGGCAGGATCGGTTTCGCGTGTGAGGCGAATCAATGGAGAGGAACCTGCCTTGGTCTATTATTCCGATTTGGTGGCGCGAGGGGGCATGAGTGGGGGAGCCGTTGTCAATACTACTGGGAATCTAGTAGGTGTGCTGATACAGATTCGGGGGAATTTTCTGAGTAAGCCGAGCACCATCTTCGCCATGCCCTCGGTGGCATCAATCAGGGAAATAGTAGCTCGGGATCGGAGTGCTGAGTGAAGGGGTGGCCGCCGTGAAGGCAGGTGTCACGCGATTGAGAACACCACAACAACCTCACTCTGGCGAGTTACTCGTTACTTTCCTCCCAAGGGAGTAATGGCAGTCCGGTAGTCATGGGCAGCTTGCGCAGTTGAGCGTCCGTGGTCCGCACGTGGGGTCGCAAATGGAGGGACGAACCAAGGATAACTCCCAAGAAGGTCGGTGATGACTGCAATCTCACCATGGGTGTTGCCATGGCCGCATCCAATACCGATGGTAGGAACATCGAGTTGTTCGGAGAGTTTGCGGGCAACCTCACCAATGACCGACTCTAGGACCAGTGCGCAAATTCCAGCTTCCTGCAATGCCAGTGCGCCTTCGAGAAGAGCCTCCGCTTGTTCGTCGGTCTTGCCCTTCTTCTTGTAGCCACCCTCCTCTTTGACCCTCTGAGGGAGCATTCCGAGATGGCCGACTACCGGAATCCCAGTTTCGGTAATGGCGCGGACTTTTTCGATTTGCCGGATACCACCCTCCAGTTTGACGGCCTCCGCTCCGACGCTCGTTAATCGTTGCGCGTTCATCACTGCCTCTTTGGGCGTGGAATAGGAATGGATCGGCATGTCGCCTAAAAGGAGCGCCTTTTGGCAACCTCTGGCTGCCGCGGCAGTGTGGTGAAGCATGTGCTCCATGGTGACATGCGTGGTGTCCGGATATCCCAGCACCACCATTCCCAACGAGTCCCCGACGAGTAGGAGGTCAATACCGGCTTCATCTAAGAGTCGGGCGGTAGGGTAGTCGTAGGCGGTGAGCGCGGAGATGGGTTTGTCTGGCGTCTGGACACGCGCTTGCAAGGCGGCGGCTTTTTCGAGAGCAGTCACAGCACAACCCTCAGCCATCGCTGGGAAAATCGCACGAAGAAAGTTTGCCTTCTCTCGTTGCGAGAGCCAATGGGAAACGACCTTTCGGCATCTCCTTTTCGACGGCGAAGTTTTCCCCGGTGTTTCAGGTATTCGCCTCACGAAAAAAAACGTGCGTTGAGCTCATTACTCTCCGTGAGGAAAATTGACTCGGCAGCGAGCCGCCCGCAAAAGAGGTACAAAATGTCGCCGTATGATCGGATTAACAAGCTGTAGGATGCCGCGAAAGTCCTTTCGTGAAGGGGATTGGCGCATTGACAGCATGAAGTTCGCTGGTAAGCTGCGCGCCCTTGCGGCTCGGAGAAACTTCTTTCTTCCCGCCCCATATGTGAACACCACTTACGAACCTCATGGCAACCGTAAAAAAGAAAGCAGCCAAAAAGGCTGCGAAAAAAGCAGTTAAAAAATCCGCCGCTAAGAAGTCTTCCGCGGCCAAAACTCCCAAAGGAAAATACGTCTACGTCTGGGGCGACGGTAAGGCCGACGGCGACGGCTCCATGAAGGAACTCCTCGGTGGCAAAGGTGCCAACCTTGCCGAGATGAGCAACATCGGAGTTCCTGTCCCCGCAGGTTTCACAATCACCACCGAGGTCTGCACCTACTACTACGACAACGGTAAAAAGTATCCCAAGACTCTCGACGCTCAGGTTGAAGAAAACATTGCCAAGGTCGAAAAGGTCATGGGCAAGAAGTTTGGCGACCTTGAGAACCCTCTTCTTCTTTCCGTCCGCTCTGGTGCTCGCGAGTCGATGCCCGGCATGATGGACACCATCCTCAACCTCGGCATCAACGACGAAGTTGTGGAAGCTCTCGCCAAGAAGACTGGCAACCCCAAGTTCGCTTGGGACTCCTACCGTCGTTTCCTCCAGATGTATGGGAGCGTGGTGATGGAAGTGGAAGCCGAAGCCGGCGAGCACCACGACCCCTACGAAGTGATTCTCGATAAAGCCAAGGCCAAGGCCAAGGTGAAGGACGACTCCGGACTTTCCGAAAAGGATCTCCGTTGGGTGGTTGGCGAGTTCAAGAAGCTCATCAAGAAGCGCTCGGGCAAGAATTTCCCTGAAGACCCACGCGCCCAGCTCAAGGGTGCGGTCAATGCCGTCTTCAACTCTTGGAACAACGACCGTGCCATCGTTTACCGTCAGAAGTATGGTATCCCTGCCGCATGGGGAACTGCTGTCAACGTGCAGGCTATGGTCTTCGGTAACACCGGTAAGACTTCTGGAACTGGTGTCGCCTTCACGCGTGACCCCGCTACTGGTGAAAACGTTTTCTACGGCGAGTATCTCATCGATGCCCAGGGTGAGGACGTTGTTGCCGGTGTTCGTACTCCTAAGCCCATTGCGAAAATGGCGAAGGACCTTCCCAAGTCTTATAAAGAGCTTCAGGTCATTCGTAAGAAGCTGGAGAAGCACTTCCGCGATGTGCAGGACGTTGAGTTCACCATCGAGCAAGGTAAGCTTTGGATGTTGCAGACCCGTAACGGTAAGCGCACTGGTTTCGCCGCGGTGAACATCGCGCTCGACATGGTGAAGGAGAAGCTCATCAAGAAGGAAGAGGCCATTCTTCGCATTCCTGCTGATGACCTCAGCCACCTCCTCGCTCCTATCTTCGATTCCAAAGACGAGAAGGCTGCCAAGAAAATGGGCTCAGGTCTCCCTGCTGGTCCAGGTGCCGCTGCTGGTAAAATTTACTTCACTGCTGAAGAGTCGGTCGCTGCAGCCGCCAAGGGTGAGTCTGTGATTCTCGTTCGCCAAGCGACCTCTCCCGAGGACTTGCGCGGAATGATTGCCGCTGAGGGGATTCTCACTACCGAAGGTGGTGCCTCTTCACACGCTGCGCTCGTTGCCCGTCAGATGGGTAAGGTTTGCGTTTGTGGTGCTCACGGCATGACCATCGATTACAAGAAGAAGACTCTCTCTGGTAATGGTGTTACTCTGAAGGAAGGCGACGAGCTCTCTCTCAATGGTTTCGTTGGAAACGTTTACAAGGGCAGCATCAAGGCTTCTCCTTCTCAGGTTATCCAGGGTCTCATTGAGAACAAGGCCGCTGCCAAGAAGTCCGACACTTACAAAAAGTTCATGGAACTGATGAAGTGGACTGACAGCTTGCGCAAGTTGGGCGTGCGCACCAACTCGGATACTCCCGAGCAGGTGGAGCAGGCCATCAAGTTCGGTGCCGAAGGCATCGGATTGACCCGCGCCGAGCACATGTTCTTCGAAGGCAACCGCATCGACTCTGTTCGTGAGATGATTCTTGCTGACGATGATGCGGGCCGCGCAAAGGCTCTCAAGAAGATCAAGGTCTTCATGAAGAAAGACTTCATCGGCATCTTCAAGGCACTCGCAGGACGCCCTGCGACGATCCGTCTTCTGGATCCACCATTGCACGAGTTCATCGGCACCATGGATGGCGCTCAGATGAAAGACCTTTCCAAGAAGATTGGCATGAGCGTGCCAGCAATGTCCAAGCGCATTCACTCTCTTCACGAAGAGAACCCCATGCTTGGTCACCGTGGTTGCCGTCTCGGGATCAGCTATCCTGCCATTACCGCCACACAGGTCGAGGCCATCCTCGAAGCCGCTGCCGAAGTTCAGGCCAAAGGCACCAAAGTTCTCCCCGAGATTATGGTTCCTCTTGTCTCCTACGCACGTGAGCTCGAGCTGCAGAAGCAGGTCATCGACACCACTGCAGAAGAGGTTCGCAAGAAGTTGGGTCTCAAGAAGAGCCAGCTGAAGTACACCGTCGGAACCATGATTGAGATTCCTCGCGCTGCCATTACCGCTGACGAAGTGGCACAGCACGCCGAGTTCTTCTCCTTCGGAACCAACGACCTCACCCAGACAGGCCTTGGTCTTTCTCGTGATGACTCCTCGAGCTTCCTTCCTGATTACCAGGACGCGGAAGTTCTCAGCAACAACCCCTTCGCCAGCCTCGATCAAGGTGGTGTGGGCAAGTTGGTCGAGATGGGTGTCAAAGGTGGTCGTTCCGCTAAGCCCAAACTTAAGTTGGGTATCTGTGGTGAGCACGGAGGCGACCCAGATTCGGTGAAGTTCTTCCACCGCGCTGGTTTGAACTACGTGTCTTGTTCACCCTTCCGTATCCCCGTTGCCCGCCTCGCTGCTGCGCAGGCAGCCCTCGAGGAAAAAGGAATGGCCCGTGGCGAAGTGAGCTAACGCTCCCGAGTAGCTAAAAATTCTCAAGCCCCGTTGGTGAAAGCCAGCGGGGCTTTTTCGTTCACAGGGAGCGCTGGTCTGCAACCGACCTCCGTCAGTATGCCTAGCTTCCAATCAAGGATAAGGAGGGTACAATGGTCAGCAGTCTCACCCGGGCTGATTAGAGCGGCGCATCCGATACATGATTGCCTACAAGGGCCGCTCACAGACCAGCGCTCCCAGTGGGCTACGATTCCGGGAGCGCGGAGCACCAGCTCCGGCCCCTTGTGGAAACTGACCAAGCACCCACTCAACGTTCAAGCTCATCGCCCCAACCAACCAATTGCTCCAAGGAAAGTCCATGGTAGGATTGGCGGAGCTGGTGCTCCGCGCTCCGACGAGCCTACACCTTAAAAAAATGCCTCGTCCCCAAACTTTGGTGTAGACCCCTGATTTCTCGACCCTCCTGAAACAGCCAGACCCCAAC
>CAZGXV010000060.1:0-6644 GCA_964529725.1 uncultured Roseibacillus sp.
TCTGAACCGAGTTTTGAAGTGCCATTCCCTTCAAAAGCTCGCGGCTCATGTTTTTCCATCAAAAAATCCAATCTATCCTATCCATCTTGGTCCAAGAATGAGCTAAAGAGAGAAACTTGATCCCTAGCTTGGTCGCCCTGCCACATGGGGATTTTCGCCAGTTGCAGCAATTGGTAAAAATGCCTAAACTTGATGGCGTATGTGGCACTCAATTGAAGGCACTGTTCTGCTTGGCTCCCTCGCTTGGTTGTTCACGATGGGAGAAGTGAGCAGTAGCCAGAATCAAGATCGTGCGGCCGAGGTTGCCAAGAGGGTGACACCTCGCTTGAAGCGTGACTTGTCAGCAAAAGGATTGGCATTGGGTTCTCCGGTTTTTATCCGCATCTTTAAGGAAGAGCGAGAACTTGAGCTGTGGGTCCAGAAAGGTGTTCGGTTTCAGCTTTTCCGAAGCTATCCCATTGCCGCCATGTCGGGACATTTAGGCCCCAAGCTAGCGGAAGGAGATCGGCAGGCACCGGAGGGATTCTATTTTGTTCCGCCTTCGATGATGAACCCGAAGAGCCTCTACCACCTCGCATTCAATATCGGTTTTCCCAATGCCTACGACCAAGCACAAGGACGAACAGGCTCCTTCATCATGGTTCATGGGGATCGGCAATCGATTGGCTGCTTTGCGATGACCGATAGCAAAATCGAAGAAATATACACCCTCTGTAATGCCGCGCTCAGCAATGGGCAGCCTTACTTCCGCGTGCACTGCTTTCCATTCCGCATGACGCCTGCGCGCATGGCGCGTGCAAAAGGGATGCGGTGGGAACCTTTTTGGAAAAATCTCCAAGAAGGTTACCAGTGGTTCGAAGAGAAGAAGGTGCCGCCTAATGTGGAAGTGAAGGGACGGCAATATCACTTCGAATAATAGCAGTCGCGTCTGCAACAGTGAGTCGCTCGTTCACCGCCTACTTGGAACCCTCCAAGGCCGCCCGGAGGTCGTCGGCCGCAGCATTGGCTTTGTTGTCCTTGGCTTCCGCTTCTGGTCCTTGCCCGCCGTCATCGTCGACGACGAAGCCTTCAAACTGTTTTTCATCGTCAGGTCCGGTGGCGAGATTTTCCAAAGCGGGTGAGAAGTCCTCATCAGCTCCGATCGTGAGATTGCGGGCCTGCACTTCGATGCGGGGAAGCTCGGCGATGGGTTGATCGGCGTTGATCGCTCCCAATTCCTCGAACTTGCGAGCCCCGGGAAGGACCTTGGTCTCGAGCGAGGACATCGCCTGATTGTAGACCTTGACGGTGTTGTCGAGCGAGTGACCCATCTGGGAGAAATGCTCGGTAAGGGTGGTGAGACGCTGATAGAGATCGCCACCCAAGATAGAAATCTGGCGCGCATTCTCGGCCAGCGCTTCTTGACGCCAGCCGTAGGAGATGGCGCGAAGGAGGGCAATAAGGGTGGTGGGGGTGGCCAGAATCACTCCTTGGTCCACTCCCTTTTCAATCAGGGAAGGATCGTGGTTGAGAGCGGCCGAGAAGAAGGATTCGGAAGGAAGAAAGAGAACCGTGAACTCGGGCGCGGTATCGAATTGGCCTAGGTAATCGGGTGAAGCTAGCTTCTGGATGTGCTCGCTGATTTGTTGAGCATGACGAATGAGAAGGGTGTCGCGCTCTTGGTCGTCCTCCGCTTCGAGAGCATCCAGGTAAGCTCCCATAGGCGCCTTGGCATCGACTACGACCTGTTGGTGGCCGGGCAATTTAACAAGCAGGTCGGGACGAAGCTGAGTACTGGTCAGCTCGGCCTCCTTGTTACTCTCGGCCACGGCGGTATTTAGAAATTCGCAGTGCTCCTGCATCCCTGCCATTTCGACGCAACGCTTGAGCTGCATTTCTCCCCATTGGCCGCGACCGGAAGGCTGGCGCAGTGCCTTCACGAGACGATGGGTCTCCTTGTTCAGGGAGGCCTGAGATTCGGCCAAGTGCCGCACTTGTTCGAGGAGGGACGTGTAGGCATTCTCGCGTGCTTGCTCGATTTCACCCACTCGAGACTGCACTTTCTCCAAAGATTGGGCCACCGGAGTGATCAGTTGCTCGACGGCGATGTGGCGTTTGTCGAAGACTCCCTGCGCTTCTTCCTGAGTCGCGCGCAAGGCCTGTTGAGCAAGGGTCACGAACTGCTGTTGGCTATTTTGCAGAGCATCGTTAGAGAGCGCGCGGAAGGTGTTGGCAAACCGGGCTTCCATATCGTTGAGGAGCTGTTGCTGCTCGGCATGGCGACGCTTGTGTCCAGAGAGGTTGGCCTCGAGTTCACCTTGCCGTTTGAGGAGAATGGACTCGGTGTTGCGAAGCTCTTCGAGGTCCGACTCCAAGTTCGCGGACCCCGCTTCGAGCGCGGCGATGGATTTTTCGGCAGAGCGAGCCTTTTCCTCATGGCGAACCTTTTGGCTCATCAGCTTGGCGCGCATACCGAGCCACATCATGAAAAGACCAGCCACGAACCCAAAAAGGCCGAAACCAATTTGGAAGTACAGGGCATTAAGTTGCTCTTGGGTGAGCTGGGCGAGGAAGGGGAGTTGGAAAGAAAGGGAGGCCATAGTGTTTGTCACTTGCGCTTGGCGAAAGGCGTGCTTTGCTTTGCGGCAGAGCTTTCTCGCATAAGGCGGGGAGGCTGGCAAAACGAAACTGACACAGAAAACAGATCATGGCCTACGAATTACCAGAATTGGGATACGCATACGACGCCCTTGAACCGCATATCGATGCGCGGACAATGGAAATCCACCACAGCAAGCATCACGCTGCTTATATCTCCAAAGTGAACGACGCCATTGCAGGCAAAGCCGATTTAGAGGCTAAAAGTGTGGAAGACTTGATTTCTAACCTCGACGACGTGCCTGAGGACATTCGTGGAGCCGTGCGCAACAACGGCGGCGGTCACGCTAACCACAGTCTATTTTGGAAAGTTATCGCTCCCGGAGGGTCGAATGCACCCAGCGGTGAGTTGGCGGCCGCTATCGACGAGGCCTTTGGCTCTCTCGATGCGATGAAGGAGAAGTTCGCTGCTGCAGGTGCCACTCGTTTTGGCTCCGGCTGGGCGTGGTTGGGTATGAAATCCGATGGCAAACTCTGCGTCAACTCGACTCCTAACCAGGACAGTCCTCTCATGGGTGAGGCGGCAGGATGCTGCGGCTGCACTCCACTTTTGGGTCTCGATGTCTGGGAGCATGCCTATTACTTGAACTACCAAAACCGTCGTCCAGATTACATTGCCGCTTTCTGGAACGTGGTCAACTGGGACGTGGTGGCAGAGAACTTTGCCGCTGGTAAGGCCTAGTCGATTCCCTTCAAGATTCTTTTCAAAAGGCGGTCCGCAGTGGGCCGTCTTTTTTGTGCCGCGGCAGTCAGATGAATTGGAGAAATTCGAAAAACACGAGAGCCCTCCAAGGGAAGGACTTGCCTTGCTTTTGCTCTTCCTCCAATTCTCTTTCGAAATCCGAAGTCCTTCCCTCAGTTGGGCCTTGTTAGATATCTTCGTCGCTTCTCTCTTGCGAGAGAAAATCGGAATTCCAAAAAAGGTGCATTTCTTCCACCGACGGGATTTCGACCGGACGTACTACTCGGAAGCCGATGTGCTGGGCGTTGGTGTGATACCAGATGGAATTTGGTAACTGAGGGTCTTGAAGCTTCAGGTCTTTATGAGAAGCGTGGCGGGCAAAGCAGGTAAGAGCCTCGAGTTCATCGTCCCAAGAGCCACCACGAATCACGCGCGGATAGCGTTGGGTGGGAAAACGCCAAGGGTTTTTCACGCCGTCTTCGATATTTTTCAGGTGTTCAGTTTTGTAGGAATCGATGGTCCATTCAGCAACATTGCCGTGCATGTCGTAGAGGCCCCAAGCGTTGGGCTTCTTTTGGGCGACCTTTTGATAAGTGAAATCGCTGTTGCTCAGAAACCAAGCGTAGTCGGAAAGCGGTGACGAGTCATCCCCGAAGGAATAACTAGTCGCTGCACCAGCTCGGCAGGCATATTCCCATTCTGCTTCGGTGGGGAGGCGGTAAAAGTGACCTGTCTGAGCAGAAAGCCATTGGCAGAATTTGGCCGCAGCATGGTTGGTCATGTCCATCGCCGGGTGCTCTTTGCTATGCGCAAAACTTCCGTTCATGAACAGGTCATGATACTGGACTGTGGGTTGGGAGACGGCATCGACGAGGGCCGTATTTTTCAGGTCAGGGGTCTCGGAAGTATAGCGGTCGTTATCGAGGTCGCGGCTGCCATCTTTGTTTCGAGGCTGGTCGAAGTCAGGGTCGTTCTGCCAGAAAGGATCGTAATGACCCCAAGTGATTTCAGTGGCTGACATCCAGAAAGGGGACAGAACAACTTCTCGTTGGGTGTCGGAAGGGTCACCCATCTTGAAGGAGCCTCCCGGAACGGCGACCAGCTTGAGCGGCAGGTTTTCAGCTTTCGGAATTTTGACCTGATAGGCCTGATGTTTTTCATCCTTTGCCTTCTTGACGATGAGAGCATGAAGCTTCTGGGTCAGCTCGAGTTGTTCTGGTGAGGGCAGCGGGTCGAGCTTAGCAGGAAGTATCGTCAACGGCGAAGCGGTAGCGACAGCAGGGAGCAGAAGAGCGGCCAGACAATGGTGCAGCATGGAGCTAGACAAGTTTGAATTGACCGGGAATGGGCAAGGCTCCGGGTTGGAAGTCGTCCTCGAACTTGAGGTGGTCGGGAGCGAGGTCGAGTTCGGCCTTCCACAGGTGGTCCCACGTAACTCGCTTTCCGGTTTGCGCCGCATAAGCTCCCAAAAGGGCGTGCGCGGTGGACCGGACCATGTGCTCGCCCCCATGGACCTGCTGACCCGCACGCAAGGCGGCAAACAGTTCGTTGTGTTCCACCTGATACATGTCCTGCACTTCGTCCTTCTTGGGCCGGGAACGCCAAATGATTTTTCCGCGATGGTCTTTTGCAAAGCAACGACCGGGACCTACAACAGTGGCCTCCTCGCAGGTCACCCGGTCAATGACCTCGGTGTGCACCCCCTGAATTTGTCGCTGTCCCACGTGACAAAAGACGTTGTCGGCGTATTCGTAAGTGACGTTGTAATGGTCGTAGACGTTACCGGGATCGGTGCGCGCTACTTTGCCCCCGGTGCCGACAGCGGCGAGGGGTTGAGCATCATTCATCGCCCAAGCAACCTTGTCGGTGGTGTGGATGGCTTGCTCCAAAAGCGGCCCTCCAGAAAGCCAGTCAAAGTTGATCCAGTTTGCCACTTGCCACTCCACTTCGCCCATGCCCTCGGGCTTGACGGCGTTGTTGGCGAGTGGTCGCACGGGATTTGAGAGGTAGGTTCCGTAGACCGCATTCACGCGACCGAATTCTCCGGAAGTAATCTTGTGATAGGCCTCTCTGACGGCAGGGTGGAAGCGCCAGCAAAAGCCATGCTGTATCGATAACCCCTTCGCTTTCGCCTTCTGCACGGAGTCGAGAACCGAGCGCAAACCAGCCGCATCCACCGCCATCGGTTTTTCGACAAATAGGTGCAATCCGGCCTCCACCGCAGCTTGTAGATGGCGCGGACGAAAGCCGGGTGCCGCAGTCAGAATCACGACATCAATGCCAGACGCAATGACTTCCTGATAACAGTCAATACCCACAAACTGTCTTTCGGCTGGGACTTGGGCCCGTTTGTTAAATTTCGAAAGACTGGCCAGACTGCGCTTGAGAGGAGCCTCGAAGGCATCGCCCACAGCCCAAAGCTTAACGTTTCTATCTGCGGAGAGTGCCTGACTGACTGCGCCGGTGCCGCGACCTCCACATCCAATGACGCCCACCTTGATGGTGTCGTTATTGCCTGCCTGTGCATTGGCGATGTGGGGCATGCCAAGGGTGGTCAAAGTCCCGACAGCGGTCGTGGTCTTGAGAACTTGGCGGCGGGTGGTCGAGCTAGTCATGAGAAAGTTGCGTTTCCTTCTTACTGCCGGAGTGGAGTAGGTTTGTCGAAAAGGATTTTGTCAAGGACGTATGATTCGTCATTCGGGGCAATTCTGCTACCGTTCCCGAGATGGAAAAAGCTCGCAAAGTGGTGTTTTTCGATGGCGGCTGCGCTCTCTGCTCTGCGGTCGTGCAATGGACCCACCGCAGGGACAAAGGAGGAGAAATTTGGTTTGCGGCTTTGGAAAGTGACTTTGCGAACCAGTTTCGCCAACAGCTCAGTCTCCCAACCGCTGGAGCAGAAGCGGAAACCTTTGTCTTCTGGGACCGCGACCAAGAGATCGTTGCCGAGAAAAGTGACGGCGCTCTTTTGCTCTTAAAAAATCTCGGAAGCATTTGGCGAGCTTTGGGCCACCTCGGTTCGGCGGTCCCGAGATTTTTCCGAAATAAAGGCTATGACTTCATCGCCCGCAATCGCCGCAAGTGGTTTGGAACAAATGAAAATTGCGAACTCCCGTCTGCCAGTCTCAGGGAAAAAATCCTGCGATAAGAAGGGGTTTAAGATTCCGGACACAAGACACAATACGCAAGAACCAAGGGTTCAGGATGGATTGGTGAAATAGGATTTGAGCATTCCAATTGGTGGTTCGGAGCCGAGTTCTAAAGTGCCATTTCCTTCACAAGTTTACGGCTCTGGTTCTCCCATCAAAAAATCCAATCTATCCTATGT
>CAZGXV010000060.1:6654-18861 GCA_964529725.1 uncultured Roseibacillus sp.
GCTTCCTAGAGTAACAGAGTCCCTCACTTGATCGCCCAGCCATTATCCTTAATCAAAGCTTCTTCTTCGAATTTTACGATTCTCTCCCATCAAAAAAATCTGTGAAAATCCAAGAAAATCTGTGGTTCAAATCCCCACCAACCACCTCGCCTCACCCCACCTAAAAGCACCATCAACCCCTCAACCAATTCTCCCCAGAACAACTCAGCCATTCTTCTCACCGCGGTTTCTCAGTGGAACTTCTCAGCGGAACTTCTCACCGGAACTGATGCTCCACGACGCCGAAAATTTGCCCTCAATGATATCCCTAGCAAACCCCTCCCCAATCATTTAGTTCAAATCCGGGTTTGAGGATTCAGGGAAAGAGACGAAGCTCACCTCGTGCGCATCGAAATCCTCAATACTGGAACCGAGCTTCTTCTCGGATCGACTCTCAACACCCATGGCCATTGGATAGGGCAGCAGCTCTTAAAGATGGGGCTCCGGGTGCAGCGTCAGACAACCGTTCCCGACGGGCAAGCGATTCACGAGGCTATCCGCGAGTCCCTCCTTCGTTGCGATGCCCTCATCGTCACCGGTGGGCTAGGGCCAACTAGTGACGACGTTACCCGAGAGGCAGTCGCGGAGGTTTTGGACGTGGAACTGATTCAAGATGAGCACGCCGCCCGAACAATGAGGGAGTTCTTCGAAGCACGCGGTTACGACCATTTTCCAGAGGCTAATCTCAAGCAGGCTCTCGTGCCAGTGGGTGCCGACGTGCTTCCTAATCCCAACGGAACCGCCCCGGGTTCCTACGTCCCTCCTCGCTTGGGCAAAGTGTCGGCCTGCGCCATTTTTCTCCTTCCCGGACCTCCCCGCGAGCTCCACCCAATGTTCGAGAGTGAGGTCGCTCCGCGCCTGAAGGCTCTGGCAGGAATCGAGAATGCCGGAGAGGCAATTGAGCTAAAATTTGTTGGCATTGGCGAAAGCTCTTTCGCGGAAGGCGTGGACGAAGCCCTGCAAGCAATCGAGGGGCTCGAGTTCGGCTACTGCGCACGTTTGGGTGAACTCGACCTACGACTCATTGGAGGCCCGCAAGCCATCGAGGCGGCGCGGGAGTTAGTGCGCGATCCTTTTGGGAAAAATTATGTCAGTGATGATGGCTCTGATTTAGAAACAGTGGTCATCCGCGAGTTGACCGAACGAGGACTCACGCTGGCCACCGCCGAGAGTTGCACCGGGGGACTCATCGCCAATCGGCTCACTAATGTCCCGGGAGCTAGTGCGGTCCTGACCCATGGCTACGTAACCTACGCCAATCGCGCCAAGGTCGAGATGCTGGCAGTGAGCGAGGAGACTTTGGCTCAATACGGAGCGGTGAGCGAAGAAACCTGCCGCGAGATGGCAGCGGGTGCACTGGCTGCCAGCGGTGCAGACTTAGCGATTTCGGTCACCGGAATTGCTGGTCCCGGCGGTGGCAGCGAGGAAAAGCCAGTGGGGACCGTCTTCCTTGGTTTGGCCGAGAAAGGGAAAGAGGTGGCCGTCTTCCAAAAACGTCATCCCAGAGGGCGTAAGTCCTTCAAGGAACAGGTCAGCCAAGTAGCTCTCGACCTGATTCGTCGACGGGTGCAACACGGGGAGTAAGAAGAGTCACGATGTCGTTTCAAGTTCATCCCCGCTTGCTTAAGAGTTCGGTCGAAGTTCTCGTCAAAGATGGTTGTCATGTTCTCCTAAAAGACAATGGCCACTTTCCTTGGCTGTTGGTCGTGCCAGAAGTGGAGAACGGAGAAGAAGACTTACACCAGCTGTCACCGGAAAGATTTACGGAAGTAATGGCCCTGGTCCGGAAGCTTTCGCAATTCGTGGCAGACTACTTTAAGCCCGAAAAACTCAACGTCGCCTGCATCGGAAACCAAGTGCGCCAGATGCACATCCACATTGTGGGTCGCTCACCTTCCGATCCAGCGTGGCCGGGAGTGGTGTGGAGCAGTGATGCCAAAAAGCCCTATCCGCCTGAACGACTGAGCGAGATTCGGTCCGCACTTTTGGAAAGGCTTTGAAGTCCCTTCGTCCATTTTGGGTCAATGGCATTGTTTGCACCTAGTAGCGCGCCCACCACCACGCCGCGATGGCAATTGTCGCCCCCGACTTGAGCATTGGCAATGATGCCCGCTTCGAAGTCGTCATGATACTTCCACGCTAGGTAGAGAGCGGCAGGAAAAGCCTGATCAATGTAGCACGCCGGGCTCAAGACCTTACCAATGATCGCCTCGTTGGGCCGTAGCGACCATTTCTGGGCCTTACGGGTGGAGAACCAGTCTCCAGCGGCCTTCGCGATCGCTTCTCGCAGAGGGACGCCGTTTTCCATCGCATGCAAGAGCCGCGCTAGGCAATCCGCAGCGCGCAAGACGTTGGAGTGACGATGAGTAAGGGCGACATGCTCCTTCACGGTTGTTCGCCAGTCCGCATCGGCGGGGAGGGAGGCAAGGAGAGCAGGCACTTGTGCGAGACCTCCAATGTGTTCGTCCTTAGTCCCGCACTTTCGCTTGTCTTTCCCCTTCGCGAAATTGGTGAAAAACCCCCGATGATACTCTTCCAAATAGGTGTCATTGTGATTGCCCGGAGTCAGCATGAATTGGGTGTAGAAATCAATCCAGAGCCCCGCATCATATCGTCCGGTTGCCTCGGTGAGCTGATTGAGAAGAATGGCAAGTTGCAGATTCAATGTGTTTTCACCGGATTCTAAAAATTGGTGATAATGCACCTCACGCTGCCCCCAGAACTTGGCTTGCTCGTGGAGAATCTCACCTTGGGCATTGAGAGGGGAGTAACTCGAGCGCCAAAGAATGCTATCGGGATGCGGATTGCGCGGCTTTTGGAAGTGGTCGAGCGTGCCGTAATCGCGTCGAAGTGCTTCGCGGTCGTAATACCAATGACCGGGCATCGCGAGGGCGTCAGCGACCAGAGAGCCGAGGTAGGCTTGTTGGAAAAAATGATTCACGTTCTAAGATAGCGCATTTCTCCGCCTGCGCGAACGGAACCGTTGCTGGTGACCTATTTCGGTTCCTCGATGGGTGGGGTGTCGTAAATCTGCGAAGACTCCGCAGCCCATCGGGGTGAAGAACCCCAGAGAGGAACGGTTGCGAGCGAAGCTTCCCATTCGCCAAGGAGACCAAAGAGCTCATCGAGTCGCTCAGGTTCCTTGGTCGCCAAGTCGTCCTTCTCTCCTAGGTCGGAGGCGGGTGCAAAGAGCTGGGCAGGGCGATGGGAAAGCTTGACGAGCTTTCGTTCTCCCGCAAGAACCGCAGTCTGTCCTTGTAGACGCCAGAAGAGAAGACGGGGTTCAGGTTCGGAGCTGTTGGCGAGAAAGTGAGGAAGGAGGTTCTTGCCATCATAGCTCCCGTAGCGATTGTTCGCTTTGCGGCGATTCCCTTTATCCTCATAGGGAGGAGCTTTTTTCAAAGGCAATGGCTGGGCATCGGCTGCCGCGAGAAAGGTGGGCAGAAGGTCGAGGGCCGAGATGGGCTCTGAGTAGGTCAGGCCTTGCGGAAGTTGGGCGGGCCAACTGAAGAGAAACGGAACCCGAATCCCACCCTCGCGCATGGAACCCTTGCGACCAGCGAGAGGGCCATTCCAGGAGCCATTGTTGGTTGCTCCGCCGTTGTCAGAGAAAAAGACGATGAGGGTGTTGTCCAATTGCTTAGTCTTATCGAGATGCTCGACCAACCGTCCCACACCACGGTCGAGAGCATGCATCATGGCGGCGTATGTTCGTCGGGTTTCGTCCTTGATGTGAGAATAGAGAGCCAAGTCCTCCTCGGTGGCCTGCATCGGAGTGTGCGGCGCGTTGTAGGATGCAAAAAGGAACCACGGTTGCGCGTCTTTCTGATGCTCAACCCACTGGATGGCCTCGTCGGTAAAGATGTCGGTGATGTAAGAGGAAGAAAGCTCGCTCACTGGTTCGCCGTTTTCTTCCAGCTGGTTCTTCTCAAGAGTAGGGAAGTAGTCGTGACTCCCGCCAAGCATGCCCCAAAAGTGATCGAATCCCCGCACATTGGGGTGAAAGGGCGGCCGCATTCCTTGGTGCCATTTTCCAATCAGGGCGGTCGCGTAACCAGCAGCTCGGAGGTGGTCCGCGAGAGTGTGCTCGGAGACAGGAAGTCCCTGGAGGTTATGCCGAGTGGCGTAGGAATCACCTCCTTGGTTGAGATTCCCCTCATAACCAAAACGACGCGGATCGCGCCCCGTCAGGATGCCTGCGCGCGAAGGCGAACAAACCGACGAAGGCACATAACCTTGGAGACAGCGGACGCCTCGTTTTGCCAGCCCGTCGATATGAGGAGTTTTGATGGTAGTGGACCCCGTGCAGCCTAAATCGCCGTAGCCCATATCGTCGGCGAGAATCATCAAAATGTTCGGTTGCGAGGCGAGCAAGTTGCCGCTCGCCAGCAGGGCAAAAATGAATGGGGTCATGGAATAACTTTTCAGAAAAGTAGTGACAGGTAGACATAAAAAAGCAGCCTCCGCCAGAGACTGCTTTTTCAAAAAATTTGTTAACAAGCGTTCTTAGCGACGACGACGCAGAAGGGCAAGAAGACCCACGCCGCCAAGGATAACAGAGGAAGGTTCTGGGACCGCGGTAAAGGTGCCGATTGGAACGGGATTGGTCGCTCCATCGTTAGCTGTTTCTCCATCGAGTGCATTGATTCCTGAGAAGGTCCACTCTCCGAGGTCAAAGGCTCCGACAGTAGAGTCTGACACGCGGTAGGCCCAGCCATCTAAGTAGTCCCACGCTTCGCCGCTTCCGTCGGTATTGATGTCGCCGAAAGTGTCAATAACTAAGCCACCTTGGAACAACTCGATGGCATCGTCCCCATTAATTCCCATGGAAATTGTGGTGTAATCAGGCGCAAATCCAAAGAAGTTGGTAAAACCAGCACTCTCGGAGGCGACGTATAAAAACTCACCTGCGCCTACGGTGACGGCTGGAAAAGTAAATTCTTGGCCATCACTTCCGCCACCATTGTTTGCGGCACCAACTCCGTAAATGCTCAGGTCGGCGATGGCAGTAGTTGCGTAGAGTTCAATGCCTTTTGGCGTTCCACCGGAAAGAGGGCCGTCGTAGACAGCTGTGATAATGAGAGCTCCATTGCTTGCGGAAGTTAGTGCCAAGCAGGATAGAACGGCTAGAGTTTGTAATTTCATTGAACTGATTCGGTTTGGGTTCACTCCAAAGTCAGCAGTCTTCAGACCAACTTTAAAAGCAAATTCGGTGACAAATTTGTAACAGTATCTCTTAATATTCTCGATTTCTATTTCAATTCCGAATGGTCCCTGTTACGCGGCGGGTCCCCGCAGCGGCTTGACCTGCCTTTTTCCAATGGCAGGAAATCTTGTAACTTCAAGTCATCGTGGGGCTTGTATCCATGAGTGAAATGACTTTTGAAGAACTGGGCTTGCCGGAGAATCTCCTGCAAGCGGTGTTGGATTTGGGTTTTGAGAACCCGTCCGCAATTCAGGCAGCGGCCATTCCTGCCGCCATGACAGGGGAGGATTTAGTGGGACTTTCCCAGACAGGTTCCGGGAAGACAGCCGCTTTCGGGCTGCCTGTGCTTGCTAATCTGGACCTCGCTGATGCCTCGCCTCAGGCTTTGATTGTTTGCCCCACTCGGGAACTGGCGAATCAGGTTTGTGAGGAAATCCATACCCTCGCCAAACACTTGCAAGGATTTCGGGCCATTCCTGTCTACGGAGGAGCGCCCATCGACCGCCAGTTGCGTCAGCTGCGCAAGGGAGTGCACCTCATTGTGGGGACTCCTGGTCGCCTGCAGGACCACCTTCGCCGTGGCACCTTCGACCCCAAGAATATTCGCACAGTCGTTCTAGATGAGGCTGACCGGATGCTGGACATGGGTTTCCGTGAGGAAATGGAGGAGTTGCTCTCGGAAATGCCCGATGAGCACCAGACTCTCTTTTTCTCCGCTACGATGAACAAGGGGGTGGGCGGTCTCATCCGGAAGTTCGGCAATGACCCCCGGACTATCGAAATTGAGCGCAAGACCCTGACCGTGGAAGCCATCGAGCAAGTCTCCTATGAAGTGCGCAATCGCTCTCGAGTGGAAGTGCTCTCTCGTATTCTCGATATGGACGAACCTCGACTTGCCATCGTCTTCTGTAACACGAGGCGAGTAGTGGATGAGGTGTGCGAAACTCTGAACGCTCGAGGTTACTCAGCTGACAAGCTCCATGGTGATATCTCCCAAGACCAGCGCGAGCGGACCTTGGCCCGCTTCCGAAAAGGCACGGTTGAGATTTTGGTCGCGACCGATGTTGCGGCACGGGGCATTGATATTGATGAAATCGACTTAGTCGCGAACTACGATCTGCCTCAGGATCCAGAGGATTATGTACACCGTATTGGTCGGACAGGCCGGGCAGGGCGCAAGGGGCGGGCAGTCACTTTTGTGTATGGCCGCGATATTTATCGGCTACAAAACGTCGAACGCTACACCAAGCAACGCATTCCTCGAGGTCGCATCCCTTCCTTGGAAGAAGTGGGTGGCAAGTTAGCTGACCAGCTCTTTGAGAATGTGCGCGAGAAGTTGGAAGCCGGTGAGTGGAAGGATTACTCGGAGCAAATCGATCGCTTGTTGGACCAAGGTCACACCGGGACCGACATCGCTTCTGTCCTTTTCAATATGCTCTCCAATAGTTCTGGACGGGAAGGGGAGGAGATTGCGGAAGACCGTCCTGGTCGCCAGAGCCGCGAACCTCGGGATCGGGGTGGCGAGATGGGCGGAGACCGCCGCGAACGCAATGAGCGGGGCCCTCGTCGCAGTCGCGATGACAAAGGCGAAACCGAGCAGGGCATGACTCGTCTCTTCTTGAACATGGGCAAAGCTGTCCATCTGCAACCCAAAGATATTGCAGGGCTATTATACAACGAAGCCAATCTGCCACGTGGAGCGGTGGGACGTATCCACATGTTCCCGAAGCATAGCCTCATTGAAGTGCGTTCCGATGTCGTGGATGACGCTTTGGCTGTGGCGAAGGATGCTCAACTTCGCGGAAAACCATTCCGTCTTGATTTGGATAAAAACCCCGGTTCGCCAGGTGGAATCGACGGCGGCAAGGGCGGCAAGAAGCCTTATCGCAAGAAAAAGTACTAAGCCTCCTTCACCCTAAACCTCCAAGGAAGCGCGGTCTTTCCAAGCCGCCACCTGGAGGTGCGGAAAGAGAAAGGTAGACCCGCCTACTTCGTCTCTAGTAAGCAACCTGATCCCTTTCTTCTTCCCTTTCCTCAGCACTCAAAAAACAAGTGGCAGCAACTGACAACGCCTTGCTCTGGAACACAAAAAAGCCCGAGTGCTCACACTCGGACTTTCAAAAAATAGAGACTGGGTGGCCCCTTACTCCGCAGGCGCGATGATTGGGTGTTGGGATTTGTTCTCTAGGACTTTATCGACCAGACCGTAGGCAGCTGATTCCTCACCCGACATGTAATTGTCGCGGTCGGCATCGCGCTCGACTTCTTCTTCCGATTTCCCGGTGTGCTCTGAGAGAATCTTGTTCAAGCGCTTTTTCAGATTGAACATGAAGCCAATCGTCCGCTCCACATCAGCAGCCGTGCCCTGGGCACCGCCGGAGACTTGGTGAATCATGACGTGCGAATTGGGCAAACAGAAGCGCTTGCCATGAGTTCCTGCCGTCAAAAGCACCGCCCCCATGGAGGCCGCGATTCCGATGCAATAGGTGTTCACGTCACAAGTGATGAACTGCATGGTGTCGTAGATGGCGAGACCAGCAGTGACCGAGCCACCCGGTGAGTTGATGTAGATGTGGATGTCCTTCTTGGGATCCTGCATCTGCAAAAAGAGCAGCTGGGCAATCACGGAGTTAGCGACGAAATCGTCGATGCCGGTGCCGATAAAGATGATGCGGTCCTTTAGCAGGCGCGAGTAGATGTCAAAGGCTCGCTCGCCGCGGCCATCTTGCTCGATGACAGTGGGGACGTAGTAATTATTGCTGGGGCCGCCAGCGGAAACGGAATTAGTCATTGGAATTTGATTCGTCGTCATTTTCGGTAGGTTCAACTTCCACGAAGTTCGCGCTCTCCAGCAAGAAGTCAACGGTCTTGCCGATCAGCATTTGGTTCCGGAGGGAATCGATGCGGCGTTCGCGCTGCAACTGTTTCATGAATGCTTTCAGAGGCTTCCCTTCGCGCTTGGCCATGCTGGTGATTGCCTGCAACAGTTCGGGGTCGGGAACCTTGAGCTTTTCCTCCTGGGCGATTTCTCCGAGAAGGAACTGCACTTTCAGGTTGTTGCGAGCCCGCTCGCCAGCAGTGGCAAAGATTTTCTCCTGCTCCGCTTGCAACTGCTCCTCGCTCATCCCTTGTTTGACCGCGTCTTCCACCAGCCGGTCGGCCTGTCCTTGGGTTTCTGAGGTGACATACTCTTCGGGCAGATCGAAGTCGACCGCAGTCGCGATCTGCTCGAGAAGCTTGCTTTCCTTGAACTCTTCCAGCTGACGATTGATTTGGAAGCGCATCTGGGACTCGATGGTCTCCTTGATATCATCCATGGAACCGCCCGGCATGAGAGCCTCCACGAGGGCGTCGTCTTCGGGCAGTTTCTGCTCCTTAATTCCTTTCACCGTCACTTGAAAGGTCAGGTCCTTTTCGCGAAGCGGTTCAAGGGGGAAGTCCTCTTGGGTGGGAACAGTCACTTCCTTGCTTTCGCCGATTTTCATCCCAGTCAACTGAGTTGCGAAACCGGGAAGGAACGACTCCTCATCAACTTTGAGCCAGAAGTCCTCGCCTTTCTCAAGTTGGGGAACGGGAGAGTCCGCGATTTCCGCAATGTCCTTACCCTCACAAGAGCCCGTGTAGTCGATGACCACAATGTCGTCGTCTTCCACCGCGCGGTCTTCGATGTCGCTAAAGTCCGAGTGACGTTCGCGAAGAGTATTGAGCTCGGCTTCCACTAACTCGGGAGTGACCTCTTGCTTGGGCACCTCGACTGTCAGTCCCTTGTATTCGGGGAGAGTGAACTCGGGGGCGAGAATCAGATTAGCCTTGAGGGTGGCGGAGCCATCATCGTTGTGTTGAAGGGCGTCGGGCCACTTCACGTCGATGACCTTTAAGCTCTCGTCTTCTTTCAAGGCAGATTGGAAGGCCTGGTCCATGAGACGTCCCTCCAATTCTTCTTTGATGGAGCTACCAAAGCGCTTTTCGATGACCTTAAGAGGAGCTTTTCCAGGACGGAAGCCAGGGATGTTGGCCTGCTTCACAAAGGATTGCACAAGCTGACGACGCTCAGTGGAGACCACATCACTAGGGATTTCCACTTCGAGGGTCGCTTGGCACTGGGGCTGTTTTTGAACCGAGATATTCATAAAATCGAGTCGGGCTCTCACCGACGGGGCGCGGAAACTGAGGTAAAATCGGCAAATGTGAAATGAAAAAACGAACGCAATGCCACCAAGATGGTCATTCGCTGCAACTTTTTCATGAAATTGTAGTGCCTTGCCAGGAGTTCTGTTTGTCTAAAGCCCCGAAAACACCCAAGTTCAACACGTATGAAAAAGCTCTTTGCCATCCTTCTTTTACTTGCCTCTGCCTTCGGGCTCATGATTACCGACCCAGTTCCCTTTATTGATGAGGGCCTCCTATTTATCATCCTGATCAACTCACTTTCCATGTTAGGTCTCGACTTACGTCGCTTCGTAGGAATGAAGAGCGGGAAAAAGAAGAATTCGGAAAAGCCAATCGATATTAATTAGCTTGTTCACAATCGAAAGGTCGGAGAAAGATAGCTCGTAACGACCGCAAGTTCATCCCCCTCAACCGAACCTATTTTTTATGTCTGAAGAAAACGACACTCAAGCCGAAGACTTTGCCGCCGACTCCGATGCAGTTGGCGAAGATTCTCCCACCAAAAAACCAGCCGGAGGATTGAAGTTCCTGACCGTGTTGATGCTCCTCCTCGCGGTGGGTCTCTTTGTTTTTCCCTTTGTCTGGGGTCTCGAGGACAAAGGCAAAGTTTCTCCTGATTCCTCAGTGTTGAATGATTGGCTTCTCTGGTTGGGCGATCTCCATGTTGTCGTGCTGCACATTCCTATTGGCATTTTTGCTCTCGTCCTCACTATGGAGATTTTGGGACTGCTTTCCTTCGGTAAGTTCAAGCCCCAGCTCCGGTTTGCCCTCTTTATGAATGCAATCACCGCAGTGGTGGCAGTTGTTTTCGGGTATTTTTACTTCCTGCGAGGGGACTATGGCAGCGCTCCTCTCGAGTTCGAGTTGGAAGGCAATCGCATGGGGATGCACATGTGGCTTTCCATCCTTTTCGCGGCCTTTGTGATTTTGGCCTTCATCTCCAAGATGTGGGCTCATCACCAGCAGAAGTGGTCTCCTTTTTATCCGCTTTTCATCATCATCGCAGCCGCATCAATGACGGTTGGCGCACACATGGGTGGCGAGTTGGTTCACACCGATAAGGACCTCGTGGGTGACTTCGAAAAGCTTCGGAATGGAGAGCCCCTGGGCATCGCAGCTGATGAAATCGAGAAAATGCCCGTCGTGACCGACATCCCCGCAGGTGAACGTTTGGTCTACTCTCAAATCGTGAAGCCTATTCTTCACGGCAAGTGCTGGGAATGTCACGCCGATGCAGACCTCAATCCTCTTGGCAAAAAGAAGATCAAAGGCCGTCTGGTGATGACCTCAGTAGCCGATCTTTTGAAAGGCGGAAAAGGCGGGGAAGAATTCCCAACTCTGATTCCCGGAGATTCCGCAAACAGTGAGATGATGATCCGGGTCAATCTGGATGTTGACGAAGACGAGTTCATGCCCACTGGCAAGGAAGACGAGCCCCACATGCACTTGACCGATGGTGAGAAGAAGATTCTTGCTTGGTGGATCGACAACACTCCGCTCATTGATGAAGTAAACGACAAGCCGCTGGCGGAAGTGGCTGGACATGAGGCCATTCTCGCCGAGGTGGCTGCTTTCGAGCCCGTCCGTGATGCCATGGCGGTGCCAAGTGAAAAGGTTGAAGAGAAAAAGGTCATCGAAGAGGTGGTGCCCGAGGTCAGTCTGCGGGACAAGGTTCAGGAGGCAAAAGCTCCCCTTGACCAAGAGATGCCCGGAGCACTGACGTTTTCTTCCACGGATTCAGCGGAGTTGTTCTTCACCTCCGTCAGTCAGGGGAAGGACTTTAGCGATGAAGACCTCGCCAAGTTAGCTCCGGTTGCCGAGGCAGTCGTTGATTTGGATGTGAAGAAGACCGCCGTTTCTGACAAAGGAATGGAGACCGTGGCGACGATGCTCAATCTGCGCAAGCTGATGCTGAACGAGACCAAGGTCACCGATGCAGGGGTCAAGACCATTGCAGTTTTGCCTAACCTAGAAAGCCTCTCTCTCTTTGGGACCGCAGTGACCGACAAAGGCATTGTCGAACTGGCAAAGGCTTCCTCGCTGAAAAAGGTCTACTTGAGCAATACCAAGGTCACTCCTGCAGGTGCAGAAGCACTCGCCAAGAGTCTGCCCGAAGCAAAAATCGAGTTCACCGTGCCAGAACCGCCAAAACCTCAAGAAGAACCGAAACAAGAAGCTCCTGAACAGGAAGAGGTAAAGAAGGAGGAAGTCGAAAAGGAGGATAGCAAGCCCGCTCCAGTGCCAGCTCTCAAGCTCTCGGAAGAAAAGGCTGAGGTGAAACCTGAGAACGATCTCGCACCTGCTCCCAAGTCGGAAGAAGAGGAAAAGCCTGAACCCGCCAAACCAGCTCCCGCCAAACCAGCGGAGGAGAAAATGGAAGAAACAAAGCCAAAGCAGGCCCCGGCTCCTGAAAAGGAAGAAGAGCAGAAGCCCGACGAGGCACCTCAGCCCGCGCCGGACAAGCTAGAAGCAGCCAAGCCTGCTCCAGCCCCGAAAAAAGCAGAGCCGACTCCACCAGCTCCCAAGCCTGCAGAAGAGAAAGTTGAGCCAGCTCCTGAAAAAAAGGAAGCGCCCTCGCCTAAGCCTGAGCCCGCTCCCGCACCTGAGCCAGTTCCTGCTGAAAAGAAGGAAACCAAGCCATCCACTCCAGCCCCAACCCCTCCGAAGGAAGAGGCCCAGCCTGCTCCTAACAATGCTCCCAAGCCTGAGCCAACTCCCGAAAAGAAAGAGGCCGCACCAACGCCAGCTCCAACACCTAGCAAGGAGGAGCCAAAGCCTGCACCTGTGAAGCC
>CAZGXV010000060.1:18961-21128 GCA_964529725.1 uncultured Roseibacillus sp.
CCCGAGCCCGCACCCGAGAAAAAAGAGGCTCCAGCTCCTCAGAAGGGGGACGAGAGCACAAGCGGACAGACTCCAGAGGAACGGGCCAAAGAAGCCATTGAGAAGCTTCGTAAGGCCGCCGAGGGCAACTAACGAGACAACTTTCCGCTCGTTCATTTTTTGAAAGCATCGGTAATTCCGGTGCTTTTTGATGTCGGGAAAGGACCTTTGGGACGCTGATTCGATTCTCGCTCTCCTCTCACTGAGAGCCCGATTCTCTTTGCGCGCGACAATCGTGGTATATCTCTCGTCAGAGCCGGGATTTCGGCTTAGTTTCCGCGCGTGAAGGACGGTGCTGCAGGAAGCTTTTATTTGATTGGTGTCGGATTGTTATTGGCCTTGTCGGGAGCCGTTTTCACTTGGCTGTTGGGCACTAGCTTTCAGCGGGCTCGTGCCATGGACGGATGGAAGGAGACTCCTTGTCTCATTCTGGAGTCCGAACTGCGGGAGCGCCGGATCGGTGCTGAGGTGCCGACCGACTATCGCTTGGGTATTCTCTTTGGATATGAATTTGAAAACGAGGCTTACACTTCGGAAGATTACGATTTGCGTGGAAATGCTTGGGTCAAGGAACCACAACGAATTCTCCCACTGATCAACAAATACTCTCCCGGTAGCGAACAAGTCTGTTGGGTCAATCCAAGCAATCCCGAACAAGCAGTGCTGAAGAAAGAAACCAAGGCACCCGGTTACTCTATCTGGTTTCCCATTCTCTTTCTCGTCGGTGGACTGGGAATCATCGTGAAGTCTATTTTTTCTCTTTTGAAAAAGAAGCCAATGCAAGAGCGGGAAGAAGAGGCTCCTCCTGTTCGTTAGGCAAGTGCGCTAGCGCTTGCTCTCGCGGATGACAGTAGATTCCCGATAAAGCTCCTTGTTAGAGGCATTGAATTCGGACTTCAATTTCAAGTTTGTGGAGGAGAGATCGACGAGGTGCCACGACTCATAATTCCAAGCTCCATCCTTGCCGTCGTGGGCAAAGCCGATGAGGAGATGGTGAGCGTTCTTGAGAATTTTCGAGGTTTCCTGACGAGGCGTATAGTAGAACGTTCGTAAGCTAGAATCCCGTGATGCGGCCTCGAACAATTTTGGGTCGAGATAGAAGACCCGACCCGTTGCTTGATGGGTCAGGATGAGGTCAGGATACCCTGAACGCTGGGCTTTGCCTTCACGAGTAACCGGAATCTCGCATTTCAGGTCGGGATGGGCGTCGAGAATCTCTAACAGAGAGTCTTCGAAGAAACGGGATGCCTCGTTAATGCGTCGCAGTCCGAGAGTGGGCGAATTGGGGCCATTCATTTTAGCCAAAGTGGAATCGGCCGCCTCCTCGATAGCCTCTAACACCGGTTCGCAAACGCTATCGAGAGGAAGAACAATTTGTCCAGTGGACTGGGCAATCACTTTTGCAAAAGAAACAGGCTCGTTGGAGTCAGGTTCCGGGCTCGAGCTCGGTGCAGCTGGGGAAGGAGGACTTTGCAGGCGTTCCTTTTTGACCTCCTGATAGATACGTCCGTAAGCGAGAGAATAGCCGAGCATTGCTCCAAAGAGCAGGCAGAGGAGCGAGAGAATGACCGCGAGTTTATTCATAGGGTGCAACTGTGAGAATAGGCTTCTCGCTCCTGAAGGTAAATCTGTCTTTTCGAACCGTGGCGAGGCTTTTTGGGCAAGAAGGTCATCTCGCACTTTCACGAATTTGCTTCGGCTGCGGCATTTTGCACGCGGTGTGACAAATTGAGGGGACAGACTGACGCAGGCGTCTGGGTTGAGACGCTGCAATCCTTCTATTCTGGTCTCTGGCTCTTTGGCAAAGGAACTGCAAACAGGGAAGGCATGGGATTAGATAAATTAACTGCCAAACTACAGGCTGCGCTCCAGCAAGCGCAGCAAACCGCGGCTAAGTCCGCTCATCCGGAGCTCAAGGGGAACCATGTTCTCTTGGCTCTCTTGACTCAGGAAGGGGGCATTGTGGTACCAATTTTAGAGAAGGCCGGGGTGGACGTTCCGCGCCTGAAGGCTTCGGTCGCAAGCGAGTTGGAGCGAGAACCCCGTGCGCAAGGTTCGAGTAGTCAGCCCCAGATGAGCTACGGCTTGCGGGCGACCTTGAAGGCTGCCGACGAGGTCCGTGTAGAGA
>CAZGXV010000061.1:0-12017 GCA_964529725.1 uncultured Roseibacillus sp.
CACCCAAAGCTGCTCTTTCCGGGATGAAGATTGCCAACCTCTACCTCATCGAAGAGCCCAGCATCGGTCTCCATGCGCAAGATGTGGCCAAGCTCATCGACGTCCTCCACCGCCTTGTTGAGGAGGGCCACACCGTGGTCGTCATCGAGCACCACATGGACCTCGCTGCCCAAGCCGACTACATTCTCGACATCGGACCCGAAGCTGGAGCCAACGGCGGAACCATCGTCGCCCAAGGAACCCCCGAGCAAGTCGCTCGCGCTAAAACATCACGGACTGCGCCTTTCCTCCAGAAATCTCTCTAAGAAACTGAAAACCAATGCACTAAATTAAACTCTCTTCGCATTTAAATTTTAAGCATCTTTTTTGTTGCTCATCTTTTTTGTCGCTATAATATTTATTCATCGAATCTGATGAGCAATAAAACCGAAGACTTCCCTGAATTCTACACTGGACCCCCCGTAGACTCCACCGATCTCCGCTATCGGGACGAATTCCTCGCCGAGCTCTGGGAAAATATCTGCACCAGCCACATTCTCCTCACCGCTCCTCGTCGTACGGGCAAGACCAGCGTCATGGACCATCTCGTTGCTCATCCTCGAAACGGCTACATCGTGCTCAAAGAAAATGTGCAGGACCTCTCGCATCCTGCCGATGTCCTCCTCTCACTGCTAGCACGCTTCCACGACGAACACCCAATTCTTCTCCGCGACACCCTGTCCAGCGGCTGGGGTCTTCTCAAAAGTGCCTTCGCGAAGCTAGAGTCACTCAGCATCTCCGAGTTCAAAGTCGCCCTCCGGGAAAGTGATCCTCAATGGAAAGAAAACTGGCGCAAGCATGGCGAGGACCTTCTCCGCCAACTTAGAAAGCACGATTCCCCTGTCCTTCTCATCATTGACGAACTCCCCGACATGCTGCTCAACCTTCGGGATGAATACCCCGATCTCTTAAAGCCCTTCCTCGCTTGGTTCCGAACCCAGCGACAGGTTCCTCTCCAAGATGACTCCGTGCGCTGGCTCATCGGGGGTTCTATCAACCTCTCCACTACTCTGGATACCGAGGATATGATCGACTTGATCAATGACCTCAAGGACATGCCCCTTCCCATCCTCACCAGTGAACAAGTCAGCGACTTCGTCTCCACGATGTTAGAAAGCCGCGACACCACCGTTCACGACGACGTTCCAGCTGCCGTCGTGCAACATCTCGGACGACCCATTCCCCTGTTCATGCAAATCCTCACCCAAGACCTCTATCGTCATTGGAAAAAACTCCCTGAACCGCGACCGCTCGAGCCACAAGACGTAGCGACAACTTTCGATGCCCTCATTCGCAGCAGCGCCGCCCAAGACAAACTTCAACACTTCTACTCCCGACTGCGCCGCTACTATCATGAGCCCAAGCTCTCTGCTGCCCATACCATCCTCAGCCAGCTCAGCCTCTCATCGCATGGCCTCTCAAGGAACTCTCTTATGAGCGAATTTCAACGCACCCTCACTGAGTCCGGTCTACAGCTTCCTCTCTTCGAACAAAAACAACTCTTCAACGAACTCCTCCGCGACCTCGCAAACGATTTCTACATCGAAGAAATTTCCGAAAACCAATACGACTTCGCATCCGGTATCCTGAAAGCTTGGTGGAGAAAATACTATGGATAATCCCTCAAGCTCATCTCTGGCTCACTATCGCCAAATCCTTCTCAGCCCCGAGCGCCGGGAAGCGATCACCGTCGCCAGAAAACCTCTGGTCGATGACACTCTCGAGCGCCTGCGTGGCTCCGCAAAACGAAAGTCCAAACATCACTTCCTCTTCATCGGCCCACGAGGGATCGGCAAGTCTCACTTTCTCTCCCTCATCACAGACCGTATTCAAGACGACCCAGAACTCGCGCAAAATTATCACATCGCCCGCTTCCCAGAGGAATCACACCGAACCTTATCCTTCGCAGATTTTCTCCTCGGGCTCTGCGACATCCTGCGCGAGACCACGA
This sequence comes from uncultured Roseibacillus sp., assembly GCA_964529725.1. Lineage (GTDB taxonomy): Bacteria > Verrucomicrobiota > Verrucomicrobiia > Verrucomicrobiales > Akkermansiaceae > Roseibacillus. The sequence continues at coordinate 1,991 of CAZGXV010000061.1, forward strand.
CCAACGAACCCGAGTGGGAAGACCTCTATCAAAAGCTCGAAACCGAGGAAGACGACGACCTCATCATCGACACCCTCGTTCCCGCTATCCGTCGTGCCAACCGCGACCACAGGCGCACCACCCTCGTCATGCTGGAGAACCTCAATGAGATGTTCACCCGGCAAATCAAAAGCAAGAAGGACATCGGAGCTCTACGCAAATTTTTTAACGACCCCAATGGCTGCCTTCTGATGGCCACCTCCCCCATTCACTTCGACGCCATCACTCGGGTCGAAAAACCCTTTTACGACTTCTTCGACGTTCAACTCCTCGAATATCTGAGCCAAGAAGAAGCCATCTCTCTCATTCGTAGAAACCTCGAATGGGATAAAAAGAAAGAACTCCTCGCCGACTTCGATTCCCTCCGTCCCAAGCTCCTCGCCCTCTATCGCATGACCGCCGGCAACCCCCGCCTCACCGTCATGCTCTATGAGCTCATCGCCCACGAATCCATCACGAGGATTCACCAACAATTCCAAATCCTCCTCGACCGCATCACCCCTTTTTATCAGGACCGCCTCAACGATCTCCCCCCCCAGGAGCGCGCCCTGTTAGAGACCCTCGCCCGCATGCGTGATACCGCCAAAACCCCCACCGCCATCTCCGAAAAACTCCGCCTTCCGCAGAAGCAAACCTCCATCCTCCTCAAGCGCCTCACCGACGCGCAATACCTCACCGCCCACCCCAACCCAGCCGACAAGCGCTCCAAATTCTACATCATCCGCGAGGGCTTCTTCGACATCTGGCTCGCGATGAACCTTTCCCGCCAAGCCCGGAAACGCCTCCCTTTTCTCCTCAATTTCTTTGCCATCTTCTATCCCGACCTCGAAGAACGAAACCGAAAACGCGCTGAGTTAGCCGCTCAACAAGACGACGATGCCCTCGCCTCTCTCGACTATCTCTCTTGTTTAGGAACACCCGAAGAGCAACTTCAAGCCAAGCTCGATCTTGCCCGCCAGTTTGTTGGCACCGCCAAGACACAGGATGCCTCCGAACTACTCGCCGAAGCCCGCAAACTTCAGGGACAGGAACAATACGCCGACTACCTCGGCGAAATCGAAGCCATGGTCACCTGTTGGGACTCCCTCCGCGATGGCCAACTAGAAACGTTCAGCGAAACCTTTCTCTCCCTCAGCGAAGACCTCAGCTACAAGAGTTGGTCAGAAACCAAAATCGACTTTCTCCGCCAGCAGCTCCACCAATTAGAAGACTCGGAGTCCCGCGTTCTTGTTCTCTTGCGTTTGGAAAATCTTTTCCGCGATCTCGCCAGATTCACCGAAAGAGAAGAGGTTCTTCTTGCTGCCCAGGCAGAGGTCAAGATAAACCAACTGAGGACTTGGGAAAGCACCGTTCTAACTAACCTCGCTGCACTCCTCATAGATGCCAACCGACTCAAGGAAGCCGAACCTCTCATCGAACGCGCTCTTCAGATCGAAGAAGACGCACTCGTCCCCGAACATCCTGAAGTAGCCGTAGGCCTCAACCTCTTAGCCCAACTCCTCCAAGACACAAACAGACTCAAGGAAGCCGAGCCTCTCATGAAACGCGCTCTCCAGATCGACGAAGCCGCATTCGGCCCCGAACACTTCAAGGTTGCCATCCGGCTCAACAACCTCGCCCAACTCTTCCAAGACACAGATCGTCTCAACGAAGCCGAACCTCTCATGAAGCGCGCTCTCCAGATCAGCGAAGCCGCATTCGGCCCCAAGCACCCGAATGTTGCCGTAGTCCTCAACAACCTCGCCTCAATCTTCAAGATCACCAACCGACTCAAAAAAGCAGAACCCTTCATGAAACGGGCTCTCCAGATCGACGAAGCCGCCTTCGGCTCAGAACACCCCACGGTTGCCATCAAGCTCAACAACCTTGCCCAACTCTTCCAAGACACAGAACGTCTCGAGGAGGCCGAATCCCTCATGAAACGGGCCCTCCAAATCGACGAAGACGCCTTCGGCCCCAAACACCCCAAAGTTGCCACCCGCCTTAACAACCTCGCCCTACTCTTAAAAAAAACCAACCGACTCCGCGAGGCCGAGCAAATGCTACGCAGAAGTAATCTCATCCTTCTCTCTTTCATCAAGGCTACCACTTACGAGCACCCCGAAAGCCGCATGTTTCTCCGCAACTACCAGCTCCTCCTCCAAGACCTCTCCCTGTCCCCAGAAGACCAACAAGCCAAGCTTGACACCCTCGGCGAAGAAGCCGGGTGGGAACCCAGCCATTGGCAGACCTGGAAAGAAGAAGCGCTCTCCGAAGAGAAGCACAGTCCTTCCAACTGACTAGCAACTTAGCAAGGAAAGCCACACCACAGTCGTCACCATTGGTCGCAGAACCCGAACAAGTCGCTCGCGCTAAAACCTCGCGGACTGCGCCGTTTTTGAGGGAAGCGCTGGGGGGCTAGCCTCCAAAGAGAGCTTGTGCTCGTTTCGCCATTTCCTCCGCAGAGACTTCCTCTACCTTTTGACCCAGATACCAACGATATCCTTCCGGGTCTTTTACTTGTGCGTCGCGGACGCCGTAGAATTGGTCGGTAGGTTCGGAGATGACTTCGGCTCCGGCCGCTTTGGCTTGAGCAAACGCTTCATCACAATTTTCAACATCAATGGAAAACGAGCAAGAGGACTGTGACCCCTTCTCCATCGCATGGGCGGAGACTTCGGGGGCAGCATCTGACATGAAAATGAGCGAGTTCCCGATCATGAACTCGGCATGGGCGAGGCAGCCGTCGGGCGAGGGCAACCGGAACAATTCCTTGGCGCCAAAAGCGCGAGTGTAGAAGTCGAGCGCGGCAGCGGAGTCGCGGCAAGTCAGCGAAATCATGACGGTAGGTTTTTCTGAACTCATCTCTTGATGACTATCCAACATTGGAGAACACTGCAATTGAAAGCTGGGGGAAGGCGCTTTGCGGTGGCGTGAGAACAAGCTCTTGTAGCCACTGCCAGGCTAAGCAACCTCAGTGCTTTGTCCGCAAAAAGCTTGCGCCTGCAATTTTCTGCAATTCAATAGGGGAAGCACGGTTCCTTTCTCATGATTCTTAAGCAGCAACCAAAAACCAGTCCTGACCCTTTGCCTTCTTTGAAAAATAGGTTCTCTCTTCTTTTGCCTGCTTGTCTTTCGCTCCTTGTCCCCTTTGCGTATGCGACACCCCCGGACAGTGCGGCCATCTTGAAGGAACGGGAGGACCTCGACAAAACGGTGTGGGCTCCCGAAGTCGAAGCGCAAGAATACGAGCGGGTTTTTATCGACTTGTGGGACAATCTGAGAGCAGCCGACCCGGCGGGCAAATTCACCCTCTTGGCCGACTTTCCTTTTGCAAAAACGATTTCGTGGGGCGAAACGAAAGCTGCTGAAGAGTTGGACACGGGTGTCCGCCTTATCGAATTTGCGGAGGCTCCCCAACAAGCTCTTTCGCGTGTGGAATGGCAGGCCTTCGTGCGGTCTTTGGAAAAGAAGGACGTGGAAATCTCGCAGACGGAATGGCATCACAGTCGCTTCGTGCCCGGGAACGAGGATAAAGGCCCGCGCTCGACCATCTCCTTTGCCATCCATGCCGAGAAGAAGGCAATCAAGGCCGCCTACGCCGTCAAGGGCGACCTTCTCGTCCAATGGGTTCGCGAGGCTCGCGTCCCTCAAATTGAATCGCTCAGCTTGAGCAAGCTCTCCTTGCAACAACGCGGTGACGAGGGCCTCTTTCGGCAGGTGTTCAAAGCGGTTCCCGGAGAAGATGATATCGCTTCTTCTTTTCCAATCTTGGTCTACGACCTCAACAACGATGGTCGCTCCGAGATAATTTTGCCGCGCTGGAACCGCGTTTACTGGAATCAAAAAAGCCGCAGTTTCAAAGAGGAAGACTTCTTGGCTCATCCTCTTGAATTCTACGAATCGGCGGTTCTCTCGGATTTTGACAACGACGGCATTGTTGACTTCATCACGGTGGCCAAAGACGGGAAGCCCTACTTCTATCGTGGGACGGCGACAGGTAAGTTCCCCTCCCAACCCCTGCTCTGTGCCGATGTTCGTCTCGACTTTCCCACCGCAATGACCGCTGGTGATGCCGATGGAGATGGCGACCTCGACCTCTGGATCGGACAATACAAATTTCTCTTCAACGAGGGACAAATGCCGACGCCCTACTATGATGCCAACGATGGTCACCCTTCTTATTTTCTCGCTAACAAAGGTGACGGCACCTTCACCGATGCTACCGAACAAGCCGGATTAACAAATTTTCGCAATCGCCGCACCTACTCCGCGTCCTTTATCGATCTCGATGAAGATGGTGACTTGGATCTCGTCAATGTGGCCGATTTTGCCGGACTCGATATTTATCAAAACAACGGCAAAGGCAGCTTTACCCTCGCTACTGAGACTTACGTAGATGAACGGCATTTTTTTGGGATGGGACACACCTTTGGCGACTACAATCGGGATGGTCATCTCGACCTCTACGTGATTGGGATGTCATCCACTACTGCGCGCCGTCTCGACAGGCTCCAGCTTGGTCGCGACGACCGGCCCGAAATTCATCCCATGCGGGCGGCGATGGGTTACGGTAATCGGCTCTACTTCGGCACTGCTGGCAAGCGTTTCCGCGAAGAACCCAAGGTTGCCGCTGCGGTGGCACGCACGGGTTGGTCTTGGGGCACGACTTCGTTTGATTTTGACCTCGATGGCGACCTCGATATTTATGTTGCGAATGGCCATCGCAGTGGCAAGTCCGCACAAGACTACTGCTCTACCTTCTGGCGCCATGATATCTATACCGGCGACTCGGAGAACAGGCCGGAAGTGCTCGAGGTCTTTCAGTCCACGCTCTTGGACCTCAATACCAACAAGATTTCTTGGAACGGCTATGAGAAGAATGTGCTCTTTCTCAATCAGAAGCCAAAGGAAGAGCGATTCTTGGATAGCGCGGCTCTCTTTGGCGCCGCTTTATCTTTTGATGCTCGGTCCGTGGTCTCTGACGATCTGGATGGCGATGGACGGCCGGACCTCCTCGTTGGCGAGTCTCTTTTTCTTGGAAAAGGAACTGGCTCCAATCTTCATCTCCTTGCCAACCAGATCGATACTGGAACAAATAAGCGGTCCTTCAAGGTGCAGCTCCGCGAGTCGCCCGGCGCGGGCTTCTCTCCCAATGGGGCCAAGGTGGTGATGACTGATAATCTGGGCGGTCGTCAGACGCGTTGGATCGTCACCGGCGATTCCTTTCTGGCCCAACATGCGCCCGCTGCCCACTTCGGTCTTGGCGAAGCGAACTCGGTGAGGTCGGTAGAAATCACGTGGCCGGGAGGAGTGGTGGAGAATTACGAACTCGAAGGAGCGGTCAACTCGACCATCGTGATCCAAGGTGGAGATGCCGCGAAATGAGTAGGCAAGGTCTCAATGTCTTTCCAAAAACAACTCGCTCGCTGCCTTCCGTTCCGCAAAACTGACTCCTCGCAATCAACGCAAAAGTTCTCGAAATGAAAACCCGAATGGTGACCAAGGCCTTCTCGCTTCTTTTATTAGGAAGCGCATTCACCAGCTGCCAAAAACGGAACCAAGAGCAAGTCAACGACCCTGACCAAGCGGTGGAGCAACTGGTGGCCAGCGAAGAATGGATTGAGCTGATGGGAGCGGAGATGAAACGAAGCTTCAAGACTGTCGAACAGCTTCCGATTGCCGAGGAGGCTTCCTTCCCTTTCCCTACGAGCGACGCTTTCGTCTGTCAGGCGAACTCGCGAGATGGGTTTCCCGTTAAGAGCAAACTGGCGAATGGCCTATTCGAAACGCGCTATCAATTCCAGAAAACGGTGGGCGACTCGAAGACACCTTTCGACTTTTTCGAAGAAGACCTCCGTGAGTTGACCGAGCCCAAGTTTGCCTTTCTAAAGGGTGCCTTCTTGGATGAGGAGAAGTCATCTTACCAGGCCCGCGTTCGCTTTTCGGCGAAAGGCAAGACTTCTGGAGGAGAACTAGCCTCCATTGAGACCGTGCAAACTCTCGTTTGGAAGCTGGCGGGCGAGACTGTCCCGACGCTTCAGAATGATTATCTCATCATTCCCTCCGAGTGGGAGATGACGGATTGGCGGATGGAGAGTGCCCGCACCCTCACTGCGACGACACCACTTTTCAAAGAGGTCACGCTGGCAGTCATTGCGGATGAAAAAGCGCGCCAAGCTATCGAATCACCTCTCCACGGGCAGCACCTCGAAGCTCTCTTTGCGGGAAAAGAAATTCCTCTTAAAAAGGGACAGGGCCGCTTCTTCACGACCGATGCCACTGCGCAGCATCCGGGGCTCTCGGTGGTCGATATCGATAACGACGGTTGGGACGACCTCTACCTCTGCGTGAGATTCGGGCGCAACCTTCTCTTTCGCAATCAAGGTGACGGCACCTTTGAGGAAGTTGCCGCCGAGTATGGCCTCGACCTTGATGGCCTGAGCGCCTGTGCAATCTTCGCGGACTTCGACAACGATGGCGACCAAGATGTCTTTATCGGGCGGTCATTGGAGCGAAGCGTGTATCTCAAGAATATCGGAGGCACCTTTGTGGACGCCTCCTCCTCCATCTCTGGCACCCTGCCCTATCTCACCACCTCGATGGCGGCGGCGGACTACAATCGAGACGGCCTGTTAGACATTTACTTTTGCACCTACGGATTTGCGCAACGACAGCAGCGGGAGGAGGTGGCTGACGAATTCCTGCTGGAATACCCGGCTGAAATTGTGCGCGAAAAGTTTCTCTCTCCACCTGATGAACAGAAATTCCTCAATCTCCCTGGACCTCCCAACATGCTTCTGGTCAATCGCGGCAAAGGCCGCTTCGAGGTGTCTTCGCTCAATGAACAGGTCGAGACTTGGCACGAAACCCTGCAAGCAACATGGGCCGACTTTGACCAAGATGGCTGGCCGGACCTCTACGTCTGCAATGACTTTGCCGCAGATCAACTTTACCGCAATGAGGAGGGAGCAGGCTTTCGCGAGGTGACCACCACCCAAGGGCATGACCGGATGCGTGGCTTCGGGATGGGTGCCTCTTTCGGGGACTTTGACAACGACCTCGACCTCGACCTCTATGTCTCGAACATGTTCAGCAAGGCAGGATTACGTATCATCGACCAAGTTGGACTACAGGACGAACGCTTCCGATGGTCAGCTGAGGGTAATCTTCTTTTCGAAAATCAAGATGGTGATTCCTTCGACTTTATTTCCGGTGACAACAGTCCCTTTGCTGCTGTCGCTCAAGCCGACTGGTCGTGGGGAGGGCAGTTCTGCGATTTTGATAACGACGGTTTTCTCGATCTCTATGTGCCCAATGGTTACTTCACGGCTCCGGAAAGGTTTGCCGGGGAGGTGGACTTGTGAAGTTGCTACTGGCGTACGGTCGTGCGCTCCGACAAGCAACTCAATCCCCGCTTCACCGCTTCGCGAAACTGGTCTCACAATCGAGGGCCAGGGGGTGAATTGAAGAATCTCATCCCTAACGAGGAAGGCTCACAAAATCTCTACACTGCATTTTCGCATAGCGGGAATGAACGCAATCGACTTTTCCTCAACCAAAGGGGAAAGAAGTTCGTCAATGTGTCGGGAACGAGTGGAGTTGATAGCGCGCTCGACGGGCGAGCCTTCGTTCACTGGGACTTTAATCGCGATGGCCTCACCGACATTGCGGTGGTGAATGCGAACAGTCGGCTTCTCCATGTGTTCGAGAACCAGTCTCGCGGTGAAAACCATTTCATCGCCATTCGGCTTTTGGGTCATTTTGCTCGAGAAGAGAACGCGCCCGCCTCCAGTCGTGATGCCATTGGAGCGAGAATTGTCCTCCGAACCGAGAGCGAAACCATCCTACGAACGGTTTCCTGCGGCGAAGGTTTTGCCAGTCAGAACAGCAAAACCTTACTGATAGGAATTGGAGCTCACCCCACAGTTAAACACGCGACTATCCACTGGCCGTCAGGAAAGTCCGTGCAAATTAACGATTTGGAAGCGGGAAAACTGGTCACGATTGATGAATCAAAAGAATCGCCATCAATTGAAGATTATTGCCTTGACGGATTGGCCGCAGATTAGAATATGGAGTTTGAGTTGCAGAAAATTGCAATGATTATAAACACATAAACCTATGAAATTAAAAACGATTGCACTAGCCGCGACAGTCGGCGCGTTCGCTGTCCCGACTGCTTTTGGAGCCACCGTCTTCACGGATTCGGGCTTCGAGGATGCGGCCAGCTTTGTGGATGATGGTAGTGGCGATGGAAAATGGAATCCCTTCGCTGGTGGGGGCACTTCCGCCATCGTCACCGATTCACCAAGAAACGGAGCTTCGCATGCTCAGCTCACCATGTTGGGGGCTAACCAGTTTGCAGGCTTCTTCCAAGACATTGACGTCAATGCTGGTGACAGCATCGTTCTCGACCTCTGGCACTTTGCCGTTAACAACGATCCCACCGCGATTGAAATTCGTATCGAGTGGCGGGATTCCGTCGGTGACGCTGAGGTGGCTCGAACAGCAAACAGCACTCCGTCGCCTGGAGCGGCCTACGAAAACTTCTCAATCGCGCACACCGCACCCGCTGGCGCGGATTTGGCCCGAGTGGTCTATGCCGCTCAGAGCTTTGGTGGTTCCCCGACCGCTCAGGTGAACATCGATGACTTTACTGTCAGCGGTTCAACTGTCCCCGAGCCATCCGGTGCTGTTCTCCTTTCCCTTGGAGCGCTGGGCTTCTTTGCCCGACGCAAGCGAAACTAGTCCCCAACAATCCTTGTCTTTTAAGAGCGCCGCATTCCTTTCGGGGAAGTGCGGCGTTTGATTGAAGACTGACCCCCAAGAGCAGAAACCGATGAAGATTCGAAAGCTGGAAGATCGAAGAAGCCTCGAGAAACCCGATCGGAGCAATGCCACTTGGAGGCAACCTCGGGTCAAGAGTGACGAGTCTCTGCAGCAGCAAATCCAAGCGAACCAGAAAAAGCTAGATGAACAACGGGCCAATGGCTCATCCGAGGCTCCAGATAGCAAGCCTCGAGGAAAGCGTTCTCGCAAAGGGGTCTGGCGCGATAGTCAGGACAAACCTGAAGGGCGCACACCCTACTGGATCGTTGGGATTCTCCTCATTATCCCCCTTTCTCTTCTCGCCTTCCTTTTACTGAATTCAAAGGGGAAGGACGCGAAACCCATCGCACTCGAAGAAGGCGCGGGCTCCGTATCTCTGGAGGAAGAATTTTCCGCAGTCAGCCTTTCTCCCGCGCAGAAAGAGAACCAACTCATTGAAGTGGCCACTGCCTTCATCGCCTCACCCACCCCCGAAGAAAGACTGCAATATGCTCGCGATCCCGAACGTGTCTCCCTGCTGCTGTCTGAGTTTCCCAAGCAGGCACTGTCCGAGCTTCCGATCGACAGCAAGATGTCCATTGATGCCATTTCCGCCGACATGGCGGTCCAGCGTATTGATACCATCTTCCGCGATGGAAGCAGTCGCTCGCTCTATCTGGTGCGAACCGACGAAGGTCCGAAGGTTGATTGGGAAGCCTACGCCCGACATAGTAATGCACTGCAGCGATGGACAGCAGAAGCAGGTGATCTCAATTTTCAACGGGAACCGGAGACCTCCGAAGTCAGGGTCTTCCTCAGCATCGAGAACTACTATAACTTTCGTTTCTCCGATGACGAAGTCTGGATGTCCTACCGAATCTCGAGCCCCGACCTCGAGGACACGGTAACCGCCTACGCCCGCAAAGGCTCAACCACTGCTCAAATTCTTGATGAAGCTCTAGGTTACGAGAAAAAGCGAGTGACCCTGCAGCTCATGAGCACCATCGACGATGCTCGCAACAAGCAATACCAAATTGAAAAAGTCAGTGCTCTGGGGTGGGCCAAGACCGAAGAGAATTTTGAAACGTCCTGGCTGCGCACCTTCGGAAACTAAGGTCTGCATCAGTTCAATCAATTTTGCCATCGCGAAAAACGATTTCGAAAACGAGTCGCCTGCCGCTATCATTTGCAAATCGAA
>CAZGXV010000061.1:12117-13445 GCA_964529725.1 uncultured Roseibacillus sp.
ATCCTTTCCCGCGATCCTCGTGAGCTTAAACGCACCACTTCCCGTTGTCCGGAATGCCGGGCCCGGGTTCCCGCAGAGGTGTTGAAGCTCAATTCTGAGTCTGGAAAATCCGAAGTTCATCTCCGGCGTTCGTGCCCGGAACACGGAAGCTCCACTTCCCTCATCTCGTCTGACGCGCGCTTCTATTGGCTGGCTCAAGGCTCCGACAACAACCGCTGCGGCCCCGGATGCGCTTGCTCTCCTGCTGATTCTGCCGGCTTACCCGGTACCCTTGGAAAAAACGCGGGACAACCCGACACCATCGAACAGCTCTCCACTTGCCTGGCCCTTATCGAGATTGTCGACTCGTGCAATTTAGCTTGTCCCACTTGTTTTGCCGACTCACCCACTGGCACTGGCGAGCGCCTCAGGTATTATTCGCTTGCCGCTCTCCAACAACGCATCACTGGCGTCCTTGACCGGAAGGGCCACATCGAACTTCTCCAGCTCTCCGGCGGCGAGCCCACTTTGCATCCTGAGTTCTTCGACTTGTTAGACTGGATTCACAACGAGCCTCGCATCGATTATGCGCTCATTAATACCAACGGTCTTAAGCTCGCATCCGACAAGACTTTTCTAACAGAACTAGCACAACGCACCGAACGCGGACATCTCCAGCTCTACCTTCAGTTCGACGGACCACAAGAAGCTGGCCAAGCAGAACTGCGGGGCAGCGACTTGCGGGCGATGAAGAAGAAGGCACTTACGAACTGTGAGGAAATCAACCTCCCCGTCACCCTCGCAATGACGGTGACCCCAGAGAACTTGCCCCACCTTTGGGAGACGATTGCCTTTGGGCTCGAGTATCAATGTTGTCGCGGCGTTTCCTTCCAGCCCATGTTTCATTCCGGTCGCACCCACGCTCAGGAGCGCCGACTGAATACCGCCGACGTCATTGTTGGCCTCATGGAACAGTCCCAGGACAGACTGGGGCCCGATGACTTCACTCCTCTGCCCTGCGGCGACCCCAACTGTGCCACCATTGGTTATCTTCTTCGCACTCCGTTAGGCACAAGAAGCATCTCGGAGTTCATCGACTTCGCGAAGGTGCAAGGCTTCCTCCACGACAAGATTCGCTACAATCTCGCCGACCTCACGCAATGCGGCTGCGACAATACCGAACTCGGCGATATTCTTAAGCGCTTCGAGCTGCGCGAAAAAGACGCCTTCCGACTTTTCATCAAACCCTTCATGGACGTTGCCACCTGGGACGATGATCGTATTGACCGCTGCTGCACGCACGTCATCCGGCCCGATGGCAAGCTTGATTCCTTTTGTCGCTACTATGG
>CAZGXV010000061.1:13545-20899 GCA_964529725.1 uncultured Roseibacillus sp.
TGGGGACACAGCGCACCGGACAGCTGGGTGGAAGAGCAGGAGCGTCTCCGTCGCGAAAACCCTATCGACCCAGTCGAATTAGAGAAGGCTCAACGCGAACTCGACGAGCATCTCGAACGGAAGGAGAAGTCGGAACGAAACCAAGAAGCCCTGAAAGAAGCAGGGCATGAGTTGCGGCCTGCAGATGAACCCGTTGAGACTTCGCTTAGGCAGCAATGAACAAGGAGTTCAGGGAAGGGGCTCCACCGCCTTTTCAAAATCAACCGCTGAAACTATTCCGAATCTTTCTCTGGTTCGCTTCTTTTCCTCTCTCATTGCTTGTTCTCATTCCTGCCTGTTGGGGGCTGATGAGTGTAGGGCTTGAAATACTTTTTTGGCCCTCGATAGTTATCCTTCCCTTTGCTGTTTGCTTCGGAATCGGGCTGCTTGAGGGACTCTTGGATCCCTCTAGCGCTAAAAGAGAAGGGAGGCCTGAAAATTGGTTGAGTGATGCTCTTGTTTTTGCCGTCATCCAATATTTTTGCTCTCCCATTTTTTTCCTTCTTCTCGCCTACCTATTGTTTCTCTTAGGAGGAAATCTTTAACTCGATACGATGGCTGTCTTCATTCTTTCCTTCAAAAATGGATACGATGTGACCTCTCCCGTCTATGCCCTCACGATGCTCATCGGCATCATTGGATCGGCCATCTACTGGATTCGTCGTAGTCAATCCGATCCTCTTATCCCGCTCATTTATGGAGCCGCACTCGCCTGTGCCTTCATTGGTGCCAAACTGGCCTATCTTCTTTCCGAAGGCTGGCTCATTGCAGCCTCCGACGATAGGCTTTTGCATTGGCTCACTGGCAAATCCGTCACCGGTGCCCTACTCGGTGGCTTCATCGGAGTCGAACTCGCCAAAAAGCTTCTCAAATATCACAAAGCCACCGGAGACGGCTTCGCTGCGGTCGTCCCTCTCGCCCTCATCATCGGTCGACTCGGTTGTTTGCACCACGGCTGCTGTCGTGGCATCGACTGCGAGCTCGGCCCACTCACCCAATGGCCTTCGGTTGAAGTCGAGATCGGCTTCAACCTGCTGGCTTTTCTCACCTTCTTCAATTTCCGCCGCTTCGGATTCTTACCCAATCAACACTTCCATCTCTACCTCATGGGTTACGGTTTGTTTCGCTTTTTCCATGAGTTCCTACGTGCTACTCCCAAGCCTTTGCTTGGACTTTCTGGTTACCAGATTGTGGCCCTCCTTCTCGCTCTCACAGGGCTTCTCGCTTTTCTCAACCGACGTAAAAACCCGCCGAAAGGAGCTGCTTAACCGAGTCGGGCCACAAAAGTGCCTTTCTACAGGGTTTATGCGGACTTCAGAGGTCGTTCCCAAAGCTTGACCACAACGCTTGGTAACTTATTCTCACCCAACTAACCAAACTCGGGAGGATTGCTGTGGACCTGAAAGAAATTCGTAAAATTGTAGAGCTCATGAATGAACATGGGCTGAGTTATTTTCACCTCGAAGAAGAAGGTGTGAATGTGAAGCTGAAAAAAGGTCTCGATGCCGAGGCTATTCAAGCTGCGCTTGGCGGTCTGCAGATGGGAGGAGGCCAAATGGCTGCTGCTCCCGCTCCTGCAGTTGCGCCCGCATCGGCGGCTCCAGCGGAGAGTGCTGCTCCCGTCGCGGCTGGTGACGAGATCACCTCGCCTATGGTCGGCACCTTCTACACTAAGCCTTCTCCCGATGCTCCTGCCTTTGTGGAGGTCGGCAGCGCAGTGAGCGAAGGGCAAACCCTTTGTATCATCGAGGCAATGAAAGTGATGAACGAGATCAAGGCCGAGAAATCCGGCACCATTACTGAGCTTTGCGTCGCTGACGCCAGTCCGGTTCAATTCGGGGACGCACTTTTCCGCATCCAATAACGCCTCAACATCATGTTTTCGAAAGTTCTCGTCGCGAATCGCGGGGAAATTGCCCTCCGCATCATCCGCGCTTGCCGCGAACTCGGTGTCGCTTCCGTCGCGGTTTACTCCGAGGCCGACGTCGATTCTATGCACGTGCAACTGGCCGACGAGGCGGTGTGCATCGGTGGGGCCGCCAGCAAGGATAGCTATCTCAAGCCGGACCGCATCCTAGCTGCTGCCGAAATCACGGAAGCCGATGCCATTCATCCTGGCTACGGATTCCTTTCCGAAAATCCCCGCTTTGCGGAAATTTGTGCCAGCTGCAATGTCAAATTCATTGGGCCGTCTGCAGAGGTCATTCGGCAAATGGGTGACAAGGACACCGCCCGCAATACCGCTGGTGCCAATGGCGTGCCAGTGACTCCCGGCACCGGGCTCTTGGCCACCGCCGAGGAAGGGCTCGAAGCGGCCAAGAAGATTGGCTTTCCGGTCATGGTTAAGGCCACTGCTGGAGGTGGTGGTCGCGGCATGAGGCCCGTTTTTGAAGAAAAGGATTTCATTAGCCTCTTCCAAGCCGCCAGCAACGAAGCGGTCGCTTGTTTTGGCAACGGAGCCTGCTATCTTGAGAAGCTAGTGCTCAATCCTCATCACGTGGAATTCCAAGTGATGGGCGACAGCCACGGGAACTACATCCATCTTGGTGAACGCGATTGCTCCATGCAGCGCCGCAACCAGAAGATCATCGAGGAGTGCCCCAGCCCGTTGCTAAGCGCCGGGCTCCGCGAGCGCATGGGTAAGGCCTCTGTCGATCTAATCTCTGCTATCGGGTATGAGAACGCTGGCACTATTGAGTATCTCGTCGATGAGGAAGAGAATTTCTACTTCATGGAGATGAACACCCGGATTCAAGTCGAGCATCCCGTGACTGAGGAAGTGATGGGCTGTGAGCTCATCAAGGAGCAAATCCGCATTGCGGCAGGCGAGGAGATGTCGCAGCACGTGCTCGATACCAATCCTCGGGGACACTCCATCGAGTGCCGCATCAACGCCGAGGACCCCTACAACGGCTTCCGGCCTAGCCCCGGGACGATTGACCTCTGGTATGCCCCAGGCGGCAAGGGAGTCCGGGTCGATACCCACGTCTACTCAGGTTATACGGTGCCTCCGCACTATGACTCCATGATTGCCAAGCTCATCGTGACCGGCACCTCCCGCACCGTGGCCATTGCACGCATGAAACGAGCGCTGGGTGAATTCATGATCTCGGGCATCAAAACCACTATTCCTTTCCAGCAGGAAATCATCGACCACCCCGACTTCATCAAGGGCACCTATGACATCGGATGGGTGGGTCGCTTTTTGGAAGAAAAAGGCCTCTAAGTCGCAACCCGTGATAGCGAACAAGTGGTTGCAGACAAAGCTCTATGGCATTGTGGACTTGGGCTATGCCCCCGAAGAGAAATTACCTGAAGTCACCCGCGAACTTCTTCAAGGCGGAGCGGGCATCATTCAACTGCGAGCTAAGGGTCGCGAGAAATCCGAAATCAGGGATTGGGCAAAGGAGCTGCTTCCCCTTTGTCGGGAAGCGGACGTCCCCTTCATCATCAACGACTTCATCGATATCGCAGCCGAGATAGATGCGGATGGAGTGCACCTTGGCCAGGACGATGGACCTCTGCAAGCGGCCCGCGAACAACTCAAAGAATCAAAAATTGTTGGTCGGTCCACCCACTCACCTGAGCAAGCGGAAACCGCTTTGAGAGAAGGAGCTGACTATATTGGCTTCGGCCCCCTTTTCCCCACTCCCACCAAAAAAGGGCGACCTGGAATCGGACTCGAGAACATCCCTGGCGTGATGAAAAAGGTGGGAACTCATATTCCTGTCTTCTGCATTGGCGGCATTAAGGGAGACAATCTCGCAATCATCAAAGAAGCTGGAGCGAAACGAGTTGTGGTCGTTTCCGATCTTCTCTTAGCGAAAAGTATCTCTCAGGTAGCACAAGAAATCTGCCAGACCTTCGAAGAAAACTTCGGCGAGTATCATCTCTAAAAGGCCTCGGGAGCGCGGAGCACTAGCTCCGCCAATCCCAAACAGAGCTTGAGGAAGATTGCTCCTGCGAGACCCACATCCACTCCCGACAGCGCTCTGCCATCTCTCAAAGATTTTTACTTCAATTTCTCCCGCAGCGTGAGTCGCGTGATGCCCAACCATCTTGCCGCCTTGGACTGATTACCACCGCTGCGTTCCAGAGCGGCTTTGAGAACCGCCTCCTCGGCCTGCTTCATCAGTGTCCGATAAGCCCGGCCTTCACCAGCTTCTTCCGCCTCATCCAAGACTTCCTGGGCAAGCTCTGACAGCGTTTGGTCACCTGCTCCCGCGGCTTCTGTTAGAAAGCTTTTTACGTCTTCTACCCCAATCACCAATTCACGACGCTTCAATAACGCCCGCCGCAAGACATTCTGCAGCTGACGCACGTTCCCGGGCCATGACTGACGTGCCAAGTGGGAGATCGCATCTCGCGAAATCTTTCCCGCTACTCCCAACTCGCTGCTCATTTGAGCCAAAAAGTGGCGTGCCAGTATTTCTGCATCACCCAATCGATCCCGCAAGGGAGGTAGCATCAAACTTGTCGCCTGCAAGCGATAGAAGAGGTCTTCGCGAAAGGTCCCCTCTTCCACCATCTTCTCCAAGGGCTGATGAGTGGCGGCAATGATACGAACATCAATGGCAAGCTCGCCTCGACCCCCTACCCGCTCGATCTGCTTTTCCTGCAAGACGCGCAGCATCTTCGCCTGCAAGGGCAAGCTCATGTCTCCAATTTCATCCAAAAACAAAGTGCCTCCATTGGCTTGTTCGAACTTGCCCTTCCTAGCAACGGTGGCCCCAGTGAAAGCACCCTTCTCATAACCAAAAAGCTCGCTCTCTAAGAGATTCTCCGGAATGGCGGCACAGTTGACCACCACCAACGGGCGATGGGCTCGATGACCATGCTTCCAGAGTGCGCGCGCGACCAACTCTTTACCCGTTCCGGTCTCACCCCTCACCAAGACCGTCACCGGAGTAACTGCTAGCTTGGCAATATCACGGTAGACCTTACCCATCGCGCGACTGACTCCCACCAACTCGCCAGCCCCGGTCTCAATGTGGCCGGTCTCAAACGAATCTTCGCCGGTGACGCTTTCCACCGCCTCCGCGACCAAAGCTTGCAGCTCCGAGGCATCGAAAGGAACCGGCAGAAAGTCGAAGGCTCCCGCTTGCACAATCTCAATCGCCTCAGTGCTACCTTCCGCTTGGCCCACTACCAAAATCGGCACCATCGGGAAATCGCCCTGCAGTCGCCGCAAGCTCTCCAAGTCCATCCCCATCGCCACCGCCGCCACGGGTTCCTCACGAAGGGCGGTCAAGACGGCCTCCTGCGAGTTCGCTTGTCGACATTCATACCCACTCTCGCTCAAGGCATTGGCGAGAGCATCGCGAGTGGTGGCATCCTCTACCCAGTTCAAGACCAAGGTCATCGCCAAAAAACCTATCCATTTGTGGCTTCTTGGTCCAAAAAAGAATTCGCTTCGCGCCACTCTCTCCTCTCCCATGACATCCACCGGCATTCTCTATCTTGTCTCCGGCCCCTCGGGCTCGGGAAAAACCACCCTCTGCCGCCGACTTGCCACCGAGGGTCTTGCCCACTATTCCATCTCCTGCACCACCCGCTCACCCCGCGAAGGCGAGGTGAATGGACGCGACTACTACTTCCTCACCGTTCCCCAGTTTCAAGACGAGATTAAGAATGAGGCTCTTCTTGAGCATGCCGAAGTGCATGGCAACTACTACGGCACTCTCATTTCCGAAGTCGTCGCTTTTCTGGAAACTGGCAAAGATGTGGTGATGGATATCGATGTCCAAGGAGCGGAGCAGGTTCGCAAATCCTCCGACGCGCGTATCCAACTCGCCCTGCTCGACCTTTTTGTGATGCCTGCCACCGATGAAGAGCTCGAAATCCGCTTGCGCGGCCGTGGCACCGACCCCGAAGACGTCATCGCCCTTCGTCTCAAGAATGCACGGGAGGAAGTGGCCCATTGGCCTCAATACTCCTACCGTCTGCTGTCCACCGACAAAGAGACGGACTACACCCTCTTCAAGCATCTCCTCCTCACGCAACGGCTCCGCACCTCGCGCCAAAAAGACTGAACCACTATGAACATTGTATTAGGCATTACCGGATCCATTGCGGCTTACAAGGCCGCTGACCTCACCTCTCAGTTAGTTAAGAAGGGGCACGAGGTTCATTGTGTGATGACGAAGGCTGCGACCGAATTCATCACTCCGCTCACGCTACAAGTTCTCTCGCGCCAACCGGTCCTAGTCTCCTTGCAAGATGAGAAAGACTCTTGGAAGCCAGGCCATATTCAACTGGCAGACAACGCCGACCTTTTTCTCGTGGCACCGCTTTCTGCCGACACCTTGGCGAACTTCGCGCACGGACTCGCACCTGATCCGCTTTCCTCCATCTATCTCGCGCTACCCCGCGAAACTCCTGTCCTGCTCGCTCCCGCGATGAATGGTAAAATGTGGCAGCACCCGGCCACCACCCGCAACATCGAGCAGCTCAAGGAAGACGGGTGCCAGTTCATTGACCCCGCCGAGGGAGACCTCGCCTGCGGCTACCAAGGGATCGGACGACTTGCGGAAGTCGCTGACATCCTCAAAGCGGTGTCTCACTCCTAGAACGGAAAAATGACGATTCTCATTACCGCGGGCCCGACTCGTGAAGCCATCGACCCGGTGCGTTATCTGACCAACCGCTCTTCGGGAAAGATGGGCTACGCTCTTGCGGAAGCAGCTCAGCGCCGGGGACATCGCGTGATTCTTATTTCCGGTCCCACTATCATTGATGTTCCTGACGGGATTGATTTCATCCCCATCGAATCCGCCGCTGATATGCATCAAGCGGTGAAGCACTGGATTGCCAATGCGGACATCGCCATCTTTGCGGCTGCGGTAGCTGACTATCGACCCGCCCACATCGCTGAACAGAAGATTAAAAAGTCGGGTGATCAGATGAGCTTGGAGCTGGTCCGCACCCCCGACATTCTTGGTTCGGTGCGAGACGAATTTGACTTCCAAGGAACCCTGGTCGGCTTCGCTGCCGAAACTGAAAATGTGGAAGAAAATGCTCTCGGCAAGCTTGCGCGGAAGGGCTGCGACCTGGTGATTGCCAACGATGTGAGCCGCCAAGATATCGGCTTCGATTCTTCAGAGAACGAGATTACGCTCGTCTACCCGGACCGCTTTGTTCCTCTCCCCAAAGGAAGTAAGGAACACCTCGGTCACGAACTCATTGAACTCTTGGAATCGCTTCACACGGAGAAACTCGGTTCCCGCCTTTGAGCAGAGCGATCAAGCTGGGGAAAAGTCAGTGAAATGAGACCAGGATGGATGGGATGAATCAGATTTAAGAATTCAAACTCATC
>CAZGXV010000062.1:0-554 GCA_964529725.1 uncultured Roseibacillus sp.
TCAGTGTGGGCACGAAGACAGGGTGAAGGGCAAGCGGGGATTTGGAAACTGCGAAATTTTCTCCTTAGATAGGAGAAATGAGGTTTTTCTTGAGAGAGAAGAATTGGCGCTTAAGTGCGCTGATTCCCCAGGCGCATTGGAGGGCCGAGTTTCTAACGTAGTCGAATCTTACCGTCCTTCGCAAAGGCTCAACACTGAGTCGGTAATCTGTGAAAATCTGAGCAATCTGTGGTTCCTTTTTTATTTATGGAGCCACTGGTCTTGGCGTTGCTTTGTTGACTGAGGGGGGGAGCTGTGAGCTGTTTCGCTTGCGTTCATTTTTTAGAACCACAGATTTCTCAGATTTTCACAGATTTCTTTTTTTGGGAAAATGCTAAGCGTTATTTGGAAACGTTTCCGAGGTCTGCGGATGACGGCTTGGGAGGATCGTGATCTCGTTTCTAATCGACTGCCACGCGGTAGAATTTTTTCCCGGCCGAGGTGCCGGTGGGGTCGGTGAAGGTGGCGTTGGAGGTTGTGGGGGTAGTGGTGAAGGAGGGGGTGGCGGGCCAGTT
>CAZGXV010000062.1:564-19666 GCA_964529725.1 uncultured Roseibacillus sp.
GTGAAAATCTGAGCAATCTGTGGTTCCTTTTTCTTTCATGGAGCCACTGGTCTTGGCGTTGCTTTGTTGGTTGCAGGAGCCTGAGCTTGGCTGGGCTTGCGTTTTTGTTAGAACCACAGATTTCGCAGATTTTCACAGATTCTTTTCTTTAGCAGATTGCTTTGCTTCGGATTTTTTGATGGTGGTTTTGAAAAAGACGAGTTCCCGATTTCAATCGACTACTATGCGGTAGAACTTTTTGCGAGCCCAGGTGGCGGTGGGGTCGGTGAAGGTGGCGTTGGAGGTTGTGGGGGTGGTGGTGAAGGAGGGGGTTGCGGACCAGTTGGCGAGGTCGGTAGTGGTGTAGATTGAGTAGGTGACGTTGGGAGTGGCTTGCCAGTTGAGGGTGATGCTGCTTCCGTTGGCGGTGATGGTGAGGTCTTCTAACAGGTTCGGGGTGTTGGTTGAGAATAGATAGGCTGAACCTGAGGAGGGGCCGCCATCATCGTCTTGGATAGCCCCGACGAGAGCGAGGGCCTCGGAGGTCGCTACCGAGAATCCCAGAAAGTCGGCGGTGAAGGCGTCGCTGGCAACGAGGGTGTTTTCATAGGTGCCGGAGAGCGAGAAGGTGTGGGCGACTCCGGCATCGTTGAAGCTTCCGACTGCAGTACGAAAAGCTCCTACTACGATTTTTTCGCCAATGGCGACCGAATTTCCAAGACGTTGCTGCGCTGCTGCTCCTTCGGGGGTGAGGCTTGCGAGCAAGCTTCCCGTTGAGAGGTCGAAGAGAAGAGCGGACCCGGAGGAAGCGCCCTGCGCGTCGGCCTCGGGTGCTCCCACGACTAGCAGGTTGTTGTTGGCGGCGATGGCGGCTCCAAAGACATCTCCCTCTGCTGGAGCAGGGCTCATGATTTTATCGAGTTCGCTGCCACTAGAAATATCGTAGATGTAGACTGAACCAGCATCGGCTTGGCCGGAGTGATTGTCAAAAAGCGAACCCACGCAAGCCCGTGTGCTTGTCAACGCCACGCTGCCACCGAACTGGTCGGCATTCTCAATGTCGCTTGCCTGCAGACGATGGAGTAGAGAAAATGACTGGCGGTCAAAGAGGTAGGCTGCCCCGGAGTCCTCGGATGGCACGTTGTCATCATTGTCTTCTAGCCAAGCCCCAACGAGCACGTGGGTGGAAGACAGGGCTACCGAGTAACCGAATTGGTCGCCGGGAGAGGGGTTGTTAGGGAGAAACTTTTTGAGCTCTGCTCCGGTATCCAAATTGAAGAGGTAGGCCGCTCCGGATCCGTTGCCCGGGGCGCCGATGAGGACTTGATTGCCCTCTGCCGCCAGTGATGAGCCGAAGAAGTGATTCGCTCCGGCGTCGGAGGCGTTCAAGGTCCGGAGGTGAGTCTGGTCGGCTTTCGAATAGACGTAAACCGAACCCGCGCTGCTAGCCCCGGTGTCTTCCTGATGGGCCGCTACAATCAGGTAGTCTTCGCTGATGGCTACTGCTTGCCCGAAGCGGTCGAAGGAGCCTGCGTTAGGTGCAGCGAGCTTGGCCTTCTCAGCGGAAAAAGCCACGCCGCTCCCCACGAGGAGGAGTGACGAGGCCCATAAACAAAACTGACTATTCATTAAGATGAGTTTAATAGCTAGTTTTTCTCATATCAATTCTATTCGCAGTCGCAGGGTTGTTAGAAGTCTCCGTTCTGAGTACCACTGTAGCCATCGTCACCATCCCAGTCGGCAGTTACGTCGGGAGTTCCTTCGCGGTAGACTCCGTTGTGGAAGCTGAGGGGCACCAGCGCTGGAGTGATGCGGATTTGGGCTCCCGAGAAGGTGTCGAGGCTATCGGCACCTGCTTCGCCATTGGCTGCGGCGCGGGTGTAGTCTTCGATGCAGACCAGCGTCGACTTCTCGTCGGTGAAGATGAGGAACTGGTCCTTGGCTTCCGGGTTGGCATTGTTGAGGCTGAAGAGTGGTTGACGCTTCAGGTCGTCGCCAGCTCCGCGAGGAGTGTAACGATGGGGGTTGCTGTTGAACTTCTGGTGGGTGTTGTGGGGAATCAGCATCAGTCCCAGGTTCTTGCCAGCGAGGCCTAGAGCAGCAGGATTGATGGTGACGGACTTGCCAACAGAAGACTCGCGGTTGTCGAGGACGACTTCGGCGAGGAAGCCAGCCACCTGACGGTAGGCGAGGGTCTCGGGGCTCCAGGCGGAGATTTCGTCGAAGTCATAGATGGCGAGCGAGAACTCCATCCCGCTGTCGTCGCCGACGAGGTCGAAGGTGACGCTGTTCGTTCCGGCTGGAACGTGGAGCAGCTCGGCAGTGGTTTCGAAGCGGGCTTCGTTCATGCCTTCGCGGCCTAACAGTTCGGTCACTGCTGGCGAGGCGATGGACTGCTTCTCGGAAACTTCGGCGAATTGGGAGACTCCCAAAGAGGCTGGTAAGGTTTCCACCAGAATGATGACGTCATTGAAGTCGTTGTCGCGTCCGGCGTGGAGCTGGTCTTCGAAGGCGAGCACGATGGGGTCTCCCGCCACGTTCTCGAGCTTGATGTTAGAAGCGCAGAACTCCATGCCGCCAGGATTTAAGAAAGAGTCCTGATAGATACGCTTCTCGCCACCATTGCCGCCATCCATAACGAGGCCGAAGCGGAGCTGGCTGCCGGCAGGGAGGATGCCCAAGCTGACTGAGGAGCCGGGGATGAGGGGAGCCTTGGGTCCGGTTGCAAAGTTCTTCCAGATGTTGGTCCAGGTTCCGCTGGGGTCCTCGGCATCGTAGAAGGCGAGGCTGTTGTGGTACTCGGCTCCATCATAGATGACGGTGACAAAGACTTCGTTGTCTTCGACGAGGTAGAATTTTTCTTCATCGAAACCGCGCTTCTCTTGCTCCAAGGGAATGCCCTCGGTGTTGCAGTTGAGGAGATACTTGACCTCGTTCCAGACGCTCCGCGCATACTGATAGAAGTCAGGGTAGACGCCGTAGGTGGCGAGGATGTCGATGTTGCTGATATTGAACTCGATGTAGTTGTCCTCCAAGTTGCAAAGAGCGCAGGGGTCGATGGCAGTAGGGATGTCGTCGCCGTCGTCGTCAAAGTCCTGGAAGTTCATGATGCCGTCACCATCGGAGTCGCGGGGGTTGTAGCCGTCGCTGCCAGCTTCTTCGCGATCGGAGAATCCGTCGTCGTCGGAATCGGTATCAAGGTAGTCCGGAGTGCCGTCACCATCGGTGTCGCCGGTTCCTTCGTGCCCGTTAGGGATGCCGTCGTTGTCTTCGTCGCGGTCGTCGAAAGGGTCAAGGTAGTTGACGTTGTCGTCACCGTCTTCGTCGCCGAATCCTTCGATGCCATCATTGATGCCATCATTGTCGGAGTCGGGGTCGAGGAAATTAGGTGTTCCGTCTTGGTCGAAGTCACCGCTTTGCTCATCGTTGTCATTGATGCTGTCGCCATCGGCATCGGGGTCGAGGTGGTTGGGATTGCCGTCGTTGTCGATATCGAAGACGTCGGGGATTCCGTCGCCGTTACTATCGGTGTAGTCGGTGAGGGAGCCGTCGCCATTGTCGCCATCATCGCGACAGTCGGTCCAGTTGCGGATGCCGTCGTTGTCCTCGTCACCGCTGGGGTCATAGCCCGAGCCTTCGAATTGGTCGTGGACGCCATCGTTGTCGTCGTCGAGGTCATACTCGTCGTTGATGCCGTCACCGTCGGTATCGACAGCAAGGATGGCGTCAGGACAAATGGTGCCGTCGTTGATGCCAGTCTTGGGTGCGCTAGCCATCCACTTAACGGCGCCATTGCTTTCATTGACGCGGAAGGCGCCCGTGCCTTTGTTGTCAAAGCCGTAGACAGTGCCATAGAAATCGCAAATGAGGGCTCCGAAGGTTTTACCATTGTTACCCAAGATTTCTGCGGCACCAGTGTAGCGGTCAACTTTGAAGAAATCACCTCGGGAGGTGCTACCATAGAGGACGCCATCGACTTGGTCATAGGCTAGGTCGATAACTCCACCCTTCGGGCTGGGGCTAATTTTCTGGCTGGAGACTACCACCATCTCATCAACATCGATTCCGTAGATGCGACCTCCACCCGAGACCCAGTAAAGACCGTCTTCGGCGAAGGTTCCCGCCACGTAAGAGCGGGGGAGTCCGGCGATGAGACCGACCTTGGCCACGCTGCCGTCACTGCCGAGACGAAGAAGCTCGGGAGTGTTCTGGCTCCGATTCAAACCGTAGATGTAGTTGTCCTTGGTGCGGTAACCGATGGCGTTGTAGTTGAGACCGTGGTTGGTGTTGCCGAGGTTCACGAAGACCCCGGCATTGACGTCAACCAAAGCGAGTTGGGTTTGCGCGTTGTAGGACTCGAAGGCATAGCCGCTGCAAGTGAAGGGCGGCTGATAGTCGCGGTAGTCGGGGATGCCGTCCGCGTCGGTGTCGTTGAAGAATTCGTGGGCGTCCGAGAGTCCGTCGTTGTCGGAATCGGTGTCGAGGTAGTCGGGAGTTCCGTCGTCGTCGGTGTCGGCGGTGAGGGTTTCCTCTTCGTTCCAGATGCCGTCGTTGTCGGAGTCCTCGCCAGGAGCGTCAGGGGTTCCGTCGTTGTCAGAATCCGAGTCGAGGTGGTCGGGGATGCCGTCGCCGTCAAAGTCGCCCGAGCCTTCGCGGAAGTCTTCGATGTTGTCGTTGTCGGAATCGATGTCGGCGTATCCGGGAATGCCGTCACCGTCTGGATCAAGGTCACTGTCCTCGATGTCGAGAATACCATCGGCGTCCGAGTCGAGGTCGAGGAAGTTGGGGATTCCGTCTTTATCGAAATCTAACTGACCTTCGTAGGCGTCACTCAAAGTGTCGTTGTCGGAGTCGAGGTCGAAGAAGTTGGCCGCGCCGTCTCCATCCGAGTCGGTGGTGATTGGGGAGAAAGCAATGGCGTCGAGTCCAAAGGCGGTTTGTTGGAGCGTGGTTTTGACACTGTAAATGGCCACGGTGACGGTGGTTGCAGAGCTGTTTTCGAAACCGGCAAAGGTGCGCTCCCATTCACCAGGCTTTCCTCCTACAACTGGAACACCCAGAGAGACCCCATCGACGCGGAAGTCGAGCGCGGGCTCTAGACCTTCGATGGCGGAAGCCACTTCGGCAGAAAAGACGTAGCTCATTCCGGGCTCGACTTCGATTTGCTGGCTCCAAACGAGTTCGTTGGAAGTGGGGCCCGTCCAAACGACCATCATGCGGCCTCCCTGATTGGCGTCGCCAAAGTCGGGGAAGTTGGCGGTGGCATCGTTAGCGTTTTCTTCAATGGCGAACGCTCCTTCGGGAAGGGCTTTGCCTTCGTCCATTTCGTTGAGATTTTGGGTGTATTGGCTCGTGAAGTTTGCCTTGGTGTTCTCAAAATCTCCGTTGGAGATGAGGTTCTTAGCTTGTCCAATGGCGAAGGCTTCTTCGAAGTTAGAGATGCCGTCTCCATCAGAGTCGGAGTCGTCGCCATCCGGGATGCCGTCTTCGTCGGAGTCAGTGTCGAGGAAGTTTGGGGTTCCGTCGCCATCGAGGTCGAGGGCCCCTTCGGCGCTGTCTCTCACTCCATCGCCATCGGAGTCGGTATCGAGGTAGTTAGGATAAGCGTCGGCGTCGGTGTTGGCTTCTCCTTCGATGACATCAAGGATTCCATCGCCATCGGAGTCGGTGTCGATGGCGTTTGAGAATCCGTCGCCGTCGTTGTCAGCAGAACCTTCGGTAGCGTCTAGGATGCCGTCGTTGTCGGAGTCGCGGTCGCGGTAGTCGGGGAGCCCGTCTTGATCGGAATCGGTGCGGCCTTCCTGTTGGTCGGAGATGCCGTCGTTGTCGGAGTCGGTGTCCAAATAGTCTGCCTGTCCGTCGCCGTCGGTATCAACCGCATCGGACCAAAATTGGCCAGCAGGCACGAGGAAGCTTTCCACGCCCTGTGACCAGCCCCAGAACTCGGCGCGAATCTCGATGTAGGCGAGGTCGGAGAGAACCTTGGTGAGGCGGGAGTCGCTGGTTGAAAAAGTCTCTGCAGTGAGGGGGATTTGATACTGATAGATTTCACGGTACTGGCTGGCGAGAGGGAAGTGCTCGAGGCCGCCGTGTTTGAGATTGGCTTCGATACGCTCTCCGCTTTTGGACACGAGGCGGACGTCTGCGGTCGAAGTAGTGGCCCAGTATGTGCCGATGGCGCTCCCAAGGTCTTGCACCCAAATTCCGTAATTGAGAGAAGCTCCTTTAGCCGCGCTTTGGTCTCCGGTCCATTGGTTGAGACGGTAGTAGCCGTATCCTGATGTCGTGTCTTCGAAAGAAACGGCTTCGATTTGTTCCTCAGCTCCGATGCGAGTGACGGCGCTGAGGGCTCCTCCCTGGGCCGTAATGTTTCCGGCGTGGAGGTCGCTGGCCTGGAGGGTGAGGTCACTGGCAGAAACAATAGTGGTAAGATTTTCGAGAGAGTCCAAAAGGGAGTCTTGGTCGGCGTCTTGGGCACTGGCGATGCTGCCGAGGGCGACTGCGCAAGTGGTGACGAACTGTTTTGGAGCGAGGAAGGTTCTGATTGGAGTGGGGTGGAACATGGTGGTATTTTCTGTTGGGGTGAATCAAGGGGTTCCGCGATGGGCGGGAATCTCCCAACCCTGACTTGGCATCCACCATGCCAAGCCATGTGCTCTTACTCTTAAAAAACTTAGAACCAGTGGATTACGATTTTTTCTTGGCTAGTGAGGAAGGATTCATTCCTTCTCGAAACTGTATTATTTACAGGGATTCGGAACGCGGTCAGGGAAGAATTTACCGCGTGTTTTCTGCTCATCGACTGGAGAGGAATGGCTCTGATTGAAGGCTACTTCTCGTACGGACCGCGAGTCTTTAGCTCGCCCTGCAGCCAGAGCACAACCGCGAAAATTGAACTCTCCTAAAGTCCTTCAATCAGCAATCAGAGCCTAACTTTACCCAGTAGCTACAGCCTTGTTTGGGATAGTCTCACCTGCGGCGATGATTCAAAAGGACGGTCCGGTGGGCGACCAAGCTCGGGACTCAATTTTTTTCTTCAGCTTATTCTTGGACCAAGATGGATAGGACAGATTGGATTTTTTAATGAAAAAACAAGAACCGCAAAATTTTGAAGGAAGTGGCATCTCAAGGTTCGGCTCAGAACAATCAATTTGAATTCTTAAATCTTAATCATCCAATCCATCCTAGCCTCATTTCACCGAATTTCTCCCTAGCTTGATCGCCCCGGTCCGGTGGGGCGACTTAAAGACTCGTGTTCCGCACTGATTAAGACGAAGACTCACCTTGAAGCAGTGCCATTCGACTAGAGAGGTCCGCTGTCCCCTAAGCTCTTTCGAGCAGGGTAAGCTCTCGAAGTTTTTCTTCAACTTTATCAGGACGCAGTGGCTTGGCGAGATAGTCACTCATCCCGGCCTCGAGGCAGGCCTCTTCGTCAGCCTTGAGAGCATTGGCGGTCACCGCGAGGATAGGGATGGACTGATGAGCCGTTCCCGCCTCGCCAGCGCGGATCCGCCGGGTGGCTTCCAAGCCATCCATTTCCGGCATTCGCATATCCATCATCACCAGCCTGAAGTCGTCTCTCTGCTGAAGCATGGCGATGGCTTCTCTTCCATTGAGTGCAATCTGACAGCGACAATTCAGGCGCTCGAGGATGAGAGCAGCGAGGCGCCCATTGATGGGATTGTCTTCCGCTACGAGAACAAGCGGCTTGTCTTCTGGTCCTTCCGCAGTCGAGCTTTCTTCTACTAGAGTAATAGTAGTGGAAGACGCTGCCTTCTCACCCAAGACCACGGACCGCAAGGTTTTCAAAAGTTCACGGTGACGCAGGGGCTTGAAGAGTACCTTCGCGAAACCCTCGCGATAGGCTTTTTCCTTGTCACCAGTAAGCCGGGAGGAGGTGAGAAGAATCAGAGGTGCCTGAGTGAATTCGCGCATTGCTCCAGCGAGTTCAATCCCGTCCATGCCAGGCATTCTCATGTCGGTGAGAATGACGTCGAAGTGGTCACGGGCTACTAGTTCAAGGGCTTCTGGACCGGAGAGGGCGGTCGAAACGAGGAAGCCCCACTGTTGCAATCGCTTCTGTAAAAAGATGAGGTTGTCTTCGAGGTCGTCGATGATGAGGGCGTGTTTGGTGGCGAAAAGAGTGCTCCTGTCCTCTTGGATATCGACTGCCTGACCTTCTTGGAGAGGCAGTGAAAACCGAAATTCTGCACCGTGGTTGAGCACGCTTCTGGCCTCGATAGTTCCACCCATTCTTTGCAAAAGACTTTTGCAAATAGCCAGCCCCAAGCCTGTGCCGCCGTACTTTCGCGTGGTGGAGGCATCTTCCTGATTAAAGGGTTCGAAGAGTGTCTCGGCCAAGCTCGGATCGAACCCGACACCGGTATCCTTCACCGAGATCCAAAGGGTGTCCCCGTCACGAGAGACCCGGGTGGTGATTGTCCCGGACAAAGTGAACTTGAGGGAATTTGAAATGAGATTCATGAGGACTTGCCTCAGTCTGGTAATGTCCCCTTTGAGGGTCTGCGGGACATCAGCCTTAATCTCGTAGAGCAGTTCGAGCCCTTTCGCAGACGCTGTCTGAGCATGCAAGTCGAGAACCTCTTCCAGGCAATCGCGTAGCTCGTAATCGACTTCTTCGAGTTCAAGCTTGCCACTTCCGATACGAGAGAAATCCAGGATGTCATTAATGATGTGCAGGAGAATATCGCCGCTGCGCTGAACCATGGCGAGGTTCTGTCGTTGTTCGGAGGTGAGCTCGCTATTGAGCACCAAATCAGTGAAGCCGATGATGCCATTGAGCGGGGT
The DNA here is from genome assembly GCA_964529725.1 of uncultured Roseibacillus sp. GTDB lineage: Bacteria > Verrucomicrobiota > Verrucomicrobiia > Verrucomicrobiales > Akkermansiaceae > Roseibacillus. Next base: position 9,352 of record CAZGXV010000062.1, read on the forward strand.
CCTGATCTCATGGCTCATAGTGGCCAAGAAAAGCGACTTGGCCTCGTTGGCGTTTTCTGCCTCTACCCGGGCATCTTTGAGTTCGCGATAGGCGACCTTTCGAGCGGAAATATCGCGGATGATTCCTTGGATGAGAAAGGAGTCCCCAACCTTGGCCCGGCTCCCCACAATTTCGGTGGGAAAAGTCGAGCCGTCGGAGCGCACGAGGTCGGCTTCGTAGCGGCAATATCCTGTGCTTCTCACTTGGCGGAAGGATTCTCTCGCAAGCTTCCAATCCTTCACGTCAACGATTCTGGCAACTCCTCGATTGAGGAGACGGTCCTTGGGATAGCCTAGCATTTGCTCGGCAGTATGGTTCATCTCCACGATGCGGCTGCGGCTATTGAGGAGAATAATGCCATCCATCGAGGCTTCGAAAATGGCTGCGAATCTTTGCTCCTCGGCCTCGAGGCGGGAACCCTTTTCTTCAACCTGTTGCTCCAGCTGCTTGTTCGCCTGATAGAGTTCAAGGCTCTTGGCCTCAAGGAGACTCTCCGCCTCTCTGCGGGCGGAGCGTTCGCGCTCAAAACGCTTTCTCCATTTCTCCACGTCATCCATAGCCTGCTATTGGAGGGTGATGAGAAAGACTTCTCGATCGTCGGGTAAGGTCTCTCTGGCGATGGTGGCGGTTTCGTGGTAATGGTCAATGGCTCCCTGGATGAGGCCTTCGCAGAGGTCTTCGAAGTGTCGTGAGGATTCGTAGACCATACGCAGCTGCCCGTCGCCGGGGCGGGAACACTCGAAGCGGGGGAGTTCCGCGTCGGGATAGAGTTTGCGCACCTCGACGTGAATGTAGTGCTCAATGCTTTCTAACAAGTCGAGTGAGGTGGTGATGCCTTCTCCAAATTGGGGATAGGATTTGATGAGGATACCAAAAAGGTGTTTACCAAAACCCTTGAGAAGGTCCGGGACTGCGGTGCCCGTCTCTTGGGACAGAGTGACCACCAGGTTGACGATTTCCGTATGGTCATACGTTCCGACTGCGGTGTAGGCCCCTCCTGAAGGAAGGTCTGATTTGTCGATGAGCGTATCGACCATGTCGAGGCCGTGAGCATCTTCGACCATCTCGAGAAAACTTGTAAAGACGACGCCTTTCATAAATAGGTATTGAGTGTGGTTATGAGGGGTTACATCAGTCCATGTCGCTTGAGCTTGTTGTAGACAGATTTCTCTGTGATGCCTAAGCGACGTGCTGATTCAGCCTTGTTACCATTGCAAAGGCGGAGGGTTTGCGCGAGTGCCTCTTTCTCTAATTGCGACAGTGGGATGCCACCTAGGCCAGAGATGTTGAACTCGCTAGAAGCACTTACCTCATTTTTAACTTCGCGAGGAAGGTCTTTCGTCTCAATGCGTCCTTCATCACAAAAAGCCGCTGAGCGTTCGAGGATATTTTCTAACTGCCGAACATTGCCAGGCCATTCGTATTCGCGGAGGACTTGAAGGGCTTCTGGCGCGATGGCCAGTTTGCTGCGGTTTTGTCGCGTGGCAATTTTTTTGAGAAGTGCTTCGGCAAGGTGTCCCATGCCGTCGATGCGTTCCCGCAGAGGAGGGATTTCAATGGGGATGACGCTGAGGCGATAGTAGAGGTCTTCTCGGAATTCACCGTCGGCTATCTTTTGCTGAAAATCGATATTAGTGGCAGCGATGATGCGGATGTCGGCTTGTAAGAGTTCTTCCCCGCCTACCCGTTGGAATTCCCGGTCTTGCAGAACGTTGAGAAGTTTCGGCTGCAGGTCGGGAGGGAGGTCTCCAATCTCGTCGAGAAAAAGGGTGCCGCCCTTGGCTGCCTCGATTTTACCGATACGTCGTTTGAGCGCTCCGGTGAAGGCACCTTTTTCATGCCCAAAAAGCTCACTCTCTAACAATTCCCGGGGCATCGCGGGACAACTCACCGTGATGAAGGGTTTTTCGCAGCGGGTGCTGTGAGAGTGGATGAGTCTTGCGAGGACGCCTTTGCCGACCCCACTTTCTCCAGTGAGCAGAACGGTGGAGTCGAGTGGGGCAATTTTTTCGGCCTGTTGCAGAACTTCTTCCATCACTTTGGACTCCGCAACCATGGGAACTCGGGGGCCCACTCCGCCAATCGTTTCGCGCAGACCTTCGTTCTCGCGTTCGGCGCGGCGCAGGCGTCGGGCATTGGCGAGGACGGCCATGAGTTCGTCGGGGTCGAAGGGTTTGGTGAGATAATCGACCGCACCCAACTTCATCGCTCTCACCGCATCGGCCGCTTCGTCGGCTGCGCTGAGAACAACAGCGGGGATAGCCGGAAAGTCTTTCGCCATTTTTTCCAAACACTCAAAGCCATCAAGTTTGGGCATGTTGAGGTCAAGCAGGACAACCTCGGTTTCGTCGTCGAGGAGTTTCATCGCTTCCTCGCCGTCTTCGGCTTCGATCACTTCGTAACCTTGTTTGTTGCCGTGAATACCAATCAGGCGGCGAATGACTTCATCGTCATCGGCGACGATCAGTTGGCTTTTGCGGCGGCTCATAAAAGGGGGAGGTGTTTAAAATAGATTGATAATCGCTTTAGGTAAAGGTATTAGAGGTTTTCCCTTTAAGTTTTGGCTAGCGAATCCCCTTACTCTCAAATCAATGCCGAGCAGCTCAGAGCGATAGCGACCGGCATGCCCGAAGCCGTGCTCGCTATTCTCGATGACTTTCAGAACGCTTTCAGCGACGAGTGGAAGTCGCTGACAAGCTCCTCACAGGAGAGCGCCGCGCCCGAGTGGCGGGATTATTTTCATCGCGTGAAAGGTTCGGGAGGGACGCTTGGTCTTGCGCGGTTACAGGCAGAAAGCAGTGCCTTGGAGACCGCTGCTCAAGGGGACACTCTTCCGACCTCGCACCAGCGGCAGGCGTTTGCCCTTCTCCTGCAAGCCTCTTGCCAAGAGGCCCGAGCATTTTTGCAAAGCCTCGAGAGCTGACGCGAGACGTAATCAAACTTCGATTGCTCGCTGTTAGTTGGCCAGCGACATTTCAATTCGGAAGAAGTTTTTCGCGAGATTCGAGTCCGGGCTGGAAACCCGCAACGCATGCCGATCGGAACCCAGCGAAGTCACTCCGCCCACTTGGACCGGACCACCAAAGGACATCAGTGTGGTGGAAGAATGCAGTTCAAAATCGACGACAGACACAAACTCGTCGGGGAAGGTGAACTCGATGTCGTAGGCATTGAAGGCGGGCAGCCAGACAATGGTGACATCAGTGGGCGAGGCCGTAATAACGGGGTCAGTCAAATCGCCTGCACGCGGATCCGCTCCGCTCAGATGATATTGGAAGTAGCTGTGGCCGGTGATGGGGTGAGGATCGAAGGGGCCCACGACGTCGAGGTCGCCGAAGAAAAACTTTTCCCAGTCGTCGTCGAGGAGGTTGGCATTGGCGTCGGTATCGGTGGCAACCGGGGTGAAGACGAGGTTGAGGGAGAGAGCTTCCATGGTATCGAAGGAGCCCACGGCGGTGACGTCGGTGTAGCCCGTGACGCTGAAGACGGTTCCGATATTAAGTCCAAGGCCTTGTTCAAGCGGAACCCGGTCTCCGAAGCTATTGACGAAGTAGGCGAGGTTACTCGTCGCCGAGCGTCGGTAGTCATAGTTGTGCTGGGGAGTGGTGGCGGGCTCGATGGTGATGGTCCAGGTTTCGACAGGGCGTTTGAGGCTTGGCACGTTTGCGAGGTAGGTTGTCATCTCATCACGGGCGGCATCGACCAGAGAAGCGGGGATGTTGTTGTAGGGGTTGGCTCGGACGGTGGAGGTGAGGACGGTTCCGTCGGTGTCGTAGGTGAGGGCGACCACTTCGCCGGGGTCGGTGATGGCTCCATCGCGGAGAACATACCGGAGGGCATCGAGGGGGAGGGCCATGTTGGGGGTGCTTTCAGAAATGGCGACGTGGCGATCGTATATGGCTTCCGCGAGGTCCGAGATGGCGCTGCTGGCTCTGGCTTGGGTATCGAGATACTCGAGGATGGTGGGGAAGTCGCAGCCGTCGGCGACGAGCGCGCGTTTCATGTCGTCGCTGAGAGGCTCTTTGCCGCTGTCGTAGTCGCGGCCTCCGAAGAGAGTGAATTCGCTGGCGTCGCCGGGGACTCCGAGGAGGAGCTGTTGCACGCCGGAGAGACTGGTGAGTCCTTCGTAGAGGGCTTGTTCGGCCATCACGGCAATGGCGTTGTCGATGGGGTCGAGGCGAGTGAGGTCGAGGAGGGGTTCCCAGAGGAAGTAGGCAATGCGCGCGGCGGAGACCCACCCCAAGGCATCGGCTTCGCGGTCGGTGCCACTGGCGAAGGCGGCAATGTTAGGAAGTTCAAAGTCGGGACGGGCGGAGACGCGTAGGGTCTCGCGGCCACCCCGAACCGCGCCGCTGGGACCGAGGTCGTAGTTGATGGGAGAAGAAAGAATGACCCATTCGCTGAGAGGAAGGGGGTTGGAGATATCGAGGCGGGCGCCGTTGAGTCCGGTCAGTCCTCCGGAAGTGATTTCCGCCACTCCGCCGGTGGCCATCAGTTCGGAGAGCATATTGTAGGCACGGATTTTTTCGCCCGGGGTATCATCTTCGCGTTCGGTGGCGGCGAGATTGGCATCGTCGGGGTCGGTGACCGGAGTGCCTCCGTCGTCGTAGGCATTGGCTTCGTTGCCAGAGGTGTCGAAGGCTTGGGCATAGAGCCAGAAGCCTTCTCCGAGGTAGGGAGGATTGCGGTCTGCTTCGGCGAGATAGTCTCCCGAGTCGTTGGGGTCGGTGCTGATGCCGCCGGTGCCAATGAGTTCCTCGAGGTCGGATTGGAAGTCGCCATCGCTGTCGGCGCCGTCTGCGGGATCGAGGCCGTAGTAGCGTTCGACAAAGTCCGGGACTCCGTCTCCGTCGCTATCCAAAGTGGTGGGGTCGTTGCTGAAGTCATAGCTGCGGCGAATAATAGGTCCATTGACTCCTTTGGCGCGGTCGCGGGCATAGAAGAGCCAGTCGGAAGGGTAGCCAATGGTGAGAGGGCTTTCATAGCTCTGCCAGTTGGAGCCGGGAACATCTTCGCGGTAGCGGATATCGAGGACGGTGTCATCGGCGAGGACATTGACCAAGACGCTCTCGGCGTAGGTGCCGCTCGCGGGGGAGACGGTGATGGGAATGCTGGTGGCGGTGACGCTGTCTTCGAGCACCGAGACCGAGGCGTTGGCCTGATATTGGTTGGACATCACGAAGGTGGCGCCAGTGGGTGCGACAGGAGAAGCGGCGGAAGGATTGTTCAAGCCTTGGTCGCCGTCGCCGTCATTAGGATTGAGATCGCGGAGTTCGGTGGTGATGGCTTGTGGAGTGAAGCCAGTGCCGGTGGTCCAGTCGGGCACAGTTTCAACGCGAAGAAGTTGCGCGCTGGGTTGGATGAGAGCTTGGTCGTCGAACCAAAACAGAGTGGCGAAGCGGTTGGTGGTATCGATCCAAGGGGAGAGGCTGCCGGAAGCGACTTGATTGAATCCGCTGCCCGAGTCGCGGTAGAGAGCCCAGTCGCTAGTACTGCGGTCACCAGGAGTTCCTAACAAGGTGAGAAAGCCACGTCCGGGGACGGGGATGAGTCCAGCGTAGGCTGTGCCCGCGCTGGCGAAAAAGGTTTCTTTGATAGAGAAACTGCTGCCGCTGCTAACAGTGGCCCAGACAGCAACGGTTCCGTCTTGGGAAGTGATGAGAACGCCATCGGATGCATTAGGGATGGCTCCATTTCCTACCGTGACGATAGTTCCAAGAGAAAATCCCAGCGAGGGAGCGGTGGTGATGCCTTCGGAGAAGCCGAGGAATCCGTGGGTGAAGATTTCGCATTTGGCGTTGCCGGGAACCCAGCTGATGGAGCAGAGGCGGCCATCGTCTCCGTAGACCTCGGTGGCGAGACGCGCGCTTGCCGCGACGGGATCCTTGGTGGAGGTGGCGATGCCTCCACCGCCTAAATTGCGCACTTCTTCAAGGGCGGCGGGTCCAGCGCTTTTGTTAATGAGAAGGCCACGGCGTTCTCCAGTTCCGGGGACGCGGAAGGGCTGGAGAGAGTTGTAGCCTGCCACGGAAAGGGCGAGGTCGGAGGTGGCGGGGCCTACTCCTGCGGCAAGAGGCTCTTTGTTGAGTTCGAGGTTTTCCCCATCTTTTCCGTAGAGGGTGTGGCTGAGGGTGAAGGGAGTATCGCCGGCTTCAAAGAGAGGGACAGTGGCTTGTGGCCCGGCAGAAAAGGTGGAGCGTGAGGAGGGGCTGGTGCTGCCATCGACGGGGAGATAGCGCAGTTGGTTCTGATCGACGGAGGAGAGAATGAGGTGCTCGGGACCTCCTTCGAAGTAACCCGAGGTTAAGCCTGTGACGTTGGGGAGATGGCTTTCGATAGGTCCAAGCTCTTGTAAGACGTTGGCATTGGTGAAGGTCATGATGCGGACCTGCCCAGTTTCGCTATCAGTGAGGGCAAAGCCTGGTTGGGATTCGAGTGGGCTGAGCCATTCCTCGGGCAATTGCACGGAAGGCGCGGCATGCAGCGAGAATTCCGCAAGAAGAAGGAGCAGGAGCGAGAGCTTGGTTTTCATCGGTTGAATGATGGTTGAGGTTGGGTGGCAGTCAGGAATCAAGAATTGTGTTCGGCGACGTTGGTGGGAATCACGCGGTCGATTTCTCCGCGTTCGTCGAAGGCGACAAGGAGGTATTGGTAGCTGGCTCCATTGACGGCCGGCACGGTGTCACGCACCCAGATGGTGGAGTCGCGTTCTTGAGAAGGATCGAAGACACTCGAGGTCACGTCTAAGTAGGGAGGAGAGGGGCTGTTAGGAATGGGGAGTCCGACTCCAAAGGTGCTGTTGTCGCGGGAAAAAGTTCCGCTAAGAGGAACGTTGAGCAGGCTGGAGGTGTCGTCATAGGGGTGGAAGACGAAGAAGGGGTCGCGAGTCAGGAAGAGATTGAGGACCCCGAATTGGGTATCGAGTTTGGTGGATTGATAGGCCATCCGGTCCATTAGCGGGGTCACTTGCACGAGGTTCGGCTGGGCAGAGGGATAGCGTTCGGAGGGGACCTGATAGCGATAGACGACGAAGGAACTCAAGGGGGTGATTCCATCCACGCCCGATGCGACGGCGGTGTTTTGGCGGCGGTAGCCAAAGAGCCAGGAGAAGGGTTCGCGATGGTCGGGCAGGAAGGCATCAAAAACGCCGTTCTTTTGCTCGGGGATGGCGGGCGCGGCACCGACGAGGATGAGGGTGGAAGCTTTGTATTCGAGGACTTGTTCGCCCACCAGAGGGAGCGCGTAGTAAGGGCCTTCTCCAGTGACATATTTACTCACTTCCACGGAGACATTGGCCAAGCCGGGCAAAGGGCGAGCGGGCCAAGGGATGACGTCTTGGAGAGCGGCGGGTGGTTCGGTCCACATATTGGACACGATGTTTGAAAAGTCGCCTGCGGTGGTGAGAAGGTCACCAGTGGCGGGTTGGGGAATGGGCAGACCAATTGGGCGGATGCAATAAGAAAGCTTTTTGTCGGCGGGGACGGAGAGGACGACCGAAAACTCTCCGCCACTACCAAAGCCCGAGGCAATGGAATCGGTGCGGTAGGAGCGGAAGACGAGTTCTTCTTCGACGCCATCGGCATTGGTGACGGGGAGGACGAGGTTGTCGGTGCTTTCGATTTGTTCGGTGAGAGCGGGGGAAACCACTTCGGGGTCTTCTCCTCCTTCGGCGGCTACCCAGACCTCGAAGCGGTCGATGCCGACGGGGTCGCAGAACCATGAAAGTTGCACCACGGCATCGCCGCCATTCGGTGCGAGATTGACGGGGTCGGTGACCATGGCGACGCCGAGGTCTTCATTTTGAGTAGTCACGCAACCGATGCGCACCATGGGGGAGGCGTTGCCGTTTTGGTCAAAGGTCTGGGCGTAGTAGCAGCCCTCGGAACCATTGTTGAGGACGGGAGCGCTTTCCTTCCAATTGTAAACGGGAGGGAGGGCGGTTTTTCCTGATTGGCGGGAGATGAGGAGGAAGGGGCCGGCATTGCCGACGCGACGATAGACGCGCACTTCGCGGCAGTCGCCTTTGAGGTAGACCTGACCGCAGACACCGACAATTTCTTCGTCGGTGCGGACGGGAACAAAGATGGGAGGCGCGGAACCAGGAAAGGTTTCGATCCATGAGGGGCATCGGCTGTCGCCGGAAGCGGGGGGAAGGAGGGCGAGAATTTCGGGGCGGATAGTTCCTTCGTCGTCGCGAAGGACGTTGGTGGAAATGAGCACGGGGCAGCAGAGTTCGACCCAAGCGCGGAATCCATAGCGGACGATTTCGTCGGGTTTGGCGGCTTTTCCTTGGGCTGGGATTTCCCGCCAGTCACTCACAGAACCGTCTCCAAGGCGACTGCGAGCGCGGATGATGGTGCCGTTGGGACTATTGGAGGGGACGACGACATCGCGGAATTCTTCCAAGCCTTTGAAGAGAACGGTGCGCGCGAAGGTGCGCTCAAAGACGGTCCCTTGTTGTCCTTGGGTATAGACTCCGACTTCGAGGTCGAAGGATTTGATTTTTTTAAAGACGGTTCTTCGATCCGAGTCTTCGAAGCGAATGACGCGAACGACAAAGCCCGCGAAATCTTCGTCGAGACCGTAAATCGAGCGTGGCACGGAGACGCCTTCGTCGGTGAGATTCATGCGCGGAATGCAGAAGCAAGTTTCCAGAGAACCTTCGGGATTGGGTGGTCCCACGCGGTCGCGGGGAACGCCGAATTTAGGTCCAGAGTGACCGGAGAGGTTGGCGGGGGTGCAGGCCGAGGTGTCGACGGCACGCACGGTGTACCAGAAGGTTTTGCCCATCGCGAAATCGTCTTCGGAGGTGACGACCGGGGAGCCGGTATCAGGCCCATTATTGTTAATGTCCACGTAGTCGGTATCCATGTCGCTGGCATCGTCGTCCTCGAAGGTGACATAGGTTTCGCCGGGATCGTGAGCCACGGTTCCGATGAGGTTGAAGGTGGGGTCACCGCCGTAGGTTTGCCAATCGGTAGCGGAGTGCCAGCGGTAGACGCGGTATTCGCTGGCGGAGTTTTCGGGGTCGGTGTTCGGGAGCTGGCGAATGGTGAGGGTGAGGTGCTGTTGACCTGTCTCGTTATCCAAATCGGCACCAGCGAGGTCGTAGGCATTGTCGATGGTGACGATGACAGGGGCCGAACAAGGAAGACGGTCGCAGATGGTGATTTCGGTGGCGGGAGAGAGAGGTCCGGCGTGCCCGGCGATATCACGAGCGGCGACATAGTAGTAGAAAGTATCGCCATCGAAGAACTCGACATCGGGTGCTTCGACTTCAATTTCGGGGTCGTTGAGGCGGACGAAGACATCGCCATCATCGCCATAGAAAAAGGTGTCGGGCAGGTAGTTAATGTTCGCCGCTTGGGTGGGTGTCAGGAGCGCGGCCGAGGGAATGGGCAAGGTGTTGACGCGCACTCCATCAGCGGTAGCTACGTCGGACTCCGAGGTGATGAGGAGGGGGTCGACGACGTTGGCTTTGGGAATTCGGTAGAGGTTGAAGCCATAGGTATGAGGGAGCAAGGTGCGCAGACCATTGGGTGTGGACCAGCGGAGGCGGGCATTGAGGTGGTCTTTGGGAGAGGCCGTCACCTGTTGCAGTTCGGCTTCGAAAGTGTGGGGAATGAGTTCAGGCTTTCCGGGAGGGAGGAGCATTTGGGGGTTGTTGGTATCGAGGGTGACGCGGCCGATGACGCGGAGGTCGTTGTCGGAGGCATCGACTTCCCGCACTTCGTAGGTGGTGATTGATGGGGCCAGCGCCTTGATGGAGAATCCAAGCCCGATGGCCATCTGAACTCCGGGATGGGCACGACCGAGAGAGACGAGAGACTGCAGGACTTCGGCATCGGTCTCGGCGATGGTCATGATTTGGGCGAGCCGTTGCGCCACACCCAAGTCGATGCCGCCGGGGAAATCAGGCGAGCCTAGAGCGGGCATGGCGGCGGGGTCTCCTTGGGCCTCGGCATTGAGGGCCACGATGCGGGCAGGGAGAAAGCGGGCGTCTTTGTCGAACTTTTCCCCTAACTTCAAGAGAGCCTGAATGGCCGAGGGAGAAGTCTGTAGGGTCTGAACCCCGAGGAGAGTGTAGGGGTTGGGGGAAGTGGAATCCCCGGCCTTGGAGTAGATGCCAAAGCGTTTTCCGAAAGTGGTCTTGGCATCGCCTGGTTGCCAGAGGATGTAGTCGTGCAGGGTGGTGCCGCCATTGGTTTCGAAGGTCTTGCCGACGGTGTAAACAAGAGGATCCGCATTTTGGGCGGGAGCAAGGGTGGTCAGCAG
>CAZGXV010000063.1:0-8690 GCA_964529725.1 uncultured Roseibacillus sp.
CCTTCGACACGAGAATGCCTTTCCCAATTACAGCAAAGAAGACAAAGAATGGATTGCCAAGCGGATCGTGGAAGCTGATACAAAGACTTCGTCAAAGACACATACTTTCGCCATGAACATTGCCAAACTCATGCAGCAGGCTCAAAAGCTGCAACAAGCCCAAGCCGATCTTTCTTCCAAAACTGCCGAAGCCTCGGATCCTTCCGGTAAAGTGACCGTCGTGGCCAATGGGAGTGGCGAGATTCAATCCCTTGTCATCGACCCCGCCATTATCTCTGCCGACGATACCGAGTTTTTGCAGAACCTGATTCTTAGCACCTGCAACACAGCTCTCAAGGAGGCTCGCGAACAGGCGGCGAAAGAGATGGCTGCCAATCTCGACCTCCCCGGATTGGGTTAGATAACCTCGCTCTCACTGCCACACCTCGGCAGCAACCTTTTCCCGAAGTCTTCCACAATGGGGCGCAAGAAGTTCACACAATGACGAAAACGCGGCACCCCTTTGGCCTGGCTCTCATTCTGGTCTCGTTGGCCCTCAACTTCGTTTCCATGGTTGTCTTCGTGCGCCAACCTGATGCCTTTGCCGCCTTCACGGTCGTGCCCATCTGGATTTGGGGTGGCATTGGACTGCTTCTTTCCCTGACTGCTTATTTTCTCTTTCGAGCGCCGCTCGCACTTTTTACCTCTACCGCTTGGTTCGTCAGTATTCTGGTTCTTTCCGACGAAGCCCCTGGACTGATTCGGTTCGGTCAAAGCAAGGTCGAAGACGGCCCTGCCCAACCTTACCTCAATCGCCGTCCCCTGCGCGTCATCTCCTGCAATTGGTCCAGCCATGACAAGCCTCTCGTTCCCGCTATCGCACCTTGGAGCCCCGACATTGTTTTTATTCAGGAGATGCCCCACCCCTACCTCATCAAGCAATTGGCCGACGCCCTTTATGGGCAGACCGGCGACTACCGCTATGACGAGGACCATCTGTGCGGCATTGTCTTGCGTGGTCGTTTCCAGAAAGCACTTCTAGAGCCCCAATACCGCTCCCAATATCTCACTGCTCGACTCGCCAATGGCAATCTTGTCGAACTCGTCAATATCCACCTCCAGCAGGCTTCTACCAACCTCTCTCTCTGGAAACCCTCATGCTGGAAGGAGCACCGCCAGAACCGCATCCAACGCCGCGCCGAACTCGACTTCGCTCTCGCCTTTCTCCACGAATACACCCCCTTTCCCAACCGCCCCACTCTCATTGCGGGCGACTTCAATAGCCCCGCCACCGACGGAGCCATCGACGTCTTGAAAGCTGACTTCACCGACACCTTCCGTGCGGTTGGCACCGGCTGGGGCAATACCTACCACCGCCGGGTGCCCCTGCTGCGGCTCGACCAAATCCACTCCTCTTATCACTTTCTCCCCCTTCGCTCCCGCGCCGTCACGATAGCCGAGTCCGAGCACCGCATGATTATCAGCGACCTGCTACTCGAGTAGCCCTCTGGTGCTTACTTTAAGAACTGGTCCGAGAGCCTTTTCGCTGTGGTCACCGTATTGCGATGGAGCTTGGCAGTCCCCTCCGTGGTGCGGTTATAGCCTCCTCCATACAAAACCGTGACAGGAATGCGATTTCGGAGGAAGGCACTCAGAATGACCTCGTCCCGCTTTTGCAAATCTTTCACCGAAAGCATCATTTGTCCGAAGCGGTCATTGCGGTGGTTATCTGCGCCCGCAATCCAAATCACCAAGTCGGGCGAGAAGACATCGAGCGCTGCTGCCAGCGAAGTGAAAAGTTGCTTCAAATACATCTCACCCTCCACATACCTGACGGTCTCCACATCCATCGAGGACACCTCCTTGCGAGAAGGATAGTTTTTCCCAACATGAATCGAATAGGTAAACACCTTCGGATCTTCCGCTAGAATCGAGGCGGTACCGTTCCCTTGGTGAGCATCGGTATCGACCACCATCACCTTGATGCCCGGGCGCTTGAGCTGAAGGTCCTTAATCGCAATGGCGACATCGTTGAACACACAGTAACCCTCACCGTGCTCCCGGAAGGCGTGGTGCGTGCCCCCAGCCAGACAGATGGCGATGCCATCAATTAAAGCCGCATGACAAGCCTGCCTCGTGGCCTCTACCTCTGTTGAGCTTCGTTCGAACAACCGTCCGTTGACCGGTAAGCCGATGCGCAGCTGCTCCTTGCGATCAAGGCGACCGAGGTAAATTTTCTGTAAGTAGCTTTCGTCATGCACGCGCCGCAAGACGTGCTGGTCCGCTGCCCGCACCTCCACAATATCTTCCCCTCTCACCACTCCGCTATCAATGAGCATGTCCTTCGAAACCCGAAACTTATCCATCGGAAAAGGATGCCCCGCCGGCAACTCAAGCTCGAAGTCAGAGGAATAAAAGCACTTCATAAAGAGGAGTCCAAGCTACCCCTCCAAACACTCCGGTGCAATTCCGCATCAGGGCAGTTTTCGAACGGTCATCCCCCCGTCAATCGCCTTCCCAATTGTGCTTCGGGTAACGTCCCGCCAAGTCCTTTTTCATCTGTGGAAAACCAGTTTCCCAAAACCCTTCTAAGTCTTTGGTCACCTGCCATGGTCTTTGATTGGGGGCACAGATTTTGACCACCAGCTTTTGCCCCCCCGGCAGGGTTGGCGTTTTTGCGACTCCGTAGAGACGCTGGACCTTTTCCTCAATCCAGGGCTCTTCGCCCTCCTTATAATTGACCCGACTTTTGGTTCCGTTTGTCAAAGTCACCTTCTCAGGAGCGTAACTCTCCAGGCTGGCCTTTTGCATCGCCGAGAGAAACTCCCCCAGCACGGGCTTAACCTCACGATTCCTAACTTCGCGTAGACTTGCTGCACCCTCGCACACCCCCGCGATGACGAAACGCCTTTCCTCTTCCGCGAACTCTGGCAATTCCAACTCGGGCATTGTCTTCGCTAGGAAGTTCAGTCGCGCAATCCAGCGCTCGACTCCGCCGTCCCAATTCTTCAAAGGCGCGTTCCCGGCCAGAACCTGCTCTGCTAGAATCTCGCCCGCAAGCTCCTTGCTAACCTCGCCGCCATCGGACTCCTCCACCACCAAGTCATCAAACATGAGCCGCTTGCGAGCTACCACCTTTCTAGTAGTTTCATCCCATTCGGCACCATCACTCTGTCGCAAGACTCCCGGGAAGCATTCACTTAACCATTCTGGCCTTACCCGGCTGCAACTGCGAAGATAGGTCACCATCTCTCGCCCCTCGACCTCGGTAGCCTCGCAGGCCACAAACACTTTCGAAAAGCGCCCTACGCTCGTTTCGTCCAGCTTGCCCTTCCGCTTCCCGACTAGGCGCGAAGAGAGAGTCGCCTCGCCTAATCTGGTGCCCACCCGGTCCCCGAAGGCAGCCAAGACAGCCTTTGCGAGAGCCTCTCCATTCCATTCGAATCGCACTCGGTCCAGTGCCATTCCGCGACTCTTTGCGATGCCACAAAGCTGCTTCCAAGTCGCCAGCACTTCCTTCGCATTGCGCCCCTGCACGCCCAAAGCCCGGCAGTTCTCCACCCGAAAGTTGGCTTTTTGTGCCGCCTCCACTGCGCGCCAATCAGCTTCGAAATCAGACCAATCACCTTCTTCCACAAAGCGCTCCCGGTCCTTGCCCGATTTCTTGGCCCACACCCCCTCACCCTGCAGCACGGCGGCCGCAAAGCAGGCCTCGGCCACGCAATCCACTTTCGCTGCCGCCAAAAGGAGGCGGGCCATGCGAGGATGCAGTGGGAAGCCCGCCATCAGCTTCCCCTCCTTGCTGATCTCACCGCCAGCAGTCGCTCGTAATCGCTCCAATAAGTGTTCCGCGCGCTTCAGGGCCTCTTCTTCGGGTTCATCCAACCAACGAAAATCCGCTATTTTATTCCAGCCGGCAGCCTTGAGATAGAGAACGGCCTCCGCCAAATCGACTCGCTTGACCTCCGGGAGCTCGAAGGCTTCCCGTCGGCCATGGTCACTCTCCGACCACAAGCGAACGCACTTTCCCGGACCCGTTCGGCCAGCTCGCCCGGCCCTCTGTTCGGCAGCTGCACGCGAAATAGGAACCACCAACAGAGAATCAATCCCACGACGGCTATCAAACTTGGCCATACGGGCGAGACCGGAATCGACTACCAAACTCACCCCATCAATGGTGATCGAGGTTTCCGCCACGTTGGTGGCCACGATGATGCGCGGGCCACCCCCCTTGGCCACTGCGGCCCGTTGGGCTTGCGGAGGCAATCCGGAATACAAAGGAAGCACTTCATACCCGCGGGCCGCAGAAGACTTTTCCAAGAGCTCGACAGTCTTTCGAATCTCGAAGACACCGGGCATAAAAATCAAGACGCGCCGATCCACCTCTGGTTCCAAAGCCGAATCCCGTATCACCTTCCCAACTCGTTCCCAAAGCAGCTCCTCCTCCATGCGGCCAAATCGATTGCGCTTGCGCTGACTGGCCCCCGCATAACTCACCGTTACTGGAAAGCGACGCCCTTCTGATTCCAGCAATTCGCACGGCGCCAGATACTCTTCTAACCCTGCCACCTCAAGGGTGGCCGACATGACCCCGACCCGCAAACCCTCGCGGCGACCCTGCAAGTCCAATACCCGACCCAGCGCCAAATCACTCGCCAGTCTGCGCTCGTGGAATTCATCAAACAACACACAGTCCACTCCCGGCAGTTCGGGATTCTCTGCCAACCATCGCTGCAAAACACCATCCGTCACATAGACGAGTCGGGTATTCGGACCATAGACCTTTTCGAAGCGGACGGAATAACCGACCTCTTCCCCCACAGCCGAACCACCCAATGTCGCCACATACTCAGCCAACATCCGGGCTGCGATTCGCCGAGGCTGCACCACTACAATGCGACCTGCGAAATCCGCTTCTTCAAGAAGCAACTTGGGAACGACGGTTGACTTCCCTGAACCCGTGGGAGCCTTCAGAAGCACACGCCCCAAGCCTCCTCGAGCGAAGGCGGCCAACAAGCCGTCCCGCACCTCCAAAACAGGCAACTTCATTTCTGAGCCTCGTTCAAATTTCTCAAGTAGGCTTGTGCCGCTCGGGGATGAAGCTGGTCCGTGACCTTTGCGAAAGGAGACCCCTCTGGATAAAGGCTGACCCGAGGCCGACCTTCGCGTGGTGTGTTCCAATAGCCTGGCACCAAGGTGTGGTCCACGATATCGCCCTCACCCCCATTGTAAAACTCGAACAATGCGGCATATCCTATTTCGTTTTCCTCCATCCACTTGAAAAAAGCATCAATAAATTCCGGATGGTCATCCCCTCCGAAAGCACCTGAACGCAAGAACTTGCCTTCCTTCGAGTTACGCTGCGGCACGTAGTTGGCCCACGGCCCCCACTCGCTAATCACCAAGGGCAACTCTTTCTCATCCGCAAGTTCCTTGAAATAACGCAGTCCATAGGTCGCTGATTCGCCCTCTTCTGCTCGATTTCCCCGTCCTTCGAAAACCTTGGTTCGAAAATGCTCGAATGCCAGCTTTCGCTCCTCCTCATGCCTGTTCCAAAACCCGGGCGTGAACTCAAAGCCCTCGTCCTCCGGATTATCGACGCGATAGTAGCATTCGCCATCGGCATCATAGATGTCAGCACTGATAAAATCCACGAGGGTCTTGTCCTCATTGTCCAAGTAATTAGAGAATCGTTCCTCGGGATAATGCGGGAACGCTTCGCGCGGGTCGAAGTGGTCAAAGCCTACGGTGGCGTTCCACACCCACTGAAATTTGGGGTTCACTTCCTCCATTGCGAGATAGATGAACTTCCAGCAAGCCTTGAAGTCTGCGGCCGTTCCCATCGACTCACCTCCGTTGGGATCGATTCCCCACGGAAACCAATCTCCGGTGAATTCCCAAGCCAGTCGAAGGTGGGCCTCGGCCATTCCAGAATCCACCAAGGCAACCGCCAACGCTTGAAAAGCCTTCTTCGCCTCGCGATGATGACGATTATCCCGATCACCCATCTGCCAGCGATCGCCTACCGTCGAAGAAGCAACCAACTCGCCTTGTTGATTCAGCATTCGATTAGGGAACATCGGCAGAGCCAGCTCCACGGCATAGTCCGAGAGCGAACCGAGCGGTTGACCGAGATAAGGTTCCGCTCCTTCTCCTTCCTCCAAAATACCATTACCATCAAAAGCGCTTTGCCAACGCCGCAACTGCTCGGCGATAGCGCTTTTTTGTCCTTCTTCTCGGTAGGAAGGAGCTTCCCGGAAGACAGCCCAACTATCAGCAGAAAGGTTATCTCCGATGATGTCGGCCTGCCTGCCAGTAAATTTTTCCCACTCGACAAGAACCGCCAGATTGGACGGATTAACATTGGGCCCATGTAGAGTTTGCGCGCCCGCGACAGCACAGAACAAGGCCATACCTCCTAAAATAAGTATCCCTTTCATATCAAGAAAACGCCCCCAAGAGACAGGTTTCCAACACCAGATTGTCTTGCGCATTCGTTTCTAACAAAGATGCCATTTCTCCCAAGGAATCCGTTCTTCGCAGCAAAGATGGTAAATCCTGACTTTGCCCAAAGGCTTTGGTATACTCCTCTTGTCCTGGCAAATCCAGTCGGTCACAGCCGTAGCGAGCCCTTACCGCGTCCCCCATCCAAGCTGCCAGCCATTGCACTAACGCCTGACGCGCTTCCACGAGTTCCCCCGCCAGCTCAGCCTTCATCGCCTCTTCCCGTTCCTGTAGCCATTTGCCTTCGCTGGAGTTTTTATAGAGAGCGTTCTCGGCCTTCAACTCATCGGCGAAGTGCTTGTCGCGTTCAGCCTTCCAGTTTGCCAAAATTTCTTCGAAAGTTGCCTTCACACCCAGAGCGGCCCAGACCGATGGGCCTTGGCGCGCGACTTCGGCCAAGGCTCGCTCCAATTCTCTGGTCCGATCCTGCAACCGCTCTTCCATCCCGAGGCGATTGACGAGCGATATCTCCACACACCGCGAAAGAATGGTGGGTAAGAGCCTGGCTGGGGATGCGGTCACGAGGAGAAGCAGGCAATCGTCGGGCGGTTCTTCCAAAGTCTTGAGAAACGCATTTGCGGCCGCTTCCCCCATGCGATCGGCGTCGATGATGACCCCGACCTTCCAAGTGCCGGTAGGGGCTGCCAAATGAAGGGGTTTTTCCAACTCTCGCATTTGCTCGACCTTAATCTGACGTGAGCGTGATTTGGGACGCACAATGCGCACGAATTCCCCCTCCAATTCATCCAAAGGCTTGGCCTCGACCTCAATGGGTTCCCCCCACAAATCTGCACCTTCATCCTTGGGCTGGTTGAGATGCTGAATCAAATTAGCGGCCAACTCCTGCTTCCCGCTTCCCGCTGGACCGCTCAAAATCAAGGCATGGGCCAGCCGTCCCCGCTCGTGCGCGGATTCCAGCAATCCTTGGGCTGCTTCCAGCTTCATTGGCATGGCGCGAGGATTGGCTAAAGTAGACCCACTTTCAATCTTCCTTTCATAGCTGACTCGCCCCTTGCCAGATGTGACGCCACCACCGAGACTGTTGGCTCACACATGAGTAAATCGACGAGCAAAGCGGAATCCCAAGTTCCCGTAATGATCGCGGGCACAGGTAGCTACCTTCCCGAAAAAGTCCTCACCAATGCCGATTTGGAATCGATCGTGGAGACGACCGATGAGTGGATCACCACCCGGACAGGAATCAAAGAACGTCGCATTGCCGCCGAGGGTGAGTTCACTTCCCACATGGCGACTAAAGCCGCCGAGAAAGCACTAGAGCAGGCCGCTATCGATCCGGCTGATGTGCAGCTTATCATTGTAGCCACGATCACCCCCGACACTCTCACACCCGCGACTGCTTGCTACGTGCAGCAGAATCTTGGAAGTTTGCAAGCGGTCGCCTTCGATATTTCCGCCGCTTGTTCGGGCTTTATCTATGCCATGAAGATCGCCAAACGCTTGATCTCCGATGGGGCCTTCGAGAACGCGCTCATTATCGGTGCCGAGAAACTATCGTCTTTCGTCAACTGGGAAGATCGCAACACCTGTATCCTCTTCGGCGATGGCGCGGGAGCAGCGGTGCTCCGTCGCTCCAAAGAAGGAGAAGGCAACATCATCGCCACCGACATCGGCACCGACGGGCGCCAAACGCATTTGCTCAATATTCCCGGTGGAGGCTCCGCCTGCCCCATCACCATCAAGAATGCCGACCAAAGACTGGCGTCTCTGGCGATGTTAGGAAAAGAAGTCTTTAAGCACGCGGTCACCCGCATGAAACAATCTGCTGAGACGGTGCTCGAACGAGCGGGCATTCCCCCAGAAGAGGTGAAGCTTGTTGTTCCTCATCAAGCCAACCTAAGGATTATTGATGCCATTGCCGACCGACTGACCGTTCCCAAAGAGCGAGTCTTCACTAATCTGCAAAAATACGGAAACACCTCTGCCGCTGCCGTCGCAATTGCTCTTGATGAGGCTCACCGGACGGGACGCTTCGAGCGCGGGGATAAGATTGTCCTGGTCGTCTTTGGCGCTGGTCTCACTTGGGCTGCTGCCGCTATCGAGTGGTAAGGTGCTTCACCACTGTACCAAATGAAGGGTAGGACTTTTGGAGTGCGGTGAGCATCACCGCTTTCGAAAGGCTGGGAAATAGGATTTCTTGGAAACTGCTGAAAAGTTCGACCGCTTGTCGTCTTGAGATGAATGAAGGG
>CAZGXV010000063.1:8790-16469 GCA_964529725.1 uncultured Roseibacillus sp.
TTGAGATGAATGAAGGGTGGGAGCCTTGAAGTGCGGTGAGCATCACCGCTTTCGAAAGACTGAGAAATAGGAATTCTTGGAAACTGCTGAAAAGTTCGACCGCTTGTCGTCTTGAGATGAATGAAGGGTGGGAGCCTTGAAGTGCGGTGAGCATCACCGCTTTCGAGAGGCTGAGAAATAGGATTTCTTGGAAACTGCTAAAAAGTTCAGCCGCTTGTCATCTTGAGATGAATGAAGGGTGGGAGTCCAAAGCGGCAATTCTTGCCGCACTCCAAACTTCCTCTCGGGTCATTCAGTCGTCGAACAATGTCGAAAACCTAATCTGCAACCTCAACCTCTTTCGCCGGAGCTTCTTCGACAGGAGGGGCTGGTGGCGCGGCGGGAACCAGCTCGGGCGTCACGACAGCCTCTAAGAGCTCGGTTTCACGCAAGAATTTTACTTCCGCTTTCTCACCTTCTTGGAGATAGAAAAAAGCATTGATGGCATCTGAATACCCACGCACTTCTCGTGGCCCGATTTGGATAAGAATATCTCCCTTCACAATTCCTGCTTTGGCTGCCGGAGAAGCTTGCCGCACCGCTTGCACGACTGCAAAGGGGTCACTAGGCAGCAGCTCGACCCCGAACCAACTCCGTTGCACCACGCCATCGACCACAGTTGCCTTTTGAATCCGCTGGATCGCTTCCACCGGAAAGGCGAAGCTCCCATTCCCAAACTCGGCGGCCACTCGATAATTGATGGCCAGCAGCCTCCCTGCCGAATCAAAAAAAGGACGGCCTACTGGCGGCTTTTGGTCGGGCTGATGGTGAATCCGAAAGAGTTCCAGCGGGAGAGCCTTTTCCTTATACTCACTCTCACGACTCACAAAACGTGATATCGAAGTCTCCCCTTCGATAGCCAAGTAAAGGGCGTTGCCTGGCTTCAAATTCAGTGAACTCCCCAGCTCAACAGCTTGAAAGGCGGCACCGTTTTGCCTCGGGATTCGGATCAAGGTCAGTCGGCTGACCGGATCGTGAGCCACTAATTTGACGGGCTCGTTATTGAATCGTCCCGAACGAAAGTCGACTCCGGACTCGGTTACCACCACGGCCAAGCCATTTTCATCAAGGAAAACGATTTCGGACCTCGTTTGCCCCGGACCTTCTTTTTTACTGAAAAAAGCAGAATACTTTTCGGTTTGGGCCTGCAACGAAGTGAGCCCTCCCGTGAGAGAGAGCAAAAAGCAGAGAAAGAAAACCGCGGTGCTAGAACTCACTAGGCAGAATCTCGAGAGCTTTCTCGCTCCCTTCTTCACCGGCATTCTTGGCACGCTCCGTTCCCAGTTCCACATGCTGAAGCTTACTCCCTTCTGGGAGAAAATCTTCCGTCTCTTTTGCCACGCCGGCAGAGTTGTTGAATCCAAGTGTTCCAAAGAAGCCCAGCGCAAGCACGGCGTAAGCCACTCCGGCACCGATAGCCCATTTGGCAGCGCCCAAATCCTGAAACCACTCGGAAAAACGGCTCCAAGCGGAAATCTGACCACCTGTTGCAGCCTCAGCACGCTGACGACGATGAAATTCGTCCAGAAAATCCTCAAAATAACCATCCGCAGGCTGCTCATAATTTTTGAGACGCAGAAGCCGTTGCAGGTCTTCAAGCTCGTCAGCGGGAATATCTTGAGTGTCGGTCATGGCAAAAACTAGGGGAAATTTATCAAAAATTATTTATTTAGCAATCTTAAACTTCGGCAGGCTTTAATCGAAACTCCTCCAGATGTCCTTGCAACTGCTTGTGTGCGTAAAAGAGGCGTGAACGAACGGTCCCCTCCGAAACACCCAGCACGCGGCTGATTTCGGCATGGGGCATTCCTTGGATATCAAACATGGTCACGACGGCTCTATGGTCATTTGACAGGGCTTGCAGGGCATCGTTCAATTTTTCTTGCAAAGAATGGACATCACTTTGCTTCCTTGGATTCGCCCGATTGGTGTAATCGACAAAGGCAGGGTCGTTCTGAATGCCCGAATCGACTTCATCCAAACTGCTGGCTACTCGTCGCTTCCTCTTTTTCAGGAAGTTGAGGGTCATGTTCGTCGCGATGGCGTAGATCCAAGTGTAGAACGTTGATTTGCCCTGAAAACGATTCAGAGACCGGAAAGCCTTGGCAAAAACGTCCTGCATCAGGTCGTTGGTGTCATCCTTGTTCGAGGTCATGTTGTAAATCAGCCCGTAAAGCTTGGGGCTGTATTTCACAATCAACTCATCGAAGGCACGGGTATCCCCGGACTTGGCTCGCTCGACCAATTCACGGTCGGCGTCTATTTTGGGAGCAATACTCATCCACTACAAACAAAGGGTGACTCGAACAATAGAGAACGCTTTCTCAGTGTCAAAAGCAGAGCACGCCTTCCGTGGCATTCATGAACGCCCGCTTGGGTCCCCTCACCTTCGCCGCTCGAAGCTCACGACCACTCCTTCGCAATTCATTAAAATTGGCTTCTCGATTTCTACTCTAACCGCCGCCGCACCGAATTGGGTCACGACCAGATTGGCAATCTCCTCCGCGAGGGTCTCAATGAGCTTCCGGGGCCGCTCCGCTACCAATTTTTTCACCTCTTCGGTCACTTCGAAGTAGTCGATAGTGCCTTCAATCTCATCATGGAGTGCGCCTAGCCCTGTTCGGGTTTCGATAGTCAGACTGACCTTGATGTCTTGCGGCTTTTCGCGTTCCTCATCCGGGACACCAATCAAAACGGGCACCCGCAACTTGTTGACCATGATGTCCGCCCGCAGTCCGGCTGGCGTGGTAGTTAGCGGAGCGGTGCAAAGCCTGGGAAGACCACTGACGTCCGGCAAAATGATGTCGGGCTGAGCAGGAGCAAGACGCTCGACCGGATCGTAGCCGGACAAGACGGCCACCGAGGTGACGCCGCCCGCTTCGGCAGCATGGACATCATGCACCATGTCTCCCACGTAAGCGGTCTCCGATGGCGTCAACGAATGCCTAGCAATCACTTCCGCCATCTTGCCACGCTTGTCGAGCACTCCCCCATAGATGGCCTCGAAGTATTGCCCAAGATCGAAACTCTTCGCCTGCCGTAGGAGCGCCTCCTCATTCATACTGGAGAGCACGAACAGTCGCAGCCCTTTTTGCCGCGCGGCGTCGAGAAAGTCGCGCGTTGGCGACAACGGCTGCACGAGTTTCTCGGCCTCGAAAAATGCCTTTTTGAACAGAACTTCCAAGTCATCAAGCTCGTGTCCGGGCAGGAAGTCTTTGTAAAAATCAGGGTAAGGTAGCCTGAAGTCGCGACGAAAGGTCTCGGCGGTGAAGGGCTCTTTGCCGTGATGGGTAAAGACGGCGTTGGTTGCCACCAAGGTCGCGGTGAAGTCGTCGACAAGCGTCCCCGACCAATCGAGAATAAGATTTCGAATCATGAGTGTTTAACCTGTGATGAGACGCACTTCCCGCACGGCCTCTTTGCCCAATTCCCGTTGCACCTTCCTTAAAAGCTCGCCCCGCGATTGCTCAAGGTGGAAGCGCATGGCTGGTTGAAGAACCCGCAGCACAAGCACCCCTCGTTTGAGCGAAATGACTTCGGTCTGGTTGGCAACAAAGTCACCAACGACCTTTTTCCAACCTTCGCGAATTTTCCCTTCTTCAACGCCATCGGCAACCTTGAGACCCGCGAGGATGCTACTGACCCAATCGGCGGCCTTCGAGCAATTCTTCTCGGTTGGCATCGGGGTGTCTCCCCCCTGCCAGTCGCGCAATACCGGACGGGTAAAATGGGCTTTGCGCTTATCGCGGGCTTTCTTCATTCACCATCGTCACCGATGGCTTCGACAGGGCAGCCTTCCATGGCCTCTTCGCACTGCTCCCGCTCTTCGTCGGATTCAGGCTGCTTGAAGACATAGGAATAGCCCTCGTCTTCCTGACGCGTAAAGTTCGCAGGTGCAGTCTCGCGGCAGAGGTCGCAATCAATGCATTGGGTGTCCACGTAAAAGAGCCCCTTGATGTTTTCCTCATGCTTATCGTCTTTGTCGGCCATTCTAATTAATTAAGTTGTTGGGAAAGGTGTCAGGCAACTCCGCATCTCTTGCAACAGTTTTTTTAGTCTTTCCAAAATTGTTTTCGAGCACTTTCAGGACTGGTCAATCCTGCTTCGCCTTCCTATCTTCCTCCAGAACCTATGAGTAGCCGTCGGCGAAAGCGCAAAAAAGAGAAACAATCCCAGTTGGACCAGGAGTCCTCTTCTTCCACTCTTTTTGATTCGAAAACCGAACCCGTCGCCAAGTCCCAGCCTCCTGCAAGCAAAACTCCTCCTGCTCAGGAAGCCCCAGGCACTCATGGAGAGAAAGAAGCAACCAAACCGGCAACGGCTCCTAATGTTCCTGGTTCATCTGCTCAAATTCAAGACTCGGACCTCGAGCTGGAGCTCGATAACTCATTCGATGATGACTTCACCCCCAACATCGAATCGACGGTGAGCCTCCCATCCGGAGACAACAAAAAGGAAATGCGCCCTTTGCGTCGCGAGAGTAGTTCGCCAGCCGTTGAGCAAACTAACGAAACCGAAGAGAAAGAAGAACGAACCAAGAAATCAGATTCGGCTTCCCAGCCCCCGAAGCGGCAGCCGATGCGAGAAGTCGCCCAGGCTAAAACGCTGGTGCAAGATGATTTGGGTCATCTTGAGGATGACTTTGACGACTCAACAGATGCAACGTCCCCCTCGGAGGAGGAGGCAAAGGCCAAGAACACCGACCCTGCAGATGTGCTCTCTGAATCATCCAGTGAAGGTGTGGCAACTCTTCCTCTCTCAGTCTCCATCCGCAAACTCGCGACCAAAGCCTTGAGCTCGCTCTCGCTCTTAGAACAAGCCGCCCTTGGATTACTGGTGCTGACTCTTTTAATCGCCGGAATCTGGTCGACCTCGATTCTGTTCTCTCAAATCCCCAACACCATCATCGCATCCAAGCTCAAGTATCCGCTCAAGGGAGACTCGCTGGTGGTGGAAAGCCTTGAGTCCTATTGGCGCAGCCCCATTCGCGAAGGTGCGAATATCGACGAAGGAGTCTCCGAGACCATCGAGATCATCCCCGAGGTCAAACTCACCCTTCATCCTCAATCTTCGGCGAAGGCCCTTCGCTTCCTCTTCCGCGACGAGGAGGGCCGCTTTGTAGGCGACTCCTCTACCGTGCGCATCTCCGGTGCCAAGTTTCTTCCCTCCGATAGTGTCACTGCCAGCACGAATGGAGCGACCACAATTGTGCGTTCCACCACGGGATTTCAGCACGAAGGCGAACTCATTTCCTATCTCGCGGACGATACTTTCCAATGGGAAATCGTCATCCTTGAGTCCAAAGATGGAGAGGAATTCACCGAATTCATGGCCATTCCAATTTCCGCAAATCGCAACGACAAATCATGACTGAAAATTCCCCGGCACCGCACGTGCAACCCGAAGAAGGCTGGCACGTTCTCCACCTTTACTACCAAATCGACCACGCCCAGTGGGCAACCCTTTCCGGGAGCGAACAACTGGAGGCCAAGACCAAGCTCACCGAGCTGATTCAAGAGATTCGCTCCTTCCCCGAGACCCAGCTCCTAGCGTTCGCAGTCACCACGCCCAAAGCCGACCTCGGTTTCATGCTCCTGACTCCCGACTTGGTCGCCGCAACTCATTTTGAAAAGAGATTAACGCTCTCCCTTGGTCCCGACGTTCTTGCTCCGACCTACTCCTACCTCTCCCAAACCGAGCGCTCGGAGTATACCACAACTCGTGAACAATACGGCGCCGAGACTTTGGTAGCCGAGAAGGGTCTTACCGAAGGTAGCTCTGAATACGAAGAAGCCCTCAAGGAATTCGACGAGCGCATGGAGAAGTATACCCAACATCGTCTCTACCCTGTTCTTCCCGCTTGGCCGGTCGTGTGCTTCTACCCCATGTCCAAGCGGCGTGGTAGTCATCCGGACTACAACTGGTATGGCACCGAGTATGGCCAGCGGAGGGAACTCATGAAAGGTCATGCCACCACCGGGAGGAAGTATGCCGGAAAAATTCTCCAGCTCATCAGTGGGTCCACCGGTCTCGACGAGCATGAGTGGGGGGTCACCCTCCTCGCTCACGACACTTATCAAATCAAGGCCATCGTTTACGAAATGCGCTTCGATGATGTCTCCGCCCGTTACGGTGAGTTCGGCGACTTCTACATCGGGCTCCAGCTTCCCCTTGATGAACTCTTCCGCCGCATTTGCCTGTAAAAGCCCCACCATCCCTACCGAGCAAAGAAAAAAACTCTCGCCCGACAGGCCCAAAGTCGCATAGACCCCGTCCCGAACACAATGGTCATCGTCCAAAAATACGGAGGCACTTCAGTTGGCTCCTTTGATCGCATTCGCAATGTCGCCACCCGCGTCAAAGCTCTCCATGACGAGGGTCACCAGGTAGCGGTGGTCGTCTCGGCCATGAGCGGCGAGACCAATAAGCTCATCGCGATGGCACACGAAATGTCGGCCCATCCTTCCGAGCGCGAGCTCGACGTCCTTGTTTCCACCGGCGAACAGCAATCAATCGCGCTTCTCGCAATGGCTCTCTTAGAGATGGGAGTGCCCGCACAATCAATCACGGGACGCCAAGCTGGGCTCCGCACCACCGGCTCCCACACGCGGGCCCGCATCGATGCTCTCGACGGAGTTCGGACCAAGGCTCTGCTCGAACAAGGGCAAGTGCTCATCGTAGCCGGCTTCCAAGGCATCAACGCGGAAGGCAATATCCAGACCCTCGGGCGCGGTGGATCCGATCTCTCCGCAATTGCCATCGCCGCCTCCCTCGACGCTGATGTGTGCCAAGTCCTCACCGACGTGGATGGAGTCTACACCGCTGACCCCCGGGTGGTCCCTGATGCCCGCAAGCTCCCGGAGATTTCCTACGACGAACTGCTCGAGCTCGCCTCTGTGGGCACCAAGGTGATGCAATCGCGGTCGGTCGAATTCGCCAAAAAGTTCGGAGTCAAATTCGAAGTGCGCTCCTCTCTCAATAACAACCCCGGAACTATCGTGACCGAAGAACATCCCAACATGGAATCCGTCGTCATTCGTGGCGTCTCGATCGAACGCTCGCAAGCCCGCGTCACCATCACCGACATCCCCGACCAACCCGGGATGTCGGCTAAGATTCTCGGAGCCCTCGCCGAGGCCGAAATCAATATCGACATGATTGTGTCCAACATCGCATCCGATGGCATGGCGCGGCATTCCTTCACCATGAACACCGAGGACCTCGGTCGCGCGCAAGCCGCTCTGCAACCTTGTCTTGGCGAAATTTCATCGGCAGCAAAGGTCGAAACCGAAGCTGGCATCGCCAAGCTCTCGGTGGTCGGAATCGGGATGCGCTCCCACTCCGGTGTCGCGGCACAGATGTTCCAAGCTCTCGGAGATGCGGAAATCAACATTGGAATGATTTCCACTTCCGAAATCAAAATCTCGGTCACTGTCCCCGAAGCTAAAATCGAAGATGCTGCCCGCGCGGTCCACCGGTCCTTCAAACTCGACGAGGTGCCTGTTTAGATTGTCCTTTCCGGGAACTCTTCCCGACAGCCCCTTCCTAACAGCGCCCTCCCGCCCACTTGTTCCGACCATCTCGGGAAAGAGCCTTGAAGCCGAGGGAAGGAGTCTCTCTGCTTTCTACAGGAGCACTCA
>CAZGXV010000063.1:16569-19235 GCA_964529725.1 uncultured Roseibacillus sp.
TTTGTGGCGTTTGGCACGCTCAAGAAATGAGTCGGCAAATCATCTTCGATTCGCTAACTTGAGATGTTTTTCTGCCACCAGTATTTCTAACAATGAGATTCTTACCTTCTGTATTTTCTCTCTTCTTTCTCCTTCCGCTGGGAGCAGAGGACGAACCTTCTTTCGAAGACTTAGTAGCAGAAATTCGCGAGATAGGTAAAACAACGAGCTTTGATGAGCGGAAAACCAGCGAGCAGCTCTCCCAAAGAGCGACTGTTGAGCAACTCGCTTCTTTCATCGGAGAAAACTATTTCCCCCTCCAACATTGTGCCGTTCTTGCTCTTGACCATCTGGACGATCCGGCGGTGCTTCTTTATCTGTGGGCTGACGATTCGCGGACCCAGAGCTTGGCGGCCAGAGCCATTTTGCACAGCCCTCCTCTGGCAGAGCAAATCCCCGAGCTGGCAAAAGCTCTCGATAGGATACCGTTGGAGTCGGAACTGGTGGAGTATTGCATCCTAGCAAACCTTTCCGTAGCGAGTTCAGAGTGCGTCGATCGCCTGATCAGGCTGGCGAGCCATTCTCATGCTCCTACCCCCTTTCGTGAAGAAGCGTTGGAAGCGCTCCTGCAAGTCGAAGACTTCAGTCCCTCTCACCTAACAACCTTTCAGAAACACTTCTACAAGTGGCTAGCCGCCGGAAGCAATTGCTCTCCTAGTTGGCTCAAGCTCACGCTAGAACTGGCGGAAAAATTGAAAGAGCCGCCTCCCGAGTCTTGGTTCCGGAAAATCTTTCTTTCTCAAAAGGTTCCGATAGAGAGCCGCCTTTTGGTTCTTGAGAAGCTCAACTCTCTAGGTGCCGACACTTTGGCCCTTGTCCGAACTGCGGCTCAGGCCAGCCTCAAAATTGAATTGGGTCAAACAATCCGGAAGCTGCCGCAAAAACCTGAATTCAAAGTCAACTCCCTCATCTCTACCCTGGCTCTTGCGAGTCACTTCTCTCCTTCCAATACGGCTCACAACCAAGATATTCTTCGGTTTCTCACCATTCTTGACGAACCGGAAGCGGGACTTCTCATTGGCGATTACATCAATCTACTGCTGGAAGAAAACCCAACTGATAGCAAGACTTGGCTCGAAGCCGATGAGGCGATTGCTAAGCATCGAGCTACCGTTCCTGCTGAGGCCCTTCGGCTTTATGAACAACATCGGCAAAAAGCCCGCGATCCACTTCTCGCCGAGTCGGATTTCCTCTCCCTCCAAATGGGAGGTAATCCAGAACGAGGCAAGACGCTGGCGATGAGTCAAAAAGGGCGCTGTGTCGAGTGCCACAGATTTGGTCGCAACGGTTTCGAAAAATCCGGCCCCGATCTTCTGCGGGAGCCATTCATGGACCAAAGGAAATTGCTCCGCTCTCTCGTTGCGCCTGATGCGGAACTCACTCCGGGTTATGGGCGCGTCACTCTTCAGCTCTTGGACGACTCAATAGTGGAAGGAATTGGAGCCAATATCCACGTGAAGGATCGCTTCCCCCTTTGGGAAAAAGACGGCGAATTTTTTCAACTGGAAAGCTATGCTCGTGAAGACATCAAATCTCTCAGCAAAACTTCGCCTATGCCGTCAGTTCTCGACTATCTGAGCCCGCGCGAGATTCGGGACCTCATGGCTTACCTCACCGAGGGCGATTTCTCTTCGCCATAGACGCCCGTTCAAAAAGGCTCCACAGTCTCGGCATGCAACAAACTCTCGTCCTGACAGTTCTCGGCCCTGATCGCACCGGCATCGTTGACTCCCTGGCCTCGGCAGTGGCAGCCCATGATGGCAGTTGGCGGGAGTCCCAGATGGCGCGATTGGCCGGGCAGTTTGCCGGATTGGTTCGCATCACCTGCCCTTCGGAAAAGTCTTCCGCTCTTGTAGCAGCACTGGAAGCGCTTGCCACCTCTGGT
The DNA here is from genome assembly GCA_964529725.1 of uncultured Roseibacillus sp. Taxonomy (GTDB): domain Bacteria; phylum Verrucomicrobiota; class Verrucomicrobiia; order Verrucomicrobiales; family Akkermansiaceae; genus Roseibacillus. The sequence continues at coordinate 18,494 of CAZGXV010000063.1, forward strand.
CTTCAAATTTCGTTCGCGCAGGAGCCAGCAGAAGAACCTGCGGTCGAGCGCTCGACTCACGAACTCGACGTTTTGGGGAATGATCGCCCGGGTATTTTGTCCGAGGTTTCGCGTGCCCTCCGCAGTCAAAATGCGAATATCATCGAAATGGAAACGCGTCTCGAATCAGCTCCCGAATCGGGCCATGGCATTTTCCACACCATTGCCACCATCACCCTCGAAAGCGAAACCGCCACTGATGATCTTGCGAGAGAACTGGAAGGGCTCTCACCTGACCTGCAGGTCTCCCTCTCTTAGAAAACTGCTCGAGGAGACCTCAGGAGGAGACCTCAGAAAGCCTCCGAACGACTGTTGGTCCCCCACCTATTCCTGCTCGGCCTGCTCGCCGCGTTCGTCCATCTGCCAATTGGAGATTGTGGCAGGAGGAACCTTACTCTCACCAGGGTTCAACAACAGGACAAGCGACCAAATCAGGCCAGCTTTCACTGCAAGTAGAAGGGACACCAACACAAACGTTTTCACAAGTAGCGCAACAAAGGAACTCTGATAGATTAACAGAAGAACCCCAAAAATCTACAACAAAGTTTAATTTTATCTATTTAAAACAATAAATTCATCCGTTAATTTCGCTAAAAAAGCCCGCTTTCACCACTATCCTTAAGAACCAACAACCACTAGATCGGAAATGTACTTTTTGCTGTCACAGCACATTTCCACGCTCTCAAAAGCTTTTCCAGGCCTC
>CAZGXV010000064.1:0-8556 GCA_964529725.1 uncultured Roseibacillus sp.
TGTGGGGCGGTTTGCCTGCAATCCGTCCGCTGGCGGTCGTTTTCTCAAAACGACCCTACCGCGATTCTTCTTGTTCATGAGGTCGATAAGGAACCGTAGCGCAAACTGGTAGAGCACTACTTCTTGCGCTGCCATTTTTTGCCCGTTAGGTCACTTTGAGAGCCAAGAAGATGTCTCCCCGCAGTATCGACGACGAATCGACTGCTGAGCGCGCGGCGTCCAATCAGGAGCGGAAAAGTCATTTCCGAACGGTCCGCGAGGCTCATCAGAACTGGCCACTCCAGTCCCCCGGGGGTGCGAAAACGGGTCTTGATGAAAAAGCGTTCTTTCGCTTCGCCAGTCGAGCTTTTGACTCGCTTGCGAAAGGCAATCTTGCTCTCGCAGTGCACCTCCTTGCCATCTTGGGAATGAGTGACGAAGCGAATCCACTCCTCGCCCTCCAGCTCGAAGGTCTCCACTTGTTCGGCATGAAGGCTAGACCGATAAGCACCGGTATCAATCTTGCCGTGCAGAACCGGCACTCCTAACAAAGGCAAGGCAATCCACTCCCGCCGTCCGATGACAAGCTTCTCTTCTGGCGCCCGCTCTTTTCCCCAGACGGGTTCCTCCTGACTTGAGATACGTGCTACGCGATAATTTTTCATGAAAAATCCGAAAACTAGTTTTCTAGTAATTTACGCGCCATCGAAGTTGCTTCTTTGCCACCTCCCCCGAGCATGCGAACCAGTTCCTCAACTCGCTCCTTGCCACTGACCTCTCGCATTCGCGAAAAAGTGCGCCCTTTTTCCACGACCTTCTCGACAAGATAGTGATGAGCCGCGACCGCAGCGACCTGCGGAAAGTGGGTAATGCTCACTACCTGGTGGGCCTCGCCTAAGCCAGCCATCTTTCGACCCACCGCAGCGGCCACCTCGCCTCCGACGTTGGCGTCAATCTCGTCGAAGACCATGAGCGGGGTATGATCCTTCTCGGCGAGTGAACTCTTAACTGCCAGCATGACGCGCGCTAGCTCGCCGCTGGAACCCACCTTGTGCAGGGGCTTGAGCGGTTCCCCGGGGTTGGGTCCAAATTGAAACTCCACTTCTTCCAAACCATTTGCAGTCGGTTCAGCACGCTTTTGCAGGACGGCCTCGAATTCGGCCTGCTTAAAGCCCAAGTCGCGTAGGTGGCCTTTGACCTCTTTGGAGAGTCGAGGGGCTCCGCGCTTGCGGCTACGACCCAACTCCTTACCCGCCGTCATGACCTTGGCGTGAGCTGCCTCCATAGCGGCGCGGAACTCGGCCAACCGTTCGCCCCGATTTTCAATAGCATCCAGCCGGGCGGCAGCGGCCATCCCCACTGCGACCACTTCTTCCAAGGTCGGCCCATACTTTCGCTTGAGGCTTTCTAACAAATCTACCCGTTCCTCTAGCTCCCTCGCTTCGGTAGGGTCAATCTCCAGTTCCGCGAGATAGTCCTGCACGTTACTTTCGAACTCCTCTAATTCCACGAGCGCGGTCTCTAATCCGCCAAAGCGTTCCTCATTGCCAGCATCCAAGCGTTCCAACTCGCGAGCGACCCTTTGCAAATCTCCTAAGCGGGCGACAATGCCAGCCTCACCCGCTAACAAACCGGCTGCCTCACCAGCTAATTCACCTAAACGAGCTCCATTGGAGACTTGCTGATAACGCTCTTCGAGAGCTGCCACTTCTGCCAGCTTGATATCCGCGCTTTCGATTTCGCTCAGTTTGTGGCGCAGGAGTTCTAGCTCGGCGTCGCCTGCCTCCTCAGTAGTCTTGAGTTCCTCATAGCTTGCACGCGCCTGCACGAACTCGCTCCAAGCAGTCCGATAGTTGCCCAGCTCCTTGCCCGCGCCCGCGTAGGCATCCAGCATCCCGAGCTGGCGTTCCACAGAATGCAAACTCTGTTGCTCACCCGGACCATGAAGGTCCACCAACCGATCGGCTAAATTTTTCAATAGATTGAGAGTAGCCGGGGAATCATTAACGAATTGGCGGTTCCCCTTTTCCCCCACCACCCGGCGCACAATGAGCTGGCCATCCTCGCAACCGGACAACCCGGCATCCTCCAGCACGGCATCAATGGCACCTGTATCAGCTAAGTCAAAAACGGCCTCGACGGTGCAGGCGGATTCCCCCGTGCGAATCAATCCCTTGTCGGCCCGCTCGCCTAGGACCAGCTTGAGAGCACCCACGATCACGGATTTTCCGGCTCCAGTCTCCCCTGTCACTCCTACTAAGCCACGACCCACCTCCCAAACCAGTTGGTCCACCAGAGCAAGATTTTGAATTCGTAAAACGGCTAGCATAGTTGGTCGTGGCGCAAACTATCCCACCTGCGCTGCAAGGATGCAATCCCCGTGCGATACATGTTCAAAAGAAACCCTATCGAGAGAGCGCCTTCTTAATTCACCATCTGAACATTGCGCTTGTCTGGACGGATGAATTGCTCCCAGCACTCGTGCGGTTTCTGGTCGGTCTTGCTGCCGAACAAGGGGCGCCAACGGGGCCGCTTGGGCTCTCGCAGGAGCTTCATATTAATCTCATGTGGCAAGTGATTTGCCTTGCGGGTATTGCAACGGATGCACGAGGTCACGATATTTTCCCAAGTGGTCTTCCCTCCTTTGTCACGCGGGTAGACGTGGTCCAGATTCAGGTCCTTCTCCGCAAACTGCTTGGTGCAATACTGACAAGTAAACTGGTCCCGCAAAAAAACGTTGTGGCGAGTGAACTTCACTTCATTGCGAGGCATGCGGTCATAGGCTGCGAGCACGATAATCTTTGGCACCACCAGCGCGACCCGGACCGAGTGAATGACCTCTTCCGCTAGATGAGTCACATTCGCCACCGAATGCTCGACCCAGGAAGTCAGGTTGTGGGTCTGGTATTTGGCCTCTCCCTCGGTTTGCACAACCTCGGCATGGCCGAGGCAAAGTAACTTGAGAGCGCGCTTCACGGAACAGGTCTGCACCGGTTGCCACAGGCGATTGAGAACGAGAACAGGTCGGTTGAGAAGGGCGTCCATAACTTTTCAGCTGGTAGCTACATACAAACCTTTTGACGCCAGTTCAACGGCAAAGGTCTCCTCCGCTGACACGTGGCCGATGGCGGCGGTGTGAGAGAGTGAAGCCGCCTCGTTAGAATACCTCTTCCTGTAGATCGACGCCGTCTCTCAGGAGGCATCAAACCAGCCCCCTTCTCAAAAAAATCTCGGGAGCGGCAGAAAAGATGCGCTTCAAGATTGGCGTTCACCCAGAGAACAGTTCAACCTTGCGCCATGCCCAGTCCTGCCGAACGCGTTGCCGAACTCCGCGCCCAGCTCCATCATCACAATCGCCTGTATTATAATGAGGCCACGCCCGAGATATCAGACTTCGCATACGATGCCCTTTTCCATGAGCTGAAGGACCTTGAGGAGAAACACCCCGAGCTTGCCGATGCCAATTCCCCGACTCAGCGGGTAGGCGGCACTCCTCTGGACCATTTTTCCCAAATCGAGCACCTCGCCCCCATGCTATCCATCGAGGACGTGCACGAACTCAAGCCCTCAGAAGTGAACTCTCCCGTGGCCGAGGAGGGCGACCTTTTTTCGCAAAAGAGCGACCCGCATGCTGCGGCAGGGCGTTTGTCGGATTGGTTTAGCAAACTCGAAAAAAACCTCGCTCCTGGCACGGCCCTCACCATCGAACCCAAAATTGATGGGGTGGCGGTCTCCATTCTCTATCGTGACCACGAGCTGGTCTATGCCGCCACCCGAGGAGATGGTTCTACTGGTGATGACATCACCGCCAACATCCGCACCATCGAGTCCATCCCCCTAGTCTTGCCACCCGAAGCACCTAAACTGATAGAAGTTCGAGGTGAGGTCTTCATGAATGATGCCGACTTTGCCCATCTCAACGAACAACGGGACGAGGCTGGCGAAGCAGCTTTCGTCAACTCGCGCAACGCCACCGCCGGCACCCTCAAGCAGTTGGACCCCAAGCTGGTGGCAGCTCGCCCGCTAGATTGCATTTTCCACTCCTTCGGGCAAGTTGAAGACCGTGCCTTTGCCACCATGGCGGAGTTCCACCGAACCCTCCATACCTGGGGCTTCCGCGCTACTCAATGGCTCAAGGAGGCCACCACCCAGACCGAACTGTTAGAATCAGTTGCGCAACTCAACGAAGACCGTCACACCTTCCCCTATGCGACCGATGGCGCGGTCGTAAAGGTGAACGAGATTGCGCTCCACGCCCAACTCGGCTCCACCTCGCGATTCCCCCGCTGGGCCTGCGCTTACAAATTCTTACCAGAGCAAAAGGAGACCTTACTCAAGGCGATCACGATTCAGGTTGGTCGCACTGGAGTCCTCACCCCGGTGGCGGAGCTGGAGCCCGTCTTCGTCTCCCGCACCACTGTCTCGCGTGCGACCTTGCACAACGAAGAAGAAATTCAGCGCAAAGACATTCGCATTGGTGACACTGTGGTCGTCGAAAAAGCGGGCGAGATTATTCCGGCCATCGAACGGGTTGTTCTTGAGAAACGCCCCGCCGACAGCGTTCCCTTTTCGCTCCCCCAGCACGTCCATCATCGCTGCCCCTCCTGCCAAGCTCCCATCCAAAAGCCAGAGGGGTTCGTCGCTTGGCGCTGTGTCAACTTTGCTTGTCCTGCGCAGGCGGTCACTGCCATCAAGCACTTCGGTGGTCGCAAGGCTCTCGACCTCGATGGTCTCGGAGAAGCGGTGGCGCAGAAGCTGGTGGAGACAGGGCTGGCCCCCACCGCCCTTCACCTCTTTCAGCTCACCCTCGACGATCTTGCCAATCTGATGCTCGACCCTGCGAAGAATGCGCAAGGCGAGGCCGCTTCCAAGGAAAGACGGTTTGGCGAAAAACGCGCACAAACCCTTCTCGATTCCCTCGAAAAGGCACGTGCCGAAATGCCGCTCAACCGTTGGCTTTTCGCAATGGGAGTGCCCCACATCGGCGAATCGACTGCTAAGGAACTCTCCCGCCTGCATGAAGACCTGCACGCGTTGACGGAGAGCCCGATTCTCCCTGCTGTCGCGGAGATTGCCGAGAGGGAGGAGGAGAGAAAGCTGGTCTCGCCCCGCAACAAGTCGAACCCGCCCGCGAACGAGGCCGAAAAGACGGAACGACAGGCAAAACACGATGAGTTGAAGCTCCGGATCGAAGGCCTGCGAAAGCAGATGGAAGACTTGAACATCACCCCCGACCTCGGTCCAGTGGCGGCGCGGTCACTTCTCGATTATCTAGAATCCGAAGGCGGTCAGCTGGTGTTGGAACGGCTGCGAGAACTCGCAATCAACCCTCGGTCGAGCAACTTTGCTCCCACCAGCAGCTCATCCAATACAGACGGGATCGATTTTTCTCTCTCAGGTAAAACATTTGTGATCACTGGCACCCTTTCCCAATCCCGTGACCACTTCAAAGAGCTCATTGAGCAAAATGGAGGCAAGGTGAGCGGCTCGGTCTCCAAGAATACCGACTACCTGCTCGCGGGTGAGAAAGCAGGCTCGAAACTTAAGAAAGCAGAGTCCTTGGGTGTCAATATCTTGAGCGAAGAAAAGCTCGCTGTTTTGCTGGCCTCCTGAGAATTCATCGGAAAGAGCTGAGCCAACGAGAGAGTTGTCGGAGAAAAAACTTCTAACAGAAATAAAGAATACCTCCTCACACAAGGAAACCTTTCTTACACCGATTGCAGGTGTCGGCAAGGTCGCTTGCGAGTCCTCCTGTTCGGTTATGCTAGTCACCCGCTGAGCACCCTCAGACGAAAATTTCATTTAATACAGGCCTTCTGCTGGTCACCGGAGAAATTAGCTTTATGGTTTCCTGCCTTGGATCCTGCTATCATTACCCACGCTTTCGCTGTCTTTGCTCTCTTTGGGCTCGTTTGGACTATTCAGCTTGTTCATTATCCCATGTTCAAATTCGTGGAGGCGCCCCATTGGCCGCGCTTTCATCAGTTTCATAGTCGCAACATCACGTTCATCGTTTTTCCATTGATGCTCATTGAGCTCTTGACCTCTCTCAAGCTCTCCCTCGAGTATGGAGGATTCAATGATTCGATCGCGCTGGGGTGCTCGGTGGCGACTTGGTTGTTGACGATCTTCCTCTTTGTTCCGCTCCATAATCAGGTGGCGGTGCGACCCATCCCCGCCAAGCTCGAGAAGCTGACCCGTCTCAACTGGCTACGCACCCTTGTCTGGACTGCGGCGGCCGCGAATGTCTTTTCAAACCTCGTCTCATTTCCGCAAAGCTAGCCTCTCGAAGCATGGGCCTGAGCGTGGGATAAGCCTTTTCCAGGAGACAACAACTTGGCAACCTTCCCAACCATTCTTTCGCCCTTGTCCGAGCTTGAGTCACCGCCCTCCTTGGAGGTCATTTTCGCAGAACCTATTCCCACCTCCACTTGGCAGGAGCGTGCGGCGCGTCATCACGACGAGCTCGCCCCCATCACTTCAGCCTATCGCCAGCGAAAGGCACGCGGCGAGTTGCACCCAGTCCACGACTTTCTCTTTAGCTACTACTCCTATAGTGCTGGTAAGCTCGAGCAGTGGCACCCGGCTCTGGGCGAGCGGCTCCTCGTCGCTGACAAAGAGTCCTACTCTCGTACGCCCTTTCACCAGAAGTACTATCGCCATCACCAAGGCACAGTCACGCTCGACCCCACCCTCATCCGACCCAAGGAGCACGAGCGTTTTCGCTTTTCTCGGCGTTTGCTGGAACAGACCGCTAATCGTCCAGCGAACTACGGTTGCTATGGCCTTCACGAGTGGGCTATGGTCTACCGGAGTTCCGATATCCGTCATCGCGAACGGGCCCCGCTGCGCTTGTCCGAAGCGGACCTCGCCGACTTCGTTGACTCCCAGACCTTGGCTTGCTCGCACTTCGATGCCGTCCGGTTCTTCACTCCCGCTGCTACGCCGCGCAATCGATTGCAACCGACCCTCCTCACGCGTGAGGACCACGAACAACCCGGTTGTATCCATGCCAATATGGATCTCTACAAATGGTCTTTCAAGGCCATGCCTTGGATTGGGTCCGACCTGCTGCGCGCTACGTTCTTCCTCGCCAGGGACTTGCGTGAACTTGACATGCGGGCTTCGCCCTACGACCTCAGCGAATATGGTTATCCAGCGATCGCCATCGAAACCGCAGAGGGCCGGGCTGAGTATGTAAAAATTCAGCAAAAACTTGCGAACAAGGCCTCCCGCCTGAGAGTTCAACTTCTCAATGCGCTCGATTTCCTCATCGAGCCAAAGCATCCCGAGTGACCTTTTTCTCTTCTTGCCCGTCCAAATCGTTGCAGCCCGCCATGAAGTCCCCCTTTCTCCTCCTCGCTCTCTTTCCCCTCGCCCTTTTTCTCCTCTCTTGCGGGGGTAGTGAGGAACCCGAACCTCCGGCCAGCCAGTCCAGTCGCCTCGATGTCTCCTTTGACTCTGCCAACCGCTCCCTCTTTTTCTCAGGTAAGGCGACTACGAGTGGAAAATTCGATGCCGAGCTGCCCTACTCGCTGTGGTTTTCCTTGGTCGCCGACCCGATGTCTGCGGAAAATGAAGCCTCCCGCTTCCTCCTCGATAATCACGGTCCCCACATCACGCAACGAGCCACCTATCGCCCCGAAAACGGCAAGGGAGGCGAGATTCACCTCCTGAATAGTCGGCTGATTCTGCGAGGAAAATCCCGCCGCAATGGTCAGGAATTCGAAGGCACTTGGTACTTTGATGGCCTCCCGGGTGGCACCTTCTGGCTCGCCCCCGAGGGCACCATTTTTTAGATAAAGGCCCACTTCGGGACCTCGCCTGGAGTTGGCCTTTCCGGCGACAAGCGACTGGCAGGCACAAAAAAGACTATCAAGGAAGGAATCCCCGACCCCAGACTGCTTCCACATGAAATGTCTTCTGCTCTTTCTCGCCGTCCTCGCCTTGGGCTTCAGCTCCTGCTCCACCGCCTACTACGGAGCTATGGACAAGCTCGGTTTCGAAAAACGACACATTCTCGTCAACCGCGTTAAGAAGGCCAAGTCCTCCCAAATCGAAGCCAAGGACCAGTTCGCCTCTGCCTTGGACGAATTCATTGCGGTCTCCAACTACGAAGGAGGTGAGCTTGAGAAGATGTATCGCCGTATTGAAAAGGCCTACACCAAGTCCGAAGCGCGCGCGAAAGAAGTTCGCACCCGCAACGACGCGGTGGAAGATACTGGCAAAGCGCTCTTCAAGGAATGGGAGAAAGAAATCAAACTCTTCACCGACCCGGAACTGGCTTCCGCCTCCCGCGTGCAGTTCAAGGCAGCCGAAGATCGCTTTGAGGAGCTGCAACTCGCGATGCGTAGTGCTGAATCCAAACTCGATCCCGTTCTGAAAAAATTCCGAGATCAGACCCTCTTCCTCAAGCACAACCTGAATGCAAAAGCGATCAGCGCCCTCGAGCGCCAGGTCGGTCGCGTCAAAGTCGATGTTGCCCGTCTCATCCGCGACATGGAGCGTTCCATCGCGGAAGCCGACCGCTTCATTTCCGAGATGCGGTAGCGCCTCGCCTTCCCACTCATCGGGAAT
>CAZGXV010000064.1:8656-19142 GCA_964529725.1 uncultured Roseibacillus sp.
TTTCTGAGCTGGTGATTGAACAGGTGATTGAGGAGGTAACTCTTCTGCTCAGACATCTTGCAAAATCCTCCATTGCCTTCCCCTATCCTCCCGGTCTAGCTTCCTTGCCCACGGACACCACACCGCATGCGCCCACTTCTCAACCTTTATCGCAAAGAGCTTAAAACCTACTTCTACACCCTTTTTGGTTGGGTGGTGTTGGCCTTTGTCGCGCTCATGCAGGGGCTCTCGCTCTCGACTGCGATGAAGGGCTTTGCCGATGCCCCGGTGGCGCAATCGCTGGTCTTCGTTACCTACCACACTCCTAATTTCTGGTTCTACTTTCTCTTCATCTTTCCCCTCATCACCATGCGGCTTTTTGCGGAAGAAGAGCGCTCGGGTACTCTCGAGACGCTCATGACCGCACCAGTCAAAACTTGGCAGGTGGTGCTCGCCAAGTATTTTGCGGCCCTCACCTTCTACTTTGTCCTGCTGATTCCCTCCGCGCTCCACTTCATCCTCTTTCCCATTCTCACCGACATTCCGGCCCCCTTCTCGCAAGGTTCTTTCTTCGGCGGCATGCTCGTACTGGCGCTAATGGGCACCTACTTCACCGCCCTCGGCCTCCTCGGTTCTGCCCTCACCTCTTCTCAGATCGTGGCTGGCATCATCACCATCGGCCTTCTCGTGCTGCATTACTTCTTGGGCTATGTTCCGGTCATCTGGGGCGACAGCTTCCAAGCGGCTGGTCTTTTCCGCTACCTCTCCTCGCAGCAGCATCTCTCCGACTTTACGACCGGGCTCATCGATACCCGGGCCATCTTTTTCTACCTCCTTTCCGCAGCCTTCATGGTTTTTCTCACCCATCACTTGGTCGACTTCCGCCGTTGGCGCAACTAACTGCTCCGCCCTGCTATGAAACCAATTTCTCGCCTCGGCATCGGCAGCCTTTCCCTCATCCAACTGCTGCTCGCTCTCATCATCTTCATCTCGGCTGCCTACTTGTCCGCCAACTATTTCAAGGTCTGGGACCTCACCAAAGACCAAGACTATACTCTCTCCGATCTTTCCCAAAAAATCCTCGCCAAAGAGGCGATCAGCAAGCGTGAGGACCCTATCCGCATCACGGTCGTCTTTCGCAAAAGCTCCCCTTATTACCAGCGGGTGAAACGCTCGGTAGAAGAATTTGTTCGTGAGTCTGACGGCAAAATCTCGGCCCAGTTTCTCGATCCGGTTCGCGAGCCCGATGCCGCGGCCAGCTTCTCGAGCACCTTCAACCTCACTCTCAATAACGACCTCATCCTCATCGATGCACGTCCGAAGGGCAGTGCCACCCCGGACCCTAATCTCACCCGTTCGCTTTGGGTAGATGACCTCATTATTTTCCGAACGGACCAAAACAACCAGCGTCGGCCCGTGGGCTTCCAAATCGAGGATCGCCTCGCCACCGCCCTGCTCTCGATCACCGAAGGAGCTCCTCGCAAGCTCTACTTCCTCGCTGATAAGTCACCCGTCGAGTCGGGCAGTACTGAGTCGCCTTGGACCATGCTGGCCGACACGCTTCTGCGCCAAAACCTTATCCTTGAGCCCCTCAATCTCTCCGACACTCAGTCCATCCCAGCTGACGCCGAGGCTGTCGTTTTAGTGGCTCCTAGCTACGATTTAGAGGACCGCGAGTTGGCTCTTCTTGATGACTATTGGCTGCGTCCCCGAGCCTCCATTCTAGCTATTTTGGACCCCAAACACCGCCCAGCCAAGCTGCGCGCCTTTCTCCGACGCCATGGCATCACCCCAAATAATGACCGCATCGTCAATGTTCAAAACGGACGTAGCATCAGCCAAGTGCCTGCTATTTTCACGTCGTTTGCAGAGGTCAACGAAGGCCTTGCGGGTCAGTCGACCACCTTCGACGGGCCCACTTGCTCCCTCTCTGTGCGTGAAAGTGCGGAAGACCTGAACTCGCAGAATATTTTCCCGGTCAACTTGCTCCAAGCCAGCCCGGGATTCTGGGGTGAAACTCGCTATCAGGAGGTCGGGGTCCTCCCCGAATTCAACTCTGCGGAGGATCTGCGTAACAAGGAGGGTCTGCCCGTGGCTGCTGCCGTCATTGTGGGCGATGCCACCTCGGATGAGGCCGCCGCCGCCGCCAGTCGCATGGTGGTGATCGCCAACAGCCACTTTCTCCACCCCGACCGTGCACGCGAAGAGCAGATCGACTTTGTGAAAAACTCGGTCAACTGGCTCATTGGTCGCGAGGAGTTGGTGGGAGTCGGACCGCGCGGCTTGCGCACCTACAAGCTCAATCTCATCGGCCCTGAAGTCTCCTTCCTCAACAACCTGATTCTCTTTTTCTTGCCTGGAGCACTTTTGATACTGGGAGGGCTTGTTTGGAGTAATCGTCGCGCATAAAGGGCTGCCATTTTTCCCAATCCCAGACCCAAGATGGCTTGACCTCCTTCTTGTAGTCGTAGGGCGAAGGCTCCACGCAGACATAGCCTAGGTAGTAGAACTCCATGCCGATCTCCTTGGCATAATTCATCTCCAACAGCATCGTAAGAATCCCTAACCGGCGCTCGCTCTCTTTCGGATCGAATATCCCGTAAATACTCGAACAAGCTCGTTGACCCAAATCGAGAAAACTAGCTGCCAGCAACTCGCCTTCTTTACGAACGCTTAATTGCAAACAAGGAACGGGAACTCCATTGGGCTCTTCTCCCAAAAAATCCGACAACACATCGGGCACGTTGTCTCGAAAGCGTTGCTTATGGTTCTGAAACAGGCCCTCTTCTTCGCCCCCTGGCACTGCAGGCGCGAAATCCACCTCTAGATCATGGTTGCGCTTCAAGGTCCGACGCTGGCTTTTAGACGGGCTCCACTCTTGTAAGGGAACCCGCAGATTCAGCACTCGCTTCCAGCTCTCTTCCTGCCACATCAGGCTATATCGAAAGAAGCGGGAACCGAAGTGTCGCCAACCCTGAGCCCAGAGCTCATCCATGCGAGCACGCGAAACGGAATCCGCTTCGCCGATCTCATTGACCAATGGCCAAAAAGCCTCTGCCTCGTCCCCTGTCACTACCAGTGCCAACATCACCAGAACCACGCCACCCGAAAAGGAAAAAGCCGCTGGATTTCTCCAGCGGCCAAACAAATTTCCGAATAACTGAAAGCTAAACCAAGATCGTGAGGTTACCGCCTCGCGGGTCGCTTTATGAGGAGATGAAACCAAGGCTTTTGGCCTCCGGCAAACAATCGTCGTGTCCTTACTGTCATCAAATATTCAGGAGAAATTAATGGTTTAGCACCCTTCGCTAGTTCAAATGCCGAAACTATCACCACTCCATCACAAGTAAGAAAATTCGATGAACGGCTATCCTTGATAAAATCGGTGATAGAGGCTGTTTCCAAAAAGATTTCTAAAGGAAAACATCTCCGACCCTTCCTTTCCATTGGAGAATAATCAAGAAAACATGATTATTGAATAAGCTCGGTCAATCAGGCTCTTTTGATAATTGAATCTCTCTCATCAAAGTGCAAATTCGTCTTTTTGGCCCATCCACGTTTCCGATCCTGATTCTGATATCCATTCACGATTCGGATTTGATTCCCCCGCAACCCCGCTCCAAACTTCCTCCTTGTCAGCAAAACTTACCTTTCTCGGCACCAGCACCTCGGTGGGCGTCCCCGTCATCGGCTGCGACTGTGCGGTGTGCCTTTCTCCCGATCCGCGTAATCGCCGCACCCGTTCTTCCATCCATTTGCAAACTGATGAAGTCAGCCTTCTCATCGACACCGGCCCCGATCTCCGCGAGCAGGCGTTGCGGGAGAAACTCACCGTCGTCGATCACGTCCTCTACACGCACGATCACGTCGACCACATTGTTGGATTCGACGAGATTCGCGCCTTTTGCTGGCGTCGCGATGACCCTATCCCCGTACACGGTTCCGCCCACACCCTCGTTTCGCTCGCGCGGATGTTTCCTTGGGCTTTTGCGAATACCGCACGCAACTATGTCCGCCCCGACCCCAGGCCTTTCGAGGACTTTCAAACCCTGACCCTCGGCGACGTCGAAGTGCTACCTTTTCCCGTCGAGCACGGTGCTTCGCCCACTCATGGCTTTCTCTTCACTCTATCATCGGGGGAAAAAATCGCCTATGCGCCCGATGTCAAAGTCATCCCTCCAGAGTCTCTCGCCCACTTGGACAGGCTCGATATCCTTGTCATCGACGCCCTTCGCGAAGAGCCGCACCCGACCCACATGTCCTTGCAAGAGGCGCTCACCGCAGCGAACGGACTCGCTCCCGCCCAAACCATTTTCACCCATCTGACCCACGATCTCGACTTTGCCGCGACCTCCGCTAAGCTTCCCCCCAACGTGGCCATTGCCACCGACGGACTCACTCTCGATTTTTCCTCATGACCCATCTTTTTCGCACACTGACGCTGGGAACTGGCTTCCTAGTTCTGCTTTCGCTCACGCTCAAAGCAGCCTTACCCGCGCCCATCGAGCCCGACCAAGTTGCGATTGTTTATCGGATGGAGAGCAAGGAATCCCAAGCCCTCGCGGTCAACTACGCTCGCGCCCGTGGCATCCCGTCCGGCAATCTCATCGCTCTCAACTTACCGGAGAGCGAAACGATTACGCGCTCAGAATTCGAGTCCCGCATTCGCAAGCCTCTCGTAAACCACTTTGACCGCGAAATCTGGTGGCATCGCAGCACCGATCAGTCCGGAGTGAAGGTTCCCACTCGCAACAAAATCCGGGTTCTCCTCCTCATGAAGGGGGTCCCCTATCGCATCAAGCGCGAGCCTCTTCCCAAGGATGCGGAAGGCAAACAAACCAAACCTCCGCAAGGAAAAGAGGACGAGTCCTCGGTCGATTCCGAGCTCGTCTATCTTGGTGTCTCGGAGTACGAACTGGCTGGCCCTCTCAACAATCTTTATTACAAGCAGGAGGCTGGCATCATTGAGCCGAAGCTCCTCCCGCTGATCTTTACCTGTCGCATTGATGGTCCGAGCTATGAGATTGCGCAGCGCATCATCGACGACTCGATCGCCGTGGAGGAGACCGGGCTTTGGGGCATGTGCTATCTCGATTATGCCTTGAAGGGGAAAAACTACGAGATTGGCGACGACTGGCTACGCGCCATCGGTCGCCTCAATCGCAAGGCAGGTATCCCAACTGTCATTGAACGCTTTCGCGATACCTACCCCACGAATTATCCCATGACCGAGGCTGCCCTCTACTACGGTTGGTATCGTAACAACGCCGATGGCCCTTTGCTCAATAAGCGCTTCAAATTTAAGAAAGGAGCCATCGCGATCCACCTGCATTCCTTCTCTGGTTCAAACATCCACCATCCCAAGAAAAAGTGGGTAGGTCCTCTCTTGGCCAAAGGAGCTGCTGCTACTGTAGGAAATGTCTGGGAGCCTTATCTCACCGGCACCCACAACTTTGATATTCTCCAAGATCGGCTTTTGAAAGGCTACTCTCTCGTCGAGGCAGCCCACATGGCGATGCCCGTCCACTCTTGGCAATCCATTCTCATTGGCGACCCGCTCTACCGACCTTTCCTCGTGCAAAATCAGTCACCAGTCATGGCCGAGGACGACAAGGAATACCGGGCTCTCAGCCTCGCTATCGAAAAGTGGTTTGCCGACCCTGAGACCCTCACCGTCAAACTCCGGACGGCGGCCGCCCGTATGTCTTCGGGACGTCTCTACGAGGCCATCGGGCTTCGGCTCTTGGAAGAGAACAAAGTCGAAGAAGCAAAAGCCTTTTTCAACTCCGCTGCCCGCACCTACCCGGGAGCACCAGACAAACTCCGTCAATCCCTCCATCTCATCGCCATCCACCGACAATTCGGCGAAAAGGAAGCCGCTCTCCAAGTGATTGCCGAAGGATTAGAACGCTTTGGTGACATCCCCGAATCCAAAGCCCTGATTGGACTTCGAAACATCCTGAGCCCTCCCCCTCCCGCCCCTGCCGAGAGCAAAGCAAAGTAACCCGAAGATAATACTAGAATTATCGTAGATGCTCGGCTTTCTCCAAGTCCCTGTCGTCCCCTGCAACGGCTGCAACTAGTTGGCACTTGCGACTCACTTTCGATTCCCATCCCCACCAAACCAGTTCACCCTTCTCCTGTGCCGACTCCCGAACAACGTGCCCAACTCAAGTCCATCATCAAGGGACTCGACCGTGTCCTCGTGGCCTATTCCGGTGGTATCGATTCCACCCTAGTCCTCAAGCTCGCCCACGATTACCTCGGTGAGAACGCGGCTGCCGCCATTGCCGTTTCTCCCTCTCTCGCGCAGCATGACCTTGCCGACGCTCGTCAGGTTGCGAACGAAATCGGCTGTCAGCTGATCGAGCTCTCCTCCACCGAAACTGAGGACCCCCGCTATCAGGTCAACAATCCCGACCGCTGCTACTTTTGCAAAACTAATGTCTACGACACCCTCATCGCCCACGCTGGGACCGAAGGCTACCGCTGGATCCTCGATGGCACCAATGCGGATGACTTAGGCGATCACCGTCCCGGCCTGCGGGCCGCCCGCGAACACGGAGTCCGCTCTCCTTTGCAGGAAGCGAAAATCGACAAGGCAACCATCCGATCCTATGCGCAGGAACTCGGTCTCACCAACTGGGACAAACCAGCCAACGCTTGCCTGTCCTCGCGCATCCCTTACGGCTCCGAAGTCACTCCCGGAAAGCTGGGACAGGTTGAAAAAGCCGAACTCATTCTCAAAACCCTCGGCTACCGAGGCCACCGGGTGCGTCACCACGAGACCATCGCCCGCCTCGAGTTGCACCCCGACCAATTCCCGCAGGCTCTCCAGCAGCATCAGCAAATCGTGGAGGCGCTCAAGCCTCTGGGCTTTCTCTACATCACCCTCGACCTCGGTGGCTACCAGACAGGCTCTTTGAACAAGACGCTCTCCAATTCGGCTTCCTAAAAAGTTGCCCTCTTTCCCATCCCGCTGCAACCTCTCACCATGAACGAAGAAATCGCCCTCTCACGCGAAGTGACCGCTATCCAAATCCCGTCTGGAGACAGCATCACCCTCCCTGCCGGAACTCCCGTTGTCGTCACCCAGACTCTAGGCGGCACCTACACTGTTGCCACTTCTGCCGGATTGGCCCGCATCTCCAGCGAGGACACCGACGCCCTAGGCATCGACCTGGAAGCAAAGGAAGAAAAGAAGGCCGAGGATGCAGCCATGAAGGATGCCAGCCTCGAAGAGCAAATTTGGCATCAAATGAAGCAGGTTTACGACCCGGAGATTCCAGTCGATATCGTTAACCTTGGTCTTGTCTACGATTGCGCGATTGACGAAACCGATCCCGAGGAGGTGAAAGTCCACGTCAAGATGACTCTAACCGCACCCGGCTGCGGCATGGGTCCCGTCATCGCGGCCGATGCCCAAGCACGCATCATGACGCTCGACAATATTGGCGAGGCGGAAGTGGAAGTAGTTTGGGAACCCGCCTGGAATCAGGATATGATTTCCGAAGAAGGAAAGATGAAGCTTGGAATGATGTAGCCCCTTCGAGAGATAGGCCACTCTCCAAGCGGGCTTACTTTTCCTGACCAAAGTTAGCAAACGAGCTGTCGCACCTAAAGGGCCACAACTCCCACCTTCAACTTCTGCGCCAAGGCCTCGGCTTCATCTTTTCCGAGTATCAAGGTCTTCTCTGCTTCAATCGCAATCGCTCCTACACCAGCCTCGGCGCACACCCGAATCGTGTCTGGCCCGATGACGGGCACGTCGAAACGCATGTCCTGATTGGGCTTCGACACTTTTGCCAGCACCACCTTTTTCCCTTTGCCCAATTGGCCTCCTCGCCGCACACACTCATTGGTTCCCTCGAAGGCCTCCACAGCCAAGACGGTCCCCTCGCGCACCACCACACTTTGCCCAATATCCATGCGGCTGGTTTCCTTCGCGATTCCGAAACCATACTTGGCCGCCTCCAGCTCATCTTCACCCAAAGTTCGCCCTAACACTGGACCTTTTTGTGGGAGCAGATGCTCCAAGAAGGTCGTCGCGGGCAAAACGGTGATGCCATCTTTTGCAAACTCATCCGCAAGGGCACCGAAAAGGGTCTCGGCATTCCGCTGCTTCAGTTTGGCAATCGCCATCGTCAGACGAAGATCGGGGCGGAACTCGAACAGATTCTTCGGCGTGATCTGCCCAACCATCACCATCTCGCTGACCCCCTCTTTCTTGAAAAATTTGATGATTTTTCCCAGTTGACCGACCCGGCACCACTCCATTGCGTCCACCCCGGCCTCCAAAGCGGGATCGGTCTCGCCGTGGAAGGCCATTGTCACCACCCGCACTGGCTCCTCCTGCCTTCGAGCCCCCTCCACAAAGGCTGGCGGATAGAGCCCTTTTCCTGCCAGCATTCCAATCGTCTTCACGACTCCGAGTGAAGACAACTTCGACCAAGTCCGCAAAACCTAATCGCGCCGTGACGGATTTCGTTGCAGAGCCCGCAAACAGAGTTAGTCTGCCCCTATGTTCGAAGTCATCCTCCTCGCAGCTGCCGGCATCGTCGGTCTGGTCTTTCTTCTCCTCGTTATCACTTTCTTCAACCTCTGGTTGCAAGCTAGAGTCTCCGGAGCGCCCGTGGGCTTTCTTAATCTGCTCTTTATGCGCCTCCGGAAAGTGCCCCCGGCCCTGATAGTTAACAATCGCATCACTGCGGCCAAAGCCAATATCCAGATCAGCACTGACGACCTCGAAGCTCACTTTCTCGCGGGTGGTGACGTGACCAACGTCGTTCTCGCCCTTGTTGCCGCCGATAAGGCAGGAATCGAACTTCCATTCTCTCGTGCCTGCGCCATCGATTTGGCCACCAAAGACACTGGCAAAACCGTTCTCGAAGCGGTCCGTACCTCTATCAACCCCAAAGTGATCGAGTGTCCCAATCCAAATACGGGAGTCAGCAAGATCACTGCTGTCGCCAAGGATGGAATCGCAGTCAACGTCCGCGCTCGGGTGACCGTCCGCACCAACCTCGAGCGCTTCGTAGGAGGTGCCACCGAGGAAACCGTCATCGCCCGAGTCGGCGAGGGCATCGTCACCTCGGTTGGTTCTGCCAGTTCATACAAGGAAGTCCTCGAAAACCCTGACTCCATCTCGCGTCTCGTTTTGGAGAAAGGAGTTGATTCAGGCACCTCCTTCGAAATCCTATCCATCGATGTCGCCGATGTTGATGTCGCCGATAATATCGGTGCCCGACTCCAAGCCGAACAAGCCGAAGCTGACAAACAAGTTGCGCAAGCAAAAGCCGAGATGCGGCGCGCTGCAGCCGTTGCCAGCGAGCAAGAGCAATCAGCTCGCACCCAAGAGATGCGCGCCAAGGTCGTCGAAGCAGAGGCTGGCATCCCCATGGCTATCGCAGAGGCCTTCCGCAACGGTAACCTCGGCATCATGGACTATGTGAAGTATCAGAACGTCAACGCTGATACCGATATGCGGACCTCCATCGCCGGCGACCAGTCCTAACATCCCTGCCACCTCACCTTCCCGATGGAAGACCTCAATTTCAATCTCGTCATCATCATCGTCTTCCTCGTGATCGGGGCCATTCGGTGGGTGCTCGAGAACATTGGCGGCAAGAAGCCCCCCTCCCAAGCAGAGCATTGGGAGGAGTATGACTACGAGGAACGAGACTACCACCAACCGCAGCCTAACAGCATCGAGGACCTCTACGAGGAAGCTCGTCGAGAAATTCTGGAGCGACAAAACCGCAACGCTCCCCAGCCGGAGGTTGTCGAAGAAAAACTGAGCGAGTATCAGGCTCCGCCGACGCCGCCACCCATTCCAGCCAAGGCTCGCATCAATAAGCCCAAAGCATCGTCTCAAAAAAAGGAACCGGTCTCTTTTCAAAAAGTCAAACGACCTGCTCTTTCCGAGGAGCAAAAAAAAGCCCTTGCCGCCTTCGAAGCGCACTCGTCCAAGAAGGAGCCGGCTCAAGTTACAGCAACCCATTCTCGTGTTCGCGAATTGCTCGCCACCCCTAGTGCAGCCCGCGACGCCATTATTCTCGCCGAGATATTGGGCCCTCCCAAAGGCATCAAAAACTAATCACCCCGCCTCTCACTGGGACCGCTGGTCTTTGACCGGCCCCACTGCCCAATCAAATCCCATCAGGATGATGCCCGTCACCCTCACCACCGCCCGCGACACCATCGCGCTCGCCGACATTTCGCATCCTCCCAAAAGCATCAAAAACTAACCACCCCGCCTCTCACTGGGACCGCTGGTCTTTGACCGGCCCCACTGCCCGGTCAAATCCTATCAGGGTGATATCCTCTTGCTCCAAGCCCACATCAATCAAGCAAGAACCAATCAACACCTCTCCGTCCGCTCCCTGGAAAACCACCTACTTCCCAAAGAAAATTGCGAATCACCAAATAAAGCTCCCCACGATTCCTTAATTTAACCCTCTCCCCTCAAATCACGCGCAGTCCATATCTTGCCCGCCAGCTGACCCAG
>CAZGXV010000065.1:0-18608 GCA_964529725.1 uncultured Roseibacillus sp.
TATTGGCCAAGCGGTTATTCATGAAAACCTGAGCTTGGGCATGTTGGTTGAGGTCGTTCTCGTGAATCTCAATTTTGCGGAACATGAAGAAAGCCTCGTCGTTCTCACGCCATCCTCCGCGTTCAAGAGCGGCATCAAGGGTCTGTAGCGCGAGGCTGGGGTCTTCGAGGCGCTCCCGCTGCAGCATAGCGATTTCCACCCAAGGCAGGCGATTGTCGGGATCTTCGGTTGCCGCCTGTTCGTAGGACGCGATTGCTTGGGCCCAATCGCCTTGGGCGACGTTTGCTTGTGCCTGGCTCAGAGCAGAAGGTGCGCCCACTTTCTCGGTGGAACCATAAACTTCCTCCGAGGCGCGTTGCACAATGTTTGGCAACACATAACTCACCACAATGAAGCCAGTGAAGATGCCAGTGGCAATGAAGAGGGCAAAGGTGAGGAGGGGACTGCCCTTTTCGGTTTCGCCGAGGTATTTCTTGTAGGCCGCAACGGTTCCGGGGGTGGGTTCGCCGCCATCGCCGAGTTGTTCCTTGCTGAGCTCGGTTCCCTCTTCATAGAGCGGAATCAATACTTCTTCACTGGGGTCGTATTCGAAATAGCCCGTATCCTCTAAAAGCTCGATTTCGTTGCTATTGAGAGAACTTTCGTCGCTCTCTTTGGAAGAACGCACCGACGTGACAGTTGCCGCGATGAGCCCGATCAGGATCATCAAATAGAGAATGAGTTTTTTATCCATAAGACCTATCCATCACCTTAACGGGTGCAGGATAAGAAGGAAATCAAGAAATGGTGGTCCTGAAATCAGGGCGATCAGGCTCGGGGAAAATTCGGTGAAGTGAAACCAAGATGGATTGGATGAATGAGAATTAAGAATTCAAATTGATTGTTCTGAGCCGAGCCTTGAAGTGCGATTTTCTTCAAAAGTTTGCGGCTCTGGTTTTCCCATCAAAAGATGCAATCTATCCGAACTAACTTGGTCCCCCTAGCTTGTCGTTCTGGTCCTTAAATTAGGTTTCTGCAGAGACACAAAAAAAGACCGCGAGTGATTCGCGGCCTTCTTTCGAAATCTTGGAGAACAATCAATTACTTGGAGTAATCAACCACAGGGGCAGGTCCGTCGAAGTTCGGAATTGGACGCAAACCGGGAACAGGATCCTCACCAGTGCAACAGCCGTTGCTGCATGAAGAAAGTGCAAGTGCTCCAGCTGCAGTGACAGCTGCCAGTGTGATTTTGAGAAATAATTTCATCGTTGGTGTGGTCTCTTTTGCGCTCTTCAGCGTTGACTCGCAACATCAAAAAACAAGCTGGAGCCTTTTGCAAGACTCCAGCTCGAAACAATTCACTTAATTTTCGACAGCTTTACTTGCCAATAGTCACGCTCGGTACGGGAGCAGGAGCAATTGGAGCTGGGTCGCTACCGCCACAAGAAGTGAGGGAGAGACCGGCAAGAGCAGCGAGAACAGCAATAATCTTTGCAACTTTCATATTCGTTATTTGATGTTTTATTGGTTTCACCTGGGCGGGGCTGGAGAATCCTGCCTCGCCAGAGACTTGGTTAACTACTTAGCCGGAGAGACGTAAGTAGGAGCGGGGGTAACTGGAGCTGGTCCGCTATTGCAGCAAGAGTTGAGAGTGGCAAGGCCAGCAAGAACGGAAAGAAGGACGAGAGCTTTTTTCATAATATTTAAGTTGTGTTGACAATACGGTCACCAAAAGTTCAGTGAGTTTCGCCGAAGCAGACACTACTTTTTTTCACCCTCAAGGCAAGCGGTTTATAGATTTTCTCTGACTGCGAAATTGGGTTCAAATCAGTGGTGTTCTGAGAGTTGTCCTAAAAGCAATTGCTGTGCCTAAGGTTGCATCGTGGAAAACTTTCCGTATTGTGCGCCCCGTCTAAACCAATGAAGCAACCACCACACATCGCTATTGCCGGTGCCACTGGCGCGGTCGGCATCGAAATGCTCAACTGTCTTGCCGAGCAAAAGGTGCCTTACTCCCAGCTCACTCTCCTCGCCTCAGCTCGTTCGGAGGGCAAGGTCGTGACCTTTCAGGGCCAAGAGTTGGTGGTGAAAGAGCTCACCGCTGGTGCTTTCGAGGGCGTGGATATTGCCTTATTCTCGGCCGGAGGTGACATCTCCCTTGAGTACGCTCCTCACGCGGTGGCTGCGGGAGCGATTGTGATTGATAATTCGTCCGCCTTTCGCATGGACCCCGAGGTGCCGTTGGTGGTGCCGGAGATCAATCCCGAGGCAGCCCAATCGACGCCCAAGGGCATCATCGCTAATCCGAACTGCACCACCATCATCTCCTTAATGGGTTTGGCGCCTCTGCATCGGGAGTTTGGCCTCAAGTCCATCATTGCCTCATCCTATCAGGCCGTGTCCGGTTCCGGGGCTGCTGGCATCATCGAGTTGGATTCTCAGATCGCGGTTCTCGCCAACGGAGGCGACATCAAGAAGGAAGTCTACCCTCATCAGATTGCTTCGAACGTGATTCCCCATGTGGACGCTTTCCAAGAGGGTGGCTATACCAAGGAAGAGCAGAAGATGCTCAACGAGTCCCGCAAAATACTGGGCGCGCCCGACCTGAAGGTCACCTGCACTTGCGTGCGGGTGCCGGTGCATCGCTCGCACTCGGTCTCGATCTCAGCTCAATTCGAGAAGCCGATCACTGTAGCAGCGGCGCAGGCCGTCTATGGTGATTCTACTCCCGGGGTGAAGCTCTGTGACGATCCCTCCCAGGAACTCTACCCAACCCCGCTTGATACTTCTGGCATGGACGACTGCTTGGTGGGGCGGATGCGGATGGACCAAGTGCTCGACAATGCACTCGCTCTTTGGGTCGTCGGCGACCAAGTCAAAAAGGGGGCCGCCCTCAACGCGGTCCAGATCGCGAAGCTACTTTTGGGGTAGGAAGGAACTAGCCCTCCGTTAGCGATCAAAGTGGCTCTTTCACTCGACTATTCGAGAATGAAGTCCAGCGCCTTGTTATCGAACTTGAGATGAGATCCCGAAGGGCCTTAATCTTGCACGAATGATTGCTTGAGGAGTTCTTGCAAACGCTCGGGGCTGGTAGCGCTGGTCTTGGCGACAAAGCCCCGGTTGTGGGCAAAGTGAACGTCTTCCTCCTGCCCAATTCGGGTGAAATCCAATTTGGCGGAATCGTTGAAGCGTGAGAGGGCGTAACCTTGGCCACGACGGTCGGGATAGAGGGTGGCTACCGTCTGCCCAGCGAATTCGTGGTCTTCGATGAAGCGGCCCACACCTAAGGAAGGATCGGTCTGAGGTTCTTCGGTGCGGGGGATGAAAAGCGCCTTCAGGCCATCGGGTAAATCAAGCCACTGGCTGTGGTGCTTGATGTCTTCCAGCCGTCCTCGCAGCTTGCTCAGGTAAGTGAGAGTGTCCTGCCCGATGTTGTGCATCAGTTCCCAAAGGAGGTCGCCGGGGTGGAGGATTTCCTCGCGTGCGAAGGCTCGCAGAACAGTGCCATCAATGGGAGAATTCAGCTTAGCAAGGCTTTCGCGCGAGACGCCGAGCCACTTGGCGGTCTCGATCGGCCCGCGAGTGTCGAAGTGTTCGGCAGGCTCTAGCCAATCGCAAAACTTGCGCGCCTCGTCATAGAGATTGAGATATTGGAGAACCAAGGACAGCGCGCAAACGGGCGGGTGGTCGGCGGGGAATTGATGATGGTCGAAATTAAGAAGGGCCGGGTCATGAGAGCCTCCCACATCGACCACAATCGTATTGGTATGAGCGAGGTCAGACTGCGTCGGCTCGCGACGGGCGATCGGGACCGCGTATTGCGTGACGAGAAAGGCACAGGCAAGGAACTCGTCCTTATGGGCTGCGCCGGGATGGGTCACGATGAGGCTAGGAGTGGACATACTGGAGATAGGAAGGGGAAGTTTTGGGTGAGTCGAAAACCAAGAGAGCAGCCGCAGCTACCTCGGTTCGACAAGGATTTGAGAACACCGTTTGTCAAGGTGCCTCACTTTAGGCATTAGTCCAGCTTGCGATCGAAGGCAGGCGGGATAATGAGCTCGTCGCCTGGCACGATCTCCGGGGCACCAGCGGCGAGATTTGATTTGAGGTCTGCGATATACTGCTGAGCTTCGGTCAATCTGGTGACGGTAAAAGTGCAGAGGATGCCATCATTGCGGCGGACGGCGAGCTCGTCTCCCACATTGAAGTTGGCTCGTGCAGCAGGCTCAATTGATATGGTCCAATATTCGGGATCCCATCCTTGCACGGTGCCCTGCAGGAGAGCATTGCTGATCAAACGAGCACGACGCTCGGCGTAGGGGTCCTCGGGCTCGAGTGCCTCAGGTTCTTCGAGAGTCTCTTCCGCTAGGTCGGGAAGAGTAGGCTCCGGAGTCGGAGCGGGCTCGCTGTTGCGCGATACCTCGCTACGAAGGTCGCTATTTTCCTGCGCGAGAAGGTCGAGTTGCTTCTGGATATCTTTCATCTTGTCCTCGGTATCATCGCTCTCCACCACCTCGGGAGTGGCCCGATAGGGAGAGGAGGTGAAGATGAGACTACCGGGAGATTGTCGATGCTGGGTCTCCACCCGCTCTTTTTCGGCTTCCAGCCTGGCAATCTCGCGTTCGAGCGCAGCGATCTGGCCGGGGTTCTCGCTTTTCCCTTGATTCATCTTAGTAAACGAGAAGAGGAGGGCCACCACGAGCAGGAAGCCGGTGGAGCCGAGGAGGAGATTGGTCGAGTTCATTCCGTAGTCATGCCCGAAAAACCACAAGAACTCAAATTTGAAATTGAGGGAGAGGCGGTTTTTGAGAACCCCATGCGCTGCGGCGTGCGCCGCCCCGGTTTTTCCCTGTTCAAAGTCGATGGGAGAATAGTCGGTCCTCCTTCTTGATTCGCCGGGGCTTTCCAGCCAAACTTTCCCGCGATGGCGATTCATGCGGTTTTCGGAACAGACGAGGGGCGGGTGGCCGAGGAGGCCCTCGCTTTGTTCGAGAAGCTGAAGCCTGAGGGCGGCGATGAGTTTGCCAACGACGTTATCGAAGGTGTGGCGGACGATGCCGAGCATGCCTTCCAGCTGAGTGCGCAGACGGTGGAGGCTATCCAGACGGTAGGATTTTTTGGGGGAGCAAAGGTGGTTTGGTTAAAGGCCGCCAGCTATCTCGGTGACGACCGCACAGGTGGCGCTGAGCGAGCCAAGGCGGGAGTGGAGAATCTGTTGGAGTGCCTCAAGGCCGGGGTGCCTGACGAGGTGCAGGTTTTGATCTCCGCACCGATCATCGACAAGCGGCGCGCCTTTTTTAAGTGGTTGAAGAAGAATGGCGAGATGAAGGTCTTTGATAAGATCGATGTCTCGAAGGAGGGCTGGGAAGATGAGGTGGCCGTGTTGGTGAATCGGCGCGCCAAGGAGACGAAGCTACAATTCGAGGACGAGGCTTTGGACCTATTTGTTCAGTTGGCGGGTGAAGATACCCGGCAAATCGGTAACGAGTTGACGAAGTTGAGCCTCTATCTGGGTGAAGGAGCGACCGTCACGGTGGATGATGTCCGCATCATGATTCCGCCCAGCCGCAAGGGCGTCATTTGGGAGATTTCGCGCGCCATCGAGAGAGGCGAAGCCTCGCGTGCGGTGGAGTTAATCGATGCCCAACTCAACAAAGGAGAGAACGCCATTGGCCTGATGCGGGCGGCCATTATCCCGACTGTTAGAAATTTGTTTTATGCGCGCCTCGCCTTGGACGCTGGGGCTGCCCCGGGATACGGAATGGGAAAATCCTTGGAAAAACTCCCTCCGGAGAAGCGGGCGGTCTTTCCCAAGAAGAAGGATGGCGGAATTAATTCCTGGGGTCTCTCGCAGGCGGCAGGAAAGGTGGGGAGGCGGAATCTGAACCAGATGAGGAAGGCCTTGGACTGTTCCTTAAAGGCAGACAAGTCGCTGGTCACCACTAGCTTGGACCATCGCCTTGTTCTGCATCGTCTAGTTGTGGAATTGACGAGTTTATGAAATTACTTCTGACGGCATTGTTGATTGGGGTTGCGGCTGGTTTGGCCGGCGCGCTTCTTGGGGTAGGCGGTGGCATCGTCATGGTGCCAGCCTTTGGTTTGATTCTTGGGATGGAGCAGAAGGCAGCGGTGGCGACATCTTTGGCTATTGTGGTGGTCACTGCGGTCGTCGGCACGAGCAACCACGTCATCAACAAGACCGAGTTAATTGACTGGAAGCTGGTGGGGCTGGCAGCGGTGGGAGCTGCGGTGGCCGCTTGGTTTGGGTCAGATTTGATGCGCAAATTGAGCAATCAGCAGCTGACCCAGATTTTCGGCGTAGTCATGATTCTGATAGGAATCAAGATGCTCTGGAAGTAACGCGCGGAGCTATCCTTGCCCGTGGGGAGCAATTTGGTGGATCTGGTTGAGACCATTTTTGCTAAAGCCTTCCCAATAACGTTTTTGCTTGGGAGCGATGAGCTCGATTTTCTTTTCTTCCGCGAGGTCGAGGTAGCTTTGCTCGCCTAAGTTGCGCATAATGTCTCGTTCCGCGAGCCGGAAGGCAAGCTCGTCCCAGAAGACCTCGTTGCGCATCTCGTCGATGCAGTCTTGGATATAGGACCCCGTCTGGTAGGCGGCAGTGACGCGATGTTTCTTGGTGTCGGGATCGATTTCGATGATGTCTCCGTGTCCTTGGCTCTTAGCGCGTTCGAGAATTTTGTCCTCCAGATCGGCAAAGGCTGAGAGGTGATCCTCGGTGCCGGGCTTTTGGTTAAGAGAAGCGATCTCCGCCGCGAGGCTGACCATGTCGATCAGGGTGGCGAACTCGTCTTCAGAAAGGCGCAGGTGCATACTTGGGAAAATGATGGGGGATGAATTCTAAAAATTGAATTGCGAATTCTTTGTTTTATAACTGGGGCATGAAGCTACTCAGTTTTCTTGTCGCGCTCTTGTTTTTGGTCTCCTGCTCAAGCGAGGAGGAATACGCCAACCAACCAGTGGCTCCATGGACCTACCCTATTTCGGAGTATCACGTAATCAAGACTCAGGTGGCGCGCAAGGACCGAACCAAGCTCACGAGGCTGGTGGGTTGGGACGAAGGATTTTACTTCTTTGATTGGTCTCATGCGGGAGAGGTGATTGGGCGGGGCACGGGCCGGGTTGCCCGCGAACAATTCGACGTCGAGAATGGCGGGGCCCTCACTTTGGAGAAAGGGCAGGTGACCCTACGAAACGGTCAGATTCGGACGCTGATGTTCGAATAGGCTCAAATTTTGGACGATTTTCAAAGTTCGTATTTGATTGCAGGGCCTCCCTCCGCTTTGGTCAGGGAGTTGCCATAACAAATTTTTTATTATCATGTCAGACTACGCCAAAGGATTAGAGGGAGTGATTGCGAATGAATCCGCATTATCAAATGTGGAAGGGCAGGACGGGCGTCTTTCTTACTTAGGCTATTCTATCGATGACTTGGTGGAGCACACTTCTTTCGAGGAGGTGACTCATCTCTTGCATCGGGGCAAGTTGCCCAACGAGGCAGAGTTGGCTGACCTTGAGCAGCAGTTGCGTAACGACCGTGATTTGCCCGAAGGCGTGGTTGATTTTCTGAAGTCTGCTCCTAAGGACGCGAATCCGATGGATGTTTTGCGCACCGCAGTCTCCATGCTCGGACTTTATGACCACCGGGCTCAGGTCGGTGATCCTGACCAAGTTGCCAACCGTCAGGTAGCGCTCTCACTGGTAGCAAAGACTCCGACCATTGTTGCCTACTTCCACCGGGCGCGACAGGGGTTGGATTTGCCACCGGTTCGCAACGATTTGTCCGAGTCGGCCCATTTTCTCTATCTCATTAATGGCGAGGTTCCGGGTGAGGCAGCCGCCAAGACTCTCGATGTCGCTTACATCTTGCATGCTGACCACGGGATGAACGCTTCTACCTTTTCGGCACGGGTCACGGTCGCCACCCTGTCCGACTTCTATTCGGCAATGACTTCTGCGATTGGCACTTTGAAGGGGCCTCTCCACGGCGGAGCCAACGAAGGCGTCATCAAGATGCTGCAGGAGATTGGTTCGTTGGACCAGGTCGATGCCTTTGTTGAGGATTGCCTCGCAAACAAAAAGAAAATCATGGGCATTGGTCACCGCGTCTACAAGGTACTCGATCCACGCGCCCCACATTTGCAGAAAATGGCGGTCAAGCTCACCAAAGAGTTGGGTGAGAGCAAGTGGATCGACATGTCGGAGCGTATTGCCGAGCTCATGCGCGAGCGGAAGGGGCTCAATGCCAACGTCGATTTCTATTCGGCAACCGTCTACTATAGCTTGGGTATTCCAACTGACCTCTTTACGCCGATTTTCGCGATTTCGCGGATGGCAGGCTGGAGCGCGCAAGTCTTGGAACAGTTGGAAGATAGCAGACTCTATCGCCCTCTGACCAAATACACGGGACCGAGCACGCTTTCACCAGTGCCGCCCATGGGCGAGCGTTAGGCAAAAGAAGGCACCCGAGCTCGAATTATGAAACGCTCCAGCCTTGCTAGAGCCAAAACTGAGGTTTAATTCAGTGGCGATGAAATTCCCAAAACTGATTGCTCTCGTCCTTTGCGCTCTCTTTGCCAGTGCGCTTACTTCCTGCAATACCTTCCTCGGAGTCGGTCGCGACCTACAGCAGGCAGGAGAAGGAATCGAGAAGACTGTTTACGGTCGATAGACTCTTTTCCTTGAAAGCGCTCGGGTTGAATAATCATTCGACACAAGCCAAAACGAGCGGACCCTCTTCCATGAACGAGGCGATGCGTGATCGGGTCATTCGGATGGCGTGGGAGGACCGAACAACCTTCGAAGAGCTGGAAAAAGCCACAGGTCTCACCGAGGCGGAAGTGATCAAAGTCATGAGGGGAGCCTTGAAGCCGGGGAGCTTCCGACTCTGGCGCAAGCGAGTGAGCGGGCGAGTGACCAAGCACCGTCGCTTGATGAAAAGCCGGGGCATCAGCACGCGAAAGAACCGAGTGCATTTGGAGGAGTAGTCGACGCGGGCGGAATTTGCGCCTGCTCTTACTGGCGGGCTTCTTCGCGGAGAGGAATGGTGCGGGTGCTCATCCTTTTCGAAACTGGGTCTTCGAAGGCAAGCAAGAGGCTACGGCCCTCATCCTTGACCGCCCAACGGGTCGAAACCATCCGGGTCCACTTATCGCTCTGCGGAGACTTATATTGAAAGACGACGTCAATGAGCTGTCCTTCCTTTTGGCGCCGCATATTGATCGTTCCAATTTCGCGCGGCTTGAAGAAGACTTTTTGGTTCCCGAGTAATCCCCTGATGGGGCGCTCAGAAAGATTGGCAAACTTGATGCTGCCGTCAGGAAAGTCACGCTTGGACATCTCGAAGGAGCGTCCCCGGTAGACAATTTTTCCGTCTTGAACGACGCCATTGAGCACTCCAAATACCCTCTTCCATCCTGGGTTGGACTTGAGACGTCCGATGACCGGATACTCGGAAACTCCTTCTTCGTTCACGACAGGTTCACCGTGGAGAGCGATGGAGCCTCCGACGTTGAGCACATTGTAGTAGCTCGTCGTATTCGCTCCTTGCAGCTCGACCTCGGTAAACTTCTCTGGTCCCGAGCGGAGGAAGATTTTTGCAGGAAAGGACGGAGCGCGAAAGGTGAAGAAGGAGACTCGCTGGATGTTCGGCTCCTGAGCAGAGAGCGCAGAAGCAACGAGGAGGGAGCCAACGAGAGTGGCAATCAGTTTCCGAATCATGGTCTATGCTTCGGAGGAGCTTTTAGAAGGATCGGTGAGCCAGCGAAAGGAGATAATTTGGAAGCGTCTTCCGAATTTTTTATTGGTTTCCGTCAATTGGGAGAGCCCAATCTCATCGACATACTCGTGGGGGCGATCAGAAGAGTCGAGATACTCGGGAGTGCGCTGCACAATGGCCTCGCACCAAGCTTCCGCTTTGACCCGACCTCCTTTGTCGAGGCTGTTGCCGTAGGATCGGATCTTAAAGGTGTCCGAACGGACGGTGAGATAGGGAGCCATCGACTGCAGGAGGTCACCTTGCATCAGATAGCCGGGGGTACCCGTCAGGGTGTTGCCTGCTGCGGCATCATTGTATTCATAAGTGTCGGAACCAGCTTCATTTCCGCTGGCGATGAGATGTTCATCGCGGAAGGCTCCTTCGTTGATATCGCTGGCATCGATAGCGGTTTGAAGAGCCCCCGAGAGACTGAGCTCGCTGCTTGGCTCAGCCCGGCGATTGATAAATTCGGCGAGAGATTGGAAGGGGCCACGCGCCTTTACCTGCTCGACGATGTTCTCGGCCAGCACCTGGATTTCGCCGTTTTCGAGACGACGATAACCGTTCCAAGCAAATTGCTCGTCCTCACCGAAGGGATCGAGAACTCCACCCAAGGTTTGCTCCAAAGGCACTTGGTAGCGGCTTGAGTGTGGCTCCCGACCGGAGTTGTTGATGACTCCCAACCCATTTTCAACGAGAGAATCGAGCACAGGGATGTCCGTTTGATTCAAGCCTGAGAGGAAGACCCTCCAAGCGTCCACTGAGGTCGAATTCACGTTAAAGGCGCCCTTCAGCATCAAGAGTGAGGCTGCGTTGTTGTGGGGAGACGTGCTGCTGTCGAGGAGCTCGTCGAGTTCGGCTTCCTGCCCAGAGTGAACTGACTGGAACCGATTCTCAATCAAGGGTTCCCTCCCCGTGACAAAGTCCCGGAGGTTCTCAGTATCAGTCGCGGTGGAGAAGAAGCTGGTGTCGAAGAGAGTCTGATTGGCAAGGAAGGAATGATCGAGGTAGAAGCGGCCTTCGTTGAGAACTTCTCCAGCATCTAGAATGGGATGTGCGTATGAGTTCCCGGCCACTTGTGCTTGCAGTGGTTGCTTGCCGGTTTGGTTGAGAGGAGCATGCCGGAGTTGCGCCAGAGAGGTGAGCCGAGCCCGCGGCAGAGAGACCGCCGGAGCATAATGGCGCCCGTTTTCGGCATCGGGTGCGGGCCCACCAAATCCGAGATGGCGACTTCCCGCAATTTCCGGCACTCCGTTGTTCCATGAGCCCTGCAAGGGTTGATAGGAAAATTCGTATTGTTGGGCCGAGAGGTCAGCCTCATCACCGCCGAATCCAGCCGAGGCATAGAGAGCGGTGGGATTGTTGTGAATCCAAGCCTTGGCAGGAAACTTCGAGGTGTAGCTAGTGCCAACCAAATCCTTCAGGTGCAAGGTTGCCATCAAGAAGGGTTTTTTAAGAACAGTGCCACGGGGCGAAGGCGCATGGGGATGACCCTGCCGCTGGCTCTGATCGACATCTACTGGAGCGGTCTGGAAGTCTGCGACATCGATGGGAAAGGTGGGAAGGTCTTCGCCGGACTTGAACTCAGGGAAGAGAAAGCGGTTCTCGAGCTGGCCGCCATAGTTGAGTTCGATGGCCCCGAAATCGGAGAGCCGTTCTTGCTCACTGAAGGCCCGGATGGCGGTGTCTTCGACCCAGGCCCCATAGCGGAGATAAAAGTCGGAAGACTGGTTACCAAGGGTGCGAAAAGTAGCCGCGGCAGTATCGGAGTTCGATGGCTTAACGCTGATGGAGATTTTTTCATTTCCTTCCAGAAGAAGGGTGGAGGCACTCATTCGTCGACCACTGTCAGTCTTGTAGGCGGCGGAGGCTCGCTGATTAGAAGTTTTGCAGATATTCTCCGTGGAAAGTCCGCCAATGAATCGTGCGTTGGGTCCCTGCGTGCCCGGTGGATACCAGCCGGGCCGCATCTCGACGGAACGGCCCTCCTCTTCCGCCCTCCCGATAGACCAGACAGTTTGATAATCATGCGCCGAAAAAACACGGTGTTCGCCAGGCTGCAGGACGATGCTGCTTTCTCCTTGTTCGGGGAGGATCGAAAGAGGGTAAGCGTAGCCGGTATTCTGATTGGCTCCTGTTGCTACCGCTAACGTAAAGTCGGTAAAGTTAGTGGGATTGTAAAAATTGGGATTGCTACTGGAGAACTTAAAGGAAATCGGCATGCGATAGAGAAAAATGCGGAATTTTTCGACATCGAGTGGGACATCATAGGGATTCCAAAGCGTGATAATAGGATCGATGATCATCAGAAGTTGCGACTTCCAGCGCGAACCAGTACGACCCTGCGGAGAGTTCTGAGGCATCCACGCAGTTCTCAGATTTTGACCCTGGGCAATCGTGAGAGAGAAAATGAACTGGGCTTTGGAAATGACGGGCGCAAGCTTGATCTGCTCGTGATAGAGGGGATTGGTCCGCATCCCGGTCAGTCGCATTGGCAGGGTGGGTGGGCGTCCCCCGCGGGTCGCAGTGGCATTGAAGGGGACACGAGGATTATCTGGATTATAGACATCGAGAGGGAGGCGATAGAAATCGTGCAGCAGGCTCCACTTGGGGTCGGGCGAGGGGAGTCGATAGGGATGGCTACCGCGGGGCGGGATACCGACGATGGGCTCCTCCGAGTTGGAGTAGAGATGGCGGTCGGCGTAGTCGGGAGGAAGCTCTTCGTTGGCAAACAAAAGGCTCAGGTCGGTCTTCAAACCGCCATCCACGACGTTGGAGAGCACGGACGCTGAGTAAGGGGTGAGGTCATGGCGCGAGCGTTCCACGTTTTCAACACCCGCCAAGTCGAGCGTCTTTTGAGAGATGAGTTTGGGTCGGGTGTCTTCATCCAGATTGGTGAGTATCGACCACTCTTCGACATTGGCCCAACTAGGTTCGCTCTGAACGTTCAAAGTCTCGGTCGGAGTGAACTGTTCAAGAAGGCTGGTGTCCGCATAGGCATTGAGGGAGGCCTTCTGCCCTTCGTCGAAAACGGCCCAAGCAAGGTTCCCGCTTTGCAGGCCATTGTCCGAGAGAGAGACCGTTTCTGCCTCTACCCCTAGGTCGTCATTATCGAGAGGAGCTACCAGAACAGTTTTGCCAGCATCAGGGGCGCGCGAGATAAAATTGATTTCCGCTGCTGATTGAGGATCGCGGGAGGAGGTGAGCCAACGGTAAAATCCACCGCGCGGAAGAGGCATACCTGCGTCGGTCTCGTCGTTTTCGGGACGGCCATCTTTGCGAGTCTGGTAGGAACCCACGTTACGAGGATCGATTTTCCAAGCATTCCAGGCTCCCGCAATCTGGCCTTTGGAGGGGTGCACCTGCCTTTGGCCTTCGAGCAAAGAACCATTCGCCGAAATCCTAGTGTCCGGCCCCATTGTTTTTTGAAGTTCCCCGATTGCCAGCTGGAGGGCAAGGCGTGCGTTCGCTCTCGCTTCCATGACATCCGCATCGTTTTGCGAGCTTCTTAAAACGGTAGAAGAAAGACCCAGCAAGCCCACCGCAATCAGTGAAAGCAGGATGAGAATGATCACTGTTACCACCAGACTGAAACCGTTCCGAGCGCGAAAAGTTTTGGAACTTGGTGACTGATTGGGATTATCACTGAGAACTTGCATCATCTTAAACTGTCAATCGAGTTGGAAACGTGATTAATGTAGTTTCAAAAAGAATATTTTGTAAACACATCAATTTACCCGCATTTGAGTGAAGGAGCGAACTTTTTTCTGAAATTTAATTTTTGTAATTCCTTGTTGAGGGGAATTTTGAGACCTCTTTTTGCTCCCGACATGGCGGATAGTGGTTTTGACCAAAGCACAACAGGAGAGGCAGAGTGTCTTCCTAGATGATTACTCCGATGAAACGATTTCTCCTTCTCCCCCTGTTTGCTCTTGCACCCCACACCCCCGCAGCTATCGAACTCCCCTCCTTTTTTTCCGATGGGATGGTGTTGCAGCAGCAAGGGAAGGCCAAGGTCTGGGGTTGGCTTGATGGCCAAGGCCAGGTCGAAGTGAGTTTTGCTTCGCAAACTCAAAAATCAGGAACCGACGAAGAAGGGCGTTGGGAAGTCACTTTTCAGAATCTGGTCGCCACGGGAGAGGGGGCCGAGATGACAATCTCGGATGGGAGCGAGACCAAGATCATCAAGAATGTCGTCGTCGGTGAGGTGTGGATTGCCTCCGGGCAATCGAATATGGAGTGGACAGTGGAGCAAAGCGCTAACCCTCAGGAGGAAATTGCCGCATCGGACGATCCCTTCCTGCGTATCTATCTGACGCAAAATGTGGCCAGCCCAGAACCACAAATCGATTTCCCGGGAGCTTGGACTGCCGCTTCGCCCGCAACCACGGGAAAGATGACCGCGGTGGGCTACTACTTCGCTCGTCAATTGCGCCAAGAACTGGGAGTGCCAGTAGGAATTATCGAATGCTCTTGGGGCGGTAAACCCGTGGAGGCGTTCACAAGCGAAGAAGCCTTGCAAAAGTTGCCGGAAGCCAAACCAATCTTGCAGAAGAAGGCGCAGGCAGTCGCCAATTGGACGGAAGAAAAAGCGAAGGCGAATCACGAGGCGGCTCTAACGAAGTGGAAGGAAAACGGAGAGAAGGGAAGGCGTCCTCGGGTTCAGCCCGATCCCCTTTTCAGCCCTTCTCTGCACTCGACCATCTATTGCGGAATGATTGCTCCCCTCGTCGGGTACGGAGCCAAGGGCGCGATTTGGTATCAGGGCGAGTCCAATGCCAATGGTGGTACCGCTGCCATCTACGAAGAACTCTTGGGCTGCCTCGTCAATGATTGGAGAAAGCGTTGGGGCACGGAGCTGTCCTTCTATTATGTGCAGCTAGCAAACTTCAGAAACCCAACTACTGAGCCCGGCGTCGAGAGCGACTGGGTGGTCGTTCAAGATGAGATGCGACGCGCTCTCGACAGTATCAAGCGAAGCGGGATGGCGGTTGCTAACGATATTGGTGCGGCGAATGACATCCACCCTAAGAATAAACAGAAGGTAGGCCAGCGTCTTGCCCGCTGGGCTTTGGGGCAGGATTACGGCAAAGAGAATGTTGTCATGAGCGGTCCGCTCTACCAAAGCGCCAATGAGAAAGATGGCCGCGTGTTCTTGAGCTTCGAGCACAGCACAGGTTTGCAGAGCCGTGATGGTGGCCCGCTGCAACGCTTCGAAATCAAAGCTGAAGACGGTGCTTGGGTCTGGGCTCAAGCGCAGATCGAAAACGGTAAAGTTATCGTTTGGTCGGATGCCGTCGAGGACCCGGAGGCGGTGCGCTATGCCTGGGCAGACAATCCGGAA
Organism: uncultured Roseibacillus sp.; assembly: GCA_964529725.1. Lineage (GTDB taxonomy): Bacteria > Verrucomicrobiota > Verrucomicrobiia > Verrucomicrobiales > Akkermansiaceae > Roseibacillus. Next base: position 15,102 of record CAZGXV010000065.1, read on the forward strand.
GGAGCCAATTTGGTCAATGGGGCGGGTTTGCCCGCAAGCTGCTTCACGACCGAGAAATAGCTTTGCCGATTAGTTAAGCGGAGTGGTGCCGTATTGCCTCAAGCGCCCCCTACCACCAAGACGCTTTGCCAGTTGGTAAAAGCGTTAAACAACTTGAGAAAATTTGGCCTCAATGCGGCTGAGGGCAAAGGCTTCCAAAGCTTCGTGCTCGAATTTTTCGATAACGTCGGCAGAGAAGCCTTGCGCAATCATGCGGCGGGCGTTGGCGGGGGCGATGCCTCTACTACAGAGATAGTAGATTTCCTCGTCGCTCACGCGGGAGGAGGTGCTGCCGTGGGAGCACTTGACTTGGTCGGCGTTGATTTCGAGCCCGGGCATGGAGTTGGCCTCCGCTTCGTCGCTCATGAAGAGGTTACGGCAAGTCTGGTAGGCATCGGTGTAGTGAGCCGCCTCGTCAACGAAGATGAGACCGGAGAAGACGGTCTTGCCTTTGCCGAAGAGGGTGTTCTTGAAGAGGAGGTCGCTGCCAGTGTGCGGCGCACCGTGGTGCTGGAAGGTGCGCTGGTCGTATTCCTGGCCAGTGTCGGGAATGGCAACGGAGAGAATCTCGGAGTTGCTCTCGGCACCATCGACGGTGGAGTAGGTTTCTTCGCGCGCCCAAGCGGACCCGGTGTGGACGGAGCCAGTCTTAGTGCGAGTGTTTTTGCCGAGTTTGGAATCGGCAAGGCGGATGAAGCGGCTCTGCTGATTCAGCTCTTGCGAGACCAAATAGCGCACTTCGGTGTCGTCCATCGCAATGAGATCACTCACGGAAACCACGGTAGCTGCGTCACTGTCGTTGGCGCTTACGAAGCGTTCGAGCACAGTAGCCTTCGCGCCCGCCATCCCAACGATGAGAATGTAGGGAATGGTAGTAATATCTTTGCCAGAAACGAGGTGAACGATCTCAATGGGCTGCTCGCACGCGATGCCGATCTTAATGGCGAATCCGCCTTCGCTTTTGGCACGATGAAGGGCGGCCAGTTTGGGCGAACCAAGTTTGCCTTGCAACGGTGGGAGAATGCCTTCGATAGAATCACCATGGTCGCGGAGAATCTCTGCGAATGGGCCAGCGATGACACCTTCGGGCACGGATCCTTCGGTGGCAACGAGCTCGTTGTTGCAAAAGACGAAACGAATCGCGTTCTCCAAAGCAGGCTCAGGGAGTCCATTGGCTTCACCACCATGAACGATGTTGGCCTCTTCGAGGTTTGCGTTCTTGTAGGAGCCGAAGCGCCAGTTTTCATCTTTGCGGGTTGGCCAAGTGAGTTTGTCGTATTCGGCTTGAGCTTCGTCGCGGAGCTTCTCATACCAAACGGGAAAGGTGGTTGTTAGAGTGGTCATTTTTCGGGAAATTTTTTTACTGGCTTTGCTCGGGGTCGGGGAGGTGTTCTTCCAAGTCGTTGAGGTCTTTGTGTCTACCTGTGGCTAGTTTGTTAGTTCGAAGGTCAGGTAGTGAAATGAAGGGAATGTCGGTATCGTCGATATGGAAATAGACTTTACGAGCATCGGCCTCCTCGAAAGTGACCCCTTTGATTCCAATCAAGATATCGATTCGAAGAGGCTCTATACCGAATTGGCTCATGCGGTCATCATCTAGAAAATTTTCTGGCTGAATTTCGGGAAGAGGACCAAAGAATTCGTGAAGGGTTTCGGTGATTCGTTGGGCGTTGTCGGGAGATTTTTCAACGAAAAAGTCAATGTCACCGGTGTAGCGTGGTCTTCCATGAGCTGTGACTGCATATCCACCGATAACCATAAACTTAACTCCCCTTGAGAGAAACAAGTCGATAAGTTCTTTGAAGTCGGGGGGCAGGGTCAGCTTGGTTGTCATAGACCTGTTTGCGTAAGAACTCTAGAGCTTCGAGGCGTTGTTGGGGGCTTTGGTTTAGCCAGTGCTGAAGGTCGTTATTTTGTTCAGAAGGTTTAGAATGTCTGATGAGGACATTCCCACGTTTCATTCTTGGTTCAGGTTTTTCCATGGAAGTGATTTAGCCGACGCTGCCTTCCATCTCCAGTTCGATGAGGCGCTTGAGTTCGACGGAATACTCCATCGGGAACTCGCGGACGAGGTCGTTGATGAATCCATTGACCGCAAGACTCATGGCTTCGGCTTCGCCGATTCCGCGTTGCTGCATGTAGAAGAGCATTTCTTCGCTCACTTGGCTGACGCTGGCCTCGTGCTGGGTGACGTGGTCGTTGCCGCGCACGGTGATGGCGGGGTAGGTGTCGGTGCGACTGTTAGAGTTGATGAGCAAGGCATCGCACTCGGTGTTGTTCTTGCAGCCCTTGAGGTGCTTGGGGATGTGAACTTGGCCACGGTATGTCGAGCGCCCTTCGCCGACCGAGATGGACTTGGAAACGACATTGGAAGTGGTGTTGTTGGCGGCGTGAATCATCTTCGCGCCGGTGTCCTGATGCTGGCCGTCGTTGGCGAGCGCGATGGAAATCACTTCGCCGCGAGCACCTTCGCCCTTCATAACCACGCCGGGATACTTCATGGTGAGACGGCTGCCGATGTTGCAATCAATCCAGCGGATTTCTGCACCTTCGTGAGCCATGCCACGCTTGGTGACGAGGTTGAAGACGTTGGAGGACCAGTTCTGGACGGTGATGTATTGCACCTTGGCGTTTTTGAGCGCCACAATTTCGACCACAGCCGAGTGGAGAGTCGCGGTCTCGAACTTGGGTGCGGTGCAGCCCTCCATGTAGGTGAGCTCGGCGTCTTCATCGACGATGATGAGAGTGCGCTCGAACTGTCCGAAGTTCTCGGAGTTGATGCGGAAGTAGGCTTGCAAGGGCTGCTTCAATTTCACGCCCTTGGGGACGTAGATGAAGGAACCGCCCGAGAAGACCGCGCTGTTAAGTGCAGAGAACTTGTTATCTCCGGTTGGGATGACTTTGCCGAACCAAGGGCGGAAAATCTCTTCGTATTCGTTGAGACCTTCCTTGGAGTTGACGAAGATGACGCCTTCTTTTTCGAGCCCTTCCTTCATGTTGGAGTAAGCGGCCTCGGAGTCGTATTGAGCTTCCACTCCGGCAAGGAAGGCACGCTCGGACTGAGGAACGCCAAGGCGCTCGAAAGTTTCTAAGACCTCGGGCGGAACATCGTCCCAGCTGCGCTTGGGCGCTTGGCCGTCGGAGAGGTAATAGCGAATCTTACTAAAGTCGATATTGTCGAGGTCCGTGGTGGCCCAGTTGGTGGGCATGGGCTTGCTCTCGAAGGTCGCCAAGGCTTTGTGGCGGAACTCACGAATCCAATCCGAGTCGTTCTTAACGTCGCAGATGTAGTCGATGGTGTCCTTGGAGAGACCGGTTCCAGCGTCGAACTTGTGGTTCTCGGGAAAGGTGAAATCGCCCTTGGAGCGGTCGATGTCGATAGCCTCTGCGGTGTCCGCGTCGGTCTCGATAACTTCGGCTTCGTAACTCATGCTGCTACCTCCTGTTTCAAAAAGTCGTATCCGTTTT
>CAZGXV010000066.1:0-7815 GCA_964529725.1 uncultured Roseibacillus sp.
CCTCTAGACTTGGTTAATCCTTGCTTAATCACGCTCCCCTGATTAACAACCCCGCCCCGTCGTGAGTCAGCAACTGAAAATCGCCCTTCCTAAAGGCTCTCTCCAAGCCCCGACCCTCTCGCTTCTTGAGAAGGCCGGCTACAATATCTATTCCTCCGACCGCGGCCTGCGCCCATCCTCCGACGACTCTGATCTCGATATCTACATGATTCGCGCTCAGGAAATCGGCCGTTACATCGACGAGGGTTTTGTCGATTGTGGCATTACTGGATACGACTGGGTTTACGAGAACAAGGCTGACCTCGAGGATTTGGCGGAATTGCCCTACTCCCGCGCCTCTACCCGCCCAACTCGCTGGGTGCTGGTCGTTCCGGAAAGCTCGCCCATCAAGACCGTTCAGGATCTGGAAGGCAAACGCATCGCCACCGAGGGTGTCGGAATCACCGAACGCTATTTGGCCGAAAAGGGAGTCTCCGCCAAACTGGAGTTCTCGTGGGGAGCAACGGAAGTGAAGGTCCCCGATCTCGTGGATGCCATCGTCGATGTCACGGAAACCGGATCCTCCTTGCGTGCCAACAAGCTCCGCATCGTCGATGAGCTGCTGCAATCTTTTCCTCACTTCTATGCCAACAAGGCTTCGTATGCCGATGATTGGAAAAAAGAGAAAATGGACCGCATCGTCCTGATGTTAAAAGGTGCCTTAGAGGCTCGCGACAAGGTGGGCCTCAAGCTCAACCTCCCCAAGTCCTCTCTTGAGCAAGTCCTCGACATTTTACCCTCCTTGCGTCGCCCGACCGTCTCTCCGCTCTCAGACAGCGATTGGGTCGCAGTCGAAACCGTCATCTGCGAGTCCGTGGCCCGCAAGATCATCCCTGACTTGAAAGTTTTGGGAGCGGAAGGTATTATCGAGTTTCCTCTCAACAAAATCGTCCCCTGAATCACTCTTAAAAAAGTAAGAACCCGAACCTAGAAACCAACTTATGGGCTCATTAAAAAAACGCCGGAAAACAAAAATCAACAAGCACAAGCGGAAGAAGCGTATGCGCGCCAACCGCCACAAGAAGCGCCTTCGCTACAAGTCTTAGGTTCTTTGTGAGCCTGCTTGCGCCGTCTTTTGTGCACGGCCCCCTTCCAAGACGCCCACGAGGCGTCTTTTTTCGTGATTGAATTTCTCAACACTTGCTCGGGGAAGCGCAAGCGGGCTCCTGAAGGGATGCCTCTTGTCCCATTTTTCTTGAATCCACTGTTTTCAAAATCGCCCAGTCATGGCATCTCCACCACCACATGGCACACTCAATTGCAGTTCTACCCGGCGACGGCATCGGTCCCGAAGTGATGGATCAGGCTCTCCGCGTTCTCGAATCCGTTTCCGCAAAATTCTCTCTCGAAGTCTCCGCCAGCACCCACCTTGTGGGGGGCGCGGCCATTGACGATAGCGGCACCCCCTTACCAGCCGACACCCTCGCCGCCTGCGAATCCGCCGACGCGATTCTGTTCGGTTCTGTCGGAGGCCCTCAGTGGGAGAACCTGCCCCCGGATACCCAACCCGAGCGCGGAGCCCTTCTTCCTCTCCGCAAGCACTTTGGTCTCTTTGCCAATCTGCGTCCTGGCGTCTGTTTGCCGCAGCTCATCGACGCCTCTCCGGTGAAAAATGACCTCATCTCCGAAGGCTTTGATGTCCTCTGCGTTCGTGAACTCACTGGCGGAATCTATTTTGGCGCACCCAAGGGCCGCGAGGAGCGCGATGGTGAGGAAGCGGCCATCGACACGATGGTCTATCGCCGTTCCGAAATTGAGCGCATTGCCCACGTCGCCTTCAAGGCCGCTCAAGGTCGTGACAAGCGCCTCACCTCAGTTGATAAGGCCAACGTTCTCGCCGTCTCCGTGCTTTGGCGCGAAGTCATTGAGGAAGTGGCCAAAAGCTACCCCGACGTGACTCTCGACCATCTCTATGTCGACAACGCCGCCATGCAACTGATTCGTCGGGCACCGGACTTCGATGTCATTGTCACCGGTAACCTCTTCGGAGATATTCTCTCCGACGAGATGGCCATGATTTCCGGTTCTCTCGGCATGCTGCCGTCCGCTTCGCTGGCCGAAATTAACGAGGAAGGTCTCAGCTTCGGCATGTATGAACCCTCGGGCGGTTCGGCTCCTGATATCGCGGGTCAAGGCATTGCTAATCCCATTGCCCAGATTCTCTCTCTCTCGATGCTCCTCCGCTACTCTCTGGGGGCAGCGGAAGCGGCTGATGCCATTGACGCTGCGGTTGCCAAGACGATCGAAGATGGATTCCGCACGGGTGACATCTTCAGCAATGCCGAAGGCGAGACTCTCGCTAACACCTTGGAAATCACCGAGGCCATCTTAGCACGACTCTAACAAGAGCGCCCGATTTTCAGGATGCCTAGCCCCCTCTACATTTGTGGCCCCACGGCATCCGGGAAATCAGGTTTAGCTCTCAAACTAGCGGCTCAAATCGACGGCGAAATCGTTAACGGTGATGCCTATCAACTCTATCGAGGCTTAGAGACCATTGCCGCCTCTCCGTCTCTCGCCGAACAAGCTGCTGCACCCCATCATCTCTATTCGGTGCTGGATGCCTCCGAGACGCTCGATGCCAATCGCTATCGGAAGATGGCGTTGCCTGTCATTGAAGAAATCCAGCAACGGGGAAAAACGGCTTTGGTGGTCGGGGGTTCTGGGCTGTATCTCAAGTTTCTCACCCACGGGCCGTCACCGATTCCATCCGGCGACCCCGTCATTCGGGCCGAGCTTGACGAACTCTCCATGGAGGAATTGAGGCGGCGACTTGAGGCTCTCGACCCTGTTGAAGCGGCTACCATTAATCTCAAGAATCGCCGTTACCTCAGTCGTTCGCTCGAGCTCTGCCTTTTGACGGGAAAACCTGTCTCCCAACTTCGGGCCGATTGGGAGCAACCGGATCCGCCGGGCTTGCGCGGGCTTTATCTCGATTGGCCTAAAGAGGAATTGGCGGATCGTATCTCGCAGCGCACCGATCAGATGCTGTCGCAAGGGGCCATTGCAGAGGTTTCTACCCTCTCGCCCGAAGCGACTACCGCCGCGAAAGCAATCGGAGTTGCCGAAATCCGGGCTCATCTCGCTGGCGAAATGACTTTGGACGAAACGAGCGAACGCATCACCATCGCTACCCGCCAATACGCCAAGAGACAGCGAACTTGGTTTAAGAAAGAGGGCTGGCTCACCCGAATCACGCGAAATCACCTGCCCGATTCCTTCGACAGTAAGTTTTTCGAGTTTGATATCGAGGAGCCAAAGTAGGAACCTACCGCTCGTGCGCATCTCCGACCGCTATCTTGGCCGACAGGTCTTCAACGGAACCATCATGGCAGTGGTCTTACTTTGCGTGGTTCTCATCATGGGGATTCTCTTCAACGAGATTCGTGATCTGCTGGTCAAGTATCAGGCCCCACCCAAGCTTCTTGCCCAATTCATGCTCTACAGCATGCCCTATCCTCTCATGTTTGCGCTCCCGCTGGGGTTCTTGACTACGGTCTTGCTAGTAGTTGGTCGCCTCTCCTCACAGAATGAGTTGGTTGGATTCCGCACATCGGGCTCCAGTCTCATCAGACTAACGGCCCCTATTTTCATCCTCGGTCTCTTCTTCAGTATCGTTTGCTGGTTTCTCGCGGGGGTCCTTTCGCCCATGGCCAAGCTCAATTCGCGCACTCTCATTGACCAGGCCCTCAAACAAGACCCGCTGTCTCTGCTCGCATCCCGCTCGGAAACGAATCTCCCGGATATTCAGGCTTTTGTCACCGAAAAGGACGGTAAGTCGCTGAAGGGACTTCATCTCTATCGCCTCTCGGACGACGAGCGCAATCCCGTTCCGGTCAACTATGTTTATGGTACTTCGGTCAGCCTTGAGGTTGATGAAGTCGCCAAGAATTTCATCTTTTCCTTCGAAGATGCCTTTATTGAAGAGACCATTCCCGGCGAAATCGGACGCTCTATCACGGCCTCAACCGCCGAGCCTTGGCCCTTGGCTTTTCCCTCTAACAAAATCCCCGACAAGCCCAGCTACCGAACCAATTTCCGCCTTTTCCGCGAGGTCGGACTTCCCCTCACCCGTAAGAAGAAGAACAGTGTTTTGACAGAGCTTCAGAAAAGACACGCTCTCTCTCTCGCTTGCTTTTCCTTCGCCTTCATCGGCATCCCCCTTGGCATCACCTCCCGTCGTCGCGAAACTGTTTCCGGTCTCGTAACCGCTCTCATTGTCGCCTTGATCTACTTCGTGATGCTTCTCACCGCCGAGAACTTCGAAGACAATCCCGCCATCTGCTCTACCATGATGTGGTTGCCTAATATTCTGTGCCTCATAATCGGTGCCCACCTTCTCCGCCGCGCCAGTCGCCGGTAGTGAGCGGGCAGCGGAGGTCCGGACAGGCCTTGAGAAGCGAACGGATGAGACCCGACCGTCGATTAGCCAACAGGAAATAGGAAGAACGTCAGCTCCTTACTTGAAGTCTTCCTGACCCCAGATCATAGCGTTGCGCATGGCGTAACCGAGCGCGGTATGCACTCGTGTGATACGGGAATTCTTGCGGCCCAAGTCTCCTCTTTTCATCGCTGCAAACTGGTCCACGACATTCTTGCACTGAGCCAAAAGGCCGTTGGCATACTCTTGCACACCAGGGCGTTTGACCAAAAAACCAGCGTGAATCTTCTTCGAGGTCGCGTGCATTTCTTCGAGCTTTTTCTTCAGTTCGTCGCTGGGATTGCCTCCGCTCGCGCGCAACTCGGGCTCAAGAGCCAAATAATCTTCTCTCAGCTGCAACATCGCGGTCATCTCCTCCGGGTAACGTGCGAGCACATTCTTGCCCTTAATTTTTACGATGGTAGCGATGCTGGGGGTCTTGATTTTTTGTCCCACGAATATCTTGGTGGCCTTGACCCCGTTCCAATGCTCGACGATTGGAAAGTATTGTGAGCTACCGTAGCGGTCGGAAGCAATCGCCCCCAAGGTTCCGCCCGACTCAATCACGTAGACATCCTTACCCGCAGTGTCACCCGCCAGCTTGAGGGTCTCGGGGTCGATCAAAGGGTCTTTCTTCGCGGCCTCCAAGGCGGCCAATCGGGCCTCTTCCTCAAGACGCTTCGCTTCTTCTTCCTCCGCCAATTTCTGCAAACGTTCTTCCTCTTTGCGACGTTCTTCTTCTGCCGCTTCCCTTAAATCATCTAGATTGGGCTTTACCAAATCGTGGATTCCACAAGCGGACAACGGGCTCACCAGTGGTGCGACAACCAGAGCAAGGAGGGCGATATACGGGGTTTTCATCGATGGGAGAGTCTCTTTGAACACTAGTTTTCAACGGAAACAAGTTCCTTCTCATTCAGTTTTTTTGACTATTTAATCACCCATTCGAATATTCCGCCGTTTTCTCTCGTAGGTATCCCTCTCTGCTCCCGACTCTTTCTCTCATGAAAACCCTTTTCTCATTCTTTGCCTATACAGCTCTCTCGCTCTCAGCGGAGCCCCGCCAGGTTTTCCCTGCCGAGGCTGAAAACTGGAAAATGGCCGGTCCAGGCGAGTTCAAGATTGCGGAAGACGTGGCGACGGCACAGGGCGGAATGGGCCTTTGGTGGTTCGCGGCGGAAAGGTTCAAGAACGCCACCCTGACTCTCGAATTCAAGTTGGACCAATCCACCCACAACTCAGGTGTTTTTGTCCGCTTTCCCGACCCAGGCGACGACCCTTGGGTGGCTGTCAAGAAAGGCTACGAAATCCAGATTTCCGGACGTGGAATCGATAAGCAGTCAACAGGGGCCATTTACGATGTCCAAGCTCCGGTTGAGAATCCTCTCAAAGCAGATGGCGAATGGAACCAGATGACTATCCATCTCCTCTCCGATGCCATTGTCGTCGCTCTTAATGAGACTCTCGTTAATATCTTCACCCCCGAAGAAGGGCGTGGCGACCAGAAAGGCTACTTCGGAATTCAAAATCACGATGACGGATCGCCGGTTCAGTTTCGCAATATTTTGGTCACCAAGCTGCCTCACAATCAACGGCTCTCCCACTTTCTTCCGCGCGACAAAGTCACCTCCTATCGATTCAAGCGTAATCCGGTGAGCAATCGCAAACGAGAGTGGTTTGATAATGCGGACTTCGGCCCGGCTTTTATCCAAACTTGGGGAGATTTCTATCAAGGTGAATACCGCTCTCACGCTGGTCTCAAAGGCATTCTCATTCGACCCAATCCGGAGCAACACGACCTCGTTGCCCTTTTCAATATGGAGACCCTGCAATGGGTGACGGCCACTGACCAAGGAGTCGCGCTCGACAACACGCCCTTCGCGGGCAAGCACGGAACGCAAAATAAGATCCTGAACAGAAACGGCTCCTTCTTTAATAGCGACCTGGGGCCTGCTTGGGCTGATCAGGCAGATTCCTTTGAGGATACGCGCGAACACCCCGGCCACGGCAATTATGACCATCTGCAGTTTCGCGGCTACTATCGGCATGGTCACGAGGTCATTCTCGACTACTTGGTTCACAGAACTCCAGTGTTGGAAAAAATCGTGGAAGAGGGAGATGACTTCCGCCGCATTTTCCACATCCAGGGGCATGAAGGAACTTACCGAACTAGGCTCAGCAGCCAGGCGCGCAGGGAACAGACTTTCGAAAACAAAAGCGTCACCATTAAGGAAGGCCCCGAAGGCGTTGTTTGGGAACTGACCAAAGCTACAGAGGACATCATCGGTATCGACTATCAGAATGATGGCAAAATCGCACTGATGCTCAGTGGACTCCTCGGCCTCACAGAACAAACCAAAGGAGGTCCAGCGCTCTACCCAGAAACCTTTGAGGTGAAGCCTAGGCTCGGCTCAGGCGAACAAGCTCTACTCGTTGACCAAATCCCTCTCCCTCCCGTCCTCGATAAGTCACCCTATCGGAACAAAGTCCGAATCACTGACCTCGATTTCTTTGCGGACGGAGACCGTGCTGCCATCTGCACTTGGAGCGGTGACGTCTGGACTCTTTCTGGGCTCAAGGAATTCAAGACAATCACCTGGAAGCGGTTCGCGACCGGACTTTTTGAGCCTCTGGGTCTCAAGATCGTAGATGACATCATTCACCTTAATTGCCGCGATGGCATCTGGCAGGTGATTGACCTGAATGGTGACAACGAGGCTGACCACTACAAAGTCTTCAATAACGACGTTCTCATCACCGACAACTTCCACGAGTTTTCCTTTGGTCTCGAGACCGACAATGAGGGGAATTTTTACTTTGCTAAAGGGGCTCCGGTGAGACCCGGCGGCCGTAACTTTGACAAAATTCTTCCCCACAATGGGACCGTTCTCAAGCTGGCCTCCGACGGCAAGGAACTCACTGTCGTGGCCACTGGCTTGCGAGCCCCCGGCGGTATTGGCATCGGTCCCAATGGAGAAATTACGACAGGCGAGAACGAAGGCACCTGGCAGCCAGCTTGTAAGCTCAACTACTTTACCAAAGACCAGCGACCAGTCTTCTTGGGCACCGAGCAAGCTCGCCACAGTCTTGAGAAAGACTTTCATGAACCGCTGTGCTACTTCCCAATGAGTGTCGATAACTCGGGTGGTGGCCAGGTCTGGGTTCCGGAGAACGCCAAGATCGGGCTCAACCCAGGTGAACTCCTCCACCTCTCCTACGGGCAATCTAGTATCTACCGGGTGCTTTCTCAGGAGTTAGAAAACGGAGGCATCCAAGGAGGCGTCGTCAAACTCCCCATCAAGCTCTCTTCTTCCGCGCAAAGGGCAGTATTTCATCAGGACGGGTCGCTCTATGTC
>CAZGXV010000066.1:7825-18569 GCA_964529725.1 uncultured Roseibacillus sp.
CTCTATGTCAGCGGCATGCGTGGCTGGCAGTCCAACGCTGCTACCGAATCCGGATTGCAGCGAGTGCGCAAGAACGAGAATATGCTCTTGGGACTCCCCGAGGCCATGTCTGTTTCGGGAGATCAGCTGACCCTTCGTTTCGATACTAAACTTGATGAAGAACTCGCTAACGACCTCGAATCTTTTGCAATCAAACGCTGGAAGTATATTCGCGGGCCCCAGTATGGCTCCGGCCAATTCTCCATTGATGAGCCCGACCTGGAGGCCGAAAAGAATGCGCTCGTTCAAGAGAGCAAAAGTGTCAAGCAGCAGGACCAGGTGGAAATCACGCAGGCGAAATTAAGCGAAGACGGCCAGACAATCGTCCTCACGATACCCAGCTTGAAACCCGCGCAGCAGATGCAAATTGACTACGACCTCGAATCCATAGACGGCGAAGTCCTCATTGGCACCATCTACTCGACCGTGCATCAGAATTAGGCAGCCAAATTGAAAAACTAATCTACGACTTCGCGTCTTCGCCATGCTCGTAGCCATAAAAAAGTCGCCCCGATTACGTGGAGCGACTTTGGGTCTAAAAAACGTTTCTACCGAGCGCAGCGCGAACTTAATCTAGGATAACGACCTTGCCCTGCACTCCCTGTGCGGCAGCCTCAGCACGTGCTTGAGCCTCGTGTTGCTCGGGAGAACATGAGGAGTCGATTGGGGCATCGGCCTCGGCATCACTGTGGGAGATAAGGTTCTGCTCCACCATCCAGCTCTCCACCTCTTCCCCGCTCACATCGGCGAGCATGGTGCCGTTTACTTCGACACAAGGGGACAGCGGTTGACCGCTCTTCATCTCCATCTCCATGCGCATGGCAGGATTCTTGATGATGTCCTTTTCCTCCCACTCCAAATTGTATTTCCGGAGAACGGCACGCACGCCCTCGCTCCAGCCACAATAGGTTTTGAGATAGCAAACAATCTTTGGTTGGTCGGTCATGAGGAAAAATTTACTCCTTTTCAGAAAAAGCTCAAGTGCGCTTCCCGCTCGTTTTTGTGGTCACTTTCCCCTACGTTGCCGGCCATGGAGCGCCCCGACATCCTTATCAATTTCGCCATCTCGGCAGATGGAAAAATCGGAACCTCACAGAAAGGGCCCTCTCGTTTCACCTCCAAGGCGGATTTGGACCGACTTCTTGCGATTCGTGGGCGCGCTGATGCCATTCTTGTCGGACGTGGCACTCTGGAAGCAGACGAAATGTCGATGACCATTCCTCCCGAGCTCAATCCGCCCAGACAACCGCTCCGTTGCATCATCTCGCGGAAAGGTGAATTCGATGCCTCTCACAAAGTTTTTCAATCTGCCGGAGGGGACATCCATCTCATCGCCACCGAAGCCCCCGAGGATCTAACCGCTGAGCCCTACCAAGCCGCTGGAGCCACCCTCCACCGAAAGTCCCTTTCAGAGTTTCTTTCCCACGCCAAAACTAACCTGAACGTCGAAACTCTTTTGTGCGAAGGAGGCGGTTCCCTCGTCAATGACCTCTTCGCGCTGGATGCCGTCGACGAAATCAATCTCACCATCGCTGGCCACAGCCTCATTGGTGGCAAATCAGCCCCTACTCTCACCGGGCTTCCCGGCGAATTTCTCCCGGTTTCCCGCCAATTTAAAATCACCTATTTCCAACCCACCGACGAGGGAGAACTCTTCGCAACCTGGCAACGCACTGGTTCCTAGCCGCTAGTTCTGGCCTCTAACGGTTAGCACTCGACTCCTTTGAAAGCACCTGCCAGTCGAAAGAGTTGCCATTGAGAAGATTTTCTTCCATTTTTTGTTTGGTATGAAATTTTTCCTCTCTCTGGTTTTTACTCTCTTAGGAACAATCACTCTCATCGCAGAACCCACCGAGGAGCGAGAATGGACCTCAACTGCCAACACCACGATTAGCGGTCGGGCCGTCGCTCTCGCCAACGATATCGTCGAGCTCCACACCACGGACGGCCGCAAACTCAAAGTCCCTCTCAACAAGCTCGTTCCCGACGACCAGCAATTTCTCAAAAAGCACTTCGTGGGTAAAATGCCAAACGTTCCTGAATTGGTTTCACCGTCTAACCTGCCCTTCGAACAAGGAAAGGTCCACGGACCGATAGACACCGGAGACGACTCAACCTATTATCTCTATTTGCCCAAGAGCCTTTCCGAGGGCTACGAAGCGCCCCTGTTCTTCTGGACGGAATCAGGCAAAACCAAAGTCGACACCTTGGACCCCTTCATCAAGGCGGCAGAACTAACCGGCATGATCCTCGCCACCTCGGTGGAGAGTCGTAATAATAACAAAGGTCCCATCACCAACGTCGAGCACTCTGGCCACTGCCTTGAACATCTTCAGCGTTCTCTCCCCATTGCAAAGGGCCGCATTTTCTTCTCAGGTCGCTCAGGCGGAGGGGCGGTTGCTTTTCTCAATGCCGACTCCTACAAGTGCGCGGGAATCTTCCCCTATGTCTCCTACATGCCCAACTCCAAAACTCCCAAAAATGGAGACTATGTCTACGCCGCCGGTGGAGCCTCAGACTACAACCGATATCTATCAGCCTTTGCCGCCCAATCTTACGGAAAAAACGGTACTCATCGCCTCTACCGCGGAGGTCACCATGCCAATCTCAAGGAGATTCCGACGGAAGGAATTTGCTGGCTCTATTCCCGCGAGCTTTACGACAACCTAGAAGGTCGCGAGGAGGAGCGCCAACGATTTGAAGCCCGCTTCTTGAACTACCTCCGCGAGGAACTCATCCCCCAACAGCCTCACCTCGCCTTCTACTGGTGCGATCACTTTTTGAACCTGTGTCAGATCGACGGACCTCTCAAAGAAACTCTCCAAACTCTCTCTGAAGAACTCGCTCCCACTCACCAACGATATCTCGACGGCAGGAAAGCCCTCGAGGCATTCTCCGAAGATATCTACGCAGAGCTGGGTAAAAAAGGAGGCTCGCAAGGCGGACACACCACAGGCAAGATTCAATCTGCAGCCGAGAAACTGGCCGAGGAATTCAAAGGTGTCGTCGAGATCGGCGAAATCACACGCGAACTTGGCAACGAAACCAAAGGTTTCTAACCTCTTCGAAGGTCACGGAACCACTCTTTGTAGCAGTTGAAAAAGCGACCTTCTGGTCCGCGGCGGCCAAGCTACGGACCAAGATGGATAGGATAAATTGGATTTTCTAATTGAAAACAAGAGCCGCAAACTTTTGAAGGAAATGGCGCTTCCAAATTCGGCTCAGAACGATGAGTTTGAATTCGTGGATCCGATTCATCCCATTCATCCTGGCCTCATTTCACCGAATTTTCACCTCGCTTGATTGCCCTGCCTTCCAGGTCCTCCTACTTCGCCTTGATCTGCCCTTCACCACGCAGGCGATATTGATAACTGGTCAACTCCCGCAGAGCCATTGGTCCTCGAGCATGCAGCTTGTCGGTGGAAATCCCAATCTCGGCCCCAAAGCCAAACTCTTCCCCGTCGCTAAAACGGGTAGAGAGATTATGGAAAGCACAGGCCGAGTCCACCCCGCGCAAAAATTTTTCCGCCTCTTCACTCTCCTCGGTCACAATGCAATCGCTGTGCTTGGAACCATATTGATTGACGTGGGCCATTGCTTCTTCGACGGAAGAAACCACCTTCACGGCCAGAATGTAGTCGAGATATTCTGTCTCCCAATCCTCTTCCGTGGCCGCCTTCACCTCAGCTCCTAAAATCGCACGCGTGGCTTCATCGCCTCGCAATTCGACATTTTTTTCGGTCAAAGCAGCCGCCACCTGAGGGAGAAATTTCTCCGCTATCCGCTCATCGACAAGCAAGGTTTCGAGGGCATTACAGACGCTCGGTTTCTGGGTCTTGGAATCAACTACGATATCCACCGCTTTGGCAAAGTCTGCTTGCGCTGCAACATAGACATGACAGATGCCATCGTAATGCTTGATGACGGGCATTCTCGCCAAAGAAACGACAGTCTCAATGAGTCCCTTTCCGCCTCGAGGAATAATCAGGTCCAGATATTGGTCCATACTTGCCATCACCTTGACGCTTTCGCGATCAGTGAAGGGGATGAGCTGAATCGCATTCGCGGGCAAACCGGCTGGTTCGCCTCCCGCTTGCAGAGCCTCGGCAATGGCACGGTTGGAGTGGATGGCCTCGCTACCACCTCGCAAAATAGTCGCGTTGCCACTCTTCAAGCAGAGCACAGCGGCATCGCTGGTGACATTGGGACGACTCTCATAAATGATGCCAATGACCCCAATCGGGACCCGCAGCTGCTCAATCGTGAAGCCCTTGGGATGCGCCCATTGCGCCAACTGCTCGCCCACGGGGTCGTTCAATCCAGCCACTTTCTCAATGCCCGCGGCGACGGCTTCCAAACGGGCCTCATCTAGGCGCAGCCGATCCAACATCGCACTGGAGAGACCACGCTCCTCACCGGCAGTGATGTCGAGGGCATTGGCAGCGAGTATTTCTCCAGCCCGCTCGCGCAAACCTTCTGCCATTGCCTTTAAAATCAAATTCTTCTCCTCGGCTCCTAAAATTGCCAACTCCAAGGCTGCTGCCCGCGCCTTGCGTCCCATTTCCAAAACCTGCGCCTCTACTTCTTCCGTGGTCATCTCTTCAATCTACTAAAAATCTCGTACAAACTCCCTCACCATTGACGATTTCCGCCAAACGCTCGGGATGGCGACCATTTCCAATCGCCACCTTGACGCCAGCTTCCATCGCCAGCCCGACTGCATCCAACTTCGAGCGCATGCCTCCGATCGAGAATTTGCCCGAGGCCTTGCCGACCTGCGCCTTAGCTTTCTCCAAGTCGGAAACCTCGGGAATTAACTTCCCTCCCTCGCCTTCGCACAGGCCGTCAGCACTGGTGAGCATGACCAAGAGGTCCGCCTCTACCAGTTCGGACACTCGTACCGAGAGCATATCGTTATCTCCTTGGCTGAGTTCTTCCACCGCCACAGAATCGTTCTGATTCACAATCGGGACCACCCCTCCTTTTTCCAAAAGACAATTGAAAGTATTTTTCACCCGACCTCGGATTTCCTCGCTCTGAAGATTATCTCCCGTCAAGAGAATCTGCGCTACACTCAATCCGAAGTGAGAAAACAAGTTTTCATAGGTGTGCATCAAACGCGCCTGCCCCACGGCTGCTGCTGCTTGCTTCTCGGAAAGCTCGCTGGGATATTGGTCTAGGCCCAAAGCAGAAACCCCTGAACCTACCGCGCCCGAAGACACGAGAATCAACTTCTTACCAGCATTGACTTGTTCGGCTAGGGCGGTCACTAGTTTGACCAATGAGCCTCCATCAATGCGGCCATCACTGACTCGAGTGAGAACCCCAGTGCCGACCTTAACTACAATCAAATTGCTCATTGCTAGGTCCATTATGTTGCGGCAGACATCTTGCTAGCAGCAGTCCGACAGGCACCGCAGACCGCAGGGAAAATCTGCTTCTTCCGACTGACTACCCCCTGCGCCAAGAAGACTCCATTCTTGTTCTCATAAGGCAAGGCCTCTAACAATGCAGTGTTACCGCTCGCAAGGATTAGGCTATCGTGCTTGGAAATATCGGTAATGACCAACAAGGCCAAATCACAACCTTCCTGCTCCCGCAACTTGTCTAAAGCGGTCACCAGCTTGCCCTTCCGTTTTTCAAAACCGCCCAAGCCTCGTTCCTCAATTTGAGAAATACTGATCTTGATTCCGTCTTCGAAAAACTCCTTGCGGTCGGTGGTGAGGATTTCATCAGGAGTGCCCCCGCCTAACAAGGAACCCACCGCAAAGAACTCGCTCGTAAAGGTTTCCGGGTCCACCCCCGCGATGGGAGCCAGCCACTCTAACATCTTCTCATCCAACTTTGTGGTGGTAGGCGAGGTCAGCATCAAGGTGTCCGAAATGAGACCCGCACAGAGACAAAGGGCTACTCCGGGAGAAGGCTCCAAATCCCGGTGCAAAAACTTCCTGGCGACTAGAGTACTGGTCGAACCGACAGGCTCATTGAGAAATCGAATGGGTTCTCGCGAAGCCAAATCACCAGCCAGACGGTGGTGGTCAATGACCTCGTAAATTTCCGCCTCATCCACCCCGGTCACCGCTTGCGCGTATTCGTTGTGATCCACGAGAACTAAGCGAGGCCGCTTGGGTTCTACTAAGTCGGACTTCGAAAGCACGCCAGACATGGTCAAACTTCCCCTCTTCACAACCGGAAAGAGGTCCTGATTTTCCGCCGAAAGACGCTTCCGCAACTGCGAAACCACTTCTCCTTCCTCCACCACCATGAAGTCGCCCGAGACTACACTGCTCACTTTACGCGAACACTGAATCAACTTGGCCACACTGGCGGTATCGAGACTGGCCATGAAAATCGCCACCCCTTTTTCGCGTGCGGATGCCAGCAACTCGGGTGACATCCCGAACCCGCCTGTCACCACGAGAGCACGCACGCCATGCTCGATTGCGAACTCCTGGACCCCGGGGCGATCTCCGCAAATGACGAGATACTTATCGACGATTCCCTCGTCCTCGGCCGTCTGAAGACGCTTCTTCACTGTCTTCTCACTGGAGGCACCGACCAACAAATGAATCTCTTCTTCCTCGCCATCATCGCAGGGTGCACCCACGGATTCAGCCTGCAGTGTCACGCAAATTTTGTGCAGGGACGCTTGCACAGTTCGCACTGCAATTCCTTCCATCTGTGCGGGCAACAATAGTTGCAAAAGGTCGAGATAGCGCAGCAGACCCTTCACTTCGCCGTTATGATCGACGACCGGGACGCTCTTCACCCCACTGGCGAGCATGCGGCGATAAACAGTGAGAAAGCTGTCTTCAGTAGAAACGGAAATAACATCGCGGTGAGCGATCTGTCCCGCTGTTACGCGCACATCAGTCACCAGCCGGGGGGTCTCCAAACCCGCTTTCTCCAAAACCCACGCGGTCCGGGAGGGAACCTCACCACATCGGATGGCTTCGGCATCGCTGCCTGTCATGCGCAGCAACTCCGCTTGGCCGATTGCCGAACAAATGGCGTCGGTGTCGGGATTCTTGTGTCCAACAACGAGGAGCTTGGAATCTAAAGTTTTCATGAAATTACGGTTTTCCGTAGCAATAGAACATCACATTTTCTCAGGAACTCCAATCCCCAAAAGTCCGAGGCCCAATTTAAGCACACGCGCGGTCACTTCGCAAAGAGTGAGACGGGAGGCCTTGGTGGCTCCGTCAGACTTGAGAACTGGGCAGCTCTGGAAGAAAGAATGATAAGCTCGCGCTAGCTCTAGCAGGTAGCTCGCCAACACATTGGGGCGCAAATCCTCCAAAACTTGCGGGACCACCTCGCCAAAACGGGCAATCATGCGTGCGAGATGGATTTCGCGTTCATCTGCTAACACCAGGTCGTCGCCGCCGAGCGTCACCTCCTCCTCTAACTTTCGGAAAATACTGCGACACCGCACGTAACTGTATTGCAAGTAGGGAGCAGTATCGCCTTCCAAGGCCACCATTTTCTCCAAATCGTAGGTATAATCCGACTCGCGGCGATGGGAGAGTTCCATAAACTTAATGGCGCTCAAGCCAATGAGCTCTGACAACTCTTCCTTTTCCTGATCATCTTCGAGAAAACTCTTCTCGGCGACTGACTTGCGCGCAGCCTCCACGGCATCATTGATCACGTCTTCGAGCTGAGGAAGGTCACCCGCCCGCGTCTTCAATGGCGTACCGTCCTTGCCGAGGATAGTTCCGAACTTCACATGCACCAGCTCGGCCTCACATCCGCGACGCTTGGCGACCTCGAACAAACGGGTGAAATGCTCTTCTTGCCGAAAATCGACGACATACCAAACCACCTCTGCCTGCCACTCCTTCAGGCGATAATCGATGGTCGCAATGTCAGTGGTGGCATAATTGAACCCCCCATCACTCTTCCGAATGATAAAGGGATAGTCCTCCACTCCTTCTTTGGTGGTCTTGAGGAAAGGGTCCTTCTTGGGAGGTAACTCCCCTGCCGAAAACACGCAAATCGCCCCTTCGCTCTCCTTCGCCATTCCGCTGGCCACCATTTCCTCGACCACAGGACCCAAGCGATCGTTATAGAAACTCTCACCCAACCAGTAATCAAAGCTGACGTCCAAGCGGTCATAGATTGCGTTCAAGCCTTCTTTCGAAAGCTCGATGCAACGCTGCCAGATGG
The DNA here is from genome assembly GCA_964529725.1 of uncultured Roseibacillus sp. Taxonomy (GTDB): domain Bacteria; phylum Verrucomicrobiota; class Verrucomicrobiia; order Verrucomicrobiales; family Akkermansiaceae; genus Roseibacillus. Next base: position 16,034 of record CAZGXV010000066.1, read on the forward strand.
CGGTGTTCTCCTCGTCGCCTCCTTGTAATTTGACCAATTCGGCGCGACAAGCATCAGCGATCTCTTCACTTTCTTTCGAAGAAGAACTGCCCAAGCGATAAAGCCGCAAAAGTTCTCGTAAGGGCTCGGCTGCCAGCGCCGCTTCATCCAATTCCTTCTTCCAAGCCCACAAAACCATTCCGAATTGCGTCCCCCAATCGCCGATGTGATTGTCCCGAATCACCTCATGGCCCAAAAAGCTGGTGATACGCGCGAGGGACTCCCCAATCACAGTGGAACGGATGTGTCCGACATGCATGGGCTTGGCTACGTTGGGAGCGGAAAAATCAATGATTATCTTTTGAGAGTGAGTTGATTTTGTGACACCCAACCGTTCATCTCGATAGAGAGCTTTTAAGTGCTCGGCAAAGAAAGCAGGCTCCAGCTTGAAGTTGATAAATCCCGGTCCAGCCAACGAACAAGCGACCTTTCCCTTAAGCTCCACTTCTAGAAAAGCAACCACCTCTTCCGCCAAAGCGCGCGGATTTTTTTTGGCTGACTTGGCGAGCATCATCGCCGCATTGGACTGGTAGTCGCCATGACGAATATCGGAGGCAGCAACCACCGCCACGCGCTCGAGGCTCTCGCCCTCGATTCCCGCCTTCTCAAAAGCGTTTACCAAACTCTCCCGCAACGTCTCCGCCAAAGTCATGTCGCTAGTTGCCTCCATTGCGCTCTTTTTTCAAGTCTAGCCTGCAACAGAACCCCAAACGGAGCACGAGTCTTTAGCTCGCCCCATCACCTCCGTCAGAATCCCAAGCACGAAAGAATCCACTAAGAAGCTTAGAAAAGAAACCGTAGACACTTTCTCCTCATTGCTTCCTCATTGCTTCCTCATTGCTTCCTCATTGCGACCATTGCAGTGGGGCGGGCTAAAGACCCGCGCTCCAACCTCGAACAACCCCGCTCCTTTCCTCATGAAACTCATTATCACCTTCCTCCTCTCCACCCTCCTCATCTCCGCCAAAACACCTCTCAACGTCATCCTCATCTTCACCGACGATCAAGGCTACAACGACCTCGGCTGCTACGGCTCCGAGACAATCCAGACTCCCCACCTCGACCAACTTGCCCAGGAAGGCCGCAAGTTCACCTCCTTCTACGTCGCCAGCCCCGTCTGCTCGCCCTCCCGTGCCGCCCTCCTCACCGGCTGCTACCCCACGCGAGTGAGCATGGAGAAACACGTTCTCTTCCCCAAATCCACCTACGGTCTCAACCCCGACACCTACAGCCTCGCCGACCACTTCTCGGCCCACGGGTATGCCACCGCTTGCGTGGGCAAATGGCACCTTGGACACCTTCCTGAAGTGCTTCCCACCGCCCACGGCTTCGATTCCTACTACGGCATTCCTTACTCCAACGACATGAACCACCCCGACAACAAGGGCAAACCCAAGGGCGGCCATGAAGGAATGGATATCTTGTGGAACGACCCCGAGTCCACCCTCACTGCTTGGAAAACACCTCTCTTTGAAAACGAAAAAATCATCGAACTTCCCGTCGACCAGCGCACTATCACAAGACGATACACCAACAAAGCCATCGAGTTCATCGAACAATCTTCTGAATCTAAAAAACCCTTCTTTCTCTATCTGCCCCACTCCATGCCCCACATCCCCCTCTACCTTCCCGAAGACGTGCGGGATACTAACCCGGAAAACGCCTACATCAACGTCATCGAGCATATCGACGCCGAAGTCGGCCGCCTCATGAACGTGCTCCGCGAATCCGACCTCGCAAAAAACACCCTCGTCATCTTCACCTCCGACAACGGTCCCTGGCTGCGCTTCAAGCACCACGGTGGCTCCGCTGAACCTCTACGCGATGGCAAAGGCACCAACTTCGAAGGCGGCCAGCGCGTCCCCTGCCTCATGTGGGCCCCGGGCCGCATTCCCGCCGGCACCACCAGCGACGCCCTTCTCACCACCCTCGACCTCCTCCCCAGCCTCGCCATCCTCACCGGCACAAAACTCCCCAACGACCACACCATCGACGGGCTCGACGCCGCCGGCACCATCCTCGGCGACGCCCCCTCACCCCGCAGCGAGTTCCTCTACTACTCCAGCGGTGGAGCCCTCGTCGGCATCCGCAGTGAGCAATGGAAACTCCTCCAAATCAGAAAACCAAAGAAGCCCCAAACCCTCCTCTTCAACCTCGCCAAAGACCTCTCCGAAACTACCAACCTTGCCTCCGAACACCCCGAAATCGTCGCCCGTCTCCAAACCCGCATGCGCGAACTCGACACCGAGATCACCAACAATAAAACCCCCGTTTGGGGCACCATCAACCGCTAGCCCCCGGTAGGGGTGCCTCGTCGAAGCATCCGCCCCCGACCACAACATCCAATCACCACAGAACCACTCACCTCAACCATTCCGGAAAACGCAGATTTTTCAGAAGAAAAACTCCCCAATTCCCACAAAAAAATCCGCCCCAATCCTCAGGGCGACCAAGCTAGGGACCAAGTTTCTCTCTTTAGCTCATTCTTGGACCAAGA
>CAZGXV010000067.1:0-17674 GCA_964529725.1 uncultured Roseibacillus sp.
TTTTTCCATCAAAAAATCCAATCTATCCTATCCATCTTGGTCCAAGAATTGGCTAGAGAGAGAAACCTGGTCCCGAGTTTGGTCGCCCTGCGTCTTCTACCGGGGAAAATGCTCGATCGAAGCGAGAAGTCGATGTTTCTAAGAAAGAAAGTGCTGGGAGGGCAACTTAGCCTCCCAAATAGCTCATCTCGGCCTTTTTGACCTCAACGTGTCCCCTCTCCTCGGAGTAGCGGTCGGCTCGTTGCTTCCACGTGCCTGCCAAGCTTTCTCTCACCTCTTCGTCACTGGCGCCTTGACGTAACAGCGCTTTCACTTCGCGGCCGTCGCCTCCAAAGAGACAGGTGAAAAGCTTTCCTTCTGCGGAAAGGCGCATTCGGGTGCAATCTCCGCAGAATGGTTTGGTGACAGAAGCAATGACGCCGAACTCTCCCTTGCCATCGTTGAAACTCCAGCGTCCGGCAACCTCCCCCCGATAGCCTGCCTGGATCGGATTGATCGGAAACTCAGCCGCTATCATTGCCACGATCTCCTTTGCGGTCACCACTTCGCGCATCTTCCAGCCGTTGGTTTCGCCCACATCCATATACTCGATAAAGCGGACGGTGACACCGTATTCGCGGCCCCAGCGCACCAGTGGTAGAATCTCCTGCTCATTGACCCCTCGCTGGATGACAGCATTCACTTTCACGGGCAAACCATGGGTGAGAGCAGCGTCAACGCCCGCCATCACTCGCTCCACCTTTGCTCCCACTCCGTTCATGCGGGCAAATATTTCACTATCGAGGGCGTCGAGACTCACTGTCACGCGATTGAGACCTGCCAGCCGAAGACCCTCAGCATGATGAGCAAGAAGAACTCCATTAGTTGTCAAAGCGAGGTCGTCCACGCCCTCAACCGCCGCTAGCAAGCCTACCAAATCCTCGACCCCTCGCCGCAAAAGCGGTTCCCCGCCTGTCAATCTGACCTTGGTGGCTCCCAAGCTGGTCGCGACGCGGGTCACTTGCACGATTTCTTCGAAAGTAAGTACTTCCTTGCGGTCCAAAAAGCGGTAGCCGGGGCCAAAAACCTCAACTGGCATGCAATAACGACAGCGAAAATTGCAGCGGTCGGTCACTGAAATCCGGAGGTCTTTCAAAGGGCGGCCCAAGGTGTCGTTCACCGAGCGAACTTGCCTTTTCTCCAAAAAAGAACCAAGCGGAAAGCAAAGAGAGAGAACGTGGCCTTCCGACAGAGCACTCAACCGGAAGCGCTCTCACAGACCAGAACTCTCATTCACTGAGGACGCAGTATCGTTTTGGAAGGGATGGAAGCGACCACTGCTGCTTGCAAAATACCTCCCTGCATTTTTCTTCATTTCTTGCTAAGATTCAGTCGGTAAAGCCCGTATCTCTATGGATCCTCTTTTTCTTTTGAACCATTTTTTTCCAAAAAAGGTATTCCTGAACACGGCACTAGCTTTTGCGATGCCTCTTCTTCTGGCGGTGAAGTTGGTCGGTCAGGAATTGGTTGTCCTAAAAGATTCGGTGGTAGACCCATCCGCCCTGAATTTTTCTGATGCGGCGGCAAACTTTAATAACAATGTCAACGGGCGCACTTACCAAAGGCATCCCATGACGACCTTCAAGGGTTACCAATACACCACTTACTATGATGATGCCCGTCACGTGTGTCTTGGTCGTCGCAAATTACCAGATGGACCTTGGGAAATTATTCGCTTCACGGATTACACCATCGACAACAACGACTCGCACAACTCGACTACGGTGGGGATTTGTCATCTCGATGGCACCATCCATCTCGCCTTTGACCATCACGCCGACCCTCTCAATTACCGGGTCTCGCTGCCAGGCGTGGCCACGGACCCGGAAGGGACAAACTGGAGCACGGCTTCGTTCGGCGCAGTGATGAACACCCTTGGCTCCATCTCCGTTGGCAATAACTTCACCTATCCTTCCTTCTTCAATGCTCCCAATGGCAATCTGATGCTGTACTACCGCGATGGCGGATCAGGGAATGGCGATGGCATGCTGCAAGAATACAATGGCACGGCCGGGGAGTGGAGCTCGGGGATGGGAAAAATCATCTCCCGCAGCGGGAGCTACACCGGGGTTGTCTCTACCAATAGTGGTAGTCGTTGTCCTTATATCAATGGCATTTCCTACGCTGGTGATCGCTTACATGCTTCTTGGGGTTGGCGGGAGAGCGCCAACGGTGCCAGCAATAATCACGACCTCAACTATGCCTATAGCGATGATGATGGTCGCACTTGGTTCAACTCAGCCGGCATCCAGATCGGCACTATCGGATCAGGCGCGCTTTCCATCAATTCCCCGGGGCTCGTGGTCGCGGCCATTCCGCAGAACAATGGTCTGTCCAACCAATATACTCATTTCGCCTACCCCGACGGGAGCTGTCATGTGATGTTGAGCTACCATGTCGCCGGCACTTCGATTCGGCGCTATCATCATCATTGGCGTACTGCCTCGGGCACTTGGGATTTTGCCGCCCTCCCCTTTAACGGAAGCCGTCCCAAGATGGTTGGCGAGGATAACGGTCATCTCTTCTTAGCCTACACCTCGGGAGGGAGTCTGAGGATTGCAAGGGGAGTTCCTAATGCGTCCCTGTCGTCGTGGACGTGGACTTCTATTCACGTCCAATCAAACGCAAGCGAAGGAGGCGAAGGCCACATCGACTTCGCGCGATGGGCAAACGACAATGTCATCACCACCTATGGTCAGCAGGCTGGCAATTCGGCGGGTGACCCCACGCCCCTGCACATCCGCGACTATCAGGTCTCCACTCGCGCCATCGAGCCGGTGCCTTACCATGATACCTGTGAGGCCGTTATCCCTAGCAGCTTGGGCTGGACCGCTGGCTTGGAAGCGGTCACCCACCGGGTCTTTTTGGGAACCAGCGAATCTGCAGTCACCGAGGCCTCTCCGGCTTCCCCAGAGTATCAGGGAGAAACCACGGAGACGAACTTCGCCATTCCAAGTTCCCTCTCCGACGGAACAACCTACTACTGGCGTATTGATGAAGTCAGTGACACCAGCACGACTCGCAAAGGCAAAACCTGGGCCTTCACCACCCCGACGCTTCCTCCTCCCACGCCGGACCAGACCCTCCTCTCTCTTGCAAGCGACGCCAGCATTCGTGAATTCGATAACGTCGTCGATGTTGACAGAAATTTCACCCTCCTCGGCACCGGAGGGCCCTCTAGTGCTCGCATCGATCGGTGTACGATCTATGTCTTTCAATTGCCTAATTTGGGCGCGACGAGCAACCCCTTCAGCAACGCCGTGCTCGAGTTCGATTATTACGATAAAGATGGCAACTTGAAGGACTGCGACCTCTATGGGCTGGGCCGTCGTAGTAGTGATGAGGTCTTGGAAGCTGACTACTATGGGATGAGCAATAGTCCTGATCCGACGGATGCGACCTTACTGCAAAGTGGTATCCTGGACAATAGCACCCCGTTTGGAACGGTGGCGACTTCTGCTCTTGGAGGAGCAGCTCTTCGTGAATACCTAAACAACGAGTATGACTCGGGTGCGGGTGTCGGCGAATTTGTCTTCCTAAGATTGAATACAGCGGAAGCCAGTAGCGATATCAACCGTGCTTACCTAACCATGTCTGAGGGCGGCGTTGTCTCACCAGAGATCGATACTCGGCCCCGACTAAGCTTTGCGGCGGAAACGACGGCTACGGAAGAGGAAAAATGGCGCTGGCAACACTTTGGCACTGTGATCGCAATCAACGATGCGGCACCTCTTGCAGATCCTAATCAAGACGGGGAACCAAATTTACTGGAATTCGCAACGGCGCAAGATCCTCATGCTCCCGAAAAAATCGACCAAGAGCTTCAATTGAACGGCAACACCCTTTCCTTTGATTTCCCGCAAAGCATTGCCTCGCAAGTTGACGGCATTTCAATAGAAATCGAATGGAGTGATACTCTTCTTCCTGAGTCTTGGTCGACCACCGGAGTGAGCCAAGCCGAAGTGAGCATCAACTCAACGGTGGTATGGATGAATGCTACCTTGGAAGATGTCGAAAGCGATCGTCGTTTCGTAAGACTTCGAGTGAGTCGATGAGCGATTACTGAGTTTGTTGTAAAAACTCTCTATCGGTCGTATCTCGCTTAGCAAAACTGACACCCATTTACGGGACAAGACAGAGAAGTAAAAGCGGCTAATCTTTTGGGAGCTCGGAGTTCATGGGTTTTCTCCGAACAAGACTGCTGCCCGAAAGGGACAGCAGTTCTTTTTTAAAATGTGGGAGCGATGAGGAAGCGGATTTCAGCCTGCTCTGAAATCGTAGCGAATTCTACTGAGCTTCGCTTTGTTGCTTTTGCAGAGCCTTCACGATTGGTAGGCCATCTTCGTAAGAACGCATTTGGACGGTTTTCGTTTTCGGGTTACCAAAAGCAATCTGCAAACTACGTTTCCGTGGTACAACATCCCAGAACCCACTGCTCAGACGTTTCCAATCTTCGCCGTCTTGGTAATAGGCATAGTAGGAAACCTGGCCGTTCTTTTTCATGTTGTTAAACTCTTTGATTAGTCTGCGTCCTCCCGCTTTGATTTCGATTGGTTTCTCACCCACAATCAGACGCAAACTCCGGTTGCTCATGTTGGCAATTTGGAAGGAAGCGAGAGGGAAGTTCTTGCTCGAATCGTCGAAGGCCATGACCTGGTAAGGCTTTTTGGCATTATCCAAAGGGAAGAAGACGAGAAGGACCTCTTGCAGGCCTTTTTCGATAGGGACGGTCGCCCACGTATTGAATCCTGCATCTCCCGGTTCCCCGATGAGAATTTGATTATCCAGAACCGTGAGCGGCTGTTGCTTGGATTCGAGATACCTCTTCAGTTTGCAGTCAATCACAGCCTTACCCTCGGGGTCGCCAGCTAGAGTGACATCTTTTATGCGGTTCGAATAACCAAAACACAAGGTGCGGACTTCGAGGCTTCGAGGAGTCTGGGCGAGAAGTGAGCCGCAGGTGAAGGCGAGAAGAAGGATGATTTTTTTCAACATGATTGATTCAATGAGATAGAACAGAGAAGGGCAATAGCTGATTAAACTTCTTCTCCCGATAACCAGCGGAAGGAAACGACCTGAAAGCGACGTCCGAAGTTTTTGTTCACCGTATTGAGCTCGTCAAACGGAGTACCCGCAGTCTGCTCGGCATCTACAAACTCTGGGATGCGCTGCACGATTGCTTCGCACCAGGCTTCCGCTTCTACCTTACCATTTCTAGCGACTGAGTTTCCATAGGCGCGAATCCGGAAGGTGTCGGAACGCACGGTGAGGACCGAACCAAGATGCTGGAGGAGGTCTCCTTGGATCAGAGTGGCGGGCGAACCGTCGGCGGTGTTGCCTTGCAGTGCAGCCGGGTTTGGGACACGGGCATCAATGTTGTTAATTCCCACTCCATCCTCAAGGGAGAAGAGCTGACCTTCCACGCCTTCACCCGGGCGGCTGGACTCCCTTTGAGGATCATTGGTGAGGTCGATTGCAGTTTGTAGGACACCTTTCTCAGTAAAGTTCTCTCTCGCCTTGCCCACTCGGCGATTCACGAATTCGGCAAAAGACAAAAACGGACCCTCATCTTCAGCACAGCGCAATTTAATTTGCTCCACGATCTCCTCAGCAAGGAGTTCCGCTTGTTCTTCGGTTATCCGATGGAAGCCTAACCAACGCTGAGCGCGACGGAGACCGTCATTGCCGACGTCACCAGAACCAGCCGCCTGTGTCAGGTCATTCAAGCCATCGCTGTAGCTTGGCAGCAAGCGACTAAATGCACTCGAACCATCGATTTCGTGCTCTTGTCCGTCGCGAGTAGGAACACCCACCTCATAAGTGCTCATCAGGAGAGACTTCCATGCCTTCACTGAGGTGGAATGGACGTTGAATGGTCCCATGAGCATCTGGTTAGCTGCGATTTCACGAGAAGCAAACTCAGGATCCCGAGCGAGTTCCGATACGATTTCTTCCGCTGAACGTCCGCCACCCAAGTGCGGCTGTAGGCGGGGAGTGAGAGTGCTTTCGCCATCGAAGAAATCTCTCAAAGCCTGACGGTTGTCACTGCCTCGGCCTTTACTGAGACCTGAGAAGTAGAAACTGTCCCACAAACGTTGGTTCAGTAGGTAAGAATGATCGACGAAGTTGCCGGAAACCACCTCATCTGAATCCAACAACGGATGAGCAAACGAGTTGCCAAGTGGATAGTTGAAGAACGGAGGCTTGATGGCCGAGATCAGATTGGCCGCTTGAAATTGCCCAAGTGACACCATGGGATTGGTGGGAATGACATACATGGGAGAGGCCGTGAGACCGTGCTCAGCACCGAGACCGGACCCGAAGTATCCTCGGTTGGTTTCGGGGTCAATTTCGACCATGGGGAATTCGTTGACTGAGGCAATCTCGCGGAAGCTGAACTCATAGCTCTGCAGAGGCTGAGGGGCTTCGTTTTCATCCTGAGCATAGGAGGCAAGGACGGGGTTTCCGAACAACCAACCTTTCGTAGGGCTGAGGAGATCATTCGAAGATTTGGCGGACATGGTGAGAACAGCAAAAGGCGTCTTTCCTCCCCGAGTGGTATCCGAGGAATCCTGCCTAATCTCATCGGCGACAAAGCTGCGCTCAATGAGGGGATCAGTATCTTCGTCATAGAGCAACTCTTTCTCACGAACCGTAAAAGAACTTCCCAAAATTCTCTCATTATCAATCCCATTCAACTCGTCCATCTCGACAAGAAGAGTGAAGTCTTGCCGACGATCATCTTCACTATCAGTATTGGCATCGTTGTTCGAGAGCTTGGCCTTGACGATGATGGAATCCTGCGGGCGCAAAATACAGGACTGCCAAGAACCGTTTCGAATTGGATCTCGCTTCTCGAACGAGTAGAGGCTGAGTGGATTTCGGTTTGCCTTGTTTCGGGACAAGTGGTCAAAGCGGAAACCACCGACGGTGTTGTATCCTTCCACCAAATCCACGTTTTTAATCAAAGAACCCCGATTGGTCGCTCCCACTGTATCCGAGCCTAGAATAGCAAAATCATCAACAACCTCTCCGAAACTATCACCCTCTTTTACGAAGGCAGAAAAAATCTTATTTTCGCCCGGCTGAAGCACGATGGGACGGCGTTCGACTCCGGTCTGCATATTGCCACCGCGGACGTTAAAAGAGAAGTTAGTGATGGCATCCTCTTTGCCCGAACCATGCACGAATTGGGAGAGAGGCCAAAACGAACGGCTACTTCGCGTTCCTCCGCTTTCAGGATTCCGCAAATCGGCTTGGGTTCTCCCCACGCCCTTACCAAAACGGAACGCGACCGGAATCTTATCAAGCCCCAACGAAAGAGAATTGAACTGGATAGGAACCGAATAAGGATTCCAAAGGGTCACAATAGGTTCAAACACCAGCCAAGCACGGACGTGACGGCCTGAAAAGCGAGGATCTGCCTGAGCATACTTAGGAGCTAAGTTGTGACGATCCTTGATGTTAATGGGGTGCGTCACCATGGAGAACACAATCTGCAACTTGGCGACGACAGGCTTAAGAACCAATTCTGAAGGACTAGAGTCTCTCACGGTCAAACTAGGGTCAGGCGCAAGATTATCGGTAACGTCAATTGGCTCAACTCGTCCATCACCCTGAAATTCGAGGTATTGATTGTAATAGTCGGAGAGATAAGACCAATGAGGATCAGCAACACCGAAGGGACGTTCGGTCTCGGAATAGAGCCTCTGGCTATCCAAAATTTCCTCTTCAAGAAGGGTGGTGAGGTCACGCTTAAGGCCACCGTTTCGGAGGTCAGAAAGAACACCTCGCGAGTAGGTCGTGAAATCGAAGAAGTGCTGCTTCGCGACCGAATTGGAGTCACCGACACCAGTTGCAGCATCCAGGGTGCGGTTCGAAATGAGACGGGTCCATTCTTCCTCGTCTTGAGGGGCAAATCCTTTAATATCGAGAGCCTCGCGGTGGAAGCTCTCGGGGAAGGTGAGACTAGAAGCCAAGTGCTCGTTGTCGTCGGGACGTTCGTCATCACGAATGAGATCGACACGGGCCTTCGTGTCTTCCGCCAGAACGGTCCATGCCAACTGCCCAGTCTCTTCGCCATCCCCTTTCGCCACTGGGACCAATTCACTGCGGACCGGGATTTCCTCGCTAGAGTCACCAAAAGTGCCCTCACCGAGCAGCTCGACAGTTTTCCCCGAAGGCAAAGTAGCCGCGTAGGCAACCTCTTGCTCAGCGGAGTCGCTGGCTCGCTGACTGGAGAGCCAGCCCTGAAACCGATTCTCTTTTTCCTGGCGATAGTTGGGGCTATTCGACTCAGAGACAGGATCCCACGACCAAGACTCCCAGGAGCCAACAAGATGTGGCTGGGCAGCACCTTGCAAGATGGCAGCCGCTGGAGCTGAAACCGCCCGGTCCTTGCCCATCGTTTTCTGAAGTTCGGAGATCGCCAACTGGAGCGCAAGCCGGGCATTACCGCGGGCCTCTTGTCTGGTAATGTCAGCACTGGAACTCCGGAGCGTCACCGATGAGAGGGAGAGAATACCGACGGCAATCAACGAAAGCAAAATCAACATCGTCACCGTGATGATGAGCGAGAATCCGGCCCGGTTCACAGGATTATGGGAAAAGTGTGGCTTCTTTAGATTTTTCAAAATTTACAAAAGATATACGGGTTTCAGAGAGAAAAAACCTGAATTGGGGAATCAAGTTCAACGGATCGCCTTTCGCGAAAAGTCTTTCTCTATGAAAAGAACTATTGCTCAGACTTGCTCGGAGCGCACGTCACGTGTTCTAGCGACAAGTTACTAAGTAAATACATTGTTGCTCCTAATGAATTCCAAAGAATATCACTGACGAACGCTCATTCAAGCGCCAATCTCCCCCCGTTTTGCTTGCTTTGTCCCGCTTTGCCCCGAACACCTGCAGCCACTGGCTAGCCCTCGCTTTCGGCCTTTTGTTTCTTTTGGTCGCCATCGTAGCCCATCGCCAAAATCCCGACTCTCAATTGGCGAAATCGACGCTAGTGATTCTTATTTTCGCCAATCTCAGCTCTGTTTTTCACACTTCGGCGTCACATTACTTTTCGGGCCAGACCAGCGATCTCAATCATATTCTACCCCTTCATCTCTGTGATTTAACCTCTCTGCTCGCGGCGGCAGCCCTTTTGACCCGCAAGCCATTACTCTGCGAACTCACCTACTACTTGGGGCTTGGCGGGACCTTGCAGGGCTTGATCACGCCCAACCTTTTCCACGATTTCCCCCATCCCACCTACTTTTCTTTCTTTCAGCTCCACCTCTCGGTTGTCATCGCGGCCTTGTTTTTCCCCCTAGGTCTGGGCTGGAAACCACGGCGACCGCTCTTGGGCACGACCGCGCGCATTTTCTCAATCATCTGCGGCTATCTCCTCATTATTTTCGGAGTCAATTCCCTCCTCGAAACAAACTACGCCTTCGTGATGCACAAACCCGCCAATCCTTCCCTCTACGACCACTTGGGCCCCCACCCTTGGTATATTCTCAGCGTGCTCGGGCTCGTCATCGTGGTGCTCTTTCTGCTGTCCCTTCCCTTCGCGAGGAAAAAGACATCCCTCATGACCCGGTAGTGCCTGCCCAACCCCGAGCATGGCCCCGAGCACAGCTTCAAGCACGGCCCCAACTCAGGATGGCCAAGTTTCGGTCGCCAAGTTTTGCGGGAGATTTCTTGTGCATGATGACGAGGTTGCACTTCCTGAAATCCTTGGACTCCCTCCTGATCGCGCCGTTGCGAAAACAATCTACTTCCGAATTGTCTCGCAGACTGGCTCACCCAAGTCTGGTCTTTCATCGCTGATCAACATCGCGTGCCGCACCTGAGCTACCGCCAACTTCGCCTCATCCTCGGTGCGCGCGTGAACTTGGCACAACACTTGGCCTTCATTCACTTGTTCTCCTCGCTCGACAAAATCGCTCAACCCCACAGTGTAATCGATGGCATCCTCCGCCCGTCTTCTGCCACCGCCCAACTCGACGACCGCTAGCCCTAGGCCCCGCGTGTCCATCCCGCTGAGGTAGCCCGCTTTTTCGCTCGTGACATCGCACACCACTGGGGCGACCGGCAGATAATGGTCCACCCTTTCCAAAAGGTCAGAGGGACCTCCAAGACCGCTGACCATACGGGCAAAAATTTCGGCAGCCCGGCCGGAGGACAAAGCATCTTCAAGGGTTGCCCGCGCGGTCTGGTTGCTTTCGTGAAGACCTCCCAAGACTAGTAACTCCGCCGAAAGCTCCATCACCACTTCGTGAAGCCGACACCGCTTGCTGCGACCTGTGAGATAGGAAATGGTGTCCCTGACCTCGAGCCCGTTGCCTGCCGCGCTGCAGAGAGGCTCGTTCATATCGGTGATCAAGGCGCTTGTTTTCACCCCCGCACCATTGGCCACTCCCACGATGCTTTTGGCCAAACTACGAGAATCCTCGTAGCTCGCCATAAAGGCCCCATTCCCTGTTTTGACATCCATCACCAACCCCTCCAATCCGGCCGCCAGCTTTTTTGATAAAATGGAGGCTGTGATCAAATCGATTGATTCCACAGTAGCGGTCACATCACGGGTGGCATAGAAGCGTTTGTCGGCAGGAGCCAGCTCGCCGGTTTGCCCGATGATGGCAACGCCACAGTCAGCGACCACCTTCCGCAGCTGTTGCTCATCGGGTGAAGTGTCGTAGCCGGGAATGCTATCTAACTTATCCAACGTGCCGCCGGTGTGACCCAACCCTCGCCCCGAAATCATGGGCACGAAACCTCCACAAGCTGCCACCAGTGGCCCTAACATCAGGGAAACATTGTCTCCCACTCCTCCCGTAGAATGCTTGTCGATGACCGGACCATCCATGCCGGGCCAGCGCAAGACAGTCCCCGAGTCCCTCATCCCCTCGGTCAACGAGACGCGCTCGTCCAGCGTCATGCCCTTGAAAAAGACAGCCATCGCAAAGGCCGCTATCTGCCCTTCCGAAATCGAGTTGTCTCCAATTCCGGCCGCAAAGCGGAGGATCTCATCTTTGGCGAGCACTTCCCCATCCCGCTTCTTCCGAATAATTTCCTGAGGGAGCATGGTTCGCACTTTAGCGTCCGCGCGAGGGTTGACGAGTTTTGGTTGCGTTTTTCACAAGTCCACTAGACTGAGCCATGCGCATTCTTCTCACCGGCACCACTGGAAAGGTAGGCGGCTTTCTTGCTCGTTATTGGCAAAGAGAACACGAGATTATCCCGCTCACCCGCCGAGCCGTCGACCTTGCAGATGCAATGCCTCTCGAGCGCTATCTGCAAGAGACCGACTACGATGTAATCGTCAATCCCGCCGCTCTTTCCACCCCCGAAGGCTGTGAGAATGCTCCCGAACTGGCCCACCGGGTCAACGTCACCGCCCCGGCCATCATGGCGCGCGTCTGCGCCGCAAAAAATCTTCCGCTCGTCCACTTTTCCACCGATTACGTCCTCGACGGAAGCGAAGCGGGCTTCAAGGACGAACTGGCTCCTTGCCGACCCAACAACCTCTACGGCGAAAGCAAACTTGAGGGAGAACGCGTGGTTCTTGAGGCCCATCCGACTGCCCTCATCGCCCGCGTTTCTTGGGTGTTTGGCTCTGCTGGCGAGGGCTTCCTCGAGAAAGTCTTCCGCCAAATCCAAGAGCAAATTCCCCTCGAAGGTGTCGCCGATAAATACTCCCTACCCACCTCTGCTTACGAAATCGGGCTCGCGCTCGATCACCTAGTCGCAACAAAAGAAGGGGGCATTATCCATCTCACACAAACGGCGGATGAGCCCGTGAGCTGGCACCGCTATGCAGTCGAAGTTGCGGCAGCAGTTCACAAAATCGGGCTGACTACGGAGCCACTGCCCGTCACCGCCCGCCAGATGGCCGAGATTCCTGTCCTGCGCGCCAACCGACCTGTGCACACCGCGATGAAGCCCCGGCGCATGGAAACTCTTGGTCGGCCTATGAAAAACTGGACCGAGCTCGTGCACGAACGAGTGCAAACTCTCGCAAAAGAACTTACCTCTCCCCAGTAAATCCCATTGACCCCCGGGCAGACCATAGGCATGTTTGCAGCATGAAAAGTAGCACCTTGCTTCCCCTCGCGGCGACCCTTTCCCTCGCGAGCTGTGGTCAAATTGCCTCCAATCTGCAGCAACCGATCACCAGTGACTACAATCCGCTCGATGGCCCAAGCAGTCCCAGCTTGCGCAACAAAAGCTTTCAGCAAACGGGTCCCTCCTACAAGCCCGGCGAGTGGGTGGAGAGCGCGATGCCGAACACGACTTTCTTCTACAAAATCCCTCGTGGCAATGCCACCGCAGACCAAGTGCTCAGCAAAGGTTCTCCTCTCAAGGTGATCTCTACCAAGGGGTCCTACGTGAAAGTAGAGCTTGAGGGTGGCACCGTTGGTTTTGTCCCCGCCATTATGGTGGCGGAGCCTTCCACTGCTAGCGACAGCGCTCCTTTCTTGCCGCCACCGCCGAGTTCTCCTCTGCAAAGAAGCACGGACAGCTTCGCACCAGCTAGCATCCCAGATGTGGCCCCCTCTCCTCTCGAGACGAGTGGCCCTTCCGTTATCCCTCCTCCCTCTAATGCCAACGGCTCCACTGTTAGCCCTGCGGCGCCAGTCGCTCCAGCTCCCGAGCGCAAAGCCACCGAAGTTTTGATTCCCACCACCTCGACTCCACCCACTCCCCCCCTCGCTCCCGCGCCCATTCCTAGCGGCGGCTTGATTCCTGCTCCGAGTGGGAGTAGCGATCTCATCGACCAAACCATCGGAATCGAGTAGGTCGATTGAGCGAGAGAGTTCCGCATGAGCTCGCTTGAAATTTAGAGGGCTCATCTCCCGTAAATTGAGAATGCTTCGGCTTCTTCTTCTCCTCGGTGCGACAGGCGCTTGCGCGGCGGCTCCTCTCACCTTCGAGACCACCCCTTTGGGAACGCTTGAAAAGCCAATCCTTCTTCGCACCTACCTGCCCGACCCAGGATTAGAACCCACTGTTCTCGCCCATCATCACCGGGCTGCCAAGTCGCCCAAATACAACCCCAGTAAAGGTCAGGATGTCCAAGGCGAGTATGATATGATCAAGGTCTTGCCCGCTGCCATCGCGGTCAATCACGGCCCCGCCCTTTCCTATGTTTTCGATACCGTGGAGTGCCGGATTCTCTATGCTTGGCAGGGCGGCTTCCTCGATATGTTTCCCTATTGGGGAGAGCGACAGGGTGGCAGGCGACGCTCGTTCGATTATGTCCCTCGCCTCGTAGGAAATTTATTTTACTTAGCCAAACCACAAGAATCACCTAAAAAGACTTTCACCGGATACACCCTCAGTAAAAACGGTGTCCCTACCTTCCACTACCAGTCAGACGACGACCTTGAGACCCACCTCACGGTTCGACCGTCTGACGAACCTCTTTCCTTCGAGCTTACTCTTACCAACCCAAAGACCAACCAGAGCCAAACCCAACTTATTACGGGAGCCGTTGTCTCACGTCATTCCGGCTTTGACCGCACCATCAAAATTGGCCAGCCCGATATCGCAGCCGGAGAACAGGTCTTCCTTGCCTATGGTTGCATCGCCTGTCACTCCACCGATGGTTCCAAAGGACATGGCCCCACTCTCGCTCAGCTCTTCGGCACCACTCGCGAACTCGAAAACGGTAACCTGGCTCTCGCTGACGAGTCCTATCTTCGAGAATCCATTCTCGAACCCAACGCCAAAACAGCGAAGGGCTTTCCTCCCAACTACATGCCGCCCTATCAGATGAAAGACAAGGAACTGCAATCGGTTCTCCTTTATCTCAAATCGCTCTCCAGCCTTTCTCCCGAATAGCACCCAGCCATGAAAAATTTTGCGTCGCTGATTCTCCTAACAACTCAATTGCAGCTACTCGCTGCCTCCCCCTATTTGGTAGAAGACATTCCTCTTCCCGACAACTGCCCACCGGAGGTCGGAGCGATAGACTTTGCGCCCGACGGCACCTTCTTTGTCGTGCTGCGTCGTGGGGATGTCTTTCGCGCTACCCCGCTCTCAGATTCCACCGAGTGGGAGTGGCAACACTTTGCCACCGGCTTTCACAATGGCTGTGGGCTCGATGCCGTCTCGAGGAACAAAGTCCGTGTCACCCAGATGGCCGAGTTCACCGAAGCCACCGACACCGACCAAGATGGCAGCGCCGACCAATACCGTGTCTTTGCCTCCGGCTGGGGACTCTCCGGCAACTACCACGAAACCAATGCCATCACCGACGATGGCCAGGGCGGTTACTACATTGCGGTCGGCACCGCTTCTCACAATGGCCCCACGGGCGAGTATACCCTGGGCGAATATTCTCAGTTCGGTCGCCGGGGCCGCAACTTCGCAGCCGTCAAGTGGAAGGGCACCACCCTCCATTGCGACTCCAAAGGTCGCCTCACTCCATTTTGCTACGGCTTCCGCATGCACAATGGACTTCATCGCGATGCCAATGGTAATCTCTGGTGCGGCGACAACCAAGGCGACTGGCGTGCGACCACTCCTCTCTACCATCTCAAGAAAAACCAGTTCTACGGACACCCTAACAGCCTCGTATGGGACCCCAACTGGCCCGCAGAGCAGGACCCCCTCGCCACCTTTCGAGCTGACCTCGCGGCCTACAACCAGCACCGCACCCTTCCCTCGGTGCAACTCCCTCACAAAGAAATGAACCGCTCCGCAGGCGAGCCTTTTGTTATTCCCAACACCTTTCCCCACTTTCCGGGACAGATGCTTCTTCCCGATAACAATGGCACCCGCATCAGCCGAATCATGCTCGAGGAAGTCAACGGACAGTGGCAGGGCGCTTGCACCCACTTCCTCAAAGACAGCGGACTCCGTTCTGGCAATCACCGCCTTCGTTTTTCACCCGATGGCCAACACCTCTACATCGGGCAAACCGTGCGGGGATGGGGCACGCCTGCAGAAGGAATCCAGCGCCTAACGCCTTTGAAAAATAAAGCACCTTTTGATATCGAAACCTTCGCGATTACCCACAACGGCTTTGAACTCACATTCACGGACGAACTCTCTCATACACCAAAAGTTTCTGAACTTCAGTTCAACTCCTTCACCTACCAGTCCAAGTGGACCTATGGCTCCCCCCAAGAGAACAAGTCGAATCACGCAATCTCTGATATCATTCGCCTCGACGCGAGAACCCTGTCCATTCACCTCAAGGATTTCGTTCCAGGAAAAGTCTATCAACTTGACCTTCCTCTGCTGGAATCCGAATCCGGCCAACCCATCCAGAACCAACTCTTCTACTACACCGCGAACCACCTGCCGGGTAAGGTTTAACTAACCTTCAAACGAAGAACCAAGGTCAGTGTCTCACCCCGCAAATCCATTTGCGGGCAGCCCTTTGACCCCGAGCCCTCTGACCACAAATAGCCGACCCGCATCTTCCTCTACAATGCTCTTGTGAACTCCCGTCGTGACATAGAGTTCATCCAAATTCTCGCCACCCCATGCGCAAGCTGTGGTCTCCACACAGGGCAAGCCGACCCGCTGCAATTCTTCCCCAGTTTCGACATCAAACCGAGCGACGCAGCCACCATGGCAAAAGGCGACCCAAACCTTGCCGTCCGCATCCATCGTCATCCCATCCGGTGACGAATCGATGTGCCCGGTATCGACCACCACCGACCGATTGCTCCACTCCCCGGTTTCGGCATCGTAATCAAATCCCCAAATCTCCCGTTGCGGAGTATCGATGTAATAAACGCGCGAGCCATCGGGGCTCCAGGCAATACCATTCGAGTTTGTCACTCCTCCAAACACCTCCCGCACTCCCAGATCGGCATTCATTTCATATAAAGAGGCGTCCCCCTCGTTTTTCACAAGAGAGATGGTTCCCGCAAAAAAGCGTCCATCTGGAGAGCACTTGCCGTCGTTGAAGCGATTGTCCGCTTTTTCTGATTCCGGGTCCACAATCGGCTTCAAAGACCCATCCTCATCCAAAAGTTGAAAACCCGAATCACCTGCGATCACAAGCCCGCCCCGGGAACGCGGGACCACTGTCCCAACCCTCTCGCCCACTGGCAAAACAGTCTCCTCCCCGGATTCAGGATCGAACCTCACTACACAATGACCCTCGATATCAACGTAATAGAGCACCCCCTGCCACCAAATCGGGCCTTCACCCCACTTCGACTTGAACTCGCCCGCCATTGAAATTTCCATAGCCCTTGCTAACCCTTGCGCTCCCATCCGACAAATCCCAAAACTCCTCCTTTGACTGATTCTGAAATTGAACTCTGTCAGCAGTGCGGTAGTGTCATAGGAAATCTCGCCATGATTCGCCGTTGCCTGCCGCTCTTTTTCGTAATTCTTTTCGCGCCCTTTCTTTCCGCGCAAAGCACCGAGGCGTGGGAAAATGTCGTCGTTGGTAAGGAAAACTACGTCACCGTTCGTAGCATCCAAAAGTTCTATGGTTTTCAGACGATGCGGACCTCGGGCTCCAAACTGATTCTCGAAAAAAAGAACGTGCGCGTCGAGTTCCTCGTCGGCCAGCAGGATGTCTGGATGAATCGAATCAAGTTCGTCTTCTCCTTCCCCGTCAAGCGCTCCGGGGGACGCTATCTGGTCCACCGCATTGACCTTGTCAAACTGCTCGACCCCGTGATGCGACCGCACAACATTGGTCGCACCCCTGCCCGTATCGACACCGTCATCATCGACCCCGGACACGGCGGTCACGACCCTGGCACGACAAGCCCTCATGGCAATGGACGAGAGAAAGACCACGCGCTGAACCTCGCCAAAAAGCTTTCGACCCAACTCCGCAAGCGTGGCTTCAAAGTGGGGCTCACTCGAAGTTCCGACAAGTACCTCACGCTGCAGCAGCGGGTCGATTTCGCGAATCAATACCCAAACGCGATCTTCATCTCCCTGCATTTCAACTCAGGCGGTGGCGGACGAGCCCACGGCATCGAGACCTTCACTCTCTCACCCAAAGGGGTCGCTCACTACGGGCGTGGCCTCAAGGCTTCTGACTTCCGTGAAAAGCCAGGCAACAACAACGACTCTGCGAATATCGCCCTTGCGACCGCTATCCACTCCACCGTGATTAAGAACACCGCCCGACGCGACCGTGGCATACGCCGCGCCCGCTACTCCGTCATCACCGGGGTCAAGCATCCTGCCATTCTTCTTGAAGGCGGCTTCCTCTCCAACCGCACCGAAGGAGCCTACATCAAGCGCAGCGACTACCAGGACCGTCTTGCCTTCTCCATCGCCGAAGCCGTGGTCAAATACAAGATGGCCACTGAGCGCCAACCCCGCCAAGCTCGCCGTTAATATCGCTGCGGCGGCTTCCTACATCAATTGCGCTCGCCTCTTGTTTCAAAAAAAGGGAGTGGCCCCTTGGGAAGCAGTTCATCCCTGCCAAAAACGTAGCCTTCTTCAGGAGCACAAATCTGTTAGGAGCGCGGAGCACCAGCTCCGCTCAATACCAAGCTGGCAGGTCCAACATTAGCTCCGCCTATTCATTCCCGCCAACCAAGCTCACCGACCAAAACCCGCAGCAAAGCTAGTGACCCGCGCTCCGACATGAACTTGGCACGCTACCATCAAATCAATTTTCTCCACCCCAATATCCCTGACAAAGTGGCGCGCAGTC
>CAZGXV010000067.1:17734-17978 GCA_964529725.1 uncultured Roseibacillus sp.
TGCTGGGTTGGGGTCTGGCGGTTTCAGGAGGGTCGAGAAATCAGGCAAGCGAAGCGCAGCCGGGTTTGAACGCCGGCTTTTCTTTAGAAAAGAATAGAATCAAGGCGAGCAACGCGGGCGCATCCGCGTAGGCGCTCCTGAGCGCCAATCCCTCCCGGTCCACCACTTCACCATCTCACCATTTGGACAAGCTTGGACAACGCTTGTCAATTCTACCTTAAATCCCTGACTTTCGGCCCTACAC
>CAZGXV010000068.1:0-7610 GCA_964529725.1 uncultured Roseibacillus sp.
AACTTTTGAAGGAAATGGCACTTCGGAACTCGGCTCAGAACAATCAATTTGAATTCTTAAATCTGATTCATCCAATCCATCTGGTCTCATCTCACCGCATTTTTCCCGCGCTTGATCGCCCTGGGGAACAGAATGAAAAAAATCAACTTTCAAGGAAAGTTAACTGAAGCTAACCTGCTCAGCGCGGAAAAGGCATTTCTGAGTGTTCATGGGACTCTCGACCAGGCAAACTGGAAAGTGCGCTTTTACCGCAGCGCAGCACATGAACATGCGAACCAGTTTTCGAAAGCTCGGATTCCCCACCGGAATTCTTCTTTTTTCGAATCTCACTGCGTCGTCGGTTGACCTCAACGAGGACGGACTTTCCGACCTGTGGCAACTCAACTACGGAGCAGAGACCGAGCCAGCCCATGGCGATCCCGATGGAGATGGCTACTCCAATGCGGAGGAATCCAGCGCCGGAACCGATCCCTTCTCTGCGAACAGCTTCCCGGATTTAGGCCCGCTGCAAGGAGACCCGAGTGGGAGTTCCTTCTTTTTCAGTTTTCCCACTGAAGCTGGCAAATTTTATCAACTCTCGCAATCGGCCGATCTACTCACCTTCCACCCCTTTGGCCCCCCCCTCACAGGCGATGGCTTCGAGCACTCCGTCACCCTGCAAGAGGCCGACGCCTCCACGGGCAAGGGCCGTGTGCTCCAAAGCTTTTGGTCAAACTTCACAGGCTCACAAATCAGCGACCTCACCGCCCTGCCCACCTTCCCGGTGGAACCAGATGGTCGGAGCGAGCTGGCACAGTTCGAGACCGCTCAAGTTAAGGGCATCGGCTTTGGTAGTCGCCTACAAGCGCTTATTACTCCGCCGGAAACCGGGAACTATACCTTCGCGCTTTCCGCAGGTGGACCCGCGAAGGCCTATCTCAGCAGCGATACCGATTCGAACAACTTGGTAAACCTAGCAGAAATTTTTCCCGCCCAAAACGATATCCTACCCCACGAGTGGGACCGCTACTCCTCCCAGCGTTCCGCGCCCCTACTTTTGACTGCTGGTCAGAGCTACCTTCTCGAGGTTCACCTCGTCTCCCTCAGTGCGGAGAATCACTGTCAGCTGGCTTGGACCGGGCCAGGTATCATCGGCACTGCAATTATCACCTCCGAGCACCTCGCACCTCTCCCCTTCCTGCCTGCTGTCAACGACTTCCAAGACCTCATGGTGCACGACTATGATACCCAGACGGGAACCTTGTGGCCTGATAATACCGAAATCGTCGTCGCACCTGCAGGAATGTCCGGGAATGCCGAAAAATTCAATGACGACCCCGGCAACGCTGCTGCCGAGACCATCGTGCTCCCGCAATCGAGTAGCGACCATCTCTACGCCACCTGGCTCTTTCGGATGAGCCCGGGGCACGACGACATCCATCTCTTCTTCCAAGGCTCCGACAGCTCACAAGAAGGTCCACGCGTTAATATGGAAGAACGCAACGACTTCAGCACCGTGGCGGTACGCGCCGGAGGGAGCTTTGGTGTTCGCCAGATCGATGTCGAGTTCGACACTACTTATCGCGTGGAATTAGTTGCTTCCTTGGAGACCCCCCTGAGCTATCAGGTGGGTCTTTCCACCCGAGTGGTGCAACCGGACACCTTCGACATCTACGTCAGCTCTACTACTGGACAAATAGTAGGAAGCGAGTTTGGGCTCACTTTCAGGGATGAGGGAGAAAACGTGGTCAGCGTCTTCGACCGCATGCGAGCGGTCAGTATTTCTACCCCCAACATCATTGTTGATTCTTGGGAAATTACCGATGGTAAAATCGCGGGTAACGGCATTATCGAAAGTAACGTTAACGACTTCACCCTCGCGCCCGACCGGCAGTTTTTCCAACTACAAATCGAGGATGCGGATCAGGACGATGATGGCCTCAGTGACTGGGAAGAAATGCTTCTGGCCAAGCACCAGCCTTTTCTCTTCTTCGATGCCGAGACCTCCCCAGGCACCAATGACGCGGCCGCGATGGCAACTCTTCTTTCCGAAAACATCGGAACCCCGGTCATCTCGCTGGCAGCTTCCGACACCGCTGCCTTTGAGGACAATAGCCCTAATTCGGAGGACGACCATGGAGAAATCCTAATCACACGCACTGGAACGCTGGCACCCGTCACGATCAAGCTTTGCGTCGCACCGATGGAAAACACAGGCAGCACCGCTACGGTCTGCGATGGAACTTGTTGCACCCTTATCGGAAGCGCAGGGGACGAAGAAGCTGAACTCGAGGATTACACACTTCTCGACAATGAAGGAAACATCATCACCGATAGCCTCACCTTCGCCTTGGGTGAGATGAACAAGACCCTCACCGTGGTCGCTACTCCTGATAACCACAACGAGTACCCCGAGACCCTCAATCTCGCCGTCGCAGCCAGCACCGACGGAAGCTATGAGCTCTCTAAAACTTTGAACGGAGCTTCCATCCAGCTCTTCGACTTGGCTGACAATCCGGCTAACAACGCTCTCTTCACTGGAGGCTTCAGTGAGGATGGCAATGCCGTTATCGCCACCCAGGGTTCCGGTTTCACGACTGCAATTCTCAACGGTCCCCGCACCAAACTCCTCCTCACCAACGAGTTCTCTAATCTGACCTCCAATCAGCAGGACTCCCACATCCACAAGTCAAACTCCGGCCCTACGCCCGGCGACATCATCTACTCCATCACCAACGAACCCGGTGGCGAGTCCCTCCCTCCCCCAGCTTCCGATCCTTACCTCGGATTTCTCACCAACTACGAGTGGGACCTCACTGAATCCTCTGGGGCCGTCCCTACTGCCGGAGGGGCTGCGAGCAAACAGACCATCATCGACTCACTCTTTGGCCAAAACGGAGAGTCGCCTCTCTATCTCAATATCCACACCGTCGATAACCCCGCAGGAGAAATCTGGGCTTTCCTCAACCTCACCGGAGGTTCCATCAATGACCCGGGCTCGCCAGCTGTTGCTCCATCGGCTGGTTCAGATGCTTATCCTCAGCTCTTTGGTGACGAACTAGCCGCCGAGGTGCGACGCTTTCTCAATCAAGCAACCTTTGGCGCCACCGATGCTCAGGTCAACGACCTCGTCAACACCATCGAGACCGCCCGCATCGCCGAGCCTAGCTATCATCGCGACTCTGCCTATCGCAATTGGATCGAGGACCAAATGGCAATGCCGCAGAGCTACCTCCTCGACTACCATCTTGCGACTGACTTTCAGTTCATGAAGCTCAACGGCATGTTCGACCCAGTGCGCAATCCCGCGCAAGGCGAACTCACCACCCCGGTGGAGCCTGCGACGTGGCCCACCATCGATCGCAGCAATCCCGACCCCGAAAAGTGGCATCTCGATGGACTTTACCCCGTGACCCGCAGTGACCAGCGACTGATGGACGCCAATCAACTGCGTGCCCTTCCCGGCAATCGCGAACGCCGTCACGCCCACTGGCAGCTCATGCTCAATTCCCGCGACCAGCTTCGCCAGAAAATGGGTTTCTCGCTCCAACAGATTGTCGTGGTGAGCGCTGTCATCACTGCCATTCGGGATAGCCCTTACGCAGCGAGCAATTACCAAGACCAGCTCAACACCCGCGCCTTCGGCCACTACCGCGATGTCCTAGGTTACGTCAATTGGAGCCCTCTCATGGGCAAGTGGCTCTCTAGTTTGGGGAATCAGAAAGGGCTCGATATCGATGGCGATGGCACGGACGATATTTCCCCGGACGAGAATCTTGCTCGCGAAAACATGCAACTCTTCTCCATCGGACTTTTCAATCTCTGGCCCGACGGAACGCTGCGACTGGGTCCAGACGGAGCTCCGAACAATACTTACAATAACGACGACATCCGCGAATTTGCCAAGGTGCTGACTGGGCAAAGCTTTTCCATCCACAACGACCGTAATCTGCAATGGGGAGGACTCCCCTTCGATGAGCTAGAAGAGAACACTAACTTTACCCGCAACCAGAACTCAGCCGGTCTCTTCGAGCTGAAGTATAGCTACCCGATGAAGATGTTCGGCGACTACCATGATCGTTCGGTGAAGAGTTTTGCCGGGGTGACGATTGACAACACCGACCTGACCGACGCTACCGAGCAGGGCATCGCCGATATTGAAGATGCTCTCAATTGGCTGGCTGGCAAACCGGGCGATGGTGAACCCGACTTTGATATGGAGCGCAGCCATGGCAGCACTCCCGCCTTCATTTGCGAACGTCTCATCCAGCGCTTCACCACATCCAATCCCTCGCGCGACTATCTCCATCGGGTGGCGACCGCGTTCAAGGATGGCGAGGGCGACCTCGCGGCAACCATCCGGGCCATTTTACTCGATCCAGAAGTGCGCGTGCTCGACCCGAGCAACACAATTACGGGGATTAAGCGTTCTCCTCTTGAGGCTTACCTCCAACTTGCGCGGTCGCTAGAGGTCATTACCTATCTACCCCTTACAGACCCAGGAGAGACAGAGCCCTTCACCAGTGCTGCTGGAAACTATGACAACGATGACCTCTATCTCGACAACTTTGGCCTCTCCGCCGAACAGTTGGCTAACCAAGAGCGCAACTTCCGCTTTCTGCAACACGACACCATTACCAGTGGAACCGTCGGTCTCCAGATGACCCCCTTCCGACAGGAAACGGTTTTCAATTGGTATCTCCCCGACTACGCGCCGAGTGGACCGATTGCTGACGCTGGCCTGGTAGCTCCTGAACTCCAACTCGCTAACGAGCCAGATGTCATCCGAAACATCAACTATCAGCAGACCCTTCTCCGGGGCGGGAACGGGCTATTTGTAGACTCTTTGGGTGGTTCGAGAGATACCCAGCGGTTGTCTTTTGGAATTACTGATCCTGAAGATGATTCCATTAACAACCACGACAACATTCGCTTCGACCGCGACAAGTGGGTCGCGATCCTCTACCCGGCCATTGAACCAACTGCCACGGATACTCGAACGGCGGAATCACTCGCGGATGAGCAATTGGTAGATGAACTGGATCGGCGCCTGACCTATGGATTTCTAAAGACCAAGTATCCCTACGATCCTTCTGATGACGACGACCCCAATGTCGCAGGCGAGGATGACCTTTTGAAAAATCCGCGCGAGCTCATCATCGACTCTATCACTGCTGGTCATGGCAACCCCTACAGCGGGAATAACGATGACAACGACAAGCGCGGTAAACTCATCGACGCTCTCTACCTGATCAGTATTAGCCCGGAATTCCAGATTAAGAAATAACCCCAGAATCATGCCCGACTCATTTCAAATTTCCCGCCGAAAGTTCCTCGCCTCCGGCACCTGCGGGGCGATGGGTATCGGCTCGCTGGTGAATACTCTCGCGCAACTCCAGCTCATCAACTCGGCGGCCGCCGCCGCTGGCCCGGGTGGCCTCGATGTGGTGGGAGATGATTACAAGGCTCTCGTTTGTATCTTCCTTCGCGGTGGCTGCGATATGAATAACGTCCTCATCCCAGTGGCGGGAAATCCCCAGGCCCAGGGCTACACCTCCGACCGCAACGTGGTGGGTATTCGCAATGGAATTCCTGATCCCGTGCTCAATCCTGATGGCGAAGACGATACTCTTTCTCTTAATGTCAGTGGCGACCCCTTCGGATTGCATCCCGCGCTTGTGAATCTGCATTCAATGTTCAATACCAACGAAGCATCTTTCGTGAGTAACGTTGGCACTCTCGCGGAACCAACCAGCCCAAGCACCTACAATAGTGCCTCCCTTCCCAGACAACTTTTTTCCCACTCCGATCAGGTCACAGAGTGGATGTCCTCCATTGCGGACCAACCCTATCGCTCGGGATGGGGAGCCCGGGTAGCCGACCTCTATCACTCGAGTTGGAATCCCGATAGCCAGACCTCCATGCTCATCACAGCGGCAGGCAACAATCAATTTATGAACGGCGGGAGCCTTTCGCAATACTCGGTGACCTCGGCTGGAGCTATCAGCTTAGCCGGCTTTAGCGGGGGTGGCACTCCCTATGGCAACGCCCTTGAGTCAGATGGCAGCTACCGCAACAATTCGACCGGAAATCGATTGCTGGCTCTTGAGAAAATCATGGCCTACAGTCACGCGCACGTTCTGGAAGATGGTTACAATACAGTCGTTCAACGTGCTCGCGAAAATGAAGCGGTGGTCACCGAAGCCTCCGAAGTCGCCTCCGGTCTGGGGCTCGACCTCGACAATATCTTTCTCAATGCTGATAGCGGAATCGGTGACGAGCTCAAGGCTATCGCCAAACTGATTACCGGCCGCAAGTGCCTGGGTAACAGGCGGCAAATCTTCTTCGTAGACCTCGGCGGTTTCGACAACCACCAAGATATCAACCAAGACTTAGGCGTCCTTCTTAGCCAGCTCGACGACGCCCTCGGCGCTTTCAACAATGCGATGAAGGCTCTCGCTCTTGCTGATCCTGATTTCGAATACAACAAAGTCACCACTTTTCAGGCCTCCGACTTTAATCGCACTTGGACCCCTAACAGCGCCAACCCGGACACGGCAGGAACAGACCATGCCTGGGGCACGCATGCCTTTGTGTTCGGCGGTGCCGTCAACGGCGGTCAAATCTACGGCAGCTTCCCGGAGCTGATCGTCGGTGGCAGTGTCGATGTTCCTCAAGGGAGCCGCGGTCGCTGGATTCCTACCACCGCTGTCGACCAGTATTGTGCGGTCTTGGCTAACTGGTTCGGGGTTGGAAACGCCAGTAGCGAGATGGAAGTCATTCTTCCCAATCTGGATCGCTTTGCGGATCCATTCGACAATTCGACCAATTTAGGGTTTCTTTAGCCCATGAGTCTTAACAAGTGGATCAGCCTCCTCGCGCTGCTTTGCTTTTGCGGTTCCCTCGTTTTTCTTCTGCAAGCCCGCCGGGACAAGAACCAAAGTGCAGGAAGCGCTGCTCTCAGCCAGTCATCCGACACCGCTACCGGGGCTTCTTCATCGAAAGCGGAAGCCGAAATCGACCCCCGTCTCACCCCTCTTTCGGATGGCCGTGTTCTTCTCAATTCTTCCGCCGCATTGGGAGAAGAGCTTGGCAACGAAAATCCCGAACGAGACTTGGAAATTGTGGCTCAGCTTCTTGAGCAATATCGCCTCGTTTTTGGAGAGAATCCGATGGGAAGCGAAAACGAGGAGATCGTAGCACAGCTGTTAGGCAAAAATTCTCAGAAGTTAGTTTTCATTCAGCCAGAAAGTCCCCATCTGTCCTCGACTGGCGAATTGTTAGACCGTTGGGATTCTCCCTTTGTCTTCCACCCTCTGGCAGCATCAGCAATGGAGATTCTTTCCTTGGGCCCCGACCAAACTCTCTGGACCGAAGATGACCTTATCTTCGAGCTTGAAGAATTTCAATCCGAGCTCCAACTCTAAGATATCTACCGACCAACTCGAAGCTAATGACGGCGGCTGATAGATGGCAGTGATGCGATAGAAGCGTCGTTCAGGGAGGTTAGACTCACCCTCTCGAAAGAAAACCCTACTCTGCAAATCGGGTAAGTCACCGTTGTCTAAATCGAGAAAATAGGTGAGGTTAGCGAGGATTGCTTCACTGAGCTGCGCGTTGAGATGGCGAGG
>CAZGXV010000068.1:7710-17846 GCA_964529725.1 uncultured Roseibacillus sp.
GAGGTCAAATTGCGAATTTCTTCCCTGTTGACAAATTATGACACGTTTATTAATCTTTAACTCACCCTAAACTCTCTTCGTGACTATTTCCGAACTTAAAGCATTGCTTGCCGAGTCTCCCGACCGCCCTCTTTGTATCGACTTACCTGATGGAGGCACGATCCCCGCGCACTTTCATGTCACCGAGGTCGCTTTCACGAAAAAGGACTTCATTGATTGCGGCGGCACGATCCGCCACGAGGGCAAGTGCCTCCTCCAGATTTGGGTCGCTAATGACGTGGACCATCGTGTGGATTCTACGACCCTAGCGAGGATCCTCGAGCATGGGGCCCCAGTTCTCCCCACCGACGCTCTTCCTATCGTGCTCGAGTATGCCATGCCTGGGCTCACTCACCTTTCGCTGGACGCGGTCTCTGTTCGCGAAGACGCGCTTCACCTTCATCTCGCCCATCTCCAAACGGACTGTCTCGCCAAGGACGTTTGCGGGCTCACCCCCAATGGCGATTCCTGCCAGCCCGGCTCCGGCTGCTGCTAACAATTAATCATTCCTAAAATGAAAATGCTCTCACAAATCCTTTTGGCCCTCTTCACTGCTTTCGCCCTCGTATCCTGTGGAGGCTCTGCACCTGAACAGGTAGCCACCATCAACAGTGGGAGTGTAGCTTCTTCAGCCGACAATCTTGAGAACGAGATTCTCTTCCACGTCAATCGTTACCGAACCTCCAAGGGTCTCCAAAAACTCCAATCCCACCCCGGCTTAGACCGACTCGCCTTCGCCCATTCCCAAGCAATGCAAAAACGCGATCACATGGGTCACTTCGATTTTGCCAAGCGGGCCAAAACTGCGCAAAAGAAATACCAGATGGGAGGAATGTCCGAGAACCTCCATCGTTCTTGGGGCTATATTCCCAGTGGCCAAAACATCACTAACCAATGGGCCAACTCCCCCAAGCACGAGAAGAATATGACTGGTCGTTATAACTATGCCGGGATGGGCATCGCAAGAGATGGCGACCGTATCTTTACCACCCTTCTCTTAGGTCAAGGGACTGGTGCCAACTCCCCTGCTGGACCACCCGCTCCTTTTCTTCACTTCTAAGAATCATTTCTTTCTGAGCGACGGCCGTTTTTTCCAAAGAGACGAAACAACTTGGCCCGGCTTGTGCTCAAGGGCGGATGTCAAAAGACATCACCCTCATGAAATACATTGTGAAAGACTGCCCCATTAACTGGGAGCCCAGTCCGATTCGGGAAACGATTCGAAGAGCCCAGATGGAAGGGCATCATCCTAGCCGCCTTTTGTTAGGACATTGCGAGGCCGCATCGTTGCGGCGCTTTCTGAATGAGAACTTTGAGGAATCTGTGCCCAACTCTCTGAAAGACACTTACTACCTCGGGCTCAAAGTCCAAGAAGAGGACGAAGAGCATCTCATCGCTGTCGACGGCGAGAAGGCCATCGTTATTCCTCAGGATGATTTGCCACCCTTGGAGAACAATCAGTCGCCCCAGTGGCACGATCAGGATCCGATTGCGGAAGAGGAACAGGCTGAATCCGAACTCGAGTTCAAGACAGTCTGGGACACCGAAGCCATCCGGGAACTCATTGCCCGGAAGTCGGCAGTCGGTCGCTCGCCCGCTTTTCTCTTCCTCGGTCATCACGAGGCCATGCTCTTGCGCGTGCATCTCAACGCCGACTTTGGACCTTCCGCCGTGAAGACCTTGAAGAATCTTTACTACATGGGCTTGGAGATTATCGAAGTTGATACTGACCGCTTCCTGCGCACTGCCGGAGCGAAACGCGTGAAAGCTTTCCGGGACGCCCTCGGACGGCGCCCCAAGTGGAAAGAGCTTCAGTATTCTTCAAGCTGGCTCTTCAAGACTTCTTCCTAACTTGGTGCTGGTGAGGCAAGTGGCTTTGCGGAAGCTGGAAGCTGTTTTGAAAAAAGCAGTCCTTGTGGAAAAAGGGTTGAGAGTTTAACCGATGCGACACGCTCGGGTGACACCTCTCTAACCAATTCCCACGATGGAGCCCCCTTCCGCAGTCACTTGCCAAGCCACCTCGTGCCCAGCGACTCGCGCGTGGTAGGTTCGTGCTTCGCCTTGCTGATAGGCTGGACCGGGTTGCAGAGAAATCATCTCCCTAATCATTTTTTGCTCTTGCTGGCTAAGCTGCGCCCACCTCTCTTGCAGCTCAGGCGCGACTGCTACTGGGATGCGGACGGGCGGACCAGGCGCGAACCCTGCGGTAGCCTCTGGCAAGGCATCCACATAAGGAAGGTAAGGACGGACATCGAGGACCGCCGTGCCATCCACGATATCGACTCCCTTGACCCGCAGAGTTGGAAAAACAGTTTCTATCTCACAAACCGAAAGACCTATTCTATTGGG
The DNA here is from genome assembly GCA_964529725.1 of uncultured Roseibacillus sp. Classification (GTDB taxonomy): domain Bacteria; phylum Verrucomicrobiota; class Verrucomicrobiia; order Verrucomicrobiales; family Akkermansiaceae; genus Roseibacillus. The sequence continues at coordinate 10,099 of CAZGXV010000068.1, forward strand.
TCGAAAAGGCGAGCGAGTTGCAAAGACGCCCAACTTCTCATTCCCCCCCAAGCGCGGCGGTCTCACCCGCAGACGCGTCTGGTCCTCGGGCACTTGATCGAAGAGAAAGGTGAGCCACAGGTGGGAGAAACCCTGCAATCCCTCACGCGCTTCTGGAGCCGCGTAGTCAGCGACGAACTCAACTTCCCCCCAAGCTTCCTTGATGAGCCCTGGTTGCCTCGGCACTCCGAACTTTTCCTGCCAAGGAGTGCGCAGATAGGCAATGGGTTCAATCTGGATAGACATCTTCGAGGAGAGTTTAGGTTGATGTATTGGATCAGGGGAAGAGTTTGCTTTGCGTCTGGCTCCCCAGCCCATGGCTGCGACCCAACCAAAGCCCGCCGAGAAGGCCACAAAGGTGGGCCTCCCAAGAAATACCTTCCGTAGTGGGAAGCACTCCCCACAGCATACTTCCGTAAACAATCGCCACTCCGATACCGACCACGATCCAAAGTGGGCGTCGCTCAGTCCAAGCGCGCAAGAGCAAGTAACCAAAGTAGCCATAGATGAGACCGCTCGCCCCGACATGGATGGTCCCCGAGCGACCAATCAACCACGTGCCCAAACCGCTCATGATCACTAGTAGGAAAGTTGTCGCAAGAAAGCGCCGGCCCTCCGCCAACACCATCAGAAAGCCCAAGCCGAGAAAGGCAATAGAGTTGTTGGTGAGGTGCAGCCAATCTCCATGCAGCCATGGCGAAAGAAAAACACCGACCAATCCGAGAAACTGCCGAGGGCGAATCCCAAGCGCATCCAGCGGCAATCCGATGAAGCCAAAAACTTGGTCCGCAATCTCCACCAACCATGCCAAAGCCACTAGACCTAAAATCAAACCGCAACCCGGGCGCGAAAACTTTCGGCTGGGTGGCCCGGGGCCCAAGTCAGGCGCAAGACTTTCCCTCCCCACGATCTCCACGGGTGCGTTTCTTGATTCCTGCGACTCCATCCTGCGGCCAGACTATGCCATCACTTCAGTTGTCGCGCTCCAAATTTGTGGCAGGATAGCGAGGTGAGACCTCTTCTTTGCCTGCTGCCCTTGCTCCTCCTCTCCTGTTCCGCACCCTCTCAAGGCTCCTCCCCGGCGGCGAACTTTAGCCAGCTCACCCTCAAGGCCATTGGGGATATGCCCACAGGCGGTGACTACTCCGGCAGCGATGCCACCAAGAACAAGCTCACCCAAGCCTGCACAATCGATAACGCAGGCTTGGCTTTTGCGCCTCGGCAAGCGCAACCCAGCTTTTGCTCCGGCGCCACCTATCTGGTCTTTCTCAAATCACTGCAAGCGCATGGTCAGCTCTCTCCCGCCGTCGTGAAAGAACTCGTCGTCAGCCTCGATCAGAAAGATGGGGAGGGCATCTTCGGTCGCTGGAATGCCAACGGACCTGGCTGCGCGAAATTGATAACCGATCTGAACTGTGGAATCAACTTCACCTCTTGGGAAGAAGCGCAACCGGGCGATTTTTTGAAAATCTGGTGGACCGACAAAATCGGCGGCCAAGAACGAGGGCATCATGTGGTCTACCTCGGCCACGATCAGGATTCGGTTCGTTTCTGGTCTAGTAATCAACCCCATGGCTATGGCGAAAAGACGGTCCTTCGTAGCAAGTGCAAACGGGTTCTCTTTTCCCGCATCACCTCTCCTCGCAACATCTCGAACGTGACTCGGCTACCAGCTCGCGATCCTTGGCTCGAGCGGATGCTAAGAGACGATTTTTCGTGGGAAGAAGTGCGCCAAAAATGCCGAGTGCGACAATAGCAGTTTGATATCAGGCGCCAGAACGGCCATTCTTTTGCTATGGAAAAACGCCGTCTGGGAGGAAGTGGAGTAGTGGTGAGCGAGATTTGTCTCGGCACCATGACCTTTGGCACCCAAGCCAACAGAGAGGAAAGCTTCCGCATCATGGACAAAGCGGTGGACGCCGGCATCGACTTCTTTGATACCGCCGAGATCTACCCCGTGCCTCCCACTCCCAAATTAGCGGGAACGACGGAAGAAATTGTGGGCGAGTGGCTGCGGAAGAAACCTCGCGAAAGCCTCATCATCGCTAGCAAGATTGCTGGCGCCGCCCACGGCTGGTTTAACCCGCCCATCCGTCATGGCAAGGCTGCCCTTGATCGTGTCCACTTGCGCAAGGCTCTCGAAGGCTCCCTGCGCCGCCTCAAGACCGACTACATTGACCTTTATCAAGTCCACTGGCCCGACCACGGGATGCGCGCGGAGGACACCCTCGAAGAGCTCGACAAGTTTGTAAGGGAGGGAAAAGTCCGCACCATCGGCATCAGCAACGAAGACGCCTATGGGCTCATGAAAGGTCTTTGGGCCAGCGACAAAAACGGATTTGCGCGCTACGACACCATTCAAAACAACTTCTCGCTCAACAATCGACGCTTCGAAGACGAGCTTGCGGAAGTTTGTCGTCGCGAGCAGGTCAGCCTCATTCCCTACTCACCTCTCGCAGGCGGTGTCTTGAGCGGGAAATACAATGACGGCATTCCCGACGACGCCCGCTTTTCGGCCTACCTCAAGGCTGGTCCTCGCCAAGCCGCGATGGCGGCCCGCTTCGTCAACGAACGGTCCATCGAGAGCACGAGACGCTTCATGGCTATTGGGGAAGAGGCGGGCATCGATGCCGTGACTTTGGCAACTGCTTGGAGCAAGCAACACGACTTTGTGGCCTCCACCATCATCGGAGCCAGTAAGGCCGACCAACTCGACCCCATTCTCGCCGCTGCCGGGCTCAAGCTGGCCGACGACGTCCTTGCCAAAATTGACGAGGTCAGCAAGGAGGTCCTCTACCCGATGGGATAAGAAAAACGGGAGCCGTGAGGCTCCCGTAGGGAAAGGATTCAACAAACGGACCATTCGGTCCCCGCGCTTTATGGCGGAATTGAAGACTAGCGTTTTCTGCGCAAACCAAAGCCGAGAGCACCCAAGGCCAGCAGGGCAAAGGAACTCGGTTCTGGCACTCCGTTGATCTGGAAAGAGTCGATCTCGAAGGCATCTCCATTTCCAGCTACCCCATTGGCTGGGTCGATGCGGATGGACTCGATCGTTGGATTAGCTCCAGCGGTGATTCCAGTAGGGAAGCTGTAGGTATAAGTTGTCCAACCGTCGTTCTCAGCAGTCAGGGTAGGCGTTCCAGGACTGAAGTTGGTATCGCCAATGTTGGTTGCTCCTGGATTGACGTAAGACGTGGTTCCAAAAAACAAAGAAATAGTAGCGGCGGTTAAGGTATCATCAAAAATTCCATTCTGATCACTATCGACCCGGATACGCAGCACCATCGAACGCACATCAGCCTTCGCGATGCCAAATCCGAAATCGGACCGCACCTGAGGGTCGTTGCTGTTGCTCACGCCTGCCAAGACTGATTCTGCACCCAGCGTAGCGGTGGTGTAGGAATCTGAAGCAATGCGATTTGCAAAATCTACCCACTCGTTATCTCCCACGCTTGCAGTAGTCGAGACTGGGTTGAATCCATTGGTGCTACCGTCAAACTGCTCTTCATAGAGAACAGCTCCAAAGACGGAGGGCAAAGCACTCAAAGACAGAGCGACGGTGCAAATTTTTGCGATTTTCATGGTTTTTCTCAGGTTGAGTTCGCAGCTAAACGCCCGGTTATCGGGAAACAAAGCTTTGGCTATTTCAAGCCGCTTTTTACAAGCAGCGTTTCATAGATGAATATTGAATCATCTCTCACAAGGAAAAAAATGACAAAAAGCGAGAGAGTGGTGAAAATTACCCGCTCCTCTCAGCTTTTTTGTAGCTAGAGTCAGTGACGAATTCTCGATGAAGCATCCACCTGGTTGGAACTCTGAACTTCCCCTTTGGAGACCCTGTTGGGCCATCCCTGTAGACTGCCAAGCAAGCAAATTGCTTTTGGTAAAGACTGGCCATTCTCTGCGTTTCTGCTAGCCAGATGTCTCTCATGAGCGATGCGGAAAAAAGCCCCCTTGATTTGACCGGTCTGGACTTCGGTCCTTCTTGGGCGAAAGACAAAGCCCCTGCCCGCGACTATTCGAAAGAAGTCGGGCCTCGCGAAGGCCGCGACCGTCGGGGGAAGTCCCCTCGCCGCGAGGGCGGTGGTGGTGGTGGGCGTCAGGGAGAGCGTGGCAATGACCGCCGCCAGAACAATCGCCGAGATGACCGGGGGGACCGCCGCAAAAACGATCGGCGGAGCAATGACCGCCGGGGTGGCGATCGTCGCCACCAACAACGCGAGCAACGAGCCGAAGTTCCTGCTCCCGAAGGCTTTGTAGGAGGCATCATGCCTGTGGAAGAAGGTCTCGATAATCTTTCTAAAGAAATCCAAGGTGGCGGACGCACCTATTCTGTTTTCGACCTCGCCCGCGTGGTGATGGGTGCTCGCGAGCGCTTCAACGTCACCTTCGAGGCGCCGAAGGGCACTCAGTTTTTCCGCTGCAAAAGCGACGGTTCTCTCTGGCTTACGAAAGGCGAAGCCGTCAGTCACTTTTGGCAAGCCGACCTCCTCTCCGAACTTTACGAGGAAATCGAGACAGAGGTGCCACCGCCCAAAGGGAACTTCACCTCCGTCGCCAAGTGCGGGCTCTCGGGCCAATGGTTGGCTCCCCCCAATTATCACAGCTATCCCGGCACCGTGGCTCGCATGCATGCCGAGCGTTTTGCCCACCTTTCGCTGGAAGACTACAAGCGCAAGATTCGCGTCGAGAGCGGTGAGGAAGTCGTTGCGGCCTGGTTGGAGACCCAAACCAAAAAGACCCAATACCGTCCCCTTTCCACGCAAGAAATCCTCGCTCTTCGCGAGGCCCGGACAAAAACCGCCGACGAAGCCGCGAGCGAGAAAAAAGACGAATCAAGCGACGAACCTAAAGAAAAGCAAGTCGAACCCACAGCGGAAACACCTGCCCCATCTGAGCCACCTACCGAAACAGAGGAGACCGCGACTGAAGAGCCCGCGTCGGACACTGGCGCGACCGAGGAAGCTCCTTCCACTGACACCCCGACGGACACGGAGAGCCTGACCTCCAAAGAAGGTGAGCCCGAAGATAGCACCTCCGAGGAAAACACCTCCGAAGAAAGTGAGCCTGCTGCCTCTTCGGAAGTAGCTACCGCGGAGAACGCACCCGAGCTTCTTGATGATCGTCGCGACGTCGAACGTCACTTTGCGGACCACCACTTTAAGCACATTTTTGCAAAAGTGGATCGTGCTTGGGTGCCTGGCAATGTTCCTGCCAAGCTTCTCTCGCCCGCTCTGCTGACTTTGCTCAAGAGCATCGTCGCCGAGGAGCGCCGCTATCCTTCCAAGCTCACTCCCATTCTCTGCCGCCAACTTTCAGGTCGCCATCTGGCCGTCTTTAAGTGGAAGAAAAAGCTCAAAGCCGGCCCAGCCCGACCCCATGCTGTTCCCGACGATATCCAGCTCGCCGAACGTCCCCAACAGATGCTGGCTTGGATTCGCGAAAACAGCAGCAAGAACTTGGAAGAGCTCTGGAAAGATGTCCTTCCCGAGGGCGCTGACAAGGAGCTCAAGCAAAGCTACTATCACGACCTCCATTGGCTTCTCAACCAAGGCTTCGTGCTCCTTTTGGCCGATAGCACCATTCATTTGGCAAAAGCCAAAGCGCCGGAAAAAGCCAAAGCGCCGGAAAAAGCGGAGAACGCTCCGAAAGAGAAAGACTCTTCACCAGCGGAGCCCTCCACCCCAAAAGCGCCTGCCGACAGCCCCTCTGAGAGCCAAGCCGACGCCGCAGAAACTCCTACCGCTCAGCTGCCCGAGCCCACCGAGGCAGCAGCGGCGGAGACGAAGGAACAGCCAGCGCCCAAAGATGAGCCTTCTGAGACCAAGGAGTGAGACCCTCTCTCTCACGGCTTGTTCCTGAGCGAAATTTCCCTAACAGGAGAAAGACGGGCGCGTTAAAAATGAGGATGCCGACCTCAGGCTGGTATCGACAGCAACTGCCAGCAACCGGACCATGAACAACCGTCCTCCGCACCATTGGACCCGCGTGCTACCGCCGGTTCTGCTTTGTTCCCTCCTTTGGGGGAGCGCCTTTCCCTGCATCAAGCTAGTCTATCAAGAGTGGAAGCAAGCGGGAGTCGAGGCCCAGCTCACCGACCTCTGGTGGTTTGCTGGGGTACGCTTCACGATCGCGGGCTCCGCCCTGCTTCTTATCTCCAAGCAACCTCTTAAGGACCTCAAGGCCTCCCCTCCTCGTTTGCTTGCCGTCTTCGCGCTCACCCAGACAGCCGGGCAATACCTCTTTTTCTACTTTGCCTTGAGCATTGCCACCGGGAGCCTGAGTAGTCTGGTTGTCTCCACCGGCTCCTTCTGGTGGCTACTACTAGCGCCCTTGCTTCTCAAAACTCCCTGGCCTACTCGCTGGCAATGGGTTGCCATCCTCGTGGGCGCGGCAGGAGTCACCATTGCCACCTACTCACCCGGCAGCCAAGAACCGGGTTCACTCTTGGGGGTCCTCTGCATGCTGGCAGCCACTCTCATGGGAGCGCTGGGCATCATTACTTTTTCCAAGCTTAAGCCCACAATTGGGCCACGTGCCGGGACGGGCTTTTCGCTCTTTGCAGGTGGCCTGATTCTTCTCCTCGTAGGCGCCCCCGCCTTTGCTCATGGAGACACTCTTTTCTCACCAAAGATTACCATCCTCACTCTTTGGCTTGCCTTCGTCTCGGCGGCCGCCTTCACCCTTTGGAACCATCTCTCGACCCTTCATCCCGTCAATCTCTTGGCCAGTTATCGCTTCCTCATTCCCGTCTGCGGAATTGTGGAATCGCTTCTTTTCATCCCTGGGGAAAAAGCAACTCCGGGGCTCTTCATCGGTGGTATACTCGTTGTTGGTTCCCTCATTGCAGCGCAAAAACTGGCTCAAGAAACCAAAAAAGGAGCGGCTTAAAGCCCCTCCCTTTTCCTGTTTACCAGCTTCTCCTTTATGAGGCAGCGACCTCACTTGCGGAGGATTTTGCCTTCCCTGTCTTGCCATCGGCGGCAAGACGCTCTTGGCGCACACCGTGGAAGTAAAGCACGAGAGCAAACACAGCCCCCACACCCACTGAGGAGATGACTGCCAAAGGTCTGTCCACAAAGGAATCAACCCCGATCGGGATCGTCATCACTACCGGGAGGGCCAAGAGCGCGAATCCTGCCACGAGCGCGTCGTTCAGGGTCTCGGTGACGCTCCACCCTCCACCTCTCAGGCCTACCCAAAGCTTTCCGAGCAAAAGCTGCCCCAGATGTGAGCCGAAGAGCGCGACTCCGGCCGCGACCAAAACCCAATTGATCCACGGTAGGTGGAACATCTCCACCTTATCGATCCACTCCAGCATCGAAGCTGCTGTCTCTCGACCTTCCGGTGTTTCTGCCATCTCCGTCAACCGAGTCGAGAGAGCCTCATACTCATTCATGACCGCTCCGCCAACATCAATACTCGCACCACCGGAAGCCTCCTCAGCTCCCGACGGCACTTCCTGTGCGTTCACTTCTACTAGACCGCCCGTAGCAATTGCCAGGGCCAATGGTTTTTTCATTTTGTTTATCATGTTGTTCTCCTTTCGGATACCAACCAGAGAACACCAGCCTCACAAAACCGCCCATTACAACCGGACCTCACTCTTATAATCCTCCCGTGACCAGAGCCGGGCGAGCGTGGACTTCCCAGGGCGACCAAGCTAGGGACCAAGTTTCTCTCGTTAGCCAATTCTTGGACCAAGATGG
>CAZGXV010000069.1:0-16660 GCA_964529725.1 uncultured Roseibacillus sp.
AGACCCGGTATCGAGTTCGAATTCCCCACCTCCCAAGCGGGAACCGTGACCTTCGTCTTGCAGGAGTCTCAGGATGATACTCTTCTGGAAAGCGATTGGGTAGATGTGGCTGCCAGTCCCATGGTCGTGAGTGATGATGGCACCACGCAGGTCATCCAAATCATTCATCCCGCACTTTTATCAACGGATAGCGAGCGCTTCTTTCGTTTGCAAGTCAGGCCGCCTCTCTAACAGATTGGCCGCTCCTCAAGCTTCGAGGGCTGCGAGCACTTTAAGGGTCTCGAAGCAACCACGGACCTCATGGACGCGGTAGATGGAGCCTCCCCGCGAGTGACCAGCGGTGACGCAGGCGAGAGTGGCAGCATCGCGGGCCGCCGGCTCATCGATTCCCAAGGTCTCGCCAATGAAGCCCTTTCGGCCCACGGGGAGTAATAGCGGACGGCCGAAGGTGGTGAGTTCTTTGAGGTTGCGGAGGACGGCTAAATCGTCGGCAGGGCTTTTGGCGAAGCCGAAGCCGGGGTCGAGGATGATTTGGTCGCGGCTCAGTCCGGCCGCTTGGCATTGGGTGAGTTTTTCGCGGAAAAAGTCCTTCATCGCACCCACCACATCGGTCCACTCAACATGGGAGTGATCGACCTTGGGAGCGCCAACCGAATGCATCACCAAGAGAGCCGCTTTTTTCTCGGCGCAGAGGCGAGCATTCTGTTCATCGGGAAGGCCGCTCATGTCGTTGACGAGTTCAACGCCCATCTCCAGCACAGCCGCCACCACTTCAGGACGCCAGGTGTTCGCCGAGAGAACGGGGGGCCACACCTGAGCGGTGTCGCGCGGTTGTGATTGGGCCACGATATCTGGCCATTGTTTGCAAAACCCGGCAAAGCGCGCGACTTCTTCCTCCACGCTAATGGCCTCGCGATTAGTGCGGGCGCTCTCCGCGCCGATGTCGATGAAGTCGGCTCCGTCTCCGATGAGCTGTCTCGCCTTTTGCGCGGCCCAGTTTTGGTCCACTTTGCCATCACCAGAGAAGGAATCATCATTGATATTGAGAATGCCCATGACGCAACCCCGGCGAGGCCAAGTCAGCGTTCGGTTGGCGAAGGCAAGATTCATGAGAAAAGCAGTGGCTGGATTTGGGGCTCAAGGCAAGGGCGAGAGCGGCTTTTTTGTAGGGCGAGTTTGTTTCATTTTACCCGGAAGGAGGCATGAGGAGTGCAGTAGGGGCTCTCGCCAAAAGTGGCGAAACGGACTCGTCGTGTATTGCATTCGTAAATTCATCGGTTAAATTGCCCTTGCTTGTGAGAACTAATGACCAGACCCGCGGGATGGTTGCGACCCATCCGAGGCAATCTCGTGGATTTGCCATGATGGTGACTACGATGATGGTCATCTTGCTGGCCTTGATTGCCATTGGGCTCTTGAGCATTTCCACCATTGAGCTTCGGTCTAATCAAGCTGCCAACGCGCAACAAGTTGCGCGAGCCAATGCTCGGCTGGCACTCACTATTGCCATCGGCGAGTTACAAACATTCCTGGGGCCTGATCAGCGAGTGTCGGCTCCGAGTTCCATTTTGGAAAAAGACACTCCGGTGGCTCATCCTCATTGGGTCGGCGTCTGGAGCACGACAAAGGCAAATGGGGAATCCTTCTGGCAGCGTGACGACCTGGACGGAGGGCTCCGGGATGAGCGCTTCGACGAGCAGTGGTCGGCGAGAGAGGAAGCGCTCTCTTATCTAGTGAGCGGTAACGAGGGAGGGCGGTTGAGCGCGGCTGGCTTCGAGGACCCCCACCAAGCTGCCAGCTCGGGAGACTCGTGGGTCCATCTCGTAGCAGGCGGAACTTTGGGGCAGGCGGTTGATTTCGCACGGCAAGCAGTGAAGGTGCCGAAGGTGAACATCTCCGAATCCGGCGAACAGACAGGCAGCTATGCTTATTGGGTGGGAGACTTGGGAGTAAGGGCCAACATCAAAACGCACAAATCTTTGGCGAAGCCGCTGGAAGGGGAAGACGGTTTAGCAACTGCGCCCGAAGAAGAATTATTCAAGGTAATGGCTAGCCAAGAGGCGGACGTGTCGGCGATGGCTTCCCACTCCGAAAATGAGATCGAGCCCCTCACTGCGCGCGAGCGCAAAAGCCTGATCACTGACAATCAATGGCCTTTGGTCAACGAGGACCGGGATTGGGCGACTGGTCTCTGGCACGATGTCACGACTTGGTCCAAGGGCGTCTTGGCCGATTCGCGCGAAGGAGGTCTACGAAAAAATCTCACCGCTTACCTCGCCGGGGAAAGTTTGTCGTTGAAAAAAGGCTCAGAGGGTCTGCAGGATAGCGACAATCTGGTAGGACCTCGCAACGACGAGCATGCTTTGTTGTTGGGTCAGGACTGGAGCGAAGGCCGCTATCAGAGGAGTGCTCCTACTTTTGGAATACTCCGGGATTGGGCGAACAATACCACCACCCTAATCGGCGACCAGCTCGACCAAAGAATCCCCGAGACCGAGTATCTCGACAGTTCAGCAGCGGGTGCGCGATCTGCCTTTGCGAATGACCAGTCAGTCCGTCTCACGAACAGGGTGCGCACTGATTTGCAGCCCATCTTGGTAGAGGGTTCGATGTATTCTACCATCTCCTATCACCCCAATCCGGCCGATTTCGAGAAGGCCTATAATATCCGCACCCATCATTGGCCGCGAGTCGTTCTTTGGAACCCCTATAACGTGCCCATCTTGACCGAGAAGTCGGTGATGATGATGCAGTTGAATTCTCGCAATGATTTCGAGACTTCGTGCGAGCAGGTTGTGGAAGTTCCGAATCGAGATCCTATTTCCTTCTTTTTCACCGCGCAGTGGATCAGCTGGGGCGGGGGGACTCGGACCCCTCCGCCAGCAGCTGGCGAAGACATCACCCAGAGCGCCAATTATAACGATCCGTATTCGGGGATGCGTTACTTCTCGCTCCCCGGCGAAGTGATCGAACCTGGTGAGTGTTATGTTTATTCGCCAGCTTACCCGGCGGAATACGATGGTGGTAATATTCTCTCTAACGCGCTGTCCTCACAGGTAGCGCCCGACCCTTCGCGTAATTTTTACGTCTCGTCGAGCGAGTTTGACGACGATGATACCGGCTCGGGATTCGATTTTAAGTTACTCGACTATCGCTACTCTCCTGTCAAAAACGTATTTTTCCGCTGGGGGATGACGACCGTAAATAACCAAGCCGATGATTCTCGTATGGTTTGGAAAAACGCGGAAGGACGTTCGACTGTCTCGATTTTCGACTTCGATGCCTTGCCGCAGCTCCAGTCCGTTTCCTGTTCCTTACAATACGGTGCAGGTAAAGAGCCTCAGGTGTCGTGGAGCGAGAACAGGACCATCCCTGTCGAGTTCACCAATCTGCGCGATCCTCTCATCACCAGTAAGCCGGATGTGCGCAGCCGGGAGGGCTTCCGACTGCGTTGGTTCGAGGAACATCCCTCAAATACGGGCGTCCTCAATAGTCCTGCAGGTTCCACTGCCTTCGAGACCGCTCCCCTGGCTAACTGGAATCTTCGTTCCACCTTCGCTATTCGTTCCCCATGGTCCAACATTGCCGGGGACCAAGGGGATGGCGTGGCCAGTGGACCGTGGTTTTTCGGTGCCTACACTCGTGACCTTTACGACTCTGCGGTGGGTTGGGATGAGCAGCTACCGTTCTTCCGCAACGGTCGCTATCATGGCAACCCATTCGGGACTCCTCAGGAGGGCCGATTGCGCAACATTCTCTTCGAGGTTCCTCGTGAGGAAACGGGCATCCTTTCTTTGGCTCAATTGCAGCACGCTAAGCTCAGCGAATTTATCTGGCATCCATCATATGCGATTGGGAATTCACTCATCGACCCGCGTCTCGGTCTCGATGGGATGGCGGGCACCGCTCCTCCTCTCAACCATGAAGTCAACGGTGGTTGGAACGCAGACGCCAGCGGTTGGACGGACGATAATGACCGCGCAGCCGACGACGATGAGTGGGCTCGTTTTGCACGCTTCATCATGAAGGATTTGCCAGCCGATGAGAATCTGGTTTACGACCTCAGCTATGAGGTCAATCACTCCTTGTGGGACGAGTTCTTTCTTTTGAGCGGCAATCGCTTTCAGTGGAGGGATTTCGTGGAGGGGGGAAGGCCGCTGCCTAATGGTCGTATGGAATTATTAAATGGAGGCAGAGAAGAGGACCTCGCTGATATCAGTCGAGCGGCCTCCACTTTGATGGTGGACGGTGCTTTCAATGTCAATTCCACCAGCGTGGAAGCTTGGAAGGCGCTTCTCTCCTCGACCCGACAAAGCGAATTCTCCAAGAGTGGCAATACGCCCTTTCCACGTAGTCCCTTCCTGCGCGAGAAAGAGTTTTTAGCCGAAAACGACATTGTTGATAGTGATGAGGCTTGGGAGGGATTCCGAAGTTTGAGCGATGAGGAAATCGGTCGCCTTGCTGTCGCAATCGTGGAGCAGGTCAAGTTGCGGGGGCCTTTTCTTTCGCTTTCTGATTTCGTCAATCGCCGCTTGCGTCCCTATGGTCCGGGGGATGAGACCGGAGTGATGGGGCCCCTTCAGGCGGCGATTGAGGCTGCGGGCTTGAACGATTCATTTATCAAACGTTGGGAATTGGATAAGTCCGAAGGGGAGCTTCCCGATTATACCCATCCGGACAACATCGCGGATGCCACCCGCATCAGCCAGACTTTGAAGCCAGCTTCGAAAGCTTGGGGAGCGCCTGGCTACTTGACCCAAGCGGACTTACTTCAGGTGATTGGTCCCGCTCTCAACGCGCGCTCGGACACTTTTCTCATCCGCAGTTATGGAGAAGCGCTCAACGAGTCCGGCCAAGTGATAGCCACCGCTTGGTGCGAGGCCGTTGTGCAGCGGACTCCCAAACCGATGGTTGCCGACGAAAGCGGTCTCAATCCCGACCCCGACAAGCCGAATGGAATGCTGGGACGAAGATTCGAGCTCAAGTCCTTGCGTTGGCTTTCTGAGCAGGAGGTGTAAGGTTAAGTGATGCCGCGTTCGCTTCTTTTCGTTTTCCTTTTTTTTCTCGGTCTTTTGCCTAGTTCTGCTGAAGAAGGGGCTTTGCCGCCGAGAACAGTTCGGCTTTTAGCCGTAGGCGATCTTCCTCCCTTTCGTCAGGAGATTCGAGATGGTGTTCGCTATGAGTTGCCTCCGCCCGAGGGGAGTATGCCTCCGTCTCGAATCGAGATCAGTGCGCTCAACGAAGATGGCGAGGAGGTGAAGAGCGAGAACCCGGCTGGCGACCCGAAAAAACCGGGCCTGAAGTTACCGCTCAACGATATTTCTAGTTCGCTGAGCGTCCCTGGTGCTGCTTTGACCGTTCGTTTGCAAGCGGAGGGTGACACGTGGCATCAGGTAGAATTGCCGGAAGGGGGCGACTTTCTCATCATACTCTGGCGCGATCCCGAGGAAGGAAATTGGGCCAAAGCGCGGTCCCGGCTCGTTCCGGACGGAGCTCTCAGGTTCAAGGCTGGAGACCTCCGCTTCATCAACGTTGCGCCCGTCACGATTGGCATTGTGATCGGCGATCAAGAACGCTTCGAACTCGCGCCAGGAAAAGCGACCCTCAAGTCGTTGGGGACTTCCACAGGAACTCCGACTGAGGCCCATTATCAAGACCGTAAGCGAGGTTGGCGGCGTCTTTGGTCCAGCGCCTTGGTTCAGAATCGGGGAGAGCGCAGCACGGTGATCGTCTACCGCGCTGATGGTGAAAAGCCACGACGTCCGCTCAAGTTGATCGCGATGCGGGAGCGGGCTGTGCCTCTGCCCAATCCTGCCAGAGCAGCACGCTAGGTGGCTACCAGCCTGTGAAGCCTCCTTGGCTAGGCGGAGAGATGGCTTCGATCTTTTCGACAGAGAGGACTGGCTGTTCGCCTCCGGGGCTCTCTTCATATCGAAGCGTGCCACCTACCCGGACCCAGGCACGTTCCTCAAAGACGGGGACACTTCCTTCGAACTCGATGGGAAAGGCGAGCACCATGGCATCGGCGGCACAACAGGTCATGAGGGTGCGATAGATGCGGAGGCGATTGCCGTCTTGGTTATGATCACGTTCGGCGACGACCTGGCCTTCAGTTTCGATCTCAATGCCGCCAAAGACTTCCATCATGGAATCGTCGCCTGCCGAGAAAAAGATTTGGCTCACGGGGAGCTGGAAGCGTCCGTCCTCATTGCGAGGAGTGGACTCCTCTAACATTTCGCGAGTAAAGGGAGGGAGAGCATACGCGGAGGTATCGACTTGATTGTCGTAGAGTCCCTTGCGAGCGAGGACATCCAGCGAGTATCCCGCCGAAGTGTCGGCGGCGAGCGCTGCGGACAACGGCAGGACCATTAGTAGAAGAACCACCAAAGGGTTCTGATCATGGTGGTCGTGTTCGTGCTCGCAATGATCGTGGCCGCAATCGGAGTTTTCCCGCAGGGTCAGCAGGACGAAAAGCCCGAGAACGATCATGCCTAAGCCACCGAAAAGAGTGATGTGATGGAATTTTTCCACTAAGAATTCACCCATGCGTCCGGCGGCATAGAGCCAGACAATAGCCGCACCCCAGAAAAGCGTGGCCAGCGCGGGTAGAGTCGAAAGCAGGGACTTCATCATCGGGAACAGGCTCGACTATTGCGTCGCCCTTGGCAAGTCCGTGCCGCTGGTGTAGGGGATGGGCGATGAGTTCGAGTCGGGAAGTCTTTGTGTCCATGCGCAATGTGCATCAGCGCTTTGGCGACAACCATGTCCTGCGCGGAGTGGACTTGGACATTTATCGCGGGGAGACCCTCGTGCTGCTGGGCGGCTCGGGTGGAGGTAAGAGTGTCCTGATGAAGCATATCTGCGGACTACTCTGTCCCGTGCAGGGCAAGATTGTTGTGGATGGGGAGAATATTGATTGCAAGGGCGAGCGCGAGTTGGTGGAGGTGCGGCGTAAAGTCTCGATGATGTTCCAGGGAGGGGCCCTTTTTGATTCGCTGACCGTGGGCGGAAACATCGCCTTTCCGCTGCGAGAAGCCGGGGAGCGCAACGAACAGGTCATTCAAGAAAAGGTGGAAAAGGCGCTCGAAATCGTTCGTTTGCCTGGGCAGACCGACAAAATGCCGTCCGATCTTTCCGGAGGAATGCGCAAACGGGTGGCCCTTGCCCGTTCCATTGTCGAAATGCCGTGCATGGTTCTCTATGACGAGCCGCACGCGGGCTTGGACCCAGTGACAGCCGATTCCATCGACCACTTGATTAAGGATTTGCAGCGCAATCATCAGATTACCAATGTGGTGGTCACGCACGAGATGCGCAGCGTTTTTCGCATCGCGGACCGGGTAGTCTTCATGAAGGAGGGCGAGATCTACTTCGAAGGCACGCCTGACGAGATGAAAGAGAGCGGAGACGAAGTGCTCCTAGACTTCATCGCGGGCCGCAGTCGTCGCGCGAGCGAGTGGGAAGAAGACGAGTCAGTCGCTTAGAGAAATTCGCGCGCTAGAATGCTTGAGTTTTTCTTTGGAAAAGACTCTGGTTCAGAAGTTTACCAAGAACTTCTGGCTCAAATCAGACTGCCTGCATCTCAAAAAAAAAGCGGTCGGCAGTGGTTTTGAAGACACTACCGACCGGCTACGCACACACCAAGTGATTTTTTTGAGAAGGAATCATGGGTTTGAAAATCCCTTCCACTTCTTGATGCAATACAAGAAAGGGGACATTGTCATTACAAAAAATGGAAGATGTAACGTTTTTTAGTTTCGGAGGCCGATTTCTCCTTTCATTTCAAGGGTTCAGTCTTCCCGAAAAAATCCGAATATTTCGAGATTTTTGAACAAATGGCCGCAGCCGCTTAAATAAATTCGTCAAAAATAGGACTTTTAACGATTTTAGACCACCGAAAGCGTGCTTTTACTCATCGACACTTCTGTTCGATTTCTTCAACCTGCTAGTGATGAAAAAAGGGATTTTGGTTTACATTGTATTGGGCAGTTTACTGCTTCAAGCGGCTGACTTGAGAGTCTGGACCTCTCGCCAAGGTTCGACCATTGAGGCGCAGCTGACTGGCGTGGACGGCGACTCTGCGGTCCTGCTGACTCAGGAGCCCAAGGAAATTAAAATCAAAATTGCCGACCTCAGCCTAGCAGATCGGCAACATCTCGTTGAATACGCAGACCAGCCCAAGGAAATTCTCACTTCGGTCAAGTTGGGAGTGCCCGAGACTGATGTGCGTCTCGACAAAAAGCAATTTAAGCGTCTTGAGCAGCAACTTATCTTTGAGGAGGATACCGAACTCATTTTCGATCTTATGGAGAGCGATCACTTCTTGATCGCCACTGCCGGCAAAGCCCGGCCCAATGCGGTGGCCGAGATTTCAGAACGTCTGTGGCATGGAATGGCCTTTCAGCACATGAACTTCCGCAAGGATTGGGGCGATAAGAAGATGGTGATTTTTCTCATCGAGGACGAAGGCCTCTACTCTGCGATGGGAAAGTGGTATATCCCTTACTTGCGGGAGCTCGGTCAGGAAAAACCAGCCAATGAACTCTCGCAATTGTGGGACCGGGTTGCCGGAGTGAGCTGCCTTTTGCCCCCCGATGTCCAAGAGCGATACAACGTCTTTGATCGCGCGCGTGTACTTCGCATCCAAGACTCGAGCTCAAAGGCCTTTCGAAAAGTGTTTGGCCCGTTTCCGACTCACACCATTGCTTCGAACTTATTGGCCAAACAAATGGGTGGGCAGAGTGACATTTCACCCAAAGGATATTTCGCGATCATGACCGGTTATGCCTACTTCAAGGAGATTCAACTCGCAGGTCGCTCCGGCACCTCAATGCTCTCCGCGGATGACTACGAGGGCGACGAGATTGCGGAAGCGCGGGGATTTCAGGATGGAACTTCTTGGGCTAAAACCTTGCGAAAGCTGGTTAAAAAAGACGAGGTGAAGTTGAACTTTAACCAAATGCTTTCTTGGGAAAAAGGAGCCCTGAGTCCAGAGAACCTCGTGGTGATGTATTCCTTTGCCTACTATATGAATAGTAATGCGGAACGTATCTCGAGCTTTGCGGAAATGGTGCGACGCGTTGAGTCTAACAAGCAGATTCCAGAGGGTGTCGAAATTGCTGCCATCTTTGGCTTCGATTCTGTCGATGCTCTGCAGGAGGATTGGAAGGAATTTGTCCTGAGCCGCGACTTCAAGTGAACCTCTGCTTATTTCTCCCATGAAATTGAAAACGACTTTCGCAGCGCTCTTCCTTTCTTTGCTGGTTTCCCTGCCGGGTGATACTCTTCAGCAGGAATACCGTACCTTTACAGGTTCTAACGGGAAAGAAATCGAAGCTGTTCTCATCGACAAGGCTGACAACAAGGTCACTCTTTTGCTAAAAAATGGCAAGCGAACGACCTTCCCAGCAGAAAAGTTGAGCGCGTCTGATCAGGACTATGTTTCTAGTTGGAACCGAGACAAAGCGGTCTTCCTTCGCGAGTGCCGAGGATTGACTGTGCGGCAGTTGTTGGAACTGCGCGGCTATGAGTCCTTCAAGTACGAGCTCAAGAGTAACAGCATTATTATCCCGGGGAAAATGAATGGGGTTGAAGCTAAGTTTCTGGTCGATACCGGGGCCTACAAAAGCCTCTTGCACCTGGATGGCGCAAGGCGCACCAATTGTAAGATCGGACCCATGACCGAGAAGGTCTATGGAGTAGCAGGAGAGACGGAGGCAGCTTGGACTGATGTCGATTCCCTCACTTTCGGAGAGTCGGCTTTCAAAAACCTTCGTATATTGGCTGCCGATATGGCCGAGGATTTGACCGAGGCTGAGAAGAAGTTAAGCCAGACCGAAGACATGTTGCTGGGTGCTGATTTGTTGGAGCAACTCGAAGCGGTCATCGACTACAAGGAGCGCCGCATCTTTTTTCGGCCAGACTTATCGGACCAGAATACTGTGGACGCGGAAACTGATGAGGATTTGAGCTTTCGTATCTTTAAGCTCAAGGATGGTTCAACCTTGCGTGGCAAGATTACGACCAAGAATGCCAACGTGGTGACCTTGGCGCTGGTCAATGGGACCACTCAGCAATACCCACTTAGTCGGTTTTCACCCGAAGACGGGCAGTATATTTTCAAGTGGAGCGAAGAGGGGGCCTTTTTCCTCCAGCACTGTCGCTCTCTCACTATCGAGGAGTTGTTGGAGCTACGATCCTATCAATCCTCTCAATACAAGCGCCGGGGCAACCACATCACCGTGGACGGCACTCTCAATGATCACGATGTGGTGTGGCTAATTGACACCGGTGCCGATAGCAGTCTGTTGCATCTGCATTGGGCGAAAGAATATGGCTGCGAAGTCGGTCCCATGGATAAGGAAGTGCGTGGGATCGGAGGCAAGGCTCCAGCTGCGGCCACTAAGATTGATAAGATTACCCTAGGTGACGCTGTCCTCACAAACCGGAGATTGCTAGCTACCGACCTGACCCGAGATGCCGACGACAAGGAACTCGATTATGTCGGCTTGTTCGGAGCTGACTACATGCGCGAACTCGAAGCCGTTATTACCTACCGCGAAAACCGAATCTTCTTAAAGCCAACCAAGTGAGAAGCTCGGAGGCTGGGGCCGAACCAGTGAACTCCGGCTCAAAGAGCGTGGGATTTTCTTCTCGGAGCAGCGCGAAAAGCTCTTCCAAGCCATTCGCAAAAGAGAGAGCATTTTTGCAAAAGGAATGTCTCAAGAGGGTGCTGCACCCCAGATGGTCTCGCGAAGAAGCACGTTAGCGGGAGCTATCCGCGTATATTTTCAGGAATAAAACGGTGCCGATGCTTGCCTCGTTTGGAGAGGGGATTTAGGGATGGGGGGATGTCTGCCGATTCCTTTGTCCATCTCCATTTACACACCGAGTATTCGACCTTGGATGGGGCTATTCGGATAGGAGATTTGGCCAAGCGGGCTGCTGACCTAGGGATGCCCGCTGTAGCAATGACCGATCACGGTAATCTCTATGGGGCCATTAATTTTTGGCTCAAATGCCAAGATGCTGGGGTGAAGCCGATTTTCGGTTGCGAGATTTACCTCGCACCCTTCGGGTTGGACGAAAAGAAGGAAGTGCCAGGCCGGAAGCGAGCCACGCATTTGACCCTTTTGGCGGAAAACAACGTGGGTTGGGCCAATTTAACCAAGCTGGTGACCCGAGGCCACTTGGATGGGCTCTATTATGGTAAGCCCCGGGTGGACCGAGAGGTTTTGCGTGAGTTTTCGGAGGGGCTGATTTGCTTGAGCGGCTGCATCAGTGGTCCCGTGAACGAGTGGATCCTGAAAGGTGATGAGGACAAGGCCCGGGAAACTCTCATCGAGCTCGAGGAGATTTACGGAAAAGAAAATTTCTACGTCGAGCTGCATGATCACGGGCTGGAGGACCAAGCCACGGTGAGGCCGGTCTTAGTGAAGTTGGCTAAGGAGCGAGGGCTCAAGCTGGTGGCAGCGAATGATGTCCACTTTCTCAATCGAGAAGACCATGAGGCACACGACGTCATGATCTGTATCGGCACCGGTAAGCTGCTCTTCGATTCCGACCGCATGCGGTATTCCCCCGAGGTCCACTTCAAGACTGCAGCAGAAATGCGCGAGTTGTTCGTGGATTATCCAGAAGCCTGCGATGCCACTCTAGAAATTGCGGAGCGATGCAATGTCACCTTGCACCTAGATGCGACCAGTTCGGAAAAGTATCCTCAGTTTGATGCTCCGGATGGCTCGCCCCGGGAAGAATACTTTCGGAAGGTGTGCGAGGAGGGAATGGCGGAACGCTATGCCGACGGGCGATTAGAGCATCTCGCCGCGCATCTGGAAAAGTCACCAGAAGAGATGCAGCAGGTGTTGGAGGATCGGCTCGATTATGAGATCGGAATTATCAATCAGCTGGGATTTGCGAGCTATTTCTTGATCACAGCAGACTTCATTCAATGGGGGCGCGATCAGGGGATTCCAGTTGGCCCTGGGCGCGGCTCGGCGGCGGGCTCGCTGGTAGCCTACACCCTCGCCATTACCGACATCTGTCCGATGCGTTTCGGGCTCTTGTTCGAGCGCTTTCTCAACCCTGAGCGAGTGAGCCCTCCCGATGTCGATATCGACTTTTGCCAAAGCCGCCGCGCCGAGGTCATTGAGTATGTGCGCCAGAAGTATGGCGAGCGTTGTGTCTCTCACATCATCACCTACGGAACTTTGGGCGCGAAGAGCGTGCTGCGTGATATCTCGCGCGTGATGGGGTTGAGTTACGGCGATGGAGATCGGCTCGCGAAGATGATCGAAGCGAAGCCAGGGGTGAAGCTGAAGGGCGAATTCGACTCCAAGGAAGAGCTGCGCGAAATGGTGGAAGGCAGTAGTAGCTATCGCGAGCTGTGGGGCCATGCCCTGAAGCTGGAAGGCCTGACCCGCAACGTGGGTATTCACGCTGCCGGAGTGGTGATTGGAGACCGCGATCTCGACGAGCATGTTCCGCTCACTCGAGGCAACGAGGGTGAGGTGGTGACCCAGTACGATATGGGGGCCATCACCGAGGTGGGCTTGCTCAAAATGGACTTCCTGGGACTGAAGAACTTGACTGTCATTCAGGATGCGGTGGACCACATCCATAAGCATACTCCCGACTTCGATATTCGGACGATTTCCCTCGATGACCAGCCAACCTTCGACCTGCTTGACCGGGGAGAAACGATGGGCGTCTTTCAGCTGGAGTCCGGGGGGATGACCGAGACCTGCAAGCGCTATGGGGTGCGCAAGATTGAAGACATCATCGACCTACTTGCGCTCTACCGCCCGGGTGCGATGCAGTTCATCGACGAGATGATTGAGGTCAAGGAGGGACGTCAAAAGGCGGTCTACGAGCATCCTCTGTTAGAAGAAATCTGTGGCGATACTTATGGCATCATGATTTATCAGGAGCAGGTGCAAAACGCGGCCAAAATGTTGGCCGGCTACACCCTCGGTGGTGCGGATATTTTGCGCCGGGCAATGGGTAAAAAGAAGCCCTCGGAGATGGCCAAGCAACGCGATCTTTTCGTGAAGGGGGCCAAAGAGGTCAACGACATTGATGCCAAGCTGGCGAACCGAATTTTCGATAAAATCGCAAACTTTGCGGGTTACGGTTTCAACAAATCGCACTCGGCCTGCTATGGACATATCTCCTATTGGACGGCCTACTTGAAAGCGAATTTCCCGGTCGAGTTCATGGCTGCCCTCCTTTCTAACGAAATTAACAATACCGATAAAATCGGCGTCTTCGTGGCCGAGTGCCACCGGATGGGGATTGAGATTTTGCCCCCGGATTTGAACCGCTCGCAGCTGCGCTTTGCGCCAGAGAAGGCGAACGGTTGCCAAGCCATCCGCTACGGTTTGGCAGCCATCAAAAACGTGGGAGAGGCAGCGATGGCCAAAGCGATCGCAAGCCGGGAAGAGGAGGGAGCATTTGAATCTCTCGAAGAGTTCACCAATCGCCTGGACTCCAAAATTGTAAACAAACGCATTCTGGAAAACTTGGCGAAGGCGGGCGCCCTTGATTGGACCGGAGAAACGCGGGCGGGGATGTTCGGGCGCTTGGAAATGGTGGTGGCTTCGGCCAGTTCGGCCCAGCGCGATAAAGCCGCCGGGCAAGGAGCCTTGTTTGATAGCATGGACTTTGTGGGCACTCCGGAACCCGTATCGGAAGTCGCTGGCCCAGCTGTTCAGGAGTGGCCGAAGGAAGAACGGCTGGAGCAGGAGAAAGAGCTCTTGGGCTTTTACGTCACCGGTCATCCCCTCGACCAGTTCCGCGGATTGATTGACTCTGACAAATTCGAGCAGCTCGGCCTAGTGGATGAGCTCGACCTCACCGATGGGCGGGGAAAGGTGGATCGTCGCAAGCGTTTTGCCTTTGCGGGGATGATTCGTAGCGTAGAACATCGCACCACTAAGATGGGAAAACCCTTCGGTATTCTCGTTGTTGAGGACTTTACCGGAAGTCGGGAGATGATGTGCTGGGCAGAGAGCTACAGCCCGGCTCGGGAAGCGGGGCTGATGGAGGCTGGGAAAATTATCAAGTTCAAGGCTGCGATCGGAATCGACGACCGCACCGAGCAGCGGCGATTAACCGGGAGCGAATTCCGCGAACTCAAGCCGGCCCGTGCCAAAGCAAACGGGAAAAATGCGCTCCTAGAGCTTCAGGTCAGAGTGGCGCGTAATAATCGGGAAGATTTGGAAAAAATTCGCGATGTGTTGGCGCTTCACCCTGGAAAGACCCCGGTCTTATTGCACGTTCTTAACGGAGCAGGAAAGCGAGCGACTGTGGAGGTGGGAGAAGAGTTTTGGGTGCAAAGCGGTCCCGAGTTAGAGGCTGCCGTGGGACGTTGGGCAGGCTAAGTTCAAAAAATATTGAACTTGCTATCATTTTTGTCATTCTCTCAGTCGTGTCTGAGACGATTGTTAATTCCCAGTCGAGCCTTTCGGAGATGGAAAGCGCAGCCATTGCCTATTTTTGCGATGGCGTCAGGGTGTTGGGGTTGCCTCCCTCCGTGGGTGAAATTTACGGGCTTCTGTTCATCTCTCGTGAGCCCCTGGCACAAGCGGATTTCGTAGCACGACTCGGGATTAGCAAAGGTTCTGCCAGCCAAGGATTGAATCTTCTCAAAGCGCTGGGAGCTCTCAACGAGGTCAAAGGGCCCGACTCCCGCCGAACCTACTTTGAAGCGAATTTGAATCTCAAACGCTTGGTCGGTGGCTTCATTCGCAATCAAATCCGGCCTCATTTGCGCAGTGGCGAAGAGAAAATGGACGGCTTGCAAGAAATCGCTGATCGTGAGGCAGATCCGGAACAACGTGCTTTCATCCAAGAGCGCTTAGAGAAGTTGGAGCGCTGGTCGCATAAGGGGCAGATGGTATTGCCGATTCTGCAAAGATTTTTAGGAGAATGAGTTCCGACGAAAAGGA
Organism: uncultured Roseibacillus sp.; assembly: GCA_964529725.1. Classification (GTDB taxonomy): domain Bacteria; phylum Verrucomicrobiota; class Verrucomicrobiia; order Verrucomicrobiales; family Akkermansiaceae; genus Roseibacillus. Next base: position 14,949 of record CAZGXV010000069.1, read on the forward strand.
CTTAGACCCCAAGTGGTATTGTCTCCGCACGCAGACAAAACGTGAGCATATCGCGGCCGCCGCTCTCAACCATCACTTTCGTGGCGAAATGGAGGTTTTTTGTCCGCGTATTAAGTTCAAGAAGCCCACTCGCCGCGGAGTGATCTGGTGGGTTGAGCCGCTTTTTCCAGGCTACTTCCTTGCCAAGTTTGATGTCCCCACCCATCTACGTGAGATACTGCACCTCAATGGGATCAGCGGCGCAGTGCAGTTTGGCCGAGTCCTCCCCGAAGTGCCGGAGTCGTTTGTCAAAGAGCTCCAAAAAGATTTTGCTGCCAACGAAGATGGGCAAAACATCTTGCCCATACAGCGGAAGCTTGGGGTGGGGGACGAAGTGGAGATGGTCGACGGGGCTTTCCGAGGCGTCGAGGGAGTCATCTTGGAGGTCCTTCCTTCTCAGGAAAGAGTCCGGGTTCTTCTCGAACTCATGGGGGAAAGCCGACCAGTGGAAATTGACGTGTTTTCTCTCCTAGTCAGAGAAAAGGCGGGCTAGTCGCTTCGGTTCATTTTTTATTGAACTCTTGCCTGAATTATCATTTATGAGTCCCGTGCCGCGCAGTTCGCAACGCCAAATCCTGGTCCTTTTTTCGAAGATTGACCAATGGCGGACGCTTGGGTAATGTAAACGTCCGCTGACTATTCAATTTTAAAAACTGTCAGTTTACCCCAGAAGACAAGCAATGAGCAAAAAAGTATTAATCGCCGGTGGCGGAGGATTCATCGGTGGTCACCTCGCCAAGAGTCATATTGAGCGTGGAAACCAAGTCGTGGTCGCAGATATCAAACCCCTCGACGAGTGGTATCAGCTTCACGAAAACGCGGAAAACCACGTTGCAAACATGGAGGAAAAAGAGCCCTGTTACAAAGTGATGGAAGGCTGTGACCAAGTGTACAACCTCGCTTGTAACATGGGTGGCATGGGTTTCATCGAAAACAACCGGAGTCTCTGTATGTTGAGCGTTCTCATCAACACTCACATGTTGATGGCTGCCAAAGACCAAGGAGTGAAGGATTACTTCTACAGCTCAAGTGCCTGTATCTACCCTGACTTCAAGCAGACCGATGCCGAGGTCGTGGCTCTCAAAGAAGAAGATGCTTATCCAGCCATGCCTGAGAACGGTTATGGATGGGAAAAGTTGTTCTCCGAGCGCCTCTGTAAGAACTTCGAAGAAGACTTCGAGTTCATCTCCAAGGTCTATCGCTTCCACAATGTCTATGGTCCCTTTGGAACATGGGATGGCGGCCGCGAAAAAGCACCGGCAGCCATGTGTCGCAAAGTCATTGAGTGCATCGACAAAGGTGAGCTTGAGATGGAAATTTGGGGCGATGGCGAGCAGACACGCTCCTTCATGTATATCGACGACTGCGTGACAGGCATCGACAAGTTGATGGCTTCCGACGTGACCGATCCTCTTAACCTTGGTCGCAGTGAACTCGTCACAATCAACGGTCTCTTGGACATCGTTGAAAACATTGCAGGCGTCAAAGTGAAGCGAAATTACAATTTGGATGCTCCCCAAGGGGTCCGTGGTCGCAACTCTGACAATACGGAGATCCAACAAAAGCTAGGCTGGGAGCCAGAAATCGACTTGGTCACTGGTATGGAGAAAACCTACCACTGGATCAAAGAACAATACGACCGCCGCAAGTTGGGCGAGACTGTTGTTCAGTAG
>CAZGXV010000070.1:0-2199 GCA_964529725.1 uncultured Roseibacillus sp.
GAATTCAAACTCATCGTTCTGAGCCGAGTTTTGAAGTGCCATTCCCTTCAAAAATTCGCGGCTCAGGTTTTTCCATCCAAAAATCCAATTCATCCTATCCCTCTTGGTCCAAGAATTGGCTAAAGAGAGAAACTTGGTCCCTAGCTTGGTTGCCTTGGGGGGGGGTGACGCCCTTGTGGCGAGAGGACTATCGGCTGAGAGTTGGGCTTGCTGACAATCCCAATCAAGGGGCAGACTCCTCCGTGCTCAAGCCTGATTATCTGCTCGATCCCCTTGAGGAGACTGGCCCTTTTCGGGAAGCCTTGCTGGTCTGGTTTCGAGAAGAAGGCCAGGACCATCCTTGGCGCAGAACCTCTGACCCCTGGCAGATTCTGATTTCGGAAGTCATGCTTCAACAAACCACCGTTGGCGCGGTCAAGTCTGGGCGAAGGTTCGAACTCTTTGTCGAGGAGTTTCCTCATCTCAAGGCTATCGATAAGGCTTCTGAAGAGCAGCTACTCAAGGCGTGGGAAGGGTTGGGTTATTATAACCGCGTTCGCAATCTACAAAAAACGGCACGAGCGGTTCTTCATGATTGGGCAGGCCAATTCCCTCGTTCAGCCGAGGACCTCGAAGAGCTCCCCGGGGTCGGCCCCTATACTGCGGGAGCCATTGCTAGTTTCGCCTTCAACGAACCGGCCGCAATTGTCGATGGGAATGTCGCACGCGTGCTGGCCCGCCTCTTTGACGATGCCACCGAGATTGATTCCACGGTGGGGAAGAAGCAGCTTTGGGACTGGGCGCGGACTTTGTTAGACCATGGACAGCCGCGACTTTACAACTCAGCCCTCATGGAAGTGGGACAGGTGTTCTGCAAACCAAAGAAGCCACTCTGCCTGCAATGTCCCCTTGCCCAATTCTGTCGGACTGCGGATCCGGAAAGTCTGCCCCGAAAGAAAAAGAAGGCCAAGACGGTGGAAGTCATCGAGCATGCCATCCTAGCTCGCGAGCCCGGGCAGGTGCTCTTGGCGAAGGAGGAGGGGACCCGGCGCAAAGGCTTTTACCGCTTGCCGCTGCGCAACAAGGAGGAAGTCGCCGACCTTCGTCTTTTGCAAACGAGCAAGTATGCCATCACCAAGCACCGAGTGACCCTTCATCTCTACGAGGTGACTGCCGCTGTGCCAGGTGGGCTGAGGAAGGGAGAAACTTGGGTGCCGTTAGCAGAACTCGAACAGCTCCCCATCCAGTCACCCGTAAGAAAGGCCCTACAAAAGGCGCTTTAGAACCAACCAGTCGAAGCTTTCTTGGGGTCAGCTATCAGCACCGGGGTGGAAAAACGACTGGCTAAATGCGGCGATGTCAAATTTCTTTCGACGAGCTCTAAGAGACGAAAAGAGGTTGAAAATATTTTTTTCTGACAGGGTTGGGTGACCACAATTTTTCCCAAGACAGACCTCGAAACTGGTGTTGGTTGCTCCGTCTTCAGCAAGAAGGCTCCCCAACAATCAATACGAAAATGAAAGCAAAACTAGTTACTATCGCAGCCCTTGGATTCGGTCTTTTCTCAGCCACAAGTCTGACCGCCGAGCATCATGGCGATAAGAAGGAAAAGATGGAGGCTAAGGCCGAAAAGAACCTTGTCGAAGTCGCTGTTGGCAACGAGGACTTCACCACTTTAGTCGCCGCTGTAAAGGCTGCCGGATTGGCAGAAGTTCTTTCAGGTGAAGGCCCATTCACTGTGTTCGCACCTACCAATGAGGCCTTCGAGAAGCTTCCTGAGGGCACCGTCGAAACACTTCTCAAACCAGAAAATAAGGAAAAGTTGGCTTCCATTCTCAAGTATCATGTTGTCTCCGGCAAAGTGATGGCCGCCGATGTGAAGACGATGGAAGTTGAGACTGTCGAAGGCTCCAAGGCAGACGTTAAAGTCGAGGATGGCAAAGTCACAATTGACGGAGCCAACGTGGTCGCTACCGACGTGAAGGCAAGCAATGGCGTAATCCACGTCATCGACGCCGTGATCATGCCTGCCGAGTAATCATCAAAAGCATTTAAATCTGACGAACCGTCATTTCCTTTCGGAAATGGCGGTTTTTTTGGTGAAAAATTGCCCTCTAAATCTGTTGAAAGTTTATCTGTTAGAAAGGAGCCGCCTTTCCTTTTTCTTTTCCCTCGCGCTCGCAAGAAGAGGCTCTAAACTGAGGCATTCTTATGGATCGT